>CAZJMX010000020.1:0-72683 GCA_964547345.1 uncultured Smithella sp. | reverse complement strand
TCAAAACATGACCGAAGGCATCAGTTTTTTATGCAACTGCGACCGCTGGCACTGTGGTGCTGTGCTAAGCGCCCTGGCCAAACCCAAACCCGGACTTTTCTTCAATTCCGGTTTTGAGCCGCGCTTTGACCCTGATCTATGTTCGGCCTGCGGCGTTTGTCTCGACCGATGCCCACCCGTAGCACTGACATTGGGAGATGACGGCCCTCCCCAAGTCAACCTGGATCGCTGTTTCGGATGTGCCGTTTGCGCCACCGGCTGTCCTTCGCAAGCTATCTCGATGGTCAATAAACCGGGGTTTCGCCCGCCCCCGAAAGATGCCAAGGCCTTCATGGAGGCTATCACCGGCGGGAAAATTTAAACATGATGAACATCTGTACCTATTCCTATGAAGCGTAACGCATTCAACCTGATCGACGGGGTAGCAGAAATCAAGCTTCCCTGCCGGCTCTTCTCCGGGGCTGATGATAAACTCGCCTACCCCAAGTTCCAGGACTATCTTCACGAGAAAATCGCCGGGTCGCGGCTGATCCGGTTTGATAACACCGGCCATGCTCTCCATAGCGAAGGAGAAATTTTTTAATTGACCGTCCAAGCCATAGACACACCTGGCTTTCGATTCACGATTTTAAACACACAAAGAATGGAGGAAGACGATGAACGCTGGAGCAAAAGAAAAGATAAAAAAATATGCATTGGACCTCGGCATAGAGGATGTGGGTTTCGGCGCGGTGTCCGACTATAAGAGCCCTCTGTCTCCCAAGATAGAAACTATTTTTCCCAAAACAAAGAGTCTGGTTGTCCTTGCCCACAAAGAGCTGTCCAATGTTGAGAGTGAAAACCCGAGGATTGCCATGGGGGGGAGGATCGACTCCATGGAATTTGCGAGGTCGAGCATTTATAAAGTTGCACGGTTCATAGAGAAAGAGTTCGGCGCAAAGGCGATGTCCACGCCACTGTCATATCCGATGAATATGAAGCCTGAAAACAGGTTCGGTCTGGTGGCTGATTTTTCTCAGCGCCACGCAGCCGTTGCAGCCGGGTTGGGTAACTTTGGGCGGCACAATCTCGTGATTCACCCCCGCTTGGGTTCTCAGGTGATCTTCTCGACGATATTAACCGACCTTGAGCTGATGCCGGACCCTCCCGTCACCGAAGATCTCTGCACCCACTGCAACATCTGTGTTGAAAATTGCCCCGGAAAGGCGCTCGATGAAGAGGGCAAGACGGACGAATTCAAGTGCATGAAAATTTCACAGCCCTTTGGGCTGGGACGGAACATAAGATTCTGGATGAAATTCATTGGCAGCAGTCCGGAAGAACAGAAGAAATTGATCCTGAGCCCCGAATATATGAGCATGTACCAGGCGGCCTTCATCGGTTTCGAATATCATTGTTTTAAGTGTTACACCTCATGCCCTGTTGGCAACTGAACGGACAAGACATAATAACCGCCAACCTTAGAGAGGAGCCAAATATGCAAGAATGGAAGAAAACGACTTGTGCATTGTGCGGCATCCGCTGCGGCCTTGAAGTCAGCGTTGAGGGCAACCGTATCGTTAAAGTCCGCCCCGACAAGGACAGCCCGATCAGCGAAGGCTACATCTGCCGAAAAGGCATGAACCTCGCTTACCACCAGCACAATGCGGACCGGTTGCTTTACCCGCTGAAGAAGGTGGGCGACAAATTTGAACGCATAAGCTGGGATCAGGCCATCGGCGAGATTGCAGAAAAGCTCAAAAAGATACTTCAGGAGCATGGGCCGCGGTCCCTGGCCACGATGGTCGGAGGGGGCGAATTCAACTTCTACCCGTGGCGTTTCCCGATCGGTTTCGTTGACGCGCTTGGGTCGCATTACCATTACTCAGCCGGCAACCAGGAGTTTGCCGGCCGCTATTGGGCGCATGGGCTGGCATTCGGAAGCCAGATGCTGGAGCTGGTACCTGATTATAAGCATACCGAGATGATGATGACCGTCGGTTGGAATGGTATGATGAGCCATCAAATACCCCAGGCGAGGAGAGTATTGACCCGAATCGCCAAAGATCCGGACAAACTGCTGGTCGTGATCGACCCGAGACGTTCGGAAACGGCGAAAATAGCGGATATTCACCTGGCCCTGCGGCCGGGTACGGATGCCCTGCTGCTAAAATCGATGATCGCCATCATCCTCAGAGAGGGTATGCATAACCAGGAATACATTGACAGGCACGTCAGCGGTTTCAAGGAGATACTGCCCTGGTTCGCCGGATTTGACGTGAACGCGGCACTGAAGGTCTGCGAACTGGAATACGACCAGGTATTTCTTGTCTGTCAGGAATTCGCCAAACGCCAGTCCTGCCTGCGAGACGATCTCGGCATCCTGATGAACCGGCACAGTGCTTTCGTTTCCTATCTACTCGTTGTGCTTCTGGCGATCTGCGGACGCATCGGTGTGCCGGGTGGAAGCTTCCTCGTGGGCGAAAAGATGTACTCGGACCCGAATGACCCCAAGACGTGGCGGACAGCGGTGACCAACATCCCGGCCATCGCGGGAACATTCCCCCCTAATGTCATGCCGGAAGAGATTGTAAGCGACCGTTCCGGCCGGCTCAGATCCGTCTTCGTCATGGGAGCGAATCCATTGCGGTCTTATGCCGATACGACCGCGTATGAAGAGGCCTTCAGGCGGCTCGATCTGCTCGTGGTCGCCGAGATCGCCATGAGTGAGACTGCCGCGCTTGCACACTATGTCCTGCCCTGCAGGTCAACCTACGAATCGTGGTCCACGGCGGACATGATTATCCCCTCCACAACCAACAAGGGTTACCTGGACGTCGTCAGCCGGATGCGTCAGCCCGTGGTCGAAGTGGAAGGAGAGCAGAAAGAAGCAGGAGAGATATTCAGCCTCCTGGCCGATGCCATGGGTCTGATGCCCGCCCTACCCGACTCGCTTTTCCAGGCCGCCGGAAGCGGCAACCTGAAAACATACCGTGATGCCCTGACAGGTTATCTCATGGAGCATCCTGAGAACATGAGGAAGGTACCTTTCATAGCAGCCAAGACGCTGGGCAAGGCCATTGGTTCCGCCCACCTGGCCAGCTATTTCACCGGATTTTTAAAAAGATCCCCGGCCAAACAGGAGGAGGCGGCAAGGGTGGGATTCGAGGCCGGACCGGACCAGGGGCTGGCCCTCTACGAGGCCATCATCGACCACCCGGAGGGCGTGCTGGTCGGCAGTCAGGATATGGGGAAAAATCTTGGTAGAGTGGCCACCAAGGACGGAAAGATCGAACTTTATACAGCAGAGGTCGAAGACTGGATAAAGGGAATCAGCGCTGCTGAGGAAGAGAAGCGACTGAGAACCGATGCTGAATTTCCATTGATCCTCATGGCCGGCCGCCACATGGACATGAATGCTAACACGGGTATGAGGGACCCGGCGTGGAACGCAGGCCGGCGGCCCTGCACTCTGGCGATGAATCCGACGGATGCTGAGAAATTCGGGTTCGCCGATGGACAGATGGTGAAGGTGATCACCGAGGCAGGCGAAGAAACTATCGAGGTAGAGGTGACCGAGGATACCCGAAAAGGACAGGTCATCATTCCCCACGGGTTTGGCCTCGTCTATAACGGGGTGAAATTCGGCGCCAACGTGAACCGATTAACAAAAAACACAAATCGGGATTTTGTCGGAACCCCGATGCACCGCTATATACCATGCCGCGTAGAAGCGGTTTAAAGAGCCTATGAGTATAACTGTTTCAACGGTTATATGTTATGACCGGGCGGGGGATGAACCATTGGGCATAATCGTTGATGGCCCCATCATAACCGTTCGTAATCATTCAGTATCAACAATGATATAAAATAGTGAACAAAAATAATACCATAGGTTATTGCAAAACAATATTATGAGCTTAGGTGTTATTAGACTCTAATAACGCCTAAGCTATTGTTACAATTTATGAATAACCTAACATGTGATTTTTAATTGGTTTTTTAATGACGGAAAACATCGCGTAGATTATACAGGTCGAATCATCGGGGGGGTAGAAACCTGCCGCTCTTGCGGACCCTTCCCGAGTTCAGATTACCATGCCGTTTTGGAATATTTCCCGAAAGGAATACCAAGCTTTGACATGCGTTTTCTGAGAGTGCTGGCGTTCATTCCAAGTAGTTGAGCAGCGCCATCCTTACCGTGTACCTTTCCCTTCGTAATCTGGAGGACCTTCCGGATATGCCCTGAAGAGATCACATCGAAATTGAGAGCTTCCTCATTGACTGCCGGCTTGCTATGATCCCAGTCTGCCGTTTTGCTGATAAGATCGCCAAAAGTTAAATATTCGCCTCTATTTAAAATCAGAGCGCGTTCTACAATATTTTCCAATTCTCTTACATTTCCCGGCCAATCATAGTCCAAAAGGCAGTTGATAGCCCCGGGTGCCAATTGTGGTGGTGTGAGTAGTTTCATTTCTTTGGATTTCTTATCGAGGAAGTATTGGACAAATTCAGGAATATCATCCCTCCTCTCCCTGAGGGGCGGTATGAAAATCGGAATGACATTCACACGGAACCACAGGTCTTGACGGAATTGTTTTGAGCTCACCATTTCCGCCAGATTTCTATTTGTAGCGGTGACTACTCTTATATCGACCGGAATCGTTTTGGCGCTACCTATCCTTTCAATTTCTTTATCCTGAAGCACACGCAGCAACCGAACCTGCGCCTGGGGAAGAAGTTCTCCCACTTCATCGAGGAAAATCGTTCCCTTGTGAGCGCGCTCGAAACGTCCCCGCTTCTGTGTTACCGCTCCCGTAAAGGAGCCCTTCTCATGGCCGAAAAGCTCGCTATCCAGAAGGGTGTCGGGAATGGCTCCGCAATTAACCTTTATAAAAGGTCCGCGGCTACGCTTGGACGTGTAATGGATCGCGTTTGCGATAATATCTTTCCCTGTACCCGTTTCGCCAAGAAGCAGAACGGGGCTGTCCAGAGGCGCTACCTTCCGTACTACCGTCATGATGTCCTTCAATCCCGAATTCTCACCGATTATTCTGTTGCCATATAGGTTCCTCAGTTCCTCCTGCAGATAGCGGTTGTCGTCTGCCAGTGCATTTTTGAGATCAATCAGTTCCCGGTGCTTCAATGCATTTGCCAATGCGATCGCGAATGGTTCATTGAGAAGAGAAACCAATCGGGCATGATCCTTTGTATATCTTTCATTGCCGGCCACTCGAAGGGACAGGGCGCCTCCTTTATTGTCTTCCATCTGTAAATATAAAAGCATAACAGAATATGAAGAGGCTCTCCCTTGACGGATCATGGTCTTGACAAGGGGATCCCTTTCCGGATGATTGACGATCTTTACGAGTTCTGGATTTTTCTCTAAATCTTCGCTCAGCGGGGTGATCAAGTTAAGTGCAAAACTTCCGGAAGCGCCGACTTTCGCGATGGTTCGCATCGCGCGCATACCTGGCTCATAGAGATGGAGCCCCATGGCATCCACGGGTATGAATTCTTGAAGATACTGGTATGTTTTCATCAGAGCGGTTCTTATATCCAGTGAACCACAGACCCTTGTTGTGACCTGTCTGAAGAAATCATTTTCGTTAATCATCTTATCCCCCCGCATTAGAACAGCCAAGTTGGATTGCTTTCCGTCATAGTAGGAATCTCCTTATCATAATTACACCATAAGACAATAAATTTTGTCCTATGGGACAATCATTGCAGATTGTTCGCTGTAACATGCTGAAAAATGATGTAATTTACTTGGCATGATTATCGCTAATATGATTTAAAGTGGCCCATCCTCTTCAGGAGCGCTTTTCAACAGTAAAATATACCAGGGGGTTTATATGAAAATTGTATATGGATCGCAGCAGAACAAAGATGCGGCAAAAGAGCCGCAGGTAAAGGGCGATGTTCTTCTGTCACCGATCACGATCAACAAGATGATTATTCCTAACCGCATTCTGATGCCTGCCATGCATTTGAATATGATAGAGACATCTTACATCGGCGATCGGATAGTCGCATTTTATGCCGAGCGGGCACGAGGCGGTGCCGGCGCACTTATTGCCGGATATGCCATGATTAATGAAGATGGCGGCGGCAATAGGATCATTGGGGCTCATAAAGACGCATATATTGAAGGACTTACACGGTTGAGCACGGCGATGAAGTTGGGGGGGGGGCGAGCCGGTCTGCAGTTGAATCATCCCGGCAGATACCTACACTCTTTTATGCTCGACGGTAAACAAGCAGTGGCGCCTTCCGCCATCGTCTCGGCTTTCACCCGGGAAAAACCCCGTGCGCTTGAATTATATGAAATCAAGCAGACCATTCAGGATTTTGCTGCTGCCGCGCTCAGGACTAAAAAAGCCGGTTTTGATTTTGTAGAGATTCTGTCAGGTACGGGATACCTCATTAGCCAATTCCTTTCGGAACTGACGAACCATCGCGACGATGAGTACGGCGGTTCATGGGAAAATCGGATGCGCTTTGGATTGGAAATTGCGTTGGCTGTTCGCGAAGCGGTGGGAAAAGACTATCCCGTAATCTGGCGCATCAATGGAAATGATCTGATGGTCAACGGCATTGGCAGAAGCCGAACGAGGGAATATGCTGCAAGGATCGCTGAAAATGGGGCAGACGCTATATCCGTGAATGTCGGTTGGCATGAATCCAGAGTGCCTCAGCTTGTCACAGAGGTACCCCGCGGGGCTTATGCTTATCTGTCGCGCAGCATCAAGGAATGTGTCGATGTCCCCGTCATTGCGGGACACCGCATCAATGATCCGGCAACGGCACGGGAAATGATTGCCGATCACATCTGTGACATGGTGGCCATGGGGCGGCCGCTGATCGCCGATCCGGATCTGCCAAAAAAAATTGCCGAGGGGAGAGAGCATGAGATCATTCACTGCATTGCATGCGCTCAAGGATGCTTCGATCATCTGTTTATTTTAGAACCGGTGGAATGTTTATGCAATCCGTTGGTAAGCCATGAATTGGACCGCGGGTTGGAGAAAACGCATACTCCCAAGAAAATACTTGTGTGCGGGGGCGGTCCCGCGGGTATGTATGCAGGGATGACCGCAGCGCGAAGGGGTCATGAGGTTATTATTTACGAAAGGAACGAGCGACTAGGCGGGCAATTGATTCTTGCGGGCTGCCCCCCCGGAAGGGAGGAGTTTACGGTACTTGCCAGAGATCTGGAAGCGCAACTCGCCCCCAGCGGTGTGATCAAGGTGGTATTGAATACTGAGGTTGATGAAGCCGTTATCGATAGAGAAAAACCGGATATGGTTATCCTGGCGACCGGAGCGGTGGAAATCATGCCGTCGATTCCCGGTGCGGGGCTGCCGCAGGTTGCCGGTGCATGGGACATTCTGGCCGGTCGGGTTCAAACCGGTCGGCGCGTGGTCATTATCGGGGGCGGCGCAGTAGGCGTTGAAACAGCGCTCTTGTTGGCCGAGAAAGGTACACTATCAAGCGATGCGGTTAAGTTCTTGCTGGTCAACCGTGCAGAGACGATGGATGATCTCTATGAGCTTTCAACAAAAGGTTCCAAGGAAGTCATATTGATAGAGATGATAGAAAAAATCGGGCCGGATATCGGAAAGTCCACGCGCTGGGGAATGATGCAGGATATCCAGCGCCATGGCATTGAAATACTGACGAATGCCAAAGCAAAGGAAATTACGCCGGAGGGCGTTGTCGTTGAAACGTCGGATGGTGAGCATATGGTGCGCGCAGACACCGTCGTGCTTGCATTAGGATCGCGCTCATACAATCCTCTCGAAGAGCTTCTTAAGGAAAGAGACATCCCTTACAGGGTCATTGGAGATGCCAAACGCATTGCCAAAGCTTTTGATGCCATCCACGATGGCTACAACGTCGCGCGGGAGATTTAGAACTTCGATAAATAATTATTTTCCTTCTCATAATGGCATGCTTCAAATCCTTGAAGCTTAATTTTGCTGATGGGAAGTGCCAAATGAAACCTTACACCAATTATGCGCAATGGTTTAAGATGTCGTGTTTTAACTAAATCAGAGAGGAGAGAACTATGAGCAATCAGAAGAGTGCGGTGCAACAGTGGAGAGCAAATCATTAGAATTATTCTGATAAGTCCTGCGGGCATCTGTCAGGGGAAAATATCAACCTGGCGGGAACTCTGGGACCGAATTCAGTGATCTTTAAGATTTGTATTTCTAAGACTTTGTAGATGGACACGGCAAACCGGCCACACCTCCATTTTTCTTGATCATGTCTAAGGAATCCGGGTCGAAAGCTGCTACAAAAGCCCATCCATCAATCCATCTTTTCGCTTTCAATAAATAATTGATGATCCTATGACACAATCAAAACGTGGCTGAGTAGATCTTTGTAAGGCATGAGAGATTTGTCTCACGATCAAAAATCATTTGATTCGGTCCAACAATAAAGTATCTGTAAGATCATCGTAAAGCATCCCGGAAGTGAGTTATAGCAATCTTCCATGCTTGGTTATCACACCCCTCCACAATGCGTCTTGAAACCTTACGATCACTTTCATTTTGACGGCTCCTATGAAGTGAGCTATAGATCTTTTAAATATCATGTCGTTTGATTATCTCAACCCGGGCTGTCTGTTTGGGATTTATCGGTGCTCCAGGAGGAAGTGATGAATGTCGACCTTTACTACTATACCGGTACGGGCAATTCTTTATGGGCAACCCGAACTCTGGCGGGATATCTTGGAATAACTGACATCATTCCCATGGCAGCCGATCATGCTCCCGGGACAAAAAGACAAACAGAAAATGTCGGGATTATTTTCCCCGTCCATGTCTGGGGATTGCCTCGCCGCGTCATTGAATTCATCAATGCCCTGCCCCGTCAGTCCAATACCTACTACTTCGCCGTCGCCGTCAATGCCGGGCAGGTAGCCGCCACGCTCTTGCAGCTCAAAGCGCTCATGGCGTCAAGGGACATGAAACTTTCCGCCGGGTTTGATCTGGTTATGCCTTCCAATTATATCCCCTGGGGAGGACCTGGCCCCAAAGACAAGCAGCAAATAAAGTTCATGGCGGCACAAGAGAAAATAGGCCACATTGCCGATATCGTGGATAACAGGGAGATCAGGCCCATTGAAAAAGGACCCCTATGGCAGAATATGCTCTTTTCTTATCTTTACAGAATGATTTTCCCCCGTATTCCCGGCATGGATAAGAGTTTCCGGGCGGATGAAAAATGCAATGCCTGCCGGGTCTGTCAAAGCATCTGCCCCTGCGGGAATATCGAAATGGACACCGATAACAAACCCATCTGGAATCATCATTGCGAGCAATGCCTGGCTTGCCTCCAATGGTGCCCCCAGGAAGCCATTCAGTTCGGCAAGCGGACACTCCGCTATGAACGCTATCATCATCCGGAGATCAGACTCCGGGATATGATCATGGATTCTTCCAAAAACCTTCAAGCAAAGCCGCCGTCCGCTTAAACTACCGGGTTGGCAAAGCGCGTCAAACCCAAAAGTAGAGCCCCGGAATCAAAAAGGAAACCTACTTGACCTCCGGTTTTTTATTGTCCGATGCATCCGTTTTCGCTGAAGCATCAGACGTCTCTCCCGACTTTTTCTCAACCCCATCCATCGCCTTTTTGAAACCCCGGATAGCTTTGCCTATCGTGCTGCCCAATTCGGGAAGTTTTCCCGGTCCAAAAAATATCAGGGCAATGACCAGGATAATCAATAGTTCAGGAAAACCAATTCCTCCAAACATTCTAATTCCTCCAATCCTCGTCATCCATAATCAGTCATTGCGATGGATAATTCAAGCACATCTTTTACATCGCACAATATTGTACTTCGAATCCATGCATTATACAATATTGTCACCTTTGCCAACCGATATCGGCGACTCTTCTGTGGCTCTTTCTATAGTATCATTCTAATTTCTTCTCAATATACATGGTGTTACAAAAGAATACACCCCCAGGGGTCCCCCGCAATCAACACTGGTCTTGATGTTGCACTATTCCTGCCAAATTTGATTTTTCAAGAACCTAATTCTCGAATGGGAGGCCATATGAACGAAACAATACAAACCCTTCAATTTTCAAGCAACACCCTTTTTCTTATGTTGGGGGCGGTCATGATCTTTGCCATGCACGCCGGATTCGCCTTTCTTGAAGTCGGCACGGTAAGGCAGAAGAATCAGGTCAATGCGCTAGTTAAAATATTAAGCGATTGGTCTGTTTCCACAGTCGTCTATTTTCTGATCGGTTTTCCCATCGCCTACGGCATCAATTTCTGGATGGATGCCGGCTCAATAAGCAACCTCCTGAATGGAAAAAGCGTTATGGGAGCGCGAGGCTTTGATCTTGTGCACTGCTTTTTTCTCACCACTTTTGCCGCCTGTATTCCTGCCATCATTTCCGGCGGCATCGCCGAACGGGCAAAATTCTGGCCCCAATTGTTTGCCGGTGCTATTCTTGCTGGATTATGCTATCCTCTTTTCGAATCCGTCATCTGGGGCAAATATTCTTTTTTCCAGGATTGGCTCAACAGTGCCCTGGGCGCCAAATTTCATGATTACGCCGGCTCGGTGGTGGTTCATTCCATGGGCGGTTGGCTTGCCCTGCCGGCCATCATCATTCTGGGGCAAAGGATCGGCCGCTGGCCCTACGGGATAAGCCAGGGCATCCCCGTTTCCAACATTCCGTTCCTTTCCCTGGGCAGCTGGATTCTCTGCATCGGCTGGTTCGGATTCAATGTCATGAGCGCACAGGACATAGCCGGGATCAGCGGCTTGGTGGCCGTTAACTCCCTTTTCGCCATGGTTGGCGGCGTCCTGTTCGCTTTGGTCTTTTCAAAGAATGACCCGGGCTTTATCCACAACGGCGCTCTGGCCGGTTTGATCGCCATCTGCTCCGGTTCGGACGTGGTTCATCCCTTCGGCGCTTTTTTTATCGGCGGGATTGCAGCCCTTATCTTCATTTTCGGATTTCATTGGGAAACGGAAAAAATGAAGATCGACGATGTCCTTGGCGTCTGGCCGCTCCATGGCGTCACGGGCACCTGGGGCGGCGTGGCAACGGGAATATTCGGACAGACCTTTCTGGGAGGCATTGGAGGAGTCACCTTCGGTGCCCAGATCGTCGGGAGCCTGGCCGCCGTCATCGTTGCCCTCACCGTGGGAACAATCGTTTACCTGGGCCTGAAATATACCGTCGGGATACGCCTGAGCGATGAAGATGAAATACGCGGCGCCGATTTGAGCGTCCATCATATTTCCGCTTACCCCGAGCGGGATATCAGAGAATAAGTTATTATATAACTATAACAGATAGATAAGGAGGATATTTCATGAAATACATCATTGCCATTGTCCAGCCCACCCGCTTGGAAGCCGTCAAAGATGCCCTGCGTCATATCGAAGTATTCAGGCTGACCGTTTCCGACGTTCAGGGCGTCGGCCGACAAAAAGGCCATACGGAAACATACCGCGGGCATGAATACCAGATCAACTTCATCAGAAAAGTAAAACTGGAGATTGCCGTGGATGACGAGTATCTTGAACAAACCATTGATGCCATCGCCAACGCAGCCCGCACAGGCGTAGAAGGTAAAATAGGAGACGGCAAAATCTTCGTTCTGCCTCTGGAAGACGTCATGCGCATCAGGACCCGGGAACGAGGCGTCGAAGCCCTGTAAACCGTGATCAAGACCGTCTCCCAGCACAAAGCTTACATAACCGCATGCCGTGAAACCCTCTTCAGTCGGGAGGGTTTCAGCATATCACCCCTCGAAACCGTTCGCACCTTTACTCGTGAGGTGGACGCTGTTCTGTGCGATGTTTTTGAGGCCACCATCTCCGGCCCGGCGCCCCGGGAAAAAGTTTGCCTCATTGCTTTGGGCGGATACGGCCGCCAGGAACTCTGCCCCTTTTCTGATATCGATATCCTCATCCTTCACGAAGAGGGGCGATCCACAGAAGCGATTTCTGCGGCCGTTCGCCATTTCTGGGATATCGGCCTGAATATGGGCTGTGTCGTACGTACCATTCAGAGTTGCAGCCTCATCATGGGCGACGATTTTGCCACGGATACCGCTCTTCTGGAAAATCGATTTCTTACAGGCGATCGCAGGCTTTACGACAAGCTTCAAAACACCGTCATTACCCCTCATTTTGAAAAGAAGAAAAAATTTCTCATCGAAGAAATCGGGCGTACGCTTCGGGAAGGCCTGTATTCCCCTGAAAAATCAATTTATCGCGTCGAACCTTCTTTAAAAGACGGTACCTGTTGCCTCCGGGACTGTCATCGCCTCCTGTGGGCAGAGCACGTCAGAAGCGGTGCCCAAAGCTTTCAGGACCTCCACCGCAAGGCCCGGTTTACGGCTTCCCAGGCTGCACGCCTCGAGAAAGATTACGCATTTCTTCTCGGACTTCGCATTGCCTTACACATGGTCTGTCAGCGCCGAATGGATGTTTTGGAAACATCTCTTCAACCGATGGTAGCCGAATTATGCGGTTTCGGCGCCGACGGCGCCGGGCGGATGATGGAACAATTCTTTAAAACCGTCCGACGCATCCGATCGGTTTTGCTATCCTTTCTTGAAAGAGACCTCTCAGGGCGAAATATCTGGCGTGATGTCAGGAAAAGACTAAGCGCGCATACCGTAGGCCCCGGCGTTGCGGTCATGGACGGCATCATGTTTTCTACGAAATCAGACGATCCTCGCATAGGCGCCCCCATTTGGCTCATGGACGTATTCAAACAAATGCTCGTCCACAGGGCCACCCTGAGTGTGGAATTGCGCAATCGTTTGCGTCATTTTATCTCTCATACCGGCAAGAAGGAGTTCAAGACCCGGGCTATCGGTGACGCCTGCCGCGAAATTCTCATGTCGCCGGAACCCGTCGGAAGGGCCGTCCTCATGATGCACGAAACCCGCCTGCTGGAAAGGCTGATTCCCCAATTTCATCAGCTCACCTGCAAAGTCGAGTATGATTCCTACCATGAATATACCATTGATCAGCATATCCTGCAGACCATCCAAACGGCTGATGATATGGCCTTCGATCCCGATGACAAAATCCGCCGCTTGTACCGGGGCCTTAAACGCCCCTTTCTGTTGAGGCTGGCCCTGCTCCTCCATGATATCGGCAAGTCCCAGGAAGGCGATCATGCGCAAAGCGGCGCCATCATGGCCGAAAATGTCTGTGAGCGCCTGGGCTTGAGTGAAGAAGAGTCCGGACGTGTACGATTTCTCGTCCAGCATCATCTGGACATGTCCTATCTTTCCCTGCAACGCGAACCGGAAGATCATAATATCCGTCGATTTGCACAAACTTTGGGAAACCGGGAAAACCTCGACACCCTATATCTGCTCACCATCTGCGACATTCGCAGTGTTGGCCGGCACACCTGGACGCAATGGAAGGCCTTTCAGCTTGAACACCTGTATGAGAGAACACGAACTGCACTGGCAGAATCAGAAACGCAATCGTTACGGAATCATCAAGACATAACGCCCGCGGAATCTTTTGAACTGAACATTCTGGAAGATTCCTATCTTCAGGGCACCACGCAGGAAGAACGCCTTAAACATCGCCAGTGGCTTGACGCCGTGGCAATCACGGATGTGCTCCTTCATTGTGAGCCCTTTCCCGGTTTCGAACGCCTGACCGTCTGCGGGCACGACCGGATGGGATTTCTCAGTGATATGATCGGGTGCCTGTCATCGGAAGGATATAACATCCTGAGTGCCAGGGTTTACTCCACAACGGACGGCAAAGTCCTCGATATCTTCAACCTTGAACCACCCATGAAACCGAGGTTAGCCCACGCTGTTCGAATTCAAAACCTATACAAAAAATGGCGACGCCTCTCCGGATCTGAAATTACAGCGGACGAACTCGTCATGGAACGCATCCGGAAATACCCGCCCGACGCTATCCGCCTGACCTCACCTCAGCCATCAGTGCAGGTCCTTGTCGATAATTCGGCGTCACCTCTTTATACGGTTTTGGAAATTGACACGCCTGACAATTTCGGCCTGCTCCACAAAATTGCCAGATGTTTTAGTGAAAACAGAATCAACATTGCTTCTGCCCGCCTTTCCACGCGAATCGATCAGGCTGTAGATGTTTTTTACATCAATGATGTGAAGAAAAGAAAAATTATGGGCAAAAGCCAAATAGAGCGCCTGAAAAAAAGCCTGATCATCACATTAACCGACCCGGACGATGGAAAAGATCTCTACGGAGAAAGCCCTTAATCTTCCACTTTTCTCTTGAATATTCATAAATTTACTATAATCTAACGTAGAACTCGTTCCATTTTAAATACACTTGAACCCTGCTTAGACCGTAAATAGTGCTATCATCCGGAAAAGGGCGGTGAGGTTCCATGGCTTTGAATCCAGGGGCAGATCAGTCACAGGTTTTCAAGGAAATTGTCCGGACCCTGGTGTCGGTCGTGGAGCACAAAGACCCCTTTTTCAAGGGCCATTCGGAACGCGTTGCCGCCAATTGCGTCCTTTTTTCCCGCCAACTGCCCATTCCTAAAGAGCTCATGGATGTTATCTATCTGGCGTCATTGCTGTACGACATCGGGATGGTCTATATCCCCAATGACATCATCCATAAACCGGGCGCATTCACAACGGAGGAAATGGCGCTGGTCAAGGACCATCCCAAAATCGCCGAGAATATTCTGTCCAATCTTTCATACCTGAAAAATGCCCTCCCGATCATCCGGCACCACCATGAAACTTATAGCGGAGATGGCTATCCGGACGGCTTAAGGGGCGAGGCCATTCCAATTGGCGCCCGCATCCTCAGCATTGTTGACAGCTACGATGCCATGATGTCGGAACGCCCGCACCGTGAACCGATGAGCAAAGACGGAGCCCTCGACGAACTTCACAGAAATGCGGGGATTATGTTCGATTCGAGGCTTGTCGAGGCGTTCATCCGTTTTGTGAGCGTAAAGTCCGATTCCCCTAAAAAGGAAGAAAGCCCCATCCCCAAGGCCGTCCAGGAAGTCGTTGAATCTTTCAAGAGAGGGCATATCGATTTGCCCGTATTTCCCGGCATTATCCAGCAGATCCGGCAGACCATTTCATCGGTCAATACCACGATTGATGACTTGGCGGCCGTAATAGAACAGGACCCGGTGGTCACCTTGCGTCTCATCACGGTTGCCAATTCCGTTCATTACGGTGGGGGCGGTAAGATACAAACGGTCAGGCAGGCGGTGGCCCGCATTGGAATCAAGGACACCCAGGACATCGTATCAACGATTGCCTTGAAATCGGTTTATACCGCCAATAGTGTCCCAGTTAAAAAGGTGATGGAGAAATTCTGGCAGCATGCAATTGCGACCGCTTATACGGCACGTGCCATTGCTCTGAAGCTCCGGGACAGGGACGCGGAGATGATGTTTTTGCTGGGCCTCACCCATGACATCGGCAAGGTTCTGCTCCTCCATGCCCTGACGACGATTCTCCTCAAAAACGATAAGAACCAGGCGCTTAATCTGGATGAGATCTTAGTCAGCATTCAGGCCGTCCATGCCGGTTTTGGCGGCGCGCTCCTTCAGCGATGGGGCTTTGCGGACAATATCATCAAAGCGGTTTCCTCCCATGAATCACCCGAACTGACCAGCCAGACCCCAAAAATGATTCTTGTCCTGTATATTGCCAATATTCTGACACGCCGTATCGGCTACAGCCTTTTTACCGAAGAACCTCCCAATATTGGTCATGCCATTTTGCTTTTGGGCCTGGACGATGAACAAACAGGCGAAATCATGGAAGAGGTCAAGCATACAATACAGAAAGCGATCGTTTCTGTCTGATTTCGAAGTATCAACAGTTGTCCAGAACCTCCCGGATCTTAACTGCCATATCCTCCACCGCGTATGGCTTCTGAATAAAACTTGAAACACCCATATCCATGATTTCTCTCGCCTGGCCATTTAGCGTATACCCGCTTGAGAGGATGGTTTTAATCACGGGGTTGATTTTTTTCAACGCCAGAAATACCTCCCGGCCGCCCATTTGAGGCATGATCATATCGAGGATCACCAGATCGATTCTGTCTTTTTTCTCAAGATAAATCTCGATGGCCTCTTTGCCGCCAGTGGCCTTCATAACGGTATAACCGAGCGATTTAATGATTTCTTCGGCTACTTTCAGGACATGCAGTTCATCGTCAACCAGCAGGATCGTTTCTTTCCCTCCGGGTAGGGCCGACTTCTTTTCTTCAAGTATTCTGACTTCCTTCATGGATGCCGGCAGGTAAATATTAAAGGTCGTTCCATGACCTTTTTCGCTGTAGACATTTATAAAACCGCCATGGCCCTTGATAATGCCATATGCGGAAGCCAGCCCCAGGCCCGTGCCTCGCCCCATGGCCTTGGTCGTAAAGAATGGTTCAAATATCCGGGATGCCGTTTTCTCGTCCATCCCCACACCTGAATCTGTAACGGAAATTTTGACATAATTCCCCGGATCCGTATGATGGGCAAGGGCAGCTTTTTCATCGACAGTCAAGTTCGACGTCTGAAGAAATAATTCCCCGCCACCCGGCATGGCCTGCCAGGCATTGACATAAAGGTTCAGCAGGACCTGCTCCATCTGGACCCTGTCCGCCTCAATGGTCCAGACCTCAGGTTGAAAGGCATAATGGATCACAATTTCCTTTTTCGTTCGGCCGAACATGGTCGCAGACTTTGTTATTACATCATTGAGATTCAAAACCTCCACATTATACCGCCCGCCCCGTGCAAATCCGAGCAACTGCCGCGTCAAATCGCCCGCGCTTAACGAGGCGTCGGTAATCAATTGAGCACGCAGATAATTCTGGCTGTCCGGGTCGTTATCGAGCTTCATCAAAGAGGCGTAACCCATGATGCCCTGGAGCAGATTATTGAAATCATGGGCGATTCCTCCGGCGAGTGTACCGATGGCTTCCATTTTTTCCGCCCGCGCCAGGGCCTCCTTGGTTTTCTTATAATCTGAAATATCACGGGCCGACGTTATGACTGATTCAACTTCGCCGTCTCGTGAAAATACCGGCGACAGCATCCAGTCGAAGCATTGGCCGGTTGGATTCACCAATTCCACCCGCCCCTGTTCTTTCGTCCGGAACACATTCCGGATGGCGTTTTCAGCCGCCACCGCCATTTCCAGAGGGAAACCAAGCTCACTATGGGTTTTGCCGATGAAAGACTCCGGTGTCATTCTCATATATTTCTGGATGGCCGGATTGGTGTATTGATGCCGCAACTCCTGATCGAACATCATGATAATATCGGGGGATTTCTCCGTCAGGGCCCGGAATTTCTCCTCACTTTGCTGTAGCGCCTTTTCCGCCCGGCGCAACTCCGTGGTGTCTATCATGGATTCAATAGCCCCGGCCACATCTCCCTTCAAGTCATGAAGTGTTGTTGCCGTTGCCGAGAAATAAAATTCACGGCCGTTCAGGTCTTCTATATATCCATTGCCGGAGATCAGATTATTGCGCCGTTCAATCACCGCATAAAGATCCGGATTGATTTTCTCCGGATCGAGGGCCATATCCGCCAATATGGGCTGCCGTTTTTTGTAAAAAGGGATAGCATATTCATAATTACCCTTCCCCAGCATCTCGTCGGCCTTAACGCCGGTAATGATCTCAATCGACCGATTCCAGGCAATCACCACACCAGCGCGGTCGATTACGAAGGTGGCATATGGCAAAGAATTGATGATGCCGACAAACATCCTTTCCGATTCCTTAAGCGCCTCAAGGGCTTTCCTCAATTTTTCCTCAGCGACCTTGATTTCCGTAATATCGTGAGCGGAACCCAGTATAGCCGGCCGGCCTTTATACTCGATAACGGAGGCGTGAAAGCTCGACCACATCTCCTGCCCGTCCTTTTTGATCACTTTGAGTTCATATGAACGCTCTGCCTGCTCGCCCCTGAGCCTGGCTTTTGCCCGTTCAATGACAATAGGATGAAAATCAGGATGGATGATGTCAAAAAATGTTTTGTCCTTCAAATCCTCAAGGCTGTAACCTGTATTGCGGGTAAAAGCGGGATTGACATAGACATACCGGTAAACCCCATCAACCTCCTGGATGAGATGGACGGCATGGGACAGGCCCTGCGAAAAAATCCTGAACTTTTCTTCACTGGATTGAAAGGCTACTTGCGCCGTCCTCTGATCGGTAACATTTCGCCCGAAAAACGCTGTTCCCTTTGGGACGTCCCCTTCATGCAGGCGCATGGACTTGATATCAAGAACGATTATCTTTCCGTCTTTCGTTATAATACATTCCTCCCGAGGCAGCCGACCGTCGCTTCCGAGGTGCCTTGTCATGAGAGCGTTAAGTGAGGAAAGACCGTCCATGGTTTGCAGGGATTTCAGGGAGGCGCCGATCAAGTCCCCTATCCAATGGCAAGCGGCCTGGTTGACATAAATGACTTTGGAATCTTCTCCGATAACGATCACGATATCGCTGACGCCTTCCATAAGCATTTTATACATTTTTTTCTCCCGAAGGGTTTTCTTGGTTAAACTATGACAATTAATTGTGACTGATTCAAGGAGAATTATTAGTCTGTCCCTTTGGACAAATACCTGTTAAACGAACAGAAGGTTGATCGCAACAGCAAAATATCATAAACAACTCCGGAAGAGAATCTTTTGAAGGGAAGGAGACGATAATGAGCAATTTGTTTGAGAGCGGCATCATCAACGGGATGGCTCTACCCAATCGCTTTGTCCGGGCGGCCACTTGGGAAGGAATGGCTGATGATGCGGGGGGGCCGACCCTGAAACTTATTGGAACCATGTCGGCGCTGGCAAAAGGCGGCGTGGGATTGATCATCACCAGCCATTGTTATGTCAGTCCCGAAGGGCAGGCATCACCGGCGCAGATTTGCATGCACAAGGATGATCTTGCCGTCTCCCTGCGCAACATGACCGCCGCAGTTCATGATGCAGGCGGAAAGATCGTGGCTCAATTGTCCCATGCCGGGAATTTCGCTGATGAACGTTTAACAGGAACGCCCCCCTTTGTGGCTTCCGCTTATGATGGTCTCGCCAGGACACCGCGCAGGGAAATGACGGAACAGGATATCGCACAAACCGTCGCCGCCTTTGCCGATGCCGCCCAACGAGCCCGCTCGGCCGGCTTTGACGGCGTCCAGATCCACGGTGCCCATGGTTTCCTTCTCAGCGAGTTTCTCTCGCCGGCCTACAACAGGCGTACGGATGCTTATGGCGGTTCCATCGACAACCGGGCAAGGTTTCTCCTTGAAGTATACCGGACCATAAGAGATGCTGTCGGCAAGGACTACCCCATCCTGCTCAAGATAAACTGCCGGGATTTCATTGAGAACGGACTGACCTTGGAAGATTCCATCAAGGCCACCAGCCTGCTATCCGAAGCCGGACTGGACGCCATTGAAGTAAGCGGCGGCATGCTGACGGAAAGAAGGCTTTCGCCGGTCCGGGCGGGAATCGACACCGTTGAAAAAGAGGCCTATTTCCAGGAAGAGGCCCGCGCCTTCCGCAAGCAGCTTCATATTCCGTTGATCCTGCTTGGGGGAATCCGGTCCTTTGAATTAGCCCAACAGCTTGTGGAGGAAGGAACCGCCGACTACATCTCCATGGCCCGCCCGTTCATACGCGAACCGGGTCTTATCAATCGCTGGAAAACGGGAGACCGTGAAAAAGCGCAATGCATATCCGACAATCGTTGTATCCTTGCCGGACGCGAAGGGAAAGGCATCTATTGTCATAACGTATAAACGCCGCAGCAGCAAGCTTCGTGGCGTATGATCCGGAGCGATTTAAACACGGCAGTTCCCCTCTTTTCTAACGAAGGGATGGGGAATATTTTCCGGAATACCAGGAAAATCCCCCGGTATAATGGGGACTTGAACGAGAAGTTAACTTTATTGCTTTCAACATTAAAGACTGGCGGGATTGACGGGCAATCCTGCCAGTCTTTTCATTTATTACTTATCCACTCTCTGCCACAGTGACGCATTGCCGTTGCCAAATCCGCCGCAAAGCATGGCCACGCCGTACTTGGCAGCCTTGAAATCGGTTTTCATGATGTTATTCAGGGTCACGATGACCCGGCATCCCGACTCTCCCAGGGGGTGGCCGAGGGCCAAGGCGCCGCCCCAGACATTCACATTTTCAAAGGGTGCGTTCTGGGCGATGCCGAGCGTGCGCAGACAGGCCAGGGCCTGGCTGCCGAAGGCCTCGTTCAGTTCCCAGACGCCGATATCCTTTACGGTAAGACCGGCACGCTTCAAGAGTCTCTCGGCGGCATAGATTGGGCCTACACCCATGACCGTGGGGTCGCATCCGACCATGGCGCCTCCGGCATATTTAATATGATAATCGAGGCCCAATGCATCGGCCTTATCCCTGCTCATCAGCAGCAGGGCTGCGGCGCCCGCCGTCAGAGGGGAAGAAACCGCCGCCGTCACCACGCCGTTCTCCTTGAAGGGCGATTTCATCGTTGCCATCTGCTCCAGAGAGACATCATCACGGATCCACTGGTCCGTCGTGACCATAAATTTTGTTCCGTCTTCCTGCTCTCCCTCGATGGGCACTATTTCCCGGGCAAAATTACCGTTGTCGCGAGCCGCCGCGGCTTTCTTGTTGCTCCAGTAAGCCATGACTTCTGCATCTTTCCTGTCAACCTTCCAGAGTTCGGCCACTTTCTCCGCTGTGGCGCCCATGGGCAGGTCTTCCATCCGATACCGGTCAAGCAGCTTCGGAGAAAAGTCCATGGCGAACATCATGGGAACCTTCTGCATGTCCTCGACACCCGAGGCGATGTAAACGTCTCCGTCACCGCACATGATGGCCCGCGCTGCATGTTCCGCCGCCGCCATGCCCGAGGGGCACTGCTGGCCGATGCCGTTGGATGCCACAACTTCAGGGAAACCACCGGCCAACCAGGCGCACCGGGCGATGTCGTTTTGCATCCCGGCCTGATTCGCCGACCCACAAAAGACCGCCTCAACTTCTTCAGGCTTCACCTTGGGATTTCTCTCGAAAAGCGCCTGATAGACCTTGATCAACAACTCTTCGGGCCTTACGTTCCTGAACCAGCCCTTGTCCTTGTGCGCCCGGGCATTCGCACTGCGCACACCGTCAATAACCACGCATTCCTTCATGAACCTTACCTCCAATGATTTTTTGGGTCTTTCCGTTGCATCATTTGACAAGGCGGTCAGATAGAACCTGCCGCCCCTTACTCTCTCAGTAGAACGGTCTTTCCTATCACAAAATCCACCTGATTTAAAATGTTATTATAAGATCAGGGTTCCCGCCTCCTATGTCCGGTAATATCGGACTGATGTCCGGATATTGTGGACAATGTCCGGCATTTCCGGACATTATTCCTCCTGCATATGCGCTTCAATATTTATATGTAGTTGTAATGATGAGACATATTAAATAAAGCCCTCGTGGCACCCATCTTGCCAGTATCTCTAGATGAAATGGTGCGTTGTTGCTTGGATGCAGAAAAATCAAAGATCAAAGGTAATTATTGCAATGACACGCATAAACCCTAAAAATGCATGATACGGACCTGCTGTTCTCTTGAAAGGAGAAAAATAGATGGAACTTGATGAAGCTGTCGATCGATTTACCCAGGCCCTTTTGTCGATTAACCATGCAGAGGCCCTGGCCACTATCCGTTCGTTTCAAGGAGACGATTTTACTTTCGGTGTGATAGAAGCCGTGGCCCTTCCCGCATTGGAGCGAATTGGCGACGGATGGCAAAAAGGGTTGATTTCACTATCCCAGGTCTATATGAGCGGAAGGCTCTGCGAGCAGTTACTCGATCTGGTGCCCATTGCGGATAAAGCGCCGGCCGGCAACAACCCGGCAATGGCCATCGCCGTTTTTGAAGATCACCACCAATTGGGGAAACGTATCGTCTCTTCCATCGTCCGATCGGCAGGATATCCTTTGCAGGATTGGGGCGCAGGACTCAGCCGTGAAGCCGTCTTGACGCGCATCACGGAAACGCCTGTTGACATTCTTTTCCTTTCAACACTCATGCTTCATTCTGCGCTTCATATCAAGCCACTGATTGAATCATTACGCGAGAGAGGAAACCATGTGAAAATTGTCGTAGGCGGCGCGCCTTTCCGAATAGATGAAACCTTATGGCGTGAGGTCGGCGCAGATGCGACCGGTAAAACGGGACATGACGCCCTGTTGGTTACGGCAGCGTGGGAAGGAGGATTGTCATGAACTCCCTGCAACGAGTACTGACGGCACTGGGTCAGAAAGAACCGGATCGCGTTCCCTTTTTCCTGTTTACAGGTTTGCGCGGCGCCCGGGAACTGGGTCTGAACATCAAGGATTATTTTTCAAAACCGGAATACGTGGTTGAAGGGCAAATCCGAGGCCGGGCAAAATACGGGAGCGATTGTGTGACCAGTTTTTTCTACGGCCCGGTCGATGCGGAGGCGTGGGGCGGTGAAGTCATCTATGCCGATGACGGGCCACCCAATTCAGGAGAGCCTTTCCTCAAAGACTTCAAGAAGATAAAATTCATGGTGCCACCCCTGCCCGAAGACACACCTTGCCTGAAAAAAGTCCTCAGCGCAACGGAGATGTTAAAGAAGAAATTCGGAGACGAGGTCCTCATTATCGGCGTGGTGATGTCCCCCTTCTCCCTGCCTGTCATGCAAATGGGCTTTGAACTTTACCTGGATCTGCTGCATGACAGGCGAGACCTATGGGAACAACTAATGGCCGTAAATGAGGCTTTTACGATTGATTGGGCCAACAGGCAACTGGCCGCCGGCGCCCATTCCATCTGCTATTTTGATCCCATCTCCTCGCCGGAGATGATTACCCGTGACCTATATACAAAGACGGCCTATCCTGTCGCGTGCCGGGTCATCAAACAGATAAAGGGGCCTGTGGCCATTCACTTTGCGTCTTCCCGGGCATTGCCGATCGCCGACGACATTATCGCTTCGGGCGCATTGCTGGCCGGTGTCAGCGCAAAGGAAGATCTGCGGGACTGGAAAGCGGCCGCCAGGGGAAAACTGGCACTGGTGGGCAATCTGGATGGTATCGGCATGAGGCACTGGGATGCAGGCCAAACCGAAGCCGCCGTTAAAGACGCCATTGCCCGGGCCGGGATAGGCGGGGGGTTCATCCTTTCAGATAATCATGGCGAGATACCGTGCTCTGTTCCGGAAGACGTCCTGATGGCCATAACAGATGCGGTACAGCGCTGGGGCCGTTACCCGTTGACCTGGATGGAAGAGCATGAGTGACATTCTGACGATCAGGATCTGCCGGCACTACACCCTTGAAGCTCTGGCAGTAAAAGAAGCCGCCGGATGGAATGATGTCGAGATTCAATCCATGACGGTTTCCTGCCATACACAGGCCGGCAGCTTAGCCGGCTTACGGTCACTGGAGCCTGAAGGTCCGGATACAACAATGTCGACCGTAATAATCGGCGCCTCCTGCCTGCATCACGGAGCAAAGCCGACTCAGGCATCACCCGATCATATCTATTGTGTTCCACTGTGTTTTTGTCTTTTCCTGAACGACACAACAGTCACCGATCTGATCCGTCAAGGATGTTATCTTATCACCCCCGGATGGTTGTCCAACTGGCGCAGCATCATGCAGGAATGGGCCTTCGATGAAGATACGGCGCGGATGTTTTTCACCGAAAACATGACCAGGCTGATGCTTCTGGATACGGGCATCAGAAAGGATATACAGACGGAATTGATTGCTTTTTCAAAATTTACCGGCTGCCCGGCTGAGGTCATGCCTGTAGGTCTCGATCATTTTCGATTGATCCTGAACGGTCTTGTAGAGTCCTGGCGGTTCCGGCAGCAGGGAAAAAGGCTAAGCGATCAATACACCGATACCCGGCGGCGGTTGGCGGATTATACGATGATGGCCGAATTCATCGATCCCCTGTCGGCCATTCACGAAGAAAAGGCCGTCATCGAAAAGATTCTTGATGCCTTCCAGATGTTCTTCGCGCCCCAGGAGATGATCTACCTTGCTTTTGAAGACAACGAGCCCGGATTCATGAGACTTCGCGGCATTCCCGATCAGGATCAGAGCGCAGAATCCTTTACGGAAACATTTCTCAATCTTGCCAAGGAGATCGTTATCTCACCCGACAACGGCTTTTTTGTTCGTTTTGCCTGGGATGGCAAGCTATTTGGCGGGCTTATCATCAGGCATCTCGCCTTTCCGCAGTATATGGGCCACTACCTGCCTCTGGCCCAGGCGCTTTTGAAAATATGTTCTCTGGCCCTCATCAGGTCCAGAGAGTTCGAGGTCATCAAACGGGCAGAGCAGGCGCTTCAAGAGACCAATCAAAAACTTGAGGTCGCCACGTCCGAAGCCCAATCGGCCAATGCCGCCAAAAGCGAATTCCTGGCCAACATGAGCCACGAAATCCGGACGCCCATGAATGGGATCATCGGGATGACCACTCTGCTTCTCGGCACGGAATTAACCGATGAACAAAACCAGTACGCAAAAATCGTCCGCTCCAGCGGTGAAAGCCTACTGTCTCTTATCAATGACATCCTTGATTTCTCAAAAATCGAGGCTCGAAAACTCGATCTTGAAATCATTGATTTTGACCTGCGAACGACCATGGAAGATACGGTAGAGCTTTTGGCGATCAGGGCTCAGGAAAAAGGACTCGAAATGGCCTGCCTGATAGATCCCGGAGTTCCCCCGTCACTTCGGGGCGATCCCGGAAGATTGCGTCAGATTCTGATGAATCTGGGGGGAAACGCCGTCAAGTTCACAAACAAGGGCTATGTCACCCTTCACGCCCTCCCGGTCGGTGAGACGGACAGCCATGTCACTTTGCGTTTTGAAGTTCGAGATACGGGCATCGGCATCTCGCCGGATAAGATCTCTATTCTGTTTTCTCCTTTTACCCAGGCAGACGGATCAACCACGCGCAAATATGGCGGCACGGGATTGGGTCTGGCCATCTCCAAACAGCTTACCGAATTAAT
This sequence comes from uncultured Smithella sp., assembly GCA_964547345.1. Lineage (GTDB taxonomy): Bacteria > Desulfobacterota > Syntrophia > Syntrophales > Smithellaceae > UBA8904. The sequence goes on along the minus strand of CAZJMX010000020.1, from coordinate 47,654 downwards.
GGGCGGGCAGATCGGCATCACGAGCGAGGAAGGCAAAGGGACCACCTTCTGGTTCACTGCCGTTCTCGAAAAAGGTCCGGAAGAAGTCACGTCCGCGACTCAAACGACGGCCGATCTTGCCGGGGTTAATGTTTTGGTGGTGGACGATCACGAGATCAACCGTCTTCTGGCAACAACACTACTTCGATCCTGGGGCTGCCTGCCTGTTGAGGCGATCGACGGGGAAAGTGCTCTCCGGGAACTGCGCAGAGCAAATCGCAACGCCATCCCGTATCAGATTGCCCTGCTGGATATGCAAATGCCCGGCATGGACGGCGAAACATTGGGATATCTCATCAAGGCGGATGCTGAACTGCATCAGACCATCATGATCATGATGACCTCCCTGGGGCAACGCGGCGATGCAAAGAGGCTGGAAAAGGCGGGTTTCGCAGGCTACCTTAACAAGCCGGTCCGCCAGAACCAACTCAAGGATATCCTCTCCTTTGTCCTGGGGCGCATGAAGCATAAGCCGGACCTGCCGAACCCATCAATGGCCACAAGGCACACCGTCGCCGAATTGCACATGCAAAGGGCCCGTATCCTGCTGGTGGAAGACAATACGACCAATCAGCTTGTCGCCCTGAAAATGCTCGACAAGCTTGGCATTCGCGCCGATATCGCTTCAAATGGGCTTGAGGCAATCTCGGCCATGAAAATAAACCCTTATAACCTGGTCCTCATGGATTGCCAGATGCCTGATATGGACGGCTTTGAGGCTACCCGTCGCATCCGACAGGGTGAAGCCGGCGCCGGCCATATCGCCACACCCATTATCGCCATGACCGCTCATGCCATGCAGGGCGATCGGCAAAGATGTCTGGATGCGGGCATGAACGATTATCTGGCCAAACCAATCGATCTCGAAATTCTTTCAAATACTCTGAAGCGGGTCCTATCCGGCCTCGCTGCGGAATCAGGCGCTGAACAATCCCGTCCCGGCGAGGCAAAACAGGGGGAGCAATCCCGGCAAGAGCATCACCCAAAGACGGCTGCTTTTGATCATGAAGCCCTGGTCGGCCGCCTGACGGGAGACATGGAACTGGCCGAGATGCTGGTCAAGGCCTTTCTGAACGATATACCCGGACAGATCAGGATTCTTCATGATCTGGTAGCAGATGGAAATAGTAAAGCGGCCGGCGCTCAGGCCCACAAAATCAAGGGAGCGGCCGCCAATATGGGAGGAAACATCCTTTGCGATAAAGCCCTGGAAATGGAGAAGGCAGGCCGGGATAGTCAGGCCGATCTTCTCAGTTCCCTTATGCCGCAGTTGGAAGAATGCTTCGCCCGGCTAAAAGGGGAAATGGAAATATATGTACATCATGAGGTGGGTTATGCCGAGAATTCTGATTGCTGAAGATGACCTGACGTCCCGTGTCATGCTGGAGGCCATTCTGAACAAATGGCAATACGAGACGATCGTGACACAAGACGGTGAGTCGGCATGGGAGGTCATGCAAAAACCGGATGCGCCGGAACTCATCATTCTGGACTGGAATATGCCGAAGCTGGACGGCCTGGAGGTTTGCCGTCGAATCAGGCAAATGGAAACGGAACAGCCGTCCTATATCATTCTGCTGACATCCAGGGAACAAAAGGGAGATATTGTCATCGGCCTCAATGCAGGAGCCAACGATTATATCACAAAGCCTTACGATCAGGATGAGCTTCGGGCAAGGATTGCCGTGGGCATCCGAATGGTCTCCCTTCAGCATGACCTGGCCAAGCGCATCCATGAGTTGCAGGAAGCCTTGTCCCATGTCCGGAAATTACAGGGCATCTTGCCCATATGCGCCTACTGCAAGAAGATTCGCGACGACAAGCAATACTGGCGTCAGGTGGAAAGTTACATTTCGGAGCATGCAGAGGTACGTTTCACCCACGGCATCTGTCCGACATGCCTCGAAAAGCAGCTTGCCGAACTCAATCAGAAAGATGGGTGCTGAACTGAAAAGGTGCCCGCAAGACAAAAAAGGGCCGGTCCGGAGACCGACCCTCTGCATCTTGCACGGCGAATAAACCGGCGTCACTTCCTGGCTTTTTCGCCAGCCGCCTGTTGGCCGGTAACACGCCCCATCACCAGGCCACGGGTGATTGAAGCGCCGCTTCCGGGATAGCCCCGGAGGGTGGCCGTAACGGCCCCGGCTGCATAGAGGCGTGGAATCGGGTCGTCATATGCGTCGAGAACCTGACCATCGACATTGATCCTCAAACCACCCAGACTCTCCACGACGGCGACGGTCAGCTTGCCGCCGTAAAACGGACCCGTCTCGATTGCACCCAGGCCCTTGGCCCGTTTGAATTCCGGATCGGATCCAGTCTTGGCATTGGCGCTGAACTGTTCCACCGACGCCTTCAGGACCTCGGGATTGACCTTGAGAAGTTTCCCCAGTTCTTCCAGGGTTGCCGCCTTCTTGAGAATTCCCTCGGCAATCTCCTTCTCCAGATCCTTGCTGAAACCGAATCCCATGCCGGCCCCGACCTGGGTCTTCACCTTGTCGTCGAAGACGATATAGGCCGACTTCTGCCGGCTGATGAAAGGTGAGGTTATCTGGTAGTAGGCCGATTCGTCGCAGAAACGCTTTCCCTCTTCATTGACCCAGATGTAGGGATATTTGTAGAGGAAATAGGCGCTGGAAAACATGACCGCCTTCTCCGCCGGAACGATCTCCAGGGCGGGAAGAGACGGCGGCAGCTCCGTGGTTCCTGTGTCGACGATAGGAGCACCCACCTTTCCCGCCATCAGGATGCCGTCACCGGTGGTACCGCTAGCAGTAAAGGGAACAGCGGTCAACTGGTCGGGGAAATAGCTCTTTACCATCTCCTTGTTGCGAGCAAAACCGCCGCTGGCAAGGATGACGGCCTTTTTCGCCTTGATGTTCATGGCGCCCTTCTTGCCCTTGGCCTGAACACCGGCGATCTCGCCTTTATCGTCCATTAAGAGGCGTTCTGCGGGGGTGTTGTAGAGAATCTCTATCTTTCTTGAGGCTACAGATTTCATGAGTCCATCCATCAGCCCCTTCCCTCGGCCTTTGGCACAGTGCCCTCTCTTGACGGGCTTTGTCACGGCGCCATACTTTTCTTCCACGCCCGAATAGTAGAGCAGCTCCGGCGGAAACTCCACACCGTTGCGCATTAACCATTCCACCATTTCGTCGGACCGGTCACAGATGATCGTCAGGACTTTCGGGTCCAGAAGATTCCGGTGGTAGGCCATCCAGTATTTAAACATCCCTACCGGAGAATCCTCGATTCCCGCCTTCTTCTGGACGGAGGTTCCGGCCGCATAGACAATGCCGCCGCTGAGATTCGTGCTGCCGCCATGGAGGGGGGTTTTCTCAAGGATGAGAACCTTCGCCCCGGCATCGTGCGCCTCGATGGCTGCGGCGACACCGGAGCCACCGCAACCGATGACGATGACATCGGCCTCTTTCTCCCACTTTTTCGGCAACGGCGCCGCCGAAACCGCCCCTGCCGTCAAGCCCGTGAGGGTCAATGCGCCCGCGCCAAACGCGGCACTCTTGATGAATCCTCTTCTGCTCATTCCCTTCTTGTTGTCTGTCTTGCTCATTAAAACCTCCCTTGTTGTATGAATTTCAGTTCATAATTCCGGCATAGGCGACGGACACATGGATTCGGCGCCCCTTAAAGATTCATTTTTGACAGACATATGACTTTTCCCTTGATGTGCAGGTTTTCCTTTACCAAGGTGATAAGAGCTTCTTTTCGCGGTGGCAGTATATGGAGCAGGAATTGGTGTGTCAAGAGGATTTTGGCCACAGATTCCGGTGTTTGGTGTCTATGCCGTACAGCCTTCATCACCCTTTCTAATTTCGACTACTTGACTGTTAATGAGATTCGTGTATCTTCCTTCCGGCATGTGGCCTAAACCACCTTTAAAGGATCTGACAAATGACCTATGAAAATATCCTTCTGGAAAAGAAAAACGGAATCGCCAAAATCACTTTAAACCGCCCCCACGCCCTGAATGCCATCACGGAGGGTGTACTGTCCGACTTGGTGGCGGCCCTGGACAACATAGAAAAGGATGACAGCATCCATGTGGTCATCCTGACTGGTGCGGGTAAAGCCTTTTCCGCCGGTCGGGATGCAGGGGACGTACTTGAGGGAAAAGAATACCCGGGCGCATCGCGATACAGGGCATTGGAAGAATTGAGCAAACCCGTGATTGCAGCCGTGAATGGCGCCTGCTTCACCGGATCTTTGGAACTTGTATTGTGCGCTGATATCATTATCGCATCCGAGAAGGCGGTTTTTGCAGACACACATGCCCGTTTCGGAATCATCCCTGGAGGCGGTCAAACACAGATGCTCCCCCGGCTGATCGGCACAAAGAAGGCCAAAGAGCTGCTTTTCACCTGTGACCCCATATCTGCGCATGAGGCACAGCGGCTGGGCATTGTCAACAAGGTCGTCCCTCCGGAAAAGCTGGACGAAGCAGCCCAGGAAATGGCCGAAAAGATTTTGCTGAATATACCGGAAGCGATCAGGGTGATGAAGCGTCTTATAAATGAAGGCATGAAAAAAGATTTGGAGACGGGCATGAAATTGGAAGCTCAGCAGCACACGGGCCCTATCAACCCCCGAGGGGACGGGAAGAACCGCATGGCGGCTCTCATGAAGAAGAAACTATGACCGCTTATCTGCCCCGGCACCCTCTTTTCTATCCATTCGATTATTTTTGATCCAGCGCCTCCCGTACCTTGGCGGCCAGGTCTTTTCTGGAGAATGGCTTCTGAATGAACTGCACCCCTTCATCCAATACACCGTGGTGGGCGATGACGTCGGCCGTATATCCGGATGTAAACAGGCATTTGATGTTCGGAAAGATAGAAAGCATTTTATCGGCCAGGTCTCGACCGTTCGTTTCGGGCATCACCACGTCGGTCAGCAGCAGATGAATCTCCCCGGTGTGTTCTCCCGCCAGGCGAATCGCCTCGCCCGGTGTACCGGCGGCAAGAACCTGATAGCCCTGTTTTTCAAGCATGAGCTTGCTCATGTTAAGAATGGCCGGCTCGTCCTCCACCAACAGCAGGGTCTCTTGACCGCGCAGGGCCTGTTTCTGCGTGCCTTCCATGGGTGGCTGTTGTTCCTCGCCCATGTGCCTGGGCAGATAAATTTTGAAGCTCGTTCCCCGCTCCGGTTCGCTGTATACGTTGATGTACCCGTTGTTCTGTTTGATAATGCCGTAAACCGTGGCCAAACCCAGTCCCGTGCCTTTTCCCACGCCCTTCGTGGTGAAAAACGGCTCAAAAAGGTTGCTTAGGACGTTTTTGTCCATGCCGCAACCGTCGTCGCTCACGGCGAGCAAGGCATACTCACCGGGAACAGAGCCCATGTGATCGGTGCAATAGGCCTCGTCAAATATGACGTTTCCTGTTTCGATGGTGATCTTACCCACGCCGGCAATGGCGTCACGGGCATTGACGCATAGGTTTGCGAAAATCTGATCGAGTTGTGACGGATCAATCTTCACCGGCCACGGGTTGATGCCTGGAAGCCACGCCAGATGTATGTCTTCGCCGATAAGCCGTTGAAGCATTTTGAGCATACCCGCCACGGTCTCGTTCAGGTCTAACACCTTGGGGGCGACCGTCTGTTTCCGGGCAAAGGCCAGGAGCTGGCGCGTAAGATCGGCGGAGCGCTCTGCGGCTTTCCTGATTTCCTGGAGGTCCGAATAGATCGGATGAGCCGGATCGACCTGTTCCATAGCCATCTCCGTATGGCCGAAAATCACCCCCAGCATGTTGTTGAAATCGTGGGCCACACCGCCCGCCAACCGACCGACAGACTCCATCTTCTGAGCCTGCAGAAATTGATCTTGAAGGTTTGCCTTTTCTTCTTCGGCCCGCTTATGTTCGATCAGTCGCCACATGCCTTGCATCAAGAGCGTCAGTTGATTAACCTCTGTTTCAACATATTCTTCTTTTTTGTTTCCAACCCCCGCAACGATGACTATCCGGCTTCCATCAAAGATGGGAACATTCATGTGCCTTGAAATCCGGACATGACCTGCAGGATAACCCTTTTTCCAGGGATTCGGCGAAGCGTAATCGTTGGTTATGACTGGCCTGCGCTGCCGGACCGCTTCACCCCAAAGCCCGGTATCCACGACCTGATAATGAGTCGGTTTTTCGCTAATGGCGCACTCCGCCATGGCTGCTTTCGACCAGGAGTTCATCGTGAGGACACTTTCATCTTTATCGAGAAAAGCCAGATAGCCAATCTCGCTCTGGGTCAAACGCACCATTTCCTCCAAGGCGAAATCCGTAACCTCCTTCAGTGTTGCCTCCGTCATTTGGCCGAGGTGAAGCAGTGCCCGCATACGCTGGGAGTTCAAAAGAAGCTCTTCTTCTGCCCGTTTGCGGGAGGTAATATCCCGGCCAACGCCTCTAAAACCGACAGGATTACCAGATTTATCCCGTATCTGTGATACCGACACTTCAGAGGTTGTAATGCCGCCATCCTTGTGTATAATTTGATATTCCACATTCTTCGCGGGGATACCCGTTCGATGAACATCATCAAAGATTTTAAATACCCGCTTCGCTTCTTCCCTTGTAGGATGCCGGTCCCAGCGCGATAAGGCCATGTATTCTTCATATGTATATCCCGTTATCTGGAGAAATGGTTCATTGTATAAAATCAGATTGCCTGAAAGATCCATTTCCCAGCACGCATCTTCCACGTTTTCAATAAATGCGCGGGATCGCTCCTGTTCCTCTTCCAATGCTTTCAGGTCGGTGATGTCGACCATACTGACGATGAGGTTACGCTTTCCGTGTTTATCCTTAAAATCCATCATGTACTTCTCGCAAAGACGTTTTTCTCCCTCTGCATGAACAAAATAAAAAGTATAATGATGTTCGTAAGGTTCACCTGCGAGCACTTTGTAAAAATTTGATATTACGAATTCGATTGATTCCGGTGCAATTAATCCGACAAATGATGGCGCTTCATACATCTGCTCCAGTGAATAGCCTCCGAGCGCCTGCATTTTGTCGTTGCCCCAGATTATTTTCCCTTGTTCATCCAGAATGCAGATCGCATCGTGTGAGTATTCCGAGATAGCCCGGTAACGTTCCTCACTCTCTCTTAACGTCTCCTCGGCCTGCTTGCGTCCGGTGATGTCGATAAAGTTTTCAAGATAACAATTCCTTCCCTTGATGATAATGGGATAAACGGTTTTAAGAATGTCTTTTACGTGTCCATCAGCGCAAAGCAGCTTACGTTCGGAGTGATCGACACTTTGACCAAGATCCTTGACCGGACATTTGCCTGCCTGGGCCGGGCAAACCAGGGAGTGACAGATACGTCCGACAATGTTCTCTTTGGGCATTCCGGTCATGTCTACAGCAGTCTGATTAGCCTCAATAATGACCTGAGTATCCTTGTCGATGATGAAAATCCCTGTTCCTACCGTATCGAAGATTGCCTGAAGTTTGGTCTCGCTCTCCCGTAGCGCCTCCTCTGCCTTTTTTCGTTCTGTGATTTCCTCCTGCAACTTCTTGTTGGCTTTATTGAGTTCCAGCGTGCGCTCCGAAACCCGCTCCTGAAGCCCGGCACTCATCTCTTGGATCATATTTTCCAATTGCTTGCGTTCGGTAATGTCGCGGAAATACCAGACACGGCCATAATATCTTGAATCGGCCCCAAACATCGGGGCGGAGTAACGGTCAAACGTCCTGCCGTCTTTGAGAGAAATATCCTCCCTGCTGACCTCATGCTTTTGTTCGTATAAATGTTTAACTTTTTCAAGAAATCGCTGAGGGTCCACCAACTTGTCCAGAACTATCTGCAACGCTCGTTCATCCGATTTAGATTCGACGACCTCTCCGGGAAGATCCCACATATCGACAAACCGCCGGTTAAAAGAAATGATTCGCCCATTGTCATCAACCACCAGGATGCCGTCAATAGCGGCCTCCTGCAGGGTAGACAATATTGTGTTTCTGAACACCACGTCTTCCTTCATCCCCGGACCCATATTCTTTGTTTCCGTATCTGCTTCTTTTATCATCGCATGCCGCTCCTGCTCTGCCGTCCGGCAATCTCCCGCTTCTGGTATTCTATAGGGGTCCCCTAAGATTAGGTATGAATCCTGTAAGGACCGCTTACCCCTTTTTAGTCACTCTCTAATGCTTCTCTGATCGTTTTAGCAAGTTCCTTCCTTGTGAAAGGTTTCATAACAAAAGCACTGATTCCAAGTTGTCCGGCCCTTGCTTCATCGATATACTCACTGAAGCCGGTGCATAAAATGACCGGCATTTGCGGCCGAATTTCATGGATTTTCTTAACCAGATCAACACCGGTCATTTCGGGCATGGACATGTCGGTAATGACAAGATCGAATCGATCCGGGACGGACAAAAATGTTTTGAACGCTTCTTCACTGCTCGTCAGGGCCGTCACATCGTATCCGCATGAAAACAGCATACGTTCGGCAAGATCGACCAGGGGCTTCTCGTCATCTACAAACAAAATTCTTTCATGGCCGGTTGGCGCCGGTTCGTTTGCTTGAACAATGTCTTCCGTCGTTCTCTCTTTTAAGCAAGGAAGGTAAATATTAAAAGTTGATCCCTGCCGGGGCTCGCTTGTAACCCGAATGGCGCCGTCATGATTTCTAACGATTCCGTAAACAACGGAGAGTCCGAGTCCTGTGCCTTCACCAACTTTTTTCGTTGTAAAAAATGGATCAAAAATACGCTCAATAATGTCCGGGGCGATGCCGCATCCCGTATCGGATATTGTCAGATTGGCATAGGAACCGGGTTTCAGTTCCGGCAGATTGATCAAGGCGCTGTTGCTGATCTCAATCTGAGACAGGCTCACTTCCAGAACCCCGCCTTTTTCACCCATGGCGTGTACCGCATTAGTACAGAGATTCATGATAACCTGATGAATCTGCGTGAGGTCCGCATGAACAACAGATGCTTCATTTGTGATATTCTGTCGGGTTTGTATGGTTGCAGGGATTGTCGATCTGATCAGTTCCAGGGCCTCTTTTATAATGATTCTCAGGTCAACGGGTTTTTTCTCCTGGTCTTGACGGCGGCTGAAAGCAAGGATCTGCTTGACCAGATTCTTTGCCCGGTCAGCAGCGATCAGCACCTGGTTTATGTGATGAGAACGCTGGCCAGCATCTTCTTCGATGAGGGCCATGTCGGAATACCCATAAATAGACCCCAGGATGTTATTGAAGTCATGGGCAATGCCTCCTGCCAGAGTCCCTATGGCCTCCATTTTCTGGGCTTCAAAAAGCTGATCTTCCAAATCTTTCAACCCGGTAATGTCCTTTGCGAAGCTTTCTATATAAAGGATATTGCCTTGATCATCCTTGACCGCATGGGAGGTCATGGAAACCCATATCCGGCTGCCGTCCTTTCGGAGTCTTTCCATTTCGTAGTTGTCAACAAATCCTTTTTCCCGAAGGCGTCCTAAGTATTGAAGCCGTTGCTCGGGGTGTACAAATGTCTCGCTTGCAATATTTTTGATACTTTGGATCATGTCATCCGGCGAATCGTATCCGAACATGCGGGCAAAAGAAGAATTTACGGTGATATAACCGCCATTGGGGGTTGATTGGGAGATGCCCATGACGGCGTTGTCGAATATGTTTCTATACTTGCTTTCCAGCTCCTTGCGGTCCGATATGTCTCGTATGGATTCGATGGCGCCTATGCGCTTTCCGTGAACATCGAAAAGAGGACTTGCCGCGGCAAAGACATGGGCCCCTTTCCCGTTATAAAGGGCAGGGGTAAATGCCTCCGCGTAAAGGGTATCCCCCGCTTTTCTCAAAGATTTATATCTGGCCGCCAACGCCTCGTCATCCATGTCCAGAAGGTCCAGAAGCTGCGGCCGACGGACGCCATAGAAGGGCAGCGTATAGGCATAATTTCCCCGGCCGATCATTTCCTCTTTCTTGACACCCGTCATCTCTTCCATGGCCCGGTTCCACGTAATAACCTTCTTTTCGATATCGATAACAAACGTGGCGTCGGGGAGAAAATCGATAATGTCATTCAAGTGTTGATTTATGGCCGTGAGCAGTTCCTCGTGCCTTTTCCGCTCGGTGATGTCCTGGAAGATGCAGGCAAACTCTCCGGGGGCTGACCGATAGGCGGCCACCTCGAAATGGCGGTTCAGCTCATGTGAATAATTCTGGAATATGAATGGTTCACCTGTCAAGACGACCTGGCCATAGTTTTCTATCCAGCTGCGTTCCATTTTCGGTAAAACCTCCAGGACCGTCCTGCCGATCACATCTGCCGATTTAAGTCCCGTCAGCTTCTCAAATGCCGGGTTAACGGCAAGAAAGCGATAATCGGCAGGATTGCCGTGATCGTCAAAGATCATTTCATGGATGGCAAAGCCGCCGAGCATGTTGTCGAAGAGGTGCTTGTAATGGTCTTCCATGAACCTCTGGCTGGTAATGTCGCGATGAAAGCCGAGGATGTATTTCTGTCCGTGGATATCGACGATATTGGTTGAAAGACTGAGCGTCAGGACCCACCCATCCTTATGATAATGCTCGATGTCGAAACAGAGCCGCTCCCCGGCAAGAATGCGCCGGAGTTGATCGTGCCTGCCGGTTAAGGCATTTTCCTTCATCACGTCGAGTTGGGTAATGTTGATCTTGAGGATCTCCTCGACACCATATCCGTGCATATCGGCAAAGGCCTGATTGGCTTTTTCAATCTTGCCCTCCATCGTCATCAGCATGATACCGTCGTTTGCATTATCAAAAAGGGCTTTGTACAGATATTCGCTTTCTTTCAGGGACGCCTCTCTCTGGTGCAGGGATTCGGCCATATCATCAAAGGACTGGGCCAGTTCCCCCAACTCCCCGTTTCTCACAACATTTGACACTTTCACCGTGCCTGAACCGTCTGCCAATTGTTGTGCTGCCTGCTTCAGCTTCCGAACGGGTTCTACGATGATGAGCTTTCCCAGAAAAAAAGCCAGAAACACCCCGACGATCATAATCAGCGCAAGAAGCGTCATATTTCTTAAAATCGCAGTCGTTTTCTCCGCAGTGGCGACGGCCTGAGGTATACTGGCGCGCACATACAGATAGGGCACTGTTTCCTGAGGCAGAAAGGCTTTTTTGTAGGCAAAAAGGCGGAAGTTGCCGTCATTTCCTGTCGCTTTAAACGTGCCCTCTTCAGGCCCTTCCTTCATCAGGGTGAATATCTCTTGCCGGAGGTCAATGTTTCCCGTGAGCTTGTCCGAAAGGGCATCTTTAAGATCCCTGTGAAGAATGACGCCTTTATGATCCAGAAGACTGAAGGATGAGCCGGGAGGGAAATTGATTTTCTTGAAAGTCTCTTGACTGTAATCCAGGTCAATTGTAACGATAATCACAGATACGAGATCCTTCCGGGGGTTCGTCACGGGGTATCCAAAATGGATGGCAGGTTTATGCGTTACCCTGCCGACAGCATATTCACCGGAGGAAAACTTTCCCGTTCGGACGGCGTCACGAAAATATTTTCTGTCTGCCACTGATAATTTCCCGGCAAAGGGTATTGACGATGCCCAGACAAGACCGGATTTGTCGGCTATCGTGATATTGGCATATTGAGGATTTTTTTTGAGAAGCTCTGCAAGCAGGGCATTGGTAGCGCCGATATTCCGGGATTTCAGTTCGGGCAAAACAGCCAGGGCAAAGACCAATTGCTGCACCCCGGAGACAACCGCCCGCTGTTCGCCCGCTATGCTGTTGACGAACTTCAAACACTCCTTATGGGCTTCATCTATGGCCTTGTTCCGCTCCGCTACTCCCCAGACGGCCAACAGACCGGCCGATGGAAGCACGAGCAGGAATAGAATAAATATCAAATGGACACGTATGGGCCATGCTAATATTTTACGCATAAATGATTATTCTCCGCAGATATGTTTATATCCATCCTCTTAACGCTTAAATTACTTTTTCACATCATTAGCCATCAATATGGCCTGTTGAACAGATTCTCTGGTCGGCGGTTTACTGATAACAGCCAGCGCTCCGAGAGATGTCACGGTCACCGTTGATGCCGGGTTGATTTCCGCGGAACACATGACAACCGTAGCATGGGGATCAACTTTCCTGATCGATTCAAGACATTCTATGCCGCTCATTTTCGGCATATTAATATCCAGAAATGTAAGATCAGGCCGTTCAGTCTTGAACATCTCAAACCCCTCAATGCCATCTCCGGCTTCAAAGAATTCATACTGCTCCGCCTTGGTAATACAACTCTTGAGTATTCGGCGGGCCACAGATGCATCATCAACGATCAAGATTTTCTTTATCATGGGTTTTATCTTCCTTTCTTTAAATAATCCAGCAGCAGTTAGTCGTCAAACAGTTGCCGAATTATCTCGTAGTCGTCTGTATTCATTGGCCGGGTCTTTTTTATTTACCGTTGCGGCTTATTTTTCTATTTTTCCCATTTCCTTTTCAAAACAGTCGGGACAGATGCCGTGGCTGAACTGGGCTTCGGGATGTACGGCGATGTATTTTTCCACCCGGTGCCAGATATCCTGATCATCCCTGATTTTTTTACAATAGGAACAAATGGGAATGATCCCCTCCAACTGTTTCACCCGGGACAAGGTGGCCTCAAGGTCTGCAATACGCTCATCCAGCTCTCGCCGCAGCTTTTCCAGCAGCAGGTTCTTTTTCACCGATTCACGTTGCAGATTGATCAGCTCATTGTTAAGCGCGCCGATCTGCTCGATGGACCGGCTTTCTGTGAGCAGCAATCGTTCGCAGAAGAACAGATGTCCGTTCCCTGTTTCAACGGCCCGGCAGTAAAGGATTCCACTCGCGCCCGAGGGATGGTTAAAAGAGAGTTTAAGTTCTTCCGCATGGCCAAGGTCCGTCTCTGCGATTTTTAGAAAATCCGCCAATGGTGCGCCAAAAGGTTTCTGCTGTAATTGAAACATCTCCGTGAAGCCATGATTGCAGTCCAGGATTCGCATTGCCATGTCTGTGAACACAATACCAAGACCACTCAACGTATACAAATATGATTCGATTTTTCCTCTATGAAGAGAAATCTCATTTTGAAGCAGAGTCATATGATTCTTTCCCCCCACCAGGCATTGGCAGAGAGTGTTCCTTTCCCGGCATCGGCAGCATAACCGTCGGCGCCTAATTTTCGCCATAATTGGGGCATGCTGTTGAATGCGAGCCCGCCAACCATGATCTTGATCGCCCTGGTTTCCACGTCTGCTCTGATCGCTTCAATGGTCTGCCTTGCATGGTCCAGGTTGATTACAGTGGCGACTGACAGCGCAACCATAAAGGGAGCGCGCTGTTTGAGAATGGCAAGAATTTCCTCTTTCGGCATATTGGCTCCCAGGTAGGTCACATCCCACCCCTCCATTTCAAGGAAATCGGCCAGCATGCGCGCACCCACCTCATGAAACTCATTTGGCCCGGCCGTTACAACAGCCTTGCCCCTGGATACGTCAACATTGGCAAATCGGGGATAAAGAGCGGCGGTAATCCTTCCAACGATGGCCGAAGCGAGGTGTTCTTCGGCCACGGATATGATGTTCTTTTCCCAGAGCAGGCCGATCCTATACATGACCGGGCAAACGACATCAAGGTAGAAATATTTGAGATCATCGACCGTCCGGACGGACTGATTGACCAGTTGAAGGGCTCCCCTGCCGTCACCGTGCAGAAGTAATGACAGCAATATTTCCTGCATCTCATTGGCTTCCTTCTCAGGAGAGAACGCTAGGCCCTCACCGCTTAAAGAAAGCTGTATCATATCCTTATGATGACTGGTCATCCAATCGTAGGCCGTGATGATCTCATCAGAATGAACACGATCGAGATATTTTTTAACCGCTTTTTCCCAGGCCGCAAGCTCGACAGGAAAATAGTCATAAGAAAAACCCCGGGACCGGTATGCCCGGTATACCCACGGAATCGTTCTGGCCAGAAGTTCATAGGAGCCTATCCTGAACACCGTGGTCATAAAGGCGGCATGATTGCTATGGTTGTTCCGCATAAGATCAAGCGGATTGCCGCCAATCAGCTCTGAAATCTTTGGGTTGGCTTCGAGCTCGTTATTAACATGATTCACGAGTCTTCCAGCTGCTTTTTCATAGGCTATGGCGGCATCAGGTGATGCGGCATGCATGTTGTTGACGCTGTTGATGAGGTTATTCATGTTTCCTCCTTGATAGTTGTTATGCCCTTATGAACAAAATGAAAGCTGTCTCTCCGCATAATAAAGTTGAGAAGAGCAGAGATTATGCCAATAGGACGATATCTTTATTGCCATAGATCATTTTGTTCACCGAAAGACTTATGTATGAGTATAGAGACTGTATTTCACCTCATAATTATGGGTACATATTTGTACGGGCGTTTATTTTATGCTGTTGAGGTTGACCAGGGAGCTTTATTTATTCTCCTTCAACAAGGCATAAGCCGAAGAAAGTAATTGAAAAAGGCAAAAGCCTGTCCGGGAATTCCGGACGATATCCGGGAAAGCCGGACGATGTCCTGATTCTCCGGACAAGCTCTTAGTTTTCTTGAATCAAGCTTTCCTTCAAAACGGGGGCAAGCCTGCCGATTTCAGGTGGGTCGATCAAGTGCTTACATGATTGCCGATCCCTGCCGTCAAGCCGGCGAGGTGGAGTGCTTCTTTATGAGCGAGTCATCACCGGAGAGGAAGGGCGTCCGGTAATGATGGGCAACTGCACGTGACAATGAAGATGTTTCCGGCAGCGTTTATGGCACCACTATTGCTTTGAATGTTGTTGCAAGGATCGGAAGGTGACGGCTCGAGGCCGGTGCGTCGCCTGCGTTCCGGATTGGCCCGATTTCCAGTAACTCCGGCAGGCAAGCGGATCATGCATGAAGTTATAACATTCATAGCAATTCCTTTGTTTGTGTAACCGGGTAAAACCACATAAACCAAACAGAAACGTGAAAAGGTATGTCTTTTATGAACTATATTTTATGGTACATTCCCTTGGAAAACAGAAGAGATCCCGATGAATTCCGGAGGGCGCGGCAATTTATCATCTTTACCCATATCGCGTTCATCTTCTTTGTGATCAACATGATCAAGTGGTACAAGTTGGGCGCCATGGGCCTCGCCTTAAGCATGGGCTGCGTGATGCTTCTCATGGTTACCGTGCCGTTCATCCTGAAATTCACCCGGTCGCTGTCTCTGATGGTGAACTTTGCCATATGCCTGGTGGCATGGCATTTCATATACCTGCCGGTCAATACCGGGGGGATCTATTCTTCGGCACTCCAGTGGAATATCGTACTGCCGGGGCTGGCGTTTACCTTTTTGGGAATCAGGGCCTCTGTCTGTTGGTCTTTGGCCATGATCCTGGAGGTCGCGATATTCATTGCCCTGGCCGGATCCGGCGTGGATTTCCCCGTCATTTCCTTGACGAAGGAGCAGCTATTTCAGACACAGATCGCCAATATGATGGGCCCCCTGCTGGTTCTTTCCCTTGTCCTCTTCTTCAACAGGAAGGGCCTGCAATTTGCCCTGGACACGCAGGCCAAGGCCATGATGATGGCGGAGAGGGTTGCGGAGGAGCAGATGCGGGATAAAGAGCATATTGAAAATATGGCCGATAATTCGAGGAAAATCCTCGTGGACGTGGGAACCCATACGGAAGATCTCTCATCCACGGCCACAGAGATCGCCGCCATGGCCAAGAGCAACGCCGAATCCGCTAAAACCGCCGACACCCTGATGAGGCAATCCGAACACGTCGTCTCGAAGGCAAATGTATCGATGTCTTCACTAACCACCTCCATGCAGGAGATTTCCGATTGCAGCAAGAAGATGTCCCGTATCATCAGAACGATCGACGAAATCGCCTTTCAGACAAATCTCCTGGCGCTGAACGCGGCCATCGAAGCTGCCCGCGCCGGCGAGGCGGGGGCAGGATTCGCAGTGGTGGCGGATGAAGTCCGGAATCTGGCCATGAGGTCGGCGGAATCGGCGAAGAATACCGCCGAACTTATCGAAAGCACCATCAAGTTAGTTGAATCGGGTGAGGCTGTTCTGGAAGAGACAAACAACAGTTTTCATGAAGTGGCCGATCAGGTGGGGAAAACAGGAACGCTGATCCGGGAGATTTCAGCGGGGTCTGAAGAACAGCGCGAAGGTGTCTCACGAATCAATAACGCCATTTTGGATCTGACTCTCCTGATGCAGAAAAGCGGATAGAGAAACCGGCAACCGCTGCATGTTTTTAATCTTAGGATTTTCCGATGGAATAGAGGACGGGCACGGTCTCCCGGATTCGGCGCGTTGCTGCTCAACAGGGAAGAACCATAATCGGTATTCGTTTTATGGTTCTTCGCAAGTCCGGACATGATGTCATACGGTTAATACCCCTTCCCTCATTTGATCAATCCCATCAACTGCCAGAAAGGAATACTCAAAACGACGGCCAGCACCGTCAAGGCGGCAAAATAAAATGACAGTTTCTGACCCTGTTGATGGCTGAAGGATTTCTCCTCGGCGCTATAGTAGGCGGTCAGATAGGTGGTGGACTGTGATGCATAGAAAAACGGGTCGGAGGCCAGCAGGATAACCATAACCAGAACCCACGGATGGATCCCGATCCCCTGTGCGACAGGACACATGGCGACCGTCAACAGGATTGCCGTAGCATCCTCACGGATGGTCGAGGCCAGGAAGAAAGTGATCAGTATCGCCGCGAGCAAAAACAGATAGGGACTGGACATGAACGGCTGCATCACGACGCCGAGCAGGTTCGTCATGGGCGCCACAAGGCCCATCTCATCGAGGACTTTTGCGAAGCTGAAAAAGACGCCGCTGAAAAGAAGGAACGGCCAATCCACGCCACTCTTGAAGGTGGAGGTGTCCAGGACGCCGCTGATAACCAGGCAGCAGAATCCCGCCAGCAGGACCCAGGCGCTGTCAATCCCGTGCAGTGATTGCAAGATCAGCATCAAGATCACGGCAACGGTCACGACAATAGTGATCCACTCCTCCCGGCTGACCTTTCCCAAGATCCTCAACTGTTCGTTCAGAACCTCCTCCGAAAGCTTCTTTTTAACTTTCTCGGGCTTGAAGACGAAAGCGATCACGAAAAACATGCCGACGGAGAAGAGGATCAGTGTAGGCAGGGAATAGATAAACCAGTCGATCCAGGAGATGTTCGGTTTCCCCGGCATCAGGCCCAGCACCATGACATTGAAGGAGGAACCCGTCAAAAAAAACGGCGTCATGAAGCCATAGAACACCATAGCGCCCAACCCCAGCCCGGCTGATCCGTTGCTCCGGTTTGGGAAGCCCAGGGCCTCCGCGACCCCTTGGGCGATCGGGACCGAAAGGGAGACCTTGGCCGTCGAGGAGGGGATCAGCGGATTGAGCGCCAGCCCGCTGACCGCAAAGCCGAGTAACTGGCCGGTCTGATTCTTCGGAAACGCCTTGAGCACATAAAGGGACAAGCGGTACAGGAGGCCGGATTTAGCAATCGCCGCGCCCAAGGCCAGCGTACAGAGCATGTACATCCAAGTCGGCGAGGCAAAACCCGACAGGGCGACATCCGGCTCCACCAGCTTGAACAGGACCCAGGCAAATACCATCAGCAGGGCAACAATGTAGCTGGGGATGATGTCCAAGATCCAAAAAATAACCGCGGCCAGGGAAATGCCGATGAAGAGCATCGCCTCTCCGGAAAATTCGCCAACCGGTCCGATAGAATAAAACAGGAAGATCACTGCGATGGCCACGGCCGCCGCCAGAAAGGGAATGATTTTACTCTTTTCCAAAAGCGACCGGCTTTTTTTAAGGGCCAGTGTCACCCCCATCGCGCTTCGCAACTGTCGCTTGTAGAGTTGGTAGGTGCGCGACTGGTCGATATCTGCCTGGGTTCCCTTGCCCGCGTTCGGCCTGCCGAGCGATTCGGCCATGTTGAGGGCCATATTGACGTATTCCAGGGATTTCTGTTCCAGGCCGAGCTTGCTGCAATATTCTGCCCCCGTTTGATAAAGAATGATTTTCTGTTCCCTGGGGAAATATTCATGACTGCCGGAAAGGGCTGATTCGAGTTTGCCCAGACCGGAGGCGGGGTTGCCGGAGAGACTGACCTCCAGAAATGCCAGCAACAGTTTGTAATGCTTAAACAGTATCTCATCCGGGCAATGGGCCAGGTGTTCGACTGCAGCAATCCGCAAGGTATCTTCCTTGGCGATCCCCTCCAGGGCCGTTTCCGCGGCTGTACATGCCTCGGACCACATCTGATTTTCCGCATAGACCTGCACGGCTTTTTCCCATTGCTCCGTAATGAGGAAACTGTGAGCCGCAGCGACCACCAGTCGGGTCATTTCACCACTGTCAAAACACGCGAGATACAAATCCCGCAATTGTTTGCTCACCGGGTGGGGAATTTTGATGCAGGCAGTGCCTTCATCCCAAGAGATGATATGGGGATACAGGTGACCGTATTCCTTCAACTGGTGATCGAGTCCGGCGATCTGAAAGTAGCCGGTCAAGAAATCGACCGTACACAGGGGCAGCAGGGAAGCGGCAAGAATCACCTTCCGGATGTCCTCAGGCAACTTGGCAAGATCGCTTTCAACGAGTCGCTGCTTGGAGGATTCCGCCTTCTGAAGGGTGATGTCGGTCTGCTTGAGTCTTTCGGAAAGCATGCGAAGAAAGTAATTCGCAACGACGGTGTTTCCCGCCAGCAGTTCGTTGAAGGTTTCGGCGCCCATCCGGTAGAGAGTCGAACGGCAGACGGCTGCGGCGGAGGCAGTACGGCTCGTATCGGTCAGGAGCGACATCTCGCCGAATGCATCCCCGGAATTGAGAACCGTCAGCGTATTTCTGATCCCTTCCTCATCCACGGTAAAGAGTTCAATGCTCCCATCATCAATGACATACATGCTGTCACCCGCTTCGCCCTGTTCAAAGACAAGCGACCCGACGGCGAATTCCAGCTTATCCATTCTGCCGAACAGGCGCGATTGTTCGACGGCGGATAACTCTTTGAACATGTCAATGTCACTGAGTTGCATAAGTCACCTCAATATTTCCCTGACAGGAGGCCTTTACGTCCCCTTGATCTTCCATTTTTTAATACGAAAAAAAAATTTAAAAGATGGGTTCAGGCCCATTTGCCGGATATATTTTGTTTGCTTGCCTTGTGAAGATCTTTCCAATCAACAAGCAATGATCTTCTATAGTTCTTCAAGTTCATCTGCCGGTTATACGGCATCCATGTCGTTACCCGTCATGAGACACGAATGGCAAGCCAGATTGTATGCCAGCCGCCGACATTGCCTCGCGCCCGCACACGAACCTCGTTTGCTTTAAATCCTGCCTGTTGAAGGCGCTTAGTGAAGGCCGCCTCAGGACTGGCGGACCATATGGCCAGGACACCCGCAGGCCGCAGTGCCAGAAAGGCAGCTTCCAGCCCGGCCCGTGTGTAGAGCCAGATATTGTCATCTCGGATCAGGGACTTAGGGCCGTTATCCACATCGAGTAAGATGGCATCGTAAGCTTTCCGCTCTTCCTTAAGGATCAGGGCGATGTCAACCTCCCGCACGGTAACGCGTTGATCCTGGAGGGGATAGCCGGCCAGTACACCAAGAGGTCCCCGGTTCCACTTTACTACCGCCGGCAGCAATTCGGCCACCACCACCCGGCTTTCTGCTCCGAGTCGGCAAAGTGCCGCAGCGGCTGTGTAGCCCATGCCCAGCCCTCCGACCAGGACTCTGGGACAGGGACGGTCGGCGATCTTTGCACACGCAAGCTCCGCCAAAGCATCCTCAGACCCATGGGCACGACTATTCATAACTTCAGAGCCGTTGACCCTAATCGAGTACTCATTGCCCCGCAGGTAAAGACGGAGCTCTTCGTCATTTCCGGGAATCCTTGCACTGTCGAGAAGTTGCCAGGGAATCATGAAAGCCTCAGCAAAATAATATCCACTTCATTCCGGTTATGATGATCACGCGATTCTCCTGTTTGGCGCCATGATGACCGTCTATTTTTTTTCTTGTTCCGACGTTTCCGATGCCGGAGGAGCACCGCTTGAAGCTGCGAGGGAACGATCCAAAGCCATATCATCCCAGGATGCCGGGTCGTTCAATGATTCCAGGTGCGTGAAGACCGTGATATTGGGCAGCGTTTGGCAAATATCATCCTCAATGACTTCGAGCAGTTCATGCCCGCGCTGAACGGTCCATATGCCGGGAACAAGCACATGAAGCGATACAAACCGGCGTGCGCCAGACTGGCGAGTGCGAAGGGCATGGTACTTAACACCGTTCCGCTTGTGCTTCTCAAGCGCCTGACAGACCGCATTCAGCTCATTCGCCGGGAGGGCCGTGTCCATTAACCCCAAAACGGACTCCTGCACGATGCGTACGCCGGACCATATGATATTGGCGGCAACAATGAGCGCAACAACAGGATCCAGGCGTTCCCATCCCGTCAGGGCGACGGCAGACACCCCGACCAGTACGGCGGCCGATGTCCATACATCCGTCAATAAATGCTGGGCATTGGCTTTCAGGGTAATGGATTGGTAACGCTTTGCGGCACGGAGCAAAACCAGTGCGACCCCCAGGTTGACGAGGGATGCGGCCACTGAGACAGCTAAACCCAATCCGACCTGTTCAAGGGGTTTTGGTGAGAGAATACGCCCGATGGCGGCAACGCCAATACCGGCAGCCGCCACCAGAATAAGCGATCCTTCGACGCCGCTTGAAAAGTATTCGGCCTTGCTATGCCCATAGGCATGATCCTCATCGGCCGGTCGTGCAGCGATCGTGAGCATTGCCAAAGCCATCAGGGCGCCGACAAGATTGACCCCTGATTCAAGGGCGTCAGACAGCATGCTTACTGAATCCGTCAACAAATAGGCAACCATTTTTAGCAAAATGGTCACAAGGGCTGCGGCGATAGAAAGCCAGGCAAAGCGTGTCAGAGATGAGCGGTCCGTCATATGGGATGTCATGACTTACATTAGCATATTGGTTGGGGCCGTGTAACGCAAAATAATAAACAAGATCCGCAGGAGAGCATCTTGGGTTCAGCAGGATGATTCCGTCTTAAGCGGCCTGGCAATTCATTCAGCGTACCATAAACAGAGTGCTGTCCTTTCCATAGTTAATGATCAAGGGTGTCTGGGGATGTCCAAGCCCGGCAGACAATTCGGACGTCTTTTCCTTTGAGTACCGCCCCAGGTTCATCACCGTCACCTTGCCGCTTCGGTCCCGATCAACCTCCCCGGCATTGCCGATACCCAGCAGCAGGGTGTGGGTATACAGGCCATTGCCCTTGTAGCCGTCCAGCGCAGTCTGCACGCTGCCTGCCGAAGCAAATATATGCAACCCCATTTTTTTGGCCAGCACCGACATCCGGGCATCATACAGACCGCTGACAATGGTATCTACGCCACCGGCGTGACACGTATCAAAGATGAACAACTGGGACAGTGATTTTATTTTCTTTGATATTTCAACAATTTCATTGGAGCTGAGCAGATTGGCGGCGCGATCCAGTTTTCCGTCGAAACTGCTGGTCACCATGTAGTATTGGTTCTGGAGCAGCAGACCGTGGGAGGCGTTGAAGAAGATAAAGCTATCGCCATGCTTTATCTTGCGCGACAGGGTTTCTATGGCGGCCAGGATGTTCTGCTTGCCGGCCTGTTCATTGACAAGGCAAACTTGATGAATGTTTTCAGGCTTATAGATGGTACGGGCCTTGCCTGACAGCTGTGTAATGAAGTCTCCCGCATCCTTGGCTGCATATTTCAGATTGATAGATGCATCGCGATAGCAGTCAATACCGACCGACAGGATATAAATCTGCGGTTCCTCCTGCTGCCTGATGGCGTTAAAAAGAACGGAATGCATGACACTCTGAACGGTATTGGGGGCATTAAAAGAGGTCAGACTGATCTCATTCTCCCCCGCTATTGCCTCCACATCAACGCAGTCGTCAACCAGCTCGCCCTTGGACTCCGCAATAAGCTTTCCGGATGGTTGCCTCTCCTTCACGACCAGTGACCGGATATCCTGATACACCACCCTGCTATTGAGCCCGGCCAGCTGCTGTCGCATGGCTGTTTCCGTGGCAACCACTTCACGGTAGAAGCCATCTGACCTGATCAGTTTGCCGTTTTGGAACAGACGGACCTCGCCAATGCCGCCGCCGCTGCTCTTGATCTGGTAACAGACCTTCATTTTGGAAGCATTGGCCGTTGAGGAAACCGGAAAAAGCTTCACTGCGGGCGGCGGATGATTGATCGCCTCATCAACCGTGACCGTGATCAGCCCGGCAATATCCTCGCCTTTCAGTTTTGCAGCCACAATATCAGGCCGGTAGAAGACGTCATAAAACTGGTCTATGCCGTAAACGTTGATGCCTCTGCGGATATTCAGATATTCATGACCCCGGCTTGACGAATTGTAATACCCTTCGGGGGTGATAACAATCCATTCCCCCACCGTGAATCCGATGGCCTGGCTGATCTCCCGGCCGGTCGCCAGCTCCCATATCCGCGTGGTCCCGTCGCCGCTGCCGGTCATGATCCTTTTCCCATCAGGAGAAAAAGCCACTGAGTAGATGGCCAGTTTATGTCCCTGGAAAACCATGGTTCGCCTGCCGGTGACCGTGTCAATGACCTTTGCCGCGTTATCAAAACCGCCGGTCAGGACAAACCTTCCATCAGGAGAAAAAGCAACTGAAGAAATGGACGTATCCTGCCATGTCTGCAACTCTTTGCCGGTTTCTACATCCCACAGCTTTACCGTGTTGTCGCCACTGCCGGAAACGGCCCGCCTGCCGTCTGGAGAAAAAGCAACCGAATTCACGTGGTATCGGTGTCCGCTGAACATCTGCAATTCCCGTCCGGATCCGACATCCCAGAGCCTGACGGTTTTATCCCGACTTCCGGAGAGAACTCGCCTGCCGTCACGTGAGAAGACAACTGTCTGAATCTTGTCCGTGTGACCCGAAAGGGTTTTACTATCGCGCCCTGTTTCCGCATCCCACAGTTTAAGGCTATTGCCAAAAGCTCCCGCCACAATCAGCTTTCCATCGGGAGACATGGCGGCGGCCCCTTGCCCTTGCAGGGAGAACCTTTCTTTACCGCTCTCAACGTCCCACAGTTTCACCGGCCCGTCTGCCCGGCAATCCAGGATGGATCTGCCGTCGGGCGTAAAGGACAACGACGAAACAATGCCTTTGACGTCCTGCGAGCTTCGGACCAGCCGGCCGGTGACAAGATCCCAGAGATCAACAACACCGTTGACGTTTCCTGAAACTGCGTAATGCCCATTAGGAGAAAATGCCACTGAGCGCACCCAGTTGACCTTGCCGTCCAGTTTCCGCACCTCTTGGGCTGCGGCAACATCCCACAGCGCCATATTACGGCTTCCAGCCATCACATAACGTCCGTCCGGAGATATAGCCACGGAAAAGACCGATACCTCACCGGCTGGAAGCGTCCTTATTTCCTTCGCGCCTGACAGATCCCACACCTTGACGGTTCTGTCCCAACTTCCCGATACGGCGGTCCGGCCATCCGGAGCAAACGCCACGGAAGAGACTTCGTTCGCATGCCCCTGAAGTGTGGCAAGCTCCCTGCCGGACGCAGACTCCCATAACCGGACGGTTCTGTCTTTGCCTCCTGCGGAGACAATCTGTCTGCCGTCGGGAGAAAAGGCCACCGCATTCACCGGAGCGGCATGGCCGGACAACGTTCTAAGTTCTTTGCCGGTGGCTGCATCCCATAGTTTGACGGTTCTGTCCCAGCTGCCTGAGACAATCTGTCTGCCGTCAGGAGAATAGGCCAGCGAACGGACAGTAGCGGCATGACCGCTTAACCGGCCCGACTCGCGGCCGGAGGCAACATCCCATAGCCTGATGGTAGCGTCCATACTAGCTGATGCGACATGCCGCCCATCTGGAGAAAAGACGGCGGCAAAGACGCCCTTGGTATGTCCCGTGAATGTCCTGACCTGCTTCCCGGTCGCCACGTCCCAAAGAATGATTGTGTTGTCCATGCTACAGGACAGCAGATAGCGTTCATCGGGAGAAAAGACAGCAGAGGCCACATAGGCGGAGTGTCCCGAAAAAGTACGTATCTCCCGCCCCATACCGACATCCCAAAGCTTGACTGCCTTATCCCCGGCAGAAAGAACATATTTTCCATCAGCGGAAAAGGCCACCGACTGCACCCCCGAATGGCCAAGCTGAACGAATATTTCAGGTTTATCGGCAGCAAAAGATGAAGGCGAACCCGCGCATAGTATAAAGCCCATTCCAAGACAGACAGACAACGAATAAAATAAACCTTTGAAACTAAGCATGCGTTCTCCATTCATTCATGATCATTGCCGCTACTTCCCAGAAAGAACGATTCCACCGGTTCCCTGAAAATACCGGTGCATTTATCTTTTAACCCATCAGGAACAGACCGTTCAGGAATTGTCTTGCACAGGATATCTTCCAAAGCATCAAGCCCTGTTTTTAGTCTGCCCCTCACCCTAACCTTGTACCACATTTAAAGTTTTGATTCTGCCGTTTATGTTCTTCAATGTGATCGGGCTCCCGGTGCTGGAGAGATAAAGTGTCGACCCTTTCAGGAGAAGGTCAGTTGATATTACGGATTGCCAGAAGGGACCGGCTGGAGAAGCCCCTTGGGTTTATTTAACCGGACTGCCGGAAATGGTAAGGTTGTGCGAAGAAATCTGCATATGACGAAAACGGACATCTTGCGTGCTTGTAAAAGTGTGTCCGTTACCCGATGAAACGAAGTGAATCCCCTCCCTAACCCGGGAGGGGATTCTTCATGTTTTGGTTATGACGCCTGGTTGATGGCCGACATCTGCCACGGATAATTTCCCACAGGCCGTGTGAAGGTCCAGTATTCGTCAAATTTCACCGGATCGGTCTTGCTGCCTGCCAACACCTGACCCGATGCCTCGTCAACCGTGTAGTCCAGCAGATTGGCACAGAAACGAACGGTGATAAAATCCTTCCCGTTCTCCTGCCAGACTTCTGTGACGTCCACCGTCCGGACAGCGATATTTTCAAGGCGGTTGATCTGCTTCTTCCGTTTGAGATCGTCGGCGTCCCCCTGGAGAATTCCGAACATCTCGTCAGTGAGAGAGGTGCGGATCGTTGACAGATCTCGGTTCGCCCATGCGCCCTGGACCTTGAAGAAGTTATCCATGCACTGGTCCTTGAATCGCTGCTCATCGAAACCGGGATCCATTTGCCGGATATGGGCCAGACCGGCATCCATATCACTCTGGAGTGACTGTTGTTCGCCATATGCAGGCGCCGCGGGCGCAGATCCATAGGAGATCGGTTGCTGTGGCTGCGACGCTTCCCTGTAATAGGCCGGACCGGCTGTTGCCGCTGCCTCCGCTTCCCTTCGCTTTTTCTTGATAAACCACCAGATCCCGTACAGGATGGCGCCAATCAGGACGATCTCAAACAGGCCGATTCCGCCGCCGCCGATCCCGCCGCCGCCACCGCCGGCCATGCCCATGCTCCGGAAGAGCATGCCGCCGAGCATGCCGCCCACGATACCGCCGGCCAACCCGCCGGCCATGTTTCTCATGAAGCCGCCGCTCTGGGGCTGGCTCATGGCCGGTGCCGGTGCGGGGGCCACCTGCCGTGACGGGCTGGTGGCGCTTTGCGACGGCGAGCTTGGCGACGTAGCGGATCGCGAACCCCGGCTGCCGGAAGACTTGCTGCTGCCTGCCCGGGCGAACGCGTCAATCTCCAGGATGTAAAATAACAACGCGAACAAGCTGAAGATCACCAGTCCATATTTTACCCACTTTTCCGATAACATGCTTTCCTCCTTCTAATCTTTTTGAAATGTGTTTTATGTTTAGGTTTGTACTTTATGCCTGATGGACGCATGCAAAACCTGAACTGGGTTTCGCCGGCGGCAATCGTGTAACAGGATCTTTGCGATTGTGGAATTAAGACCTGACCGGGGGGGCCTTGTTAGGGAAGATATAACCTGTCTGGCAAGAGATGAAGTCGTTTTTGTTTCTATTGACGAAAGGGGCCGACAAGAGGAAAACCGCCGCCAGACCAAAAGAGGCGGCCATCACCGCCGGGGCGGAATCGACCTGGTTTTTACTCATGGTTCCGGAGATGGAGGTTCTGGCCTGGCAGATGGAACGGGACCTTAGCAAGAACGTGTCTTCATGGTAATGGAACGCAACGACAAAGATGGCCAAGAAAAAACCGGACAGCGATAATAAAGCGATTCTTTTAATCACAGAGTTATGCATAGCGCTATGGTTTCCATGTTGTCCTTTTAGATTGGCTGTCTCCTACCACCTACTTCAAAGGACTGTCAAGAGATATCGTCTTTGAGTCGGGGCGCCGTTTGAAAAAACCAGGCGTTTGGGAATATCTGTTAAATACCAAGGAATGCCTTCCGGATGGATTCCGATGCCAGCAATTCCCGCCCGGTCCCTTCCAGAACAACCTGACCGGTCTGAACGACATAGGCCCGGTCACAGATTTCCAGGGCTTCCTGGACATTCTGTTCCACCAGGAGGATTGTGACGCCCGCACTCCGGATGTCCCGTATCACCTGAAAAATCCGTTCCACCAGTATGGGAGCGATACCCCATGAAGGCTCATCCAGAAGCAGGAGCTTCGGATGGCTCATGAGACCGCGGCCGATGGCCAGCATCTGCTGTTCTCCACCGGAAAGGGTGCCTGCCTTCTGAAGATGCCGTTCCTTTAATATGGGAAAGATACCATAAACATGATCGATTCTTGTCTGGATGTCCTTCTCATCTTTAACCAGGTAAGCCCCGAGGAAAAGATTCTTGTAAACACTCAGATGAGCGAAGAGGCGGCGACCTTCCGGCACATGGGACATCCCGAGAGCCACGATCTTGTGGGCTTCCATCCGTGTGATATCCATTCCCTCAAAGGATATGCCGCCGCTCAGCGGATGGAGTATCCCGCTCAATCCTTTGAGAATCGTCGATTTACCGTTCCCGTTGCCGCCGATCAGGGCCACGATTTCGCCCTGACGAACGGTGAACGAAACATCATGAATCACAGGAATATTACTGTAGCTTAAGGTTATTTTCTCTACGTTCAGCATATTTGGTTCCAAAATAGGCCTTGATGACCTTATCGTTTTGTATGACCTCAGCGGGCGTCCCCTCGGCAATCTTGACCCCATAGTCCAGAACGATCATGCGATCAGCGATGGGCATAATGCCCTCCATGACATGTTCCACCAGAACCAGCGTTTTGCCCAGATCCCTGAGCTTCAGAATGAGATCCGCCGTCTCCCGGACCTCATTGATATTCTGACCGGCCATCATCTCATCCAGAAGCATGATCTCCGGGTCCGTTGCATAGATGCGGGCCACCTCCAGGCGTTTCTGATCCGATATGGTCAGCGATGCAGCCTTGAGGGGCAACTTATCCGTGAATCCAAAAAATGAGGCTACCTCCTGTGCCTTTGCTTCTGCTTCCTTTTTCAGACGATTCTTAAGAAACGCGCCTATCATGATATTTTCGAGGACCGTCATATCCCTGAAGATACGCACAATTTGAAAAGACCGGCTGATCCCCATGCGGCAGATGGTTTCCGGGTTTTTTTTCGTAATATCCCGGCCGTGATAGAGGATCTTGCCTTCATCGGCATTGTAGTAGCAGGCGATGCAGTTGAAGAGGGTCGATTTCCCTGCCCCGTTGGGTCCGATAAGCCCGATAATCTCTCCTTTGCGGATTGAAAAGGATACATTGTCATTGGCGATCAATCCGCCAAAGCGCTTCGTTACACCGTCGACGACCAGCAAATCGCTCATGCCGCCGTCTCCTTTTTTTGGAAAAGGCTTAACAGACCATGTGGCTTCATGATGGCGATAATAATGATGAGCAAGGCATAGATCATCATATCGATGCCCTGACCGTCACTGCCCAGATAGACACGCGTCAGTTCCGTCAGAGGAATGAAGACAAACGCCCCGATGACCGGTCCGAAAAGGGTGCCGATACCGCCGATCAGAACGATGATGCATAGTTGTATCGACATCATAAGGTCCATGGTGCTTGCCGGGTGAATGTAAAGAACGTATTGGGCGTAAAAAGTGCCGCACATGGAGGTAATGATTGCCGACAGGGAAAAGGCTATCATCTTGTATTTTTGGACGCTGATGCCCAGGCTGCGCGCCCCGTCCGGATCATCCTTGATGGCACGGCAATAGTAACCGATACGGCTTTTTTCAAAAAAGTAAGAGATGGCGAGAGCCAGAATGAACATGGCCATGATGATATAGTAATAGGGAAGCTTGCTGGTATGGAATTCGAAGTTTTTCCAGGATTCCGGAAGAATAGGCATATAGATGCCCACTGCGCCCCCGACAAGATCCCAGTTTGTAAAGATGAGCAGCATGATCTCTCCGACAGCAATAGTGGCGATGGCAAAATAGTGCCCCTGAAGGCGAAAGCAAGGATAGCCGACAATGATCGCCAAAACAACGGATAAGGCGCATCCGGCGACCATACCTATCCATGGGCTGATGCCGAATTTCATCAGCAGCACGGCCGCTGTATAGGCGCCGACGCCAAAAAAGGCGGCATTGCCGAAAGAGACCTGACCCGTATAGCCGCCGATGATGTTCCAGCCGATGGACATGGTCGCATAGAGCATGATCATAATCAGCATATGCCTGGGAAAGGGATTCTGAAATATAAGAGGATAGACCAGCAGGGCGGCTGAAAGAAGAAGAACGGCTATCCATCCCTTTTTTGCTGTCATACGATTCATTTCTTTCCTAGAAGCCCCTGGGGTCTGATAAAGACGACCAAGAGGTAGAGAATCAAAACAAACATGAACTTCAGCGACGGAGCAATGAGATAGCCGCTGATAACCTCAACGAGACCCACAACGATGCCGGCGATAAAGGCCCCCGGAACGGAACCGAAACCGCCCAGGGCAACGACGACAAAGGCAATGAGGCCGAAATTGGCGCCGACCTCCGGGAATACATAATAAAAATTGGACAGGAGTACACCGGCAACGCCCACACTGGCGATGCCGATGCCCCAGGCCAAGGCAAACATCCGGTCGGAATTAATGCCCATAAGCCTTGCCGCTTCCTTATCTTCGGCGACAGCTTCCAGGGAGATGCCGGTCCGTGTGCGCTTCAGAAACCACAGGATCAGGCCGTTACAGATCACAGCTCCCAATGCCGCCACAAGCTGGGGGATGCCGACATACACGCCGAACAGATCGATATTCCCGCTCGATATCGTTTGCGGAATCATCCGGTAGTCCACCTTCCAGAGGAACTGGGCAAGACCGCGCAGGAAGATGAGAACCCCGAAGGTGACAAAGATCTGAGAAAGCATGGGGGCGTTTATGATCGGCTTGATCAATACATAATAGGTAACAAGGCCGATCCCGAAGAGCAGTACGACAACAATCGGCAGGGAAACCAGGGGATCCAATCCGAACAGGACGAAAAACCAGAAAGCACCATACATGGCCAGCATGAGATAGTCGCCATGGGCAAAATTCACGATGTCCATCATACCGAAGATCATGGTCAGACCAACGGCGATGAGGGCATAGAGAAATCCGATCAGAAGTCCGCTGACCAGGGTTTGGACTAGAATCCCATCCATATTCCGTTTACACTACCTCCGTTGATTCCACTTGGGGAATGGCCAAACGACATCCTTGGTGGCCAGATTAAAGGGCCATACGGTATAGTATTCGCCGTTCAATAGCTGGACGATGATGCCTTTGCCCAGCATGTTTTGATGGGTTTTGGGGTCGAACTGCACACCGTCCCAGGGCATGATGAGTTGATCAGCCTTGATATTCGTCTTGAGAAGAGCATCGTGAATCTTGTCAGGGGCTGTTGCGCCCGCCCGGTTGATGGCGTCAGCCAGGACGATCATGGCCGTAAAAGATCGGGCCGAACTGCCGTCCATATGCTTTCCCGTCCGCTTTTCAAACATCTCCGCCACTTTTTTGATCATAGGCTTCTTGGTGGACAGGTCTTTGGCCCAGACTTCGCGGCTCAGGATGTAATCACCGTCTTTAGCAAGTGATTTGACGAATTCCGGATCAATGAAGCCGGCGTTGTTCGCCAGAATGGCATCGGGGGCGAAATTGAGTTCCTTGTAGGTCCTCATCGACAGAATGGCATCTGCAATATAGGATGTCTGCAGGATGACCTTGGGGTTGTAGCTCTTTAGTTTCTGGATTTCCGAGGTCAATTGGGTACTTTTGGCCGGATACATGACGGTTCCGGAAACATTGAAACCGTACTTGGCGGCGTATTTCTGCTGGAATTTTGTGGAATCCGTCCCGAAGAGGGTGTTTTCACTGAAGATGGCGATGGCCCCGGCATCAATCGATTTTTTCTTCTTCAAATCAGCCAGAAACATGAAAAAGTTTTCACTGAGGAGATCATCATTGGGCGTTGTACGGAAAAACCACTTAAAACCTCTTTCCGTGAGGGTCGGCGATGTGGAGCTGTCATTCAGAAAAGGGATGCCGTAACGCTCCGCCGCCTGCGAAGCCGTTGCCGTGATGCCGCTGTTGTAGCAGCCGATGAGGGCCACAACCTTCTCCTGGGTAATAAGCCGTTCCGCCTCAGCCATCCCGATTTCTGGTTTTCCCTGGTGGTCGCCGGCGATGATCTTGATTTTGGCGCCCTTCAGATTGGGCAAACCCGCCGTCTTGGCCAGCGGCATATTCAGATCCATCTTGGTGTTGACGATATCCGCCGCCAGTTTGACGCCTTCCAGAAGAACCTGGCCCGTACTTGCTGCCGGTCCGGAGAGGGGAAAGATGACACCGATCCGGATTTCATTTTGCCCATAGGCAAGGGATGAGAACGCGACGATCACAAGAGCAAAAAACAGTACTTTAACAATCCTCTTCATTATTTGGCCTCCTTTTTCAATGAAAGCATTATGTGTCAGCATGAGAATTGCCGCATTTTTTCGCATTTCTCGTGCCACAGTGTTTCGGCCTGTTCCAAACTGATTTTATTGAAAACCACCATATCGCCCGGTCCAAGATGGGCCAGCCGGTCCCTGTCGGCCCGGGAAACGACGCAGATTCTGGCATAACCACCCAACGTTCGCTCATATAACACAATCAGGGGTAATCCGTCACCTGTAATCTGTACGGTCCCTGGAAGGATACCTTCCGATATGATGCTGCTTTCAATACCGGCCCGGAAAACCAGGGCCTCGCCCTCAAGCCGGATACCCGCCCGGTTGGATGCGGGAGAAACGGTATAGCGGATCGGATCTTTTTCTCCCCAGAATCGATCGGCCGATGACGGCTGGAAATATTCCTCTTCCGGCCCTTCGATAACCCGGATCTCATGGGGACCTTTCAGGGAAGGAATCAGATGATCAGGAATGACTTTTGCCCGGCTATTCCATGACTCCCGGAATCGAATCTGGTCACCAGCCTTCAGGGGACGCCCCTCAAAACCGCCGAATCTGCATTCCACATTGGTTGAATAACTGCCGATAACATTGTCCGCCTCCATGACCCCGGAAAAACCAATATAATACCGGAGCCCCTCCGTCACATTCCTGACGCGCAGGGTACTGCCTTTTGTTATCCGGAAAGACGACCAGCCGCTGACAGATTCGCCATCCACATCCGCGCTTACCCGAGCACCGGTTAGGGCACAGCATATATCAATGTCAAATTTAAGCGTCAACTTCCGACCGATGACCTCCAACGCCGGCCCATTCTTCCCGTCAACGAGATATTGCAGCGCCCGGTAAGCAAAAAGGTCAAGGGCCGAAGAGCTCGGGACTCCAAGGGAGCCGTAGCCGTCACGGCCACTATCAACTACGATCGTAAAAAACCCTGGGTTAACCACCGTGATCATATGCTTACAAACCGGACCCGATCGCCCATTTTCATGAGGCTGTACGGTTCCTTCTCCTTGTCGAAAAGTGTTGTGTCCGTGTGTCCGATCAACTGCCAGCCACCGGGAGATTCAAAAGGATAGATCCCCGTCTGGTTCATAGCGATGCCGACTGAGCCGGGAGGAACCTTCACCCGGGGCGTCTTGAGCCTAGGCGTATAAAGCCTCTGATCCAGAGGTCCCAGGTAGGGGAAACCCGGAATAAAGCCGACGGTAAAAACGGTATAAAGGGTGGTCGTGTGGATTTCGATAATCTCGTCATGCGTCAGATTCGTGTATGAGGCGACAAAATCGAGATCCGGCCCGAATTCTCCGCCATAGCGAACGGTAATATCGTGAATCACGGGTTCGGGCAGAACGACGGAGAGCATGGCATCAACGTTATCCGCCAGGTAGGCGGACAGGTCTTCAAAGGAGATTATCTCATCGTCAAACTGGATCAGGCATGAACAAAAAGCGGGTATGATATCGAGGATACCAGGGCGTTTGATCATCACGAGGTATTGAAAACATCTTCGGACCCGATCATGAACGTCCATATTGACTTCAAAGCCAAAGATGATCCGGATGCCGTTTTCACCGTAACGAGAGATGATCATGCGATTTTACAAACCTATCTAGATGAATTCCGACAAGGGCTTGATGGCGATCCCCGTCTCGCGGCAGGATTGAACGATCTGCGTGGCCGCCTCGATGCTTTCTTTGTTATCCCCATGAAGGCACAGGGTATCGATGCTGATTTCCAGCCGCCGACCTCCGGCGCTGTCTATGGCACGGTCAAAAGCCATCTGCGCCGCCCGGCGGGCGATTATCGCGGGAATTTTAAAGACAGATCCCGCCACCTTGCGGGGCATGAGTTCACCATCATCGGTATAGGCCCGGTCCGGAAACGCCTCCAGGGCAAGCCTCAGACCGTTTTCCTGAAAGATTTTCTTCAACGCCGTCGTGCGCTCTGTGCCAAGCGTTAAAAAAATGGGATTGCCGAATGCCTCTTTCAGGATCAGGGCCAACTTCAGAAAAAGGTCGGCCTCGTTAACCATAAAGTTGTAAAGAGCGCCGTGCAATTTGATATGTTGCAGGGGCATGCCGTAGCGGTCCAGAAACCCCTTCAGAGCCCCTACCTGGTAAACCACATCGTTGATCAGGTCCGTTTCGGCAATATCCATGAAGCGGCGCCCGAACCCGACCATGTCCGGATAACCGGGATGGGCTCCCGCCATCACGCCATGGGCTTTGCAGAGCTGCACGGTTCTGTCCATGACGGTGGGATCCGAAGCGTGGAAACCACAGGCGATGTTGGCAGATGTGATATGGCTGATGATGACCTCGTCACCGCCGATACGGTATTCCCCGAAAGACTCTCCCATGTCGCAATTCAGATCTATCATCCGTTCCATGTCATCACCTCGTGAGAATTAATAATCGTCACACAGTTCGTCTTCTGATATCTCCGGCAGGATGACCATCTGCTCCCGCATTTTCCTGGCCGGACTGGCCATTTCAATTCCGAGGCGAAGGGCATCCCGGTTCAATTTCTCCGTGCCTTTGGGAACTCTTGCCATGACGGCCGCTTCAACGGCCGCTGGAGAAACAATGGACGTCAGGTCGGCAAGGGCGCCCAGCGCTACGATATTCGCCAGCATTTCCTGTTTCAACGCCTCTCTGGCCATTCTCGTGAAGGGCAGTGAGTAGGCATGATGCAGGGGTAATTGCGTGATAAACGTCGAATCGACAATGAGTATTCCTCCCTGCTTGAGATCAGGATAATATTCATCACAAGACCTCTGGTTCATCGCCAGCAGAAGATCCAGGCGCGTCGCTTTAGGATAATCGATAGCCTCATCACTCATAATCACATCGGCGCGACTTGAGCCGCCCCTGGCCTCCGGACCGTAGCTCTGGGTCTGCGAGACAAATTTCCCGTCATAGACGCCGATGGCTTCCGCCAGGATAATTGCCATGAGGATAATGCCCTGCCCACCGGAGCCACTCAGCCTGATTTCATAACGGACCCCCATCAGTCACTCTCCTGAGCCTTCCGCGCACGCTCACGGACATGGGCATATTCATCTTCATAGACAGGCAGATCCTTGTCCATCAGAACGCCTGTGACAATCTTGTCTTCCAGATCTTCCGCCCTCATGCCGGCTGCTTTCTCGACGGAGACCGAATGGTCATGCTGCCATTGCAGCATATCCACCGCCGAACCCATTTTGTTCTGTTTCCCGTAATAGGTATGGCAGTGAGCAATCGTTTCAACAACAGAGAAACCATTTTTACGAATGGCCTGTTCAATCAGGCCATCCAGCTGCCTGGCCTGATATACGGTCCCCCGGGCCACAAATACGGCGCCGGCCACCACGGCCAACTCTGAGATTCTGAAGGCCTGTTCGATATTGGAATAGACGCTCGAGGATGATTTCTTGCCATAGGGGGTTGTCGGTGAATACTGGCCGCCTGTCATACCGTAGATATTATTGTTGATGATGATCGCCGTCATGTTGATGTTTCTGCGGGCGGCATGAATAAAGTGATTACCGCCGATGGCCGTGGCATCGCCGTCGCCCATGATGGCAATCACATTCAGCCGTGGCTTTGCCAGCTTGACGCCTGTGGCAAAGGCAAGCGCCCGCCCGTGGGTTGTGTGAAGGGTATTAAAATCAACATAAACGGGAAGCCGTCCTGAACAGCCTATGCCGGAAACAAGGGCAACATCATCTTTTCTGCAACCGATCCGGTCGATGGCGCGGATAAGCGCTCCCAATAGGATACCGATGCCGCATCCCGGACACCAGACGTGAGGGAACTTCTTGTCATGGCGAAGATATTTATGAATAAGTTTGGTCGTATCCGGCATCAGGCGACCTCCGTGATCCGCGCCAGAATCTCATGGGGCGTTATGATGGTTCCGTCCATCTTGTTCAAGGTGACAACCTTGGCCTTCCCCTGGTTGACCCGTTTCACTTCCCGGGAGAGCTGGCCTACATTCATTTCCGGGACAATAAGCACCTTTGCGTTCTGCAGGACCCGCTCAACAGCGGCACGCATAAAAGGCCAGATGGTGATCAGTTTAAGCATGCCGGCCTTGATGCCCAATTCACGGGCCTCCTTCACAGCCTCCATGGCTGAACGGGCCACACAACCGTAGGCAACGACCGCAATATCGGCATCTTCCGTCAAATATTTTTCCGTTAGGGAAAAATCATTCATGTTCTTGGCAATCTTCCGGATAAGCCGTTCGTTGAAGGCCTTGATCTCGTCAGGCCTTCCCGTTGGGAAACCACGGACGTCATGGGTCAGGCCGGTAACGTGATAGCGGTAGCCCTCACCGAAATCGGCCATGGGAGGCACGCCCATGGGGGTGTCCTCGTAGGGGATATACCATTCGGGAGGCATCGTGGGCCTGATGCGATCGTAAATGGACGCATCTTCAGCCAGGGTAACCTTTTCCCGCATATGGGCAACGACCTCATCCAGGAGCAGAATCACGGGGGTTCGGTACTTCTCTGAAATATTGAAGGCCTTGATGGTCATCGTATAGCATTCCTGTACCGAGGAGGCCGAAAGAACGATGATCGGGTGATCGCCATGGGTTCCCCACCGCGCCTGCATCACATCCCCTTGAGCCGGGTAGGTCGGCATCCCGGTGCTCGGTCCGCCCCGCATGACATTCACAACGACGCAGGGAACCTCTGCAATGGCGGCAAAACCAAGATTTTCCTGCATGAGAGAAAACCCGGGACCGCTTGTGGCGGTCATGGACTTGACGCCGGTCAAGGAAGCGCCGATCACCGCGGACAGACTCGCGATCTCATCCTCCATCTGGATAAACGTGCCGTCAACGGCGGGGATCTTTATGGAAAGGACTTCCAGAATCTCCGTGGCCGGCGTGATCGGATAACCTGCAAAGAACCGGCATCCCGCCCGCAACGCTCCCTCGGCTACCGCTTCATTTCCTTGGAGAAGGAAGGCTTTCTTCACTGTTTTCCTTTGAGATTGAGATACCGCCAGCGGCCTGATTCACGCTGATGGCAAAGTCGGGGCAGCGGAGTTCACACCAGCCGCATCCTATGCATTTTTCCAGATTCGATACGACGGGCTGCCCTGCTTCGTTTCGGCTCAGAGCCCCTGACGGGCAGAAGGCCGTACAGATACCGCAGGACTTGCACCAGATCCTGTATATATCGATATTGGCTGTTTTTCGCTTTTTCTTTCGATCTTCCATATCATGCTGCCGGGCGGCTAAAGATCAAGGATTATATCTCTTTTGTATACCTCAATTTAAAATATAGAGATTCCAGGGTTTCCTGTCAACATATAAATACTCTGCGCAAATTGCTCCGGCAGGAAGAAGACTTTGTAAATTTTACCATACGTATGTTATGTTGAGTGAAAGGTGGTATGTTATGGATACAAGAATTGAAGCCGATCTTTTGGGAGATCTCGAAATACCGTCGCACGTCTATTGGGGGATTCACACGGCCCGGGGTATAAGCAATTTTCCCATCTCCGGTCGTCCCGTTCACCCGAAGCTTATCAGAGCCCTGGCGACAGTCAAGAAGTCCTGCTGTCTTGCAAATCTTGAAACAGGTCATCTGGATCCGGCAAAAGCAAAAGCAATTCTGGCTGCTGCCGGCGAAATCATGGCCGGCAAGCTGAGCGATCAGTTTCCCCTCGATGCGCTGCAGGGTGGCGCAGGGACATCAACCAACATGAACGTCAATGAAGTCATCGCCAATCGGGCGATTGAGATTCTGGGCGGCTGGAAAGGGGATTATACGTTGATAAACCCCATGGAAGATGTCAATCTTCACCAGTCAACAAACGATGTTTATCCGACAGCGGTGAAAATTGCCGCCATTGCAGGCTTGAGAAACCTGAGCCAGGCCGTTGCTCAGCTTCAGGGTGCCTTCCAGGAAAAGGAACAAGGCTTTCAATCCATCGTCAAAATCGGACGAACAGAACTCCAGGATGCCGTCCCCATGACCTTGGGCGCCGAATTCTCCGCCTTTGCGGAAGCCATCTCCCGGGACCGCTGGCGGACGTTCAAGTGCGAAGAGCGTCTCCGAGTCGTCAATTTGGGCGGAACTGCCGTCGGGACGGGCCTGACGGCACCTCGCGACTATATTTTCCTGGTCATTGAAAAGTTGCGTGAGGTTTCGGGCATGGGCCTGGCGCGGGGAGAGAACCTTGTCGGGGAAACAGCCAATGCTGATCCCTTTGTCGAGGTATCAGGCATTCTGAAGGCCCATGCCGTCAACTTGATAAAGATTGCAGGCGATATGCGTCTCCTTAATTATCTGGGAGAGATACATCTGCCTGAGCTTCAGGCCGGGTCTTCCGTTATGCCGGGCAAAGTGAACCCCGTCATCATGGAGGCCACGATCCAGACGGGAATCAAGGTTCTGGCTAATGACCTTATCATCACCGAGGTCGCTTCCCGAGGAACCCTCCAGATTAATGAATTTCTGCCCCTTCTGGCTCACGCCCTCCTCGAATCCCTTGATCTGCTGACGACCATCGACCTCATTCTTGCAGGCCACGTCCGGGATGTCAAGGCCGGGGAAGAAGAAACAAGGCATTCTTTTGACCGGACCCCCATGATCATTACGGCCTTCCTGCCTGAAATCGGCTACGACAAGGCAACCGAGTTGATCAAGGCATTCAGGCAACAAAACGAAGAAACGAACGTACGAAATTTCTTAACGGTGAGATTGGGAAAAGACCTGGTGGACAAGGTTCTTTCTCCCTATGCCCTTACAGCATTGGGATACGGCAAAAATGGATACGACACCCAAAGGGAATAGATTACATATTGCACTTTTCGGTCGGACAAATGTGGGGAAATCGACGCTCCTCAATTACCTAGTCGGCCAGGATATCGCCATCACGTCACCCATCGCGGGAACCACGACCGATGTCGTAGAAAAGGCCGTCGAACTGCTGCCCCTTGGGCCTGTCCTCTTCCTCGACACAGCCGGTCTCGATGACAAATCGGACCTGGCAGATTTGCGGATAGGGAAAACAGAAAAGATATTCGACCGCGCAGACATCATCCTTGTTGTTACGGAAGCCGACCGTTGGACAGATTTTGAAGAAACAGTCCGCGAAAAAGCGCAGTTGAGGAAAATCCCTTGCCTGATCATCGTGAACAAAATCGACCGTCATGTTCCTTCCCCGGAATTTCTGGCCGCGCTTGAGGAGAAGGGAGAACGGGTCATGCCACTCTCTGCTTTGGACCCTATGAATCGCGAGCAGACTGTCGATACCCTTAAACGCCACCTCCTGGAAATGTCCACGGATGATGTGATCCGGACACCGTCGCTGATCGGCGATCTTCTGCCCCCCGGCGGACTGGCGGTCCTCGTCGTCCCTATCGACCTCCAGGCGCCAAAGGGAAGACTTATTCTTCCACAGGTCCAGACGATCAGGGACGCACTGGACAATGACGCCGCCGCCCTCATCGTGAAGGAAAGAGAACTGGCCGCCTTTCTTGATAACCTGAAACGGCCGCCGGCTCTTGTCGTTTGCGATTCCCAGGCCATCCTGAAGGTCTCAGCCGATACGCCAAAGGAAATTCCCTGCACGACATTCTCGATTCTCTTCGCCCGGCAGAAAGGTGATTTGGTCGCCGCCGCCGAAGGCGTCACGGCGCTGGATGACCTGCGCCCGGGCGATAAAATCCTCATTGCCGAATCCTGTGCCCACCATCCTCTTCAGGATGACATCGGTCGGGTGAAGATTCCCCGGTGGCTCCGTCAGTATCTTGGAGCGGATATTCAGATTGACACCTTTGCGGGCCGCGATTACCCGGATAACCTGGGGCAATACAAGGTCATTATCCATTGCGGAGCCTGCATGCTGACCAGACGGGAAATGCTGAACCGCATCCAGCGGGCCAGAGAAGCCCATGTGCCGATTACCAACTACGGCATCACGATTTCATTTCTTCAGGGTGTCGCCAGACGGGTCCTGTCGCCCTTCCCTTCGGCGCTGCTGGCCTTCGACCGGAAACAAGAGCGGCGCCGACAATAGCCAACTGAAAGGAAAATTAATCATGGCCGAACACCGACAAACCAAGCTTGCTGAACTGCTGGTTCAATATTCAGTCGCCATCCGTCCCGGGGACAAGGTCCTCATCAACGGAAGTTCACTTGCCGCGCCACTCCTGCGGGAGGTTTATGCCGCCGTCTTCCGTGCGGGCGGTCATCCCTTGATGCTCGTTTCCCTGCCGAACATCGATGATGTCATGTACCGCTTTGCGTCTACGGAACAATTAAAATTCATGCCCCCTCCCCTGATGCTGGGTGTTGAAACCTATGATGCCTCCATTTCTATCTCCGGTTCGGAAAACACAAAGAATCTCAGTAATATCGATCCCGCCAAGGTCGTCACCCGAAGCCAGGGCCGCCGGGAGATGCTGGACGTCTTCATGAAACGTGCCGCATCGGGAGCATTGCGCTGGACGGGAACGCTTTTTCCCACCAATGCCTATGCCCAGGATGCGGAAATGAGCCTCGGCGATTATGAAGATTTCGTTTATGGCGCCTGCATGCCCGATCCGGACGACCCCATCGGCTACTGGCAGCGTTTTTCCATCTGGCAGCAGAAGATAGTGAATTGGCTCAAGGGTAAGAAGACGGTTCGCATCCTGGGAGACAGCACGGATCTGAGATTAAGCGTCGAAGGCCGAACCTTCATCAGTTGCGACGGCCATCACAACATGCCCGATGGAGAGGTATTTACCGGACCGGTTGAGGATAGTGTTGAGGGGTATGTAACTTTCTCATATCCTGCCATTTACCAGGGACGGGAAGTGACGGGAGTCCGCCTGGAATTCAGTAACGGAAAGGTAATCAAGGCGAATGCTCAAAAAAATGAAGATTTCCTCCAAAAGATCCTGGATACGGATGAAGGCTCTCGCAATGTAGGAGAATTTGCCATAGGCACCAACGAGGGCATCCGGCAATTTACACGGGAAATTCTTTTCGATGAAAAAATCGGCGGCACCTTTCATATGGCACTGGGCGCCGGATACCCGGAAACGGGCAGCAGAAATCAATCTTCCATTCACTGGGATATGATTTGCGATCTTCGCCAGGGAGGGAAAATCTGGGTGGATGATGTTCTTTTGTACCAGAACGGCCGTTTTGTCATTGCTTTCTGATATTGCCGAACACCCGTGCCATCAGCCATCCATATTACCAAAGCCTTCGTTCCAGCTTATTATCGTGCAGAACCTTGGCTGCTATCTCTTCGACCGACATGGTTGTTACATTGCTGAACGGTATCTGCTCCGATAAAAAGATGGATTCTGCGGCATTAACTTCGCTCTGGCATTGATTCAGGGAAGAATAACGGCTGCTGGGCCGGCGCTGGGACCTGATTTTCTGAAGGCGATCAGAGTTAATGGTGAGCCCGTACAACTTCCGGTGAAAGGGCATCAGGACATGCGGAAGCTCACCGGATTTTCCAAAAAGGTCCTCTTCCGTCAAAGGATAATTGGCGGCATATATTCCGAATTGCATACCCAGATAAAGGCATGTCGGGGTCTTCCCCGCCCGTGAGACGCCAACGAGAATAATATCAGCTCGATCATAGCTCTTTGTGCAAATACCGTCATCACTTCCCAAGGCATAATTCACGGCATCGATCCTGATGTCGTAACTTCCGGAGTCCACCAGA
The DNA here is from genome assembly GCA_964547345.1 of uncultured Smithella sp. Classification (GTDB taxonomy): domain Bacteria; phylum Desulfobacterota; class Syntrophia; order Syntrophales; family Smithellaceae; genus UBA8904. Next base: position 6,970 of record CAZJMX010000020.1, on the reverse strand, counting down.
CTGTGATATCTGCCGATGACCTGCGATGATTCTACACTCAATTCCTTTTCAAGTTTGATAATGAACGTATCAAACAAGTCGAAGCATTTCCCCTTGCTGTTCATAATCGTCTGCCTGATTTCCGGATTGATAAGGGTACTGAAGACGAGGGGCGGCAGTCCCGTTCTTTTTGCTTCGAGATTGATCTGATGGACGACGTTCCCGGCCTTCTCCGGCGTATCGATGAAGGGAAGCGTCACCTGCTCGTAAATGATATGGTCAAATTGGGTAAGCAGGCTGTGCCCTAGCGTTTCTGCCGTAATGGCTGTGCTGTCGGAGATGAAAAATACCGTTCTTCTGGATGTTAGCATGATGGTTAACCCTGACTGTCCTATAAGTATGGCGAAAAATACTCTAAGACCATCTTGAAGTTTCTTTTCACATTCTTTTCCCCATCCACGATCCCCATATGCCCGGGAAGAAGACAACTGATCTCAAGACGAGAAAGTTCCGAAATGCTGTTTTTAAGCAACGCCCCGCTTCCCCCCGGGAAATCGGTTCGACCGATGCTTTGAGAGAAGATGACATCGCCGGGGAAAAGGGCGCCCCGGCTCGGGCAGTAAAGGGCAACGGACCCGGGTGAATGACCGGGCACGTGTATCACTTGAAATGCATCTCCACCCAAGATAAGTTCACCTGCTTGGATAATCATATCGACTCTCGGTTCCGGCACCGATAATCCGAAAAGAGAATAGAGTTGCCCGCCAGTCCCCTTCAAAAATTTTAACTCTTCTTCATGGAGTGCGACTCTGATATCCTTATCATAAAAATATTCTGATCCTTCAAAGTGGTCCGGATGGGAATGGGTATTGATGATGTAGCGAATGGATTCTGTATCGATGCCGTCCTTTTCCATTCGCCCCATAAGGTCCGGAACATATCTTAAAAGGCCGGGGTCTATCAGTGCATGAACATTGCCGTCGATATAATAGCTGTTACAGTTGTTGTCAAATTCATTTGTCCATTCATAAACATAAATATCATTTCGAAGCTGCATGGGGCCATCCTGTTGAATTTATTTTTAGCTGTGGATTTTGTTTTTTCAGGTTTTCGGTAACAACTTTTGCGGCCAAGGCATAGCCTTTGGCGTTCCAATGTGCATCTTTGGGTAAAGCGTGCAATAAAACATTATTCTGATCAGCCTCCATCTTGAAATAGGGGAGTAGATTCAGGCATGCCAGATGATTCTCTTTGCAGAATTGCTTCATTATAGCATCAGGTTTTTCCAGATCAAATTCCTCGATTTTCATGCTTTTATATTTTTTTGTAATTTCCCGCCAATGAAAGTCATGGACCTGTTCAGGATTTGCCAAAACAACGATAAAGAGATTTCCGTTATTTTTTCTTACATCTTCATTCAGCTTAAGGATTATTTTTTTAGTAATCTTCCACGCGCGATCCCACTGATTGTCATATACTTTTGCATATATTTGGAATGGAATAGGGATATTGAGCGGGTCTACAACATTTGGCCGTTCTTTTATTAACCCGATCTTTAACATAAGACCGGATAAATAACTCTGGGCCTTAATATTATCTCCTAAAACGTCATATAACTTAAAATTATTTCTTAAATAGTTCTTTATTATATATAGGGCGTTCGTATTTGATACTCTCTCAAAAGGATAATTATGCAGCTGAAGGTCTTCCCGGTCATCAAGGTCGAAATAGGGCTTATCATTGCTTCCATAAAATCGTTTTACTAGTTCATTACTGCTGTCAAAAATATCATTTGCCGTCAGAAAAGACAATATGACTAAATCAGGCTTATACTTATAGCCTTCATTACTATAGAATAAATATTCATTGTCAGTCCCATAACCTGCGACGCCGGCATTAATGATTTCAATTTTTTTACCGGAGTTTTTATTCAATCCCTCTTCTAAAAGACGGCAGAAACCTTTTTCGGCGGGAACATTTTCTGCCGCCATGAAGGAGTCTCCGAGAACTAAGATCCGAAATGTGTCTTCGCTTTTTTCATATTTATGCTCAGCAAGCCCTACCAATCCTTTTGAGTTAGTCTTGATCCAATATCGTTCACTTTCATTACTAAGTTGATAGCTTAAGCCGGATTGATAAGACCAGCCCCAATATTTGTTTTCTACGATTCTTTTATTCCTTAAGGGTTGCGTATAAATTAGTCTTGTTAGTCCCTCACAGATCAACAAGGTGATGATAACAGTGAAGCATAAGATCACCCCATTGATAAATATTTTTTTAATCTTCATATGTTGGTAGAGCCCATCCGAAAATTATAAATAGATGAATATTAGTATACAACAGAAATCTCAGGGTTGGATATTTTTGTGCCATCGGTTACGGTTTTTTTCTCATATATATCGACATCATTACGTCCATGTCGACGTAAGAAAATAAATTGCGCCGAAACCCCAACCAGAAGATAACGCTTTTACAACCGTCAACAATCCGATTTCCATAGAATTTGACTTGATAATTTGACATTTGATAAGATATTACTTTTACTGTGTGGAAGTATAGGAGTGGTGCTTTTGCTTGTCAAGGGATATTGGATCATGCAAGCGATTTTTCTTTACAATTATTATGAATGTGATAAACATCTAGAGTGACAATACTTTTCGTATGCAAGGCAAACATAGTCCGTAGCTATATGGCGGAGGGCATTCTCAAGGAGAAATTGAGACGGGCGAAACGGAAAGATATCAAGGTTCTTTCTGCAGGACTGATTGATGTTCAAAACGCACCTGCTGACCCGATTGCCGAGAAAATATTGCAGGAAGGCGGCTTTGCTCTTTCCGGGCACCACTCAAAATTGTTAGACCAGGAGATGGTGCAAAATGCAGACAAAATTATTGTCATGGAGGATAGTCAGAAATCGTCTATCCTTGATACATATCCTGAGTCAGAAGGTAAAGTGCATCTTTTAAAAACCTTTTCCAAAGATTACAACGGTATGGATACGGACATCCGAGATCCCTACCGGCAATCGATATTTTTATACCGTCTCTGTTTTTCTGAAATATATCTTGCCATGGATGGGTTGATGAAATGTATCTAGAATATTGGAAGCTTAATAAATTCCCCTTTGAAAATGTTCCGGACCCGGAATTTATGTTCTATTCATCGGAACACAAGGAAGCCCTGGTAAGAATCTCCTATGCCGTCAAACGCATGAAGGGAGCCGCTCTGCTGACAGGAGAAGTGGGAAGCGGAAAAACGACACTAAGCCGCGTATTTATTCAGCAATTGGCAGATGAAGAATTCGACATCGGGCTGATTACGAACCCATCCCTGACCCCGCTGGATTTTCTTAAAGAAGTGGTTTACCAGATCGGCCTGAATTTCAACTCAAACTCAAAGGCGGATCTTCTGGAAACACTTAACCGCCAATTAATTGATAACCTCCACAACAATAAAAACACGCTATTGATCATTGATGAAGCCCAGCTGATTTCCAGTGAGACGTTTGAAGAGATCAGACTTATCTTGAATTTTCAGATGAACGACCGTTTTTTGATGACGATCCTTTTAATCGGGCAGCCCGAATTAAAAGACATGATCCGCCAATACAAACAGCTGGATCAGAGGATAGCCATTCGCTACCATTTAAACCCTCTCAACGATGAGGAAGCAACAAATTACATGCTTTACCGACTGGAAAAGGCCGGCGTGACAGAGCCAATATTTACAAATGATGCTTTGGAGGCCATTTATCATTATTCGGGAGGGATTCCGAGAAAAATAAATAATGTCTGCGACTTAGCCTTGCTTATCGGTTTCAGTCTAAAAGTTAAAAATATCGATCAGCAAATCATCATGAAAGTAGCAAAAGATTCTTTGTAAGAAATCGGTGATGGTATGAAAATAGACAGCCTGTCGAAGCGTCGTTTCCTCAAGCTCAGCATTGGCGCAGGATTTTTGATACCGGGTCTGGCATTTTGGTGCTCTTCAGAAGATTTCCGAAGCGACTGGCAGATCTTCAAATATAATAAGATGATGAACGGTACGCCATTGCAGAATTCCAAGGTCGCAATGAGAAAAGAAGGCGGCGAAACGATCATTTATACTCATCAGAATCGAACCGAACTGCTGAAAATCAATGAAACGGCGGCTACCGTCTTTAACATGTGTGATGGCAAACATGTTGTGAGAGATATTGTGGCGACGCTGTCATCACGTTTCGATGTTCCGGCGTCGGAGTGCTTGAAAGACGTTATTTTTACCTTGGATATCTTCCGGAAATACGGAATCGTCACGCTTTAATAAACAGGAATGAGCACATTAGTCAACCGCCACTGCATTCCTTCACGCGTAAAGATAAACTCTAAATACCCAACATAACGGCCTTTCTTATCCTTGGTATTGACGGCAAATTGCGAAAAGGACCGATACTCGAAGCTGGAATCAGCGATCAAATTCTTTATCATGGCATAGGTATCCATTTCAACCGCCGGCTTAATGGGATCAGGCTTCCTGCGATCAGCTCCCGGCCCTGCCAGAGAAATATAGAACCCTTCCGTAGATATTCCCAGATCGATCGCCGGATCGGTCGATAACGCCGACCATACAATTGACAGATCAACCAGTGATTGCTCTTTACCGTCATCTTTCTTGAGGGTTCTTATAACGCGTTGCCCTTTCTGTGCCTTGAGATTCCGCCTCAATTCCTTAAACTCGGTGTAAGATGCCAGCTTGCTGGCATCTTTTGTTATGATGGCCGACTCCACTTGATAATATGCAAGAAAAGGTAAGAAATAGATGGCCATAACCACGGCAAGAACGACAAACAATGCCATAATGACAACATACTTCATCCATTGAAAAGCTTCCTTGTTATTCTTCCCGTGATGTCGCACCATGATGTCGTCCTTACCTGACGTTTTATTTCTATTTACTTTTAATCAAGAAACATCTCAAGCTATTTTTCCGTATATGTCAACATTATACTGCTACTGCACTCTGGCCGTTTTCGGCAACCAACTTCCAGAAATGTTTGTCTTTGGAAAAATAAAGATCGTAGGCAGGGATCCTTTGGCAAAGATCGCATGAAAAATGAAATGCCTTTCTTTTGCGCTCCCGATCCATAAATTCGAAGCAGTGGAACTGTAGGGGCATAATCTCCGCAAGGGCATCTGGCCTTGATTTTTCCCTAATCTTCAGTTCCGTTGACTTGTGAAGAAAAAGGCTTTTGCAGACACGTATTTTTTTGTTTACAGCGATAGTCTGTCCGGCAATTATATCCAGCTGATTGAAGGGAGATACCGCACAAAAAAAATCGTCTTTTTCCCTAAACAAAATGGGCGCATCATCAGAAAACACATCCCTTCTATCAGAGAACCCTGCAACGGTTGTCTTTCCGGCCCCGGATGGCCCCCAAAAGATATACCCTTTTTGCTCATATTGAATGGCGGCACCGTGGATGAAGAATCGGTCGTGGGCAGCCATGATTAGGCAAAGATAAACGAACAAAAGCCTGTGAAGGCTACCTACCAGGAAGTGAGCTTCTCTTGCACGATGGAACAAGATGCAAACAGCCACTCCTGTAGGTCGAAAGATCAACATACCATTCAGGAAACCGATTATAGAAAGATCCCCTTCGTAATCAAAACAAGGAATCCCCTGGAATGACATGGCTTTTTTAAATAGCTTTTCCGTTAACGGGTGGTTAGTTCTTCTCAAATCGACGGGCTCTGAACTGAAGATGGGATGATCGGTGGCAATCGGATCGTATAAAATGGTTAATTCTGCCTCAGCCAATGAGACGGAACCATCATTGACATAACCATCAAACAATTCAGCCAGATTGTTCAATATTTCTGCTGCACTCGGGTCGGCTGTAATCCTGACGCTTAAGCCACCTGAGGAGAAGACCCATGATCCCCTGCTATTGGGGTAATTCATCCAGATGAACACTTCCTTCAATATTCAGAACCGGATTCATCTTAAGATCAATTGTCCTCGGTTCCGGAAATCTCTTTCCTGTTTCATCAAAGAACAATTTTATCGTGGGCTTCAGAGGGTTTGACCGGTTAGTTGCAATAACCCGCCCAATGTTTTTATTGTTTAGCCGAATATAGCTTCCTACAGGATAAATGGAAATCTCATCGAGAAACGTTTTTATGATCTTCGGAGAAAACAGCTGGTTCTTAGATCCTATCAGCTCTCTGATTGAATCCGTCTGCATAAGAGCCTTTTTATGGGGCCGATTATGTGTCATCGCCTCATAGGAATCGCATATTCCTATAATTTTTGCACCTTCGCAAATTTCATCGCCTTTTATGCCTCTGGGATATCCTTGACCGTTTTCGCGTTCCTGATGCTCAAATATGGCATCGATGACGGGTTGATAACTATTACTGAAAGGCAAAAGGATATCTCTGCTGAGCTGGGGGTGGCTTTTAATGATATCAATTTCTTCCTGCGATAGTTTGCCGTTCTTGTTCAAGATGCTTTCCGGAATTTTAAACATGCCTATGTCGCAAAGGAGACCGGATAGTCCGAGGTCTTTGAGTTCCTTCTCATTATATCCGAGGCGATGCCCGATTCTCACGGTATAAATCGTTGTGTTAAGAGCATGCGAATAGAAGTAGTCATCTTCGTGGCTTATGTCTACTGTCATTTGATATATAACGGCATCCATGTCGTAATGCATTTCAATTATACTTTTAATGATACCGATGGCCGGATTGAGATCGATTAATTCATTTCTTTTTACCCTTTCCCGAACTTCACCAAGATATACCTTGACTCGTTGGTATAGCTGTTTGACGTCCTCGAGCCCTTGCACAATGGATGTTACCAAATCGGCGTCAGATGAAGCCGGTTCTCTATACGCTGCGCCCATAACCCTTTCCACTTCCTGTTTCCCTTGAACATTCACGGAGGGTTGCACCCGGATTGATTCCATCCTTGCCATGCCGGGATCGACGTCGCTTCGCTCTGGAATCGATGG
>CAZJMX010000019.1:0-75836 GCA_964547345.1 uncultured Smithella sp. | reverse complement strand
CGTTGATAACGTCATCGATACGGCCGGTGATCTGATAGTAACCATCCTTGTCACGACGGCATCCGTCACCCGTTACGTAATAGTCGGGGAACTGTTCAAAGTAGGTTTCCTGGAATATCTTGGGATCGCCATAAACACCTCTCATGATACCGGGCCATGGTACTTTGATGCACAGAGCGCCGCTCGCCACTGTATCTTTGAATTCTTTTCCTTCATCATCTACCAGCACGGGCTGTACGCCGAAGAAAGGCATAGTGGCCATACCGGGTTTGATATCGATTGCGCCGGGCAGCGGGGTGATCAGGATTCCGCCTGTTTCGGTCTGCCACCAGGTGTCCACGATGGGGCATTCGCCACGACCGATCATATTGTAGTACCAGTTCCATGCTTCAGGGTTGATCGGCTCGCCAACGGTTCCCAAAATGCGCAGGGATGAAATGTCTGCTTTTTTAACCCATTCGTCGCCTTCTTTGGCGATGGCGCGAATAGCGGTCGGAGCGGTGTAGAAAATGTTGACTTTGTATTTTTCAACAACCTGCCAGAAACGGCTGTAGGTCGGATAATTGGGAACGCCTTCGAACATAACGGAGGTAGCGCCGTTGCAAAGGGGCCCGTAAACGATATAGCTGTGACCGGTAACCCAACCCAGGTCGGCTGTGCACCAGTAGATATCACCATCATGATAATCGAAGACCATCTTGTGGGTATAGGACGTGTAAACCAGGTAACCGCCCGTGGTGTGCATAACGCCTTTGGGCTGTCCGGTAGAACCTGATGTATAGAGAATGAACAGAGGATCTTCGGCATCCATCCATTCCGGTTCACATTTGGCATCCACTTTTGCCATTTCTTCATGGTACCATTTGTCACGGCCGGCAGTCATCTCACACTTGATTTTGTCGCCAACTCTATTGACCACGATCACGGTTTTAATAGAAGGGCAGGCTTTTAATGCGTCATCGGCAATGGCTTTCTGGGGAACAGCCTTGTTACCGCGGAAGGTGCCGTCGCAAACCACCAGGACTTTGGCATCGCAGTTGACAATTCTGTCTCTGAGTGCGTCAGCGCTGAAACCGCCGAAAACGATGCCATGAACTGCGCCGATACGGGAGCAGGCCAGAGCGGCAATCGCCAGTTGCGGAACCATCGGCATATAAAGAACAACGCGGTCGCCCTTGGTCACGCCATTGGCCTTCAGCACATTGGCGAACTTGCAGACTTCTTCGTGAAGCATTGTGTAGGTGTAAGCCTTTTCCTCGCCCGGCTCGTTGCCTTCCCACTGAATGGCTACCTGATTGCCGCGTTTTTCGAGGTGTCTGTCGAGGCAGTTGTAAGAGATATTGAGTTTGGCGCCTTCAAAGAATTTCACATAGATGGGACCTTTTTTAATATCAAAGTTGTAATCCATAACTTTGTCCCACTTTTTGAACCAGGTCACCTGCTTCTCGGCGATTTCCGCCCAGAATGCTTCCGGCTCTTCCACTGATCTTTTCCAAAGCTTGTCGTAAGCTTCTCTGCCGCTGACCCAGGCATCCTTCTTCATCTTTTCCGTAACCGGATATATTTCCTTTAATTGTACCTTTGCATCCGCCATGTTAAATATTCCTCCTAGTTTAAAGTTTGTATTTATTTCAACGTTTACCTAACGTTTCACCATAACCAACGTATTTCGTATAACTCTTGGGATAAACCTGCAACGCGGGCGCTCTCGGCACGCTTAAGGTGCAAAATGAGCAAACTGACTCATTGGAGTAGAGGTGTACGCCACCATCCGTGAACACAAAAAAAATTATTTTACCTTAAGCCGCGAAGTGCCTGGAAAAGGCCGCCTGCGTCACTTTTCATTAAGAATTAACAACTTGCCCCTGGTGCTCACACTGAAAACGGGCATCACTTTTGCGAAGTGCAGAAAGTGTTGAATCTAACTGATTTATGAGCATGAGGTCATAGTTTGACCGCAAGTCAATCTATCTTGGGGAATTCACCTATCTTAATATGAACCTCCTGTCAAGGAATATTTAGAAAGGGAGACGCCCTGATCCGGCAAAGTCCCCGCAAGGGCTGAGTATCAAAAATATCAAATAATATTGAAATAATAGATAACATGATCTATCACTGACCGCAACCTCATGAAACGCGGGCTAAGGGCAACCGGATTTTTCACGGCACAGACGGTTTTTCAGCTTGTCGATCAGGCGTTGAATGTCTGCCTCATCCTGAATTTTATTTTTTTGCGCGTCGGTAACATAAAAAACATCACACGCTTGATCATTGCGGGTCGACAATTTTGCTGCAACGACATTAATGCGGCTTTCATAAAAGCAGCGGGTAATTTTATGCACCAGACCGAAGTTATCGGCTGTATCGATTTCAACAATTGTTGCGGCGGCGGAATCAGTGTTATTGATCCGCACATCCATGGCCGGTTCGCTTGAAATTGTCCGCACCCGGGGCAGAGGATATTTTTTAAGCCTGTCTTGCACCAGGCTGTCGGCATCGGAGAGCCCCCCCGAGATAAGCCGCCATTTGCGGCGGATGTTGTCAAGGCGTTTCTGCGGCGGCAGGCGGGGTTTTTCCGGCTCTTCGAGATGAAAAATATCCAACACTTTGCCATCAGCAGTGGAATGGATTTTCGCGCTCAGGATATTATATCCTTCCGAGGTCATGCAGCCGATGATGTCGCTTAAGAATCCGACCCGGTCGAAAGCGCAGACCATCAGGCGCTCGAAACCCGCAAATGATTCCTGATAAAAACCGATCCCGTCATCACCCAAAGCGCTGAGGCATTGATCATAGCCGGTTTTTTCTTCCGGCAACATCTCATCATAGGGGAGAGCATACGCCGCAGCCGTTTTGTAACGGACTTCCTCAGGGTTCGTTTTCGCCTCTCGAAGAATACGGGCAACCCGGTCATACAGCTGATCCAACTGGTAGGCTTTCCAGCCTGTCCAGGTATTGTGTCCTACGCTTCGGATATCCACGATGGTTAAAAGATAGAGCAAATTGAGCATCTCAATACGACCGACATCCGCCGCAAACTGCACCAGATTATGATCATCGTAGTCGCGAAGCAAAGACAGATTGGACATATCCAGATGGTGATAGACCAGAAAGTGAATTTCAGCGATCAAATCGTCGGAAAGCCCCAGACGCTCACCGGCGGCTTCGGCCATGACCGCGCCATTTAGCACATGGTCGCCAGACTTGGCTTTCCCTATGTCATGCAGCAAAATGGCCAGGCGTAAAATGAATTTATCCGGAAGACCAAAATAGAGGGCTCTGATCTTCTCATCGGCATCACGCGCCAGTTCATCACAGGCACAAACCGCCAGCAGCGTGTGCTGATCCACCGTGAACTCGTGATATTGATCATACTCCACCTTACAGGTCAGAATTAAAAAAGGCGGAATCAGTTTAGACAAAAGACCTGTTTCATGCATCAGAAATAATGTCGGACCGACGTCTTCTGTCCAGGATAAAATCGTGAGGAAAATCTCGCCCGCACGCCTGGATTTAAAGTCTTCGGGATGGATGGCATCCAGACTGTGGCGGATTTTATTTCTCAACTCAACACTCAGGGTTGCCCTGCAGGCCAGCGACTGCTTGAAGATATTTAAAACCGTTTCGGGGGAATCCAGATGTAGCTCTTTGTGGTTTCCCGGGAAAATAATGCCGTCCAAAAGAGCAATGCCGGGCCCGATCTCCACGGAACTCATCCGGCGGCGGACATTACGCCAGATGCTTTTGCCCGACAGATCCTTTTCCAAAAAAGACAAAAGCGACAAGCGAATCTCCCGCACGGTTTTAAAAAATTCTTCCAGAAGATTTCCGGCGGTTTGTTGTTCGAAGGGATAGCGGGCGGCGATAATTTGATGATACTGCGTCTCCAGAATATCCAGGCGTTGTCCGGCCGCAACATGCAAGGCGGAGCGCAAACCGGCGAGAAAAGTGTAGCCGGACGCAAGTCTTCTTGTTTCGACCGCGGAAAAGCCTGATTTGGTATGCAGTTGTGCAATGCCTACTGTACCGTGCTTGACCCGCTCCGCCCAGAGCAGGCGCTGGCAGTCGCGAAGCGTGCAAATGCCGTTTTTCAAATCCGGCTCAATGCGGTAAAGTGAATTTTCAGAAGAAAACAAGCCGTCGCGTAGCGTAGCCGATATTTCATCGATATACTTTATTTTATTTTTTTCAAAGTAAGGCCGGATACCCTTGTTTTGCAGACTCTCATAGAGATGGCGGTTTCCACAAAGATAACGAGCTTCGAGTAAAGCCGTATCCGTGGCAATATCCTCGCCGAGGATGGATCGGCATTCTTCCACCGTGCGAACTACGGAGCCTAGAGATAGGCCCAGACTCCAGAAATCCTTGATTACTCGTGAAAGCTTGTCAGCGTCGTGCCTGCCGCGATGAAGCAGCAGAATATCGATATCGGAAAAGGGCCAGAGCTCTCTGCGGCCATATCCGCCCAGCGCCACAAGACAATAGTCCCGATCCAGGCCATCCGTATCCAGTGAATGGCGATAAACCTCTCTCAACGCGTCATCGACAACCCGGCTGTAAGCGCGCAGGGCCTCCAGGGGCGCGGTGACCGAGCCGTCAGAACGAAAAAGACCCTGCCGCGTCGCGGTCAGATGCGATTTAATGGAAGCAGTTGAATGGCTCACTGTGATCATTAAATCGCTTCGGGCCCGCGTTCTCCGGAGCTTATTCGCATGACGTCATCCATCGGTAGAATGAAAATTTTACCGTCGCCGATCTTGCCGTCCGTTCCCGTGCGCGCGGCCTTCGCAATGGCCTGGACGGTCTGTTCCTGATACATATCTTCCACAGCGATTTCCAGTTTGACCTTCCGGATGAAGTTGATTTTATATTCGTGGCCACGGTACGTTTCGGTATGACCTTTCTGGCGTCCAATGCCCTGAACATCGGAAACCGTCAGGCGGAAGACTTCTATCTTGCTTAACGCCTCTTTGACCGCTTCCACGCGCGTCGGCTGGATAATGGCAATAATGTATTTCATGGGATTTTGCTCCTTATATATCTTTAAAAGTTATCGGCGAATATCCTGCTCAGGATAAGCGGATATATGATGGACACTGACATCCGCTCCGCGTATTTCATCGTCTTGACTCAAACGGATGCCCACCGTGTACTTCAAAGCCAGATACACACACGTTCCAACAATCAGCGCAACGACTATGGCCGAAATCGTACCCGCCAATTGTGCGCCGAGCGACACGCCGCCCATGCCGCCTAAAATTTTCTGGCCAAAAATGCCCGTGGCAATCCCGCCCCAGGAGCCGGTAATCCCGTGCAGCGGCCAGACGCCCAGCACGTCGTCAATTTTCAACCGTTCCGTTTCCATCTTGAAGCCGAAAATAAAAATAATGGATGCGATGCCACCGATGAGAAACGCACCGAAAGGATGGACCACATCAGATCCGGAACAGATCGCAATCAGCCCGGCCAAAGCGCCGTTGTGGATAAAACCCGGATCATTCTTGGAAAAAACAAGAGCAAACAGGATGCCTCCCACCATCGCGAAAAGCGAGTTGACGGCAACCAGGCCGCTGATGGCCGATATGTCCTGGGCGCTCATGACATTGAAGCCAAACCAGCCGATAGCCAGAATCCAGCTGCCCAGCGCCAGAAATGGAATGTTGGACACGGGAATTCCCTGGCTTACTCCGTTTTGCCAGCGGCCGATTCTCTGGCCCAGAATCACAATTGCCGGAAGCGCCAGCCAACCACCCATGGAATGCACCACAACAGACCCGGCATAGTCATGAAACTTCGCGCCGGTCGCAACCTGCAGCCAATCCTGAAAAAACGTAAAACGTCCCCAGATGATCGACTCGAACAGGGGATAGCAAAGTCCGGCAAGAATGGCGCCGGCAAAGAGCTGCGGCCAGAACTTGGCGCGCTCGGCAATGCCGCCGGAAATGATCGCCGGAATGCAGGCGGCAAAGGTGGTCAGAAAAAAGCAATGAACCAGGTCGAAGCCGCGTGCGCCGGTCACGACTTTGCCGTTTAGCAAACCCGAAAGACTACCCGCATCCATCCAGAAATTGATGCCGTAGGCAATAGGAAAACCGATCAAAAAGTATACGATGGTTGACATTGACCAATCAGCCAGAATTTTGACCAGCGCGTTGATTTGATTTTTTTCACGGACAGTTCCCACTTCCAGAAAGGCGAATCCCGCGTGCATGGCAAAAATCATAACGGCTCCCAGCATTAAAAACAGCGTGTTGCCGGAATATTGAAGGGCTTGCACTGTAACATCCATATAGCCTCCTTGATAAAGCATTTAACGTTAAACGCTGATACAAAAGCAAGGAGTTTGCCAGGAACTCTTCTAGTTCACAGCTGCATGTTGCGTTTGGACGACAGGCTCGCTAAGCGCCCAGATATCTTAACAGTTCTTTGAAAACTATTTGAAAAGAAACTTTTGTATGTCCGGAATATTTAAATTCCGGACATACAAATTTGTAAATAATCGGGTGCATCGAAACAAATGTGTACACACTGGCCCATGACGGCTACCAGCCTTTCTCCCACATGTCTTCGTCATTATATATTTTTTCATCGTCAGACGCTTCGGGAGCATCCATTTCACAATCGCGCGTTCTTTGCTTGGCCTTGTCCCGCATATATTCGCGATACCATTCATGCGCCGTGATCATGGACATTACTTCACTGGTTCCGGTCCAGATCGACGCCAGGCGAACGTCCCGATAGATGCGTTCAATGGGAAAGACATTCGTATAGCCGATGCCGCCCATCACCTGCATGGAATGATGGACGACTTTCTGACAGGATTCCGTGATGAATTTCTTGCTTTGCGAAACCATACGACGAATAAGATTCATATCCGCACCCGTATCCACAGCGCGCGCCGTCACATAAGCCATGGCGCGCGCCGCGTCGAGCAGCATGACGGCTTCAGCCACCTGAAAACTCACACCTTCAAAGGTGTTGATGACCTGCCCGAACGCTTTGCGCCGGGCGGTGTAAGTCGTGGCGACTTCCAGAGCCGGACGCGCCGCGCCGATGGTCATCGCCGCCGTGCCCAGGCGTTCCGGAATCATCATGGTATTGAAGACGGCCGAAGCACCCTGCACCTGGCCTACGACATTGGCCTTGGGGACCTTGACATCTTTAAAAATGATACGGCCCGTGCCCCCGCCTCGGCAACCCATCAGACCATACAAATATTTGACCTCGACGCCTTGGGTCCGGTCAACGATGAAGCAGGTGATGGCATCCTGAGGTTTGGCTTCAGGATGAGTGCGGGCATAGACGAGAAAAAAATCAGCGCCTTCCGCGCCGACGATAAATCGTTTCTGGCCATTGAGCAGATAATATTCGCCGCAATCCTCGGCCTTGGTTGTCGCGCCGAAGAAATCCGATCCACCCCGCGGTTCGGTCAAACACTCCGCGGCAAATAAATCGCCGCGTAAAAGTGGTTTGACGTATTTTTCTTTCTGCTCCTCCGTACCGTGCAGAATAATCGCATCGCAAACGAGCTCCGCCCCCACACCGAAGACGCAGGCAAATTCATAGCCGATCACACCGACCTCTTCCATGATCATGCAGGTCGTCACCCAATCCATATCCCTGCCACCCCATTTTTTCGGATAGCGACAACCCATCAGATTTCTCTGCGCAGCTTCCCGCAAAAACTCTTTCGGAAACTTAATGACATCCGTGTCCATGTCCAGAATCATCTGACGGGGGATTCCTTTGACGAATTCGCGCACTTCATCCCGGATCTTAATTTGGTCTTTTGTTAGCAAATATTCAAACATGTTCTCCTCCTCTGGAAGGCGGCGGATCTATCGACAACCGTCGCAAATTTTAGTGAATTGTAACAGAAAAGCGGAAATCCCGCTTGACTATTGTCCGGGAATGTGTCCATGTTACGCAAAATAAAGCGTGTCTTTTTAAAGAATACGGATAATCTTCTAATTCATGAGACGCAACCACCTGAGACGCTTTTCGTCCTGGTGGTTTTTTTGTTAACTGTCGCAGTGGCGATGAAAACCTCTGTAGGCGTAGTAGATACACCGGGTAAGATCCATCTGCCCGGCAGGTGAGGCATATAAGCCCCTCCCTTCAACCTTCTTTCTCAATTCGGAGCAAGACGGGAGTGATGACGATGCTTTGTGGGACCCCATCGGGGGAATGAAGGTTTGACGCGTGCCGATGACGGCATCGCAGGAAAGGGGAGTTAAAATGAACAAAAACTTATATGTCGGCAACTTGTCTTCAAAAATAACGGACGACGATCTGAAGGTGAACTTTGCGGAAGCGGGAGAAGTCGCCTCCGCATCAGTCATCAAAGACAAATTCACCGGCCAGTCCAAGGGATTCGGCTTTGTGGAAATGAAAACGGAAGAGGGAGCGACCCAGGCCATTGAAAAATTCAACGGCGGCATGCTCGACGGAAAGGCCATTACCGTCAATGAAGCCAGACCCAAGAAGGAATTCGGCGCAGGCGGCGGCGGTGGTAATCGCGGCGGTGGAGGATTCCGGGATGGTAATCGCGGCGGTGGCGGCGGCAATCGCGGCGGCTTTGGAAATCGTAGCGGTGGCGGCGGAGCCGGCGGCGGTCGCGGACGGTACTAAAATTCTCAGTAAAATTCAGATTCCATACCCAAGAGCGGGGGCGCAGATTCCACAGCCCCTGCTCTTTTTTTATCCCCTTATCAAAACTGCCACTGTTTTTTCCGGACCAAGACTTTTACAATCCAAGAAGAAAGTTAAAAGCAACCCGTCGCAAGCGCCGTCGGAAAGGAGAGCGAATGGGAGCTATCTTCAAAACCGGTTGTGTCCTGTGTGCACAAAACTGCGGCCTGGAAGTCGAACAAAACCGTATCGTCAAAGTTAAAGGTGACAAATCCAACGCTAAGAGCGCAGGCCATGCCTGCAGCAAAGGTTTCAACATCGCCTATCACCAGTCCACCGCTACGTCCCCTGCCGGGTGGAGTCAGCATAGGGCATAGCCCTATTTACTCGAATTGATATACTCGGTAATCCGCGCCGCAATGGTTTTGACAACGTATTCGAATTCGTCCACGTCCTTGTCCAGAAGCGTCATGCGGAATCCCAGAAGCGGCGAGAAAAACGCCGTCAGCGGCACCACGCAGATGCCGGTGGATGCCAGCAGGTAATAGACAAACCTTTTGTCGTATTCGACGTCCTTCGTCAGCCCTTCCACATAGCTGCGAATTTCCGGCTGTTCAATGTGCAGGCACTGCCGCTCGTTGAGCACGGACTCATTGAAAAGAACCGTCATGTAAAACGCCCCGTTGGTTTTGTTGGCGATCACAAAGGGAACATCTTTCAAGACACCATAAGCAATCGCGGATAGTTTTTCATAATGTTGCGTGCGCTCGCGCAGGTAATTTTTATATTCCGGATGGGTCATGATCCTGGGAATGGCCATTTGCGGCAGCGTGGTGGAACATACTTCCGACATCTTCTGGTGTAAAATGGTATTGATGAAGCGGGCAAAGATCGGGTCTTTATCCGCATTATACACTTCCATCCAGCCGCAACGTGCGCCCGGCCAGGGCAGTTCCTTAGAAATGCCCTTCATGGCAATGCACGGCACATCCCCGATCACATCGCCGATCGGCACGGTTTTTTTGCCGTTGTAAACGATATTGATGTAGGTCTCATCGGCAATCACAAACAGATCGTTCTCACGGGCAATGCGGACTATCTGTTCGAGGGCTTCGGCGGGGTAGACAAAGCCCGTCGGATTATCCGGATTGATGATCAGGATGCCGACAATTGCCCGGTGGCTTCTCACCTTCTGTTCCAGTTCGCGCAAATCCGGATGCCAGTTGTTATAAGGATTCATCCGGTAGGTGTTGGGCGGAAACGACGCGTGCAGTACTTCCGCCATGAGGTGCGTGGAGTAAGTGGGCTCCGGCATGATCATGCGGGCATCCACTTGAATAGAACTGTAGGCACGGGCAATTGCATCGCCCAAACCATTGAAGAAAATGATGTCTTCGGAAGAAATCTGAACCTTGCCGCGCGCATTAACCCGGTCGGCAATAAACGTCCGCGTGGCGTCGATGCCCTTGGTGGGAGAATAGGCGTATGAAGCGTCTTCCCTGAGAATATCGATGAGCACTTCTTTCATCCAGTCGGGAATTTTTTCGCCTTTCTGCACCGGATCACCGATGTTTTCCCAGATGATCTTCATTCCGTATTCCTGCATCTTTTTGGCGATCAATACAATGTTGCGGATTTCATAGGTCAGCCCGCTACCGCCGCGAGAAATTTCAAAACGCATAAGTTGTCAAACTCCTTGGATATTTAATCTATCTTGCATAATACAAATTTGCTAAATTATCCAGATTTTTTTAAATGACTGCCGTCCGGAACCGGGAAACCTTATTTTCTATGGGACAAAATTTATTTTTCGTGATAGATATGTGGCGTGACTTGTTGGCATTTTGCTTACTGCTACACATCGGACTGATCAACACAGCAACAGATTCGCCGTCATCACAGATAAAAAAATTATAAGGATATGGACTATGGAAGACACAAAAAGTTTTGCCGAAATGCTGGAGGAATCAAGCCTTAAACCCAAACGGCATTCCCCCGGTGAAAAAATCGAGGCGGTTGTGGTAAAGATTTCAGCCGAATGGATCTTCATCGACTTGGGCGCTAAAAGCGAAGGGTATCTGGACCGGAAAGAGTTTCTTGATGAAGATGGCAATCTGACCATCAAGGAAGGCGATGTCATTACCGCATATTTCCTTTCCTCCCGCCACAGTGAAAAGCTCTTCACCACCAAATTGCTGGCAAAAAAGAGCGTGGATGAGTACCTGATTAACGCATACAGAAATCAGATCCCGCTTACGGCTATGGTGGAAAAAGAAATCAAAGGCGGCTTCTCGGTGAAGATCAGCGCCACTGCTTCCGGTTTCTGCCCCTTCTCGCAGATGGATCGCAGAAAAATCGATAACGCCGCGGACTATGTCGGCAAGAAGTTTGATTTTGTCTTGATTGAATACGACGAAAAGGCCCGAAAGATCATTTTGTCGCGCAGACCGCTCCTTGAAAAAATCGAACAGGAAATGATCGCCAAGCTCAAAGAATCCCTGCAAAAAGGCATGACTGTCCAGGGTGTGGTCGCCTCCGTGCGCGACTTCGGCGCCTTTGTTGACATCGGCGGCGTACAGGCGCTTCTGCCGATATCTGAAATGGCCTGGGGCCGGGTGGATGATATCCGCTCTCTGTACAAGCCCGGCGACGCTATCGAAGCCGTCATCATCAATCTGGACTGGGAAAACGACCGGATCACGCTGTCCTTTAAGGATACCTTACCCGATCCGTGGAACGAAGTGGTCGGCAAGTATCTCGAAGGAAGCACACATAAGGGAAAAGTTTCACGCCTGACGGACTTCGGCGCATTCATCACACTGGAAGGTGGCGTGGACGGACTGCTGCACATTTCTAAACTGGGCAAAGGCAAAAAGATCAAACACGCCCGCGATGTCCTCTCTGAAGGACGGGAGATTGAAGTAAAGATCGACAAGATCGACCGAGACAACAAAAAGATTTCTCTGGATCTGGCCTCAAACACAGAGGACAAAAAAGCCGGCACTGATGAAGAAGGCGGCGATTATCGGGACTACATGCCAAAATCACCTAAAACGATGGGCACGTTCGGTGACCTGCTGAGTAAATCGCAAAAGAAAAAATAAAATGTTTTTAAGTGCAAGGGCACGAAGCTATGCGCCCTTGCACTTTTAACCTCTATCCTTGATCCTTCGCTTTTAAAACCATCAGCGCGTCCGTCAGCACACCATTCAGGCCGAACGCCACACACGGCGTAAATCCATCAAAACGCGTCATTCCGGCAAGAAATTCTCTATGGCTGTTCACCATTTCCTGCACACGCACCGACACATGACGACCTGCCGCTTTCTGGATCCACTTCTACGAGGTCTGCCCCGCACTAATTCGTCAATTTATTGACAACTTGACTTGTCAGAATTCTAACATTGATGGCCTCGGAAAGCCTGCGGCCTGCCATTCCCGCACAGGCGCGATTTCACAAAACACTAAGATCACTGGATTCCCGCCGGCGCGGGAATGATAAAAAAGGGAGAAATTGATTTTACATAGGCCTGCTCATCATTCAAATTAATTGGCACCATTATTGCATAAATCCAATTCGCACGTCTCTGTAAATGAGATAAACGGACAGAGACAAAGACAAAAACATCCGACAAGAGACGGCTTTTAGCGCTAAACCACGGGGAGTCACAGACGGCTGTATGAATCTTAAAACAAGAATTCTGGAAATGGTTGCCCAATACCACAACGAGCAGTCGTCCGGACGGAATTTTATTCCGGGAAAAACACCCGTACACTATGCAGGACGTTATTACGACGAAAATGAAATGCGGGCCGCCGTGGAAGCAGCACTTGATTTCTGGTTGACGGAAGGCCGCTTCACTGCACAATTTGAATCCGACCTGGCCGCAGCGGTCGGAACCCGCCACGCCATATTAGTGAATTCAGGCTCCTCCGCCAATCTCCTGGCCGTCACGGCATTGACATCCCATTTACTGGAAAGTCGCCGCCTAAAGCCGGGGGATGAAGTCATTACCGTCGCTGCAGGCTTTCCGACAACACTTAATCCCATTATCCAAAACGGCCTTGTCCCGGTGTTTGTGGACGTGGACATCCCCGGCTACAATATCAATGCCGCAGATTTTAAAAAATCTTTAAGTTCAAAGACACGCGCCATATTTGTCGCCCACACGCTGGGCAATCCTGTTGATCTGGACGCCATCACGTCCATTGCCCGGGAGCACAACCTTTTTGTCATCGAAGACAATTGCGATGCCTTGGGTTCAACCTACAAAGAAAAACTCACGGGATCTTTCGGACATCTTTCCACCTGCTCGTTTTATCCGGCCCACCATATAACGCTTGGCGAAGGCGGCGCTGTGCTGACCTCCGACGACACCCTGGCCGGAATTGTCCGCTCCCTTAAAGACTGGGGCAGAGATTGCTACTGCAAGCCCGGCATGAATAATCACTGCGGGAAAAGATTTTCGGGGCAACATGGTGATTTGCCCGAGGGCTACGACCACAAATATGTATACTCCCATATCGGATATAATCTGAAAGCCACAGAATTTCAGGCCGCCATTGGCGTGGAACAGCTAAAAAAGCTTGGCGCGTTCTGTGACGCACGGCGCAAAAATTTTCAACGCTGGATGGATGGTTTCAAAAAATATGAAGAATATTTCATTTTGCCTGAAGCAACGGCCAATTCTGATCCAGCATGGTTCGCTTTCCCGATAACCGTACGAAGTGAAAAAGCGCGATTCACCAGAAACGGCCTGACCGCTTATCTGAACGAACACCTTATCGAAACGCGAAATCTTTTTGGCGGCAATCTGCTGCGCCAGCCGGCCTATCGAAACATTACTTGCCGCCGGATTGGCGAGCTGCCTAACACGAACCGCATCATGAATGACACCTTCTTTCTGGGCACCTATCCCGGCCTGGGTAAGGAACAAATCGATTATACGTTTAGCATTATAGAGCAGTTTCTATATTTGCGGGGAACGAAATGAAAAAGCCAGGCATTAAAACAAAAAATCTGTTTGCCGATATTTATCAGGGGAAGCGTGTGCTTGTTACCGGCGACACAGGTTTTAAGGGCTCCGCGCCGACACTTTCACAACAGGAACTCGGCGCATATGTTACGGGTTCCAGGTGATCCCCTTTCTATAACTGAGCAAAGCATAAAGTTTGTTTATTAAATGCCAATGCAAACAATGCGCTGACCCACTCATTTTGTAATCGAGAAGGCGGAGCTTTATAAAGCAATCATTGTTTTGTAAGAAACACTTCCAAAAACTATTTTTTAATCTGGATGGAAGCATGAAAACAAAGAGACTGAATGACTTGATGATAAAGGCGGAGGAGATCTCTTTAATTGTTTATGATTTTGATGGCGTGATGACGGACAACAGGGTCATTCTTTCCGAAGATGGAAAGGAAAGCGTTATCGTTAACCGATCTGACGGACTAGCTGTGAGTATTTTGAGGGACATGGGCATACGACAGCTTATTTTATCAAAGGAAAAAAATCCGGTTGTATCCGCCAGAGCAAAAAAACTTGGCTTGCCCGTTTTACAGGAGATCGATAACAAGGAAATAATTCTTCAACAGTATTGCCAGCGAGAAAATATACCCCTCAGCAAAGTCGTATTTATTGGAAATGATATAAATGATGTTGATGCGATGCGCGTAGTAGGTTTTCCCTTGTGCCCCGAAGATGCCTATCTTGAGGCGAAAGCGGCAGCAAGATTCATTATTCCGGTCAATGGCGGCAAGGGCGTGATCAGAGAACTGCTCAATCATATTATAAAGCAAGAGACAAATGTTTAACGACTTCTTTAAAAGCAAACGCGTCCTCATTACTGGCCATACCGGGTTCAAAGGCTCCTGGCTTGCCCTCTGGCTGCATGAATTGGGAGCAAACGTTACCGGTTTTGCCTTGCCCCCCCGCACGATACCGAATCATTTTGCACTGATTGGACTCAAGGATCGAATAGGTCACACAGAAGGCGACATTCGCGATCTCGAAACCTTAAAACATGTCTTTGATATGGTCAAACCGGAATTCGTTTTTCACCTGGCCGCACAGGCCCTGGTGCGGGATTCTTACGATGATCCCAAAACGACGTTCGATACCAACATCGGCGGAACGGTCAATGTGCTGGAAGCCATCCGTCAGTCTCCCAGCGTCAGGGCGGCTCTCGTCATCACATCCGACAAGTGCTACCACAACAGGGAGTGGGTCTGGGGTTACCGGGAAAGTGATCCGTTGGGAGGGCATGATCCTTACAGCGCCAGCAAGGGCGCAGTGGAAATTGTTGCCGCTGCCTATCAACACTCTTATTTTGACCAAAATGGACAAGGCCCCCATCTCGGTTTGGCCACTGCTCGTGCCGGCAATGTTATCGGCGGCGGTGACTGGGCAAAA
The DNA here is from genome assembly GCA_964547345.1 of uncultured Smithella sp. GTDB lineage: Bacteria > Desulfobacterota > Syntrophia > Syntrophales > Smithellaceae > UBA8904. The sequence goes on along the minus strand of CAZJMX010000019.1, from coordinate 60,793 downwards.
GACCGGATCATTCCCGATTGTGTCCGCGCGCTCACCACAGATCAACCCATCTTCGTCAGGAATCCGCAGGCAACCCGTCCCTGGCAGCATGTTTTAGACCCGCTGGCAGGCTACCTTAGGCTTGCCGCCCGCCTCCTGGAAAACCCGGACAAATACAGCGGCGCCTGGAATTTCGGGCCGCAAACATCCGATTCGATTACCGTGCAGACGCTTGCCGAACGCTTCATCGCCGCATGGGGAAGCGGCGCCATTCAATCGCCGCCCGCAGGTAAAGCGCCTCATGAAGCGCATTTGCTGCATTTAAACATCGACAAGGCCCTCTTCGATTTGCAATGGCGGCCCATTCTGGATAGTTCATCCGCCATCGACTGGACGGTTGACTGGTATAAATCCTGGCATCAGTCCAAAAAGACGATGCAGGACGTGTCCGTTCTCCAGATTAATCAATTTATTGAACTTGCCACCTTAAAAGGACAAATGCTTTTTTAGGATAGAGATCGCCCTATATCATGGAATATTCGGAGAAAGAATTATGAAAGTTGTCATTTTAGCCGGAGGCATGGGCACGCGCATCAGCGAAGAATCGCACCTGAGACCAAAACCGATGATTGAAATCGGTGAACGCCCCATCTTGTGGCATATCATGAAACATTATTCCCGGTATGGTTTCAATGAATTCATCATCGCTCTGGGCTACAAAGGAGAAATGATCAAACGATACTTCGCCGATTATTATAACCTGAATCAGAATTTTACAGTTTCTCTCAGTGACGGTAAAGTCGAGCGCATCGGCGGGAATTCCTGTGAACCGTGGAAAGTCCATCTGGTCGACACAGGCCAGCTCACTTTGACCGGCGGCCGCCTTCAGCGCTTGGCATCGCTCATTAATGAAGATCATTTCATGATGACCTATGGTGACGGCGTCAGTGATGTTGACTTGCATGCGCTTCTGAGCTTCCATCGGGAAAACAAAGGTCTGGTGACCTTGACCGCCGTGCGCCCCCCGGCCCGTTTCGGCGCGCTTGAATTTGAAGGAAATCATATCAGCCATTTCAAAGAAAAATCGATTCTTCACGAAGGCTGGATCAACGGGGGCTTCTTTGTCATTAACACCAAAGCCTTAAGCTACATCAAGGAAGACGTCATGTGGGAACATGCCCCAATGGAAAATTTGGCTAAAGACGGAAAACTCTGCGCTTATAAACACGAAGGTTTCTGGCAGTGCATGGACACCGCCCGCGATCTCCAGTACCTGGAGTCGTTATGGAAAACAGGCAAAGCACCGTGGAAAGCGGACTAGCGTAAATATTATAATTACTTTATGGGCAGATATTGTTCGAAATGAAACTTAGAATGTTAGCCCGGCATGAACTGGAGGCAAATGACTTAAAATGATGACAAATAAAATGCGAAAGAGATCTGGTTTCTATGACGATCCCCCCGAATGGACCTCTGTCACACCGTTTATTCCGCGTAGCAATAAAGCAGATCATATAACTCTCGGAATCATGGGATGTCCGAAATCGCATGATGCGGCAGCAGCCTTGATCGTAAACAATAAGATTGTCGGCGCTATTGAAGAAGAGCGTATCAAGCATATCAAGCATGTGGGCGGCTACCCGTTCGATACGATTGATGCGTGTTTGCAATTAGGTTCGATCACCTTTAAAGATATTAACCGGATTGTCTATGGCATTATCCCTGATCGGTTCGAAAAAGCCATCATCACGGAACCCCTGGAACAAGAACCGGTATCACCCGGCGCCGTCGCCTATCGTCTAGATGTCATCAACAGCTTAAGAAACGTGGTCCCCGCGCTGGAGTCGCATTACGGCATCCCGATAATGAATAAATTTCATTGGATCAATCACCATCTGGCCCATGCAGCCAGTGCCTACTATGCCTCCGGATTCGACGAAACACTGGTTTTATCGGTAGACGGCAGCGGAGACAGAGAATGTGCGGCCCTGTTTCATGGTTGTGGTGAAAAGCTTTCGCTGGTCCACTCTTTCCTTGATTACCCGGAATCACTCGGCAGATTATATGACAGAGCCACCACATTTGTCATCGGGAAACCCGCCTTCGGCGTTCTTCAGGATGCAGGGAAACTCATGGGCCTGGCAGGGTATGGAAAGGCCGACCCCGACTATTTTTCAGGACTGATCGAGATTGATGATTCCGATGATTATCATCCCGTTCGTTTTGATATGTCCTGGTTCAATGTGCATTCCGGGGACTATCCATTTTCCCGCAGGTGGCTGGAGCGTTTCGGTACACCGCGCAGCGGGAATGGAAATTTTGAAAAACACCATTACACGATGGCGGCATCCACACAAATGATTCTGGAGCGGGCCATGGTAGCCATGGCCCGTGCCGCAAAGCGCCAATTCCCTGCAATCAAGAATCTATGTCTTTCCGGCGGAACGGCCTTTAATGTTTGCGCCAACCGCCGGATACTCGATGATGGCCAATTCAAGAATATGTTCATAGCTCCCGCCGCCAATGATGCCGGCACTGCTTTGGGAGCCGCGCTATACGGACATACCGCAGCGACCGGTTTCCGCGACTATGACTATTCCGTATACAGCGGGCAGCATATCCGTGAAGACTATGATATCGGAGAAACTTTGCGCTCGTTTGGCGGGCGAATTACCTATGAAAAATATATTGAAGCCGAATTGTATAATACAGTGGCCCAGCGTCTTGCGAATAATCAGATTATCGGATGGGCGCAAGGAAGGATGGAGTTTGGCCCGCGCGCCCTGGGAAATCGAAGCCTGTTAACCAACCCGGCCAACCCTCTGGCGAAGGATATTATGAACGCAAAGGCAAAAAAACGGGAACATTATCGTCCCTATGCGCCTTCGATATTGCAGGAAGAATGCGGAAAATGGTTTGATCTGGAAGTCAGCCCGCATATGCTCCTTGAAGCTCGTCTGCGGCCGGAGCGGAAGGGACTGTTGCCGGGCATCACTCATATCGACAACACAACACGTCCACAAACAGTCACCGAAAGCGAAAACCCCCGCTACTATCGTCTGTTGAAAGCTTTCTTTGAAAGAACCGGGATTCCTGCTTTGTTGAATACCTCTTTGAATGGACATGGCGAGACCATCATCAACAGCCCGCTGGATGCCGTGTTGTTTCTTCTTGGATCTGAAATAGATGCCATGGTTATCGGCGATTATGTTGTAACCCGACCGTAGTGGAGCTTTTATGACCAAAAAAGTAGAAAAGTGGGGAGACGGCAATCGCAGCTGGAATCCGAATCACAAGAAAGTGCGTTTGGCCGATGCCGTGCCCCTGGAGACGCCTTTTTTGGTGTACATCGATCCGGCAAACATCTGTAATTTCAAATGTCGCTTTTGTCCGACCGGACATCCGAGCCTGCTTAAGAGTGTCAATCGTCCGGCAAAAATTATGGATTTTGATCTGTTCGAGAAGATATTGGGTGATCTTGCAAGGTTCCCGAATAAGATTCGCGCCATGTTTTTCCATAAGGATGGGGAGCCCCTTCTGAACAAGCGCCTCGGTGAAATGATGACGATGGCTGTTGGGCAAGGATGCTCGGAAAAATATTGGTTAACAACCAACGCCAGCCTTTTGACGCCGGAATGGGCCGAGAAAATTGTGTCCAGCGGCATTGATGCAGTTCGACTCTCGATCGAGCATGTCAGCGCCGAAGGCTATCGGTCGATGACCCGGACCTTTTCAGATTATGAAAGAATTCTTAAGGGTGTCGCCTCCCTGTATGAAGAGCGTGAGCGTCGCGGAAGCAAAATGTATATCGCCGCCAAACTGATCGATTTTAATTTTACCCAGGCGGAACTGGACAAGTTTGCCCATGATTTTTCCGGCATAACAGACGATATCCTGCTGACCGAGCCAAACGCCTGGACACGCAACGATGTCTTTGATTTTACCCTGGGGGTCAAACCGAAAGCCGGATACGATGGCGTGATGCCCTTGATGCCTGATCGAATCGCCTGCATCAATCCGTTTTATAATCTCGCGGTCAATGTCGACGGTCAGGTGGGTCTCTGTCCGCTGGACTGGAGCCTTGCCACCATTGTGGGCGACGTAAGAAATGAAAGTCTTTACGATATTTGGAATGGGCGACGGGCGCGGGAATTTCAAGTGTTGCAACTTTCCGGACGGAGAAATGAAAACCCGGCATGCAACCATTGTGAGTGCATTCCCTATGCGCCGGAAAGCGAACTTGATCCGGACCGGGAACGGCTCTTGGCAAAGTTTGAAAAGATTTTGAATGAAATGCCGTGAAGTCACTATGGCAATACCGGATAGAAAGACCTGCTATTTAAAATAGAGTGGATTCCATGGAACAAATTTTTGAGCAAAGTGAACTGCTTGATTTACAGCGACGGCGTTTTCGTCCCGAAATCTCGGGCTGGGGGCCTGATCACGCCCGGGGAGCGGTTCTTTGCGGCGCAGGAGGCGGAGGAACGTTTTTCCTGCGTTTCATGCGGATGGCCGGTGTGGCGCCAGCCTTTTTCGTCGACAATAACGCAGCCCTATGGGGGACCCGCGTCAACGGCGTGGAAGTTCGTCCACCGTCAGCCTTACGCGACTATCCGAACCTGATCGTCATCATCTGCACTGCTTTTCATATTGCCGAACTCACGAAGCAATGCCGGGAACTGGGAGCAGGCACTGTCGTTCCTTACTATAATTTCTCACAACCACCATTTCCTTTTGTTGTCGCCAACGATGATGAGGCACGGGAAATCCTGTCGGGCGATAGTCCCCGGCACACGTACGCCCTGTGGCATGATGACCTGTCACGAACCGTTTATAAGGGCACGCTGGCGTTTCGCGTCACCCAGGACGTCATGGATATGCCCCCCTACAAAAAAGGCGAATATTTTTTGCCTGAGCTTTTCGAGAAGTCCCACTATGCCCATTTCATTGATGGGGGAGCGTTTGACGGAGATACGCTCCGTGATTTTCTGCATGTAACGGACGGCCGGTTTGGCCGATACGACGCCTTTGAACCCGATCCGGAAAATTTCACCCTCCTGAAAAAACTTGTTTTCACACTACCGATGGAGATGCAGAAAAAGATACATATCCACTGTTCGGCACTGGGAGCAACAACCGGCACGGCCTCTTTCTCCAGTTGGGGTAATGCCTGTTCCACTTTGAGCGAAGGTGGCGACATCCGAGTCAGGGTGGAGACGTTAGACGAGTGCATGGCCACGCGCAACCCGACTTTTATTAAGCTGGATATTGAGGGCGCTGAACCGGAGGCAATGCTCGGGATGGAACAAACCCTCCGCAGATGCCGGCCGGCCCTGGCCATCTGTGTGTATCATGCCGTGGATCATTTGTGGCGGATACCTTCATGGATAGTCAGCCTGGAATTGGGATACCGGCTATACCTGCGCAAGCACAGTGAATCATACAGCGAAACCGTTTGTTACGCTGTGCCGGAGTAAATAACATTTATGTCGGAACCCGTACCCTATTTTGAAAAAAATCGCCCTTGGGAAAAGAATCGTCCCCGCTGCCGGCTTGCGGAAAGTCTGCCACTCGCGACGCCGTTTAGCATCCAGATCGATCCATCCAATCGCTGCAACTTCCGTTGCCTTTTCTGTCCAACCGGTCATCCGGATCTGCTGCAACAGGTTGGACGATCCAAAAGCCAGCTCATGTCCTGGCCCCTGTATAAAAAATTGATATCCGAAATAGCCGAATTTCAGCAACCCCTGAAAACCCTGTCCCTGCACAAGGACGGCGAACCACTGATCAACCCGCACATCGCCGGAATGGTTTCCCACGCCAAAGAAAGAAACATTGCCGAAAAGATCGTCATCCTGACCAATGCATCCCTGTTGACCAGAGAGCTGTCCATAGACCTGATTAAAGCCGGCCTTGATGTCATCCGCATATCGGTCGAACATGTCAGCGCCAGTGGTTACCGCAAGCTTACCCGGATATACGATGACTATGAAAAAATCGTTTCCAATGTCCGGCAGCTTCGTAAAGAAAGAGACCGCTTACAATCTCCACTTTTTATATCAGCCAAATTGATCGATTTCGGACTCTCCCGTGAAGAGCTGGATATTTATTCCCGCGACTTTTCAAATATTTGCGATGAGGTCAGCCGAACAACCGCGCAAGGCTGGAGCCTAAGCGAAATCTTCGATTTTACCCTGGGCAGTCATCCGACTGTTTCCCTGGACGGCCAAACGCCTCTGAACCCCCGGCGTATTGCCTGCCCTTTTCCTTTTTATACGATGGCCGTCAACGCCAACGGCCTGGTTTCACCCTGCATGGATGACTGGTCACATAAGGCCGTCATTGGCGACTCCAATAAGGAGACCCTCCAGGAAATCTGGAATGGCCCGCGCCTGCGCGAGTTTCGCCTGATGCACCTGGCAGGCAAGCGTATTCAAAACGCGGCCTGCGCCAACTGCCATTGCATACAAGGCGTTTCCGAAGACAGCGATCTCGATGCCAATCTCACGCAACTGACAAATCTATTTGCCGGAGCAAAGCCATGAGCGTTTCCACCTGGGGCCAGTCCCGGCAGTATAATGCCAGTGCGCCGCGTCATCATCTGGCAGATGAGCTGCCGCTTCCTGCGCCTTATCTGGTCCATATCGATCCGACCAATCTGTGCAATTTTCAGTGTCCTTTTTGTCCGACGGGCCATCCCGAGCTGCTGGCATCCGTGGGGCGTCCGGCGGGTCGCATGGATTTCGCCCTTTTTGAAAAAATTGTAAGCGACATGCTCGCCTTCCCGGTCAAACCCAAAGTGCTGCACCTTTACAAAGACGGGGAGCCGCTGATGCATCCCGATTTCGGACGGATGGCGGGGCTTGCCGGCACACAAAAAGCCGCCGATCAGATCAACCTGACCACCAACGCGGCCCTTTTGAACGAAAAGCGCGCCTGCGAAATCCTGGATGCCGGAATGGACATCGTGCGGGTGTCCGTTGAGCATGTTCATGATGCCGGCTACCGCGAAAAGACACGGACCTTCGCCCGGTATGACAAGATCATCCGCAATGTCGCAGGGCTTTTTGAAGAGCGCAACCGCCGTAACGCCAAAACCCGGATCTGGGTTAAAATTCTCCGTCTGGGATTGACCGATGAGGACATCGAAAAATTTGGACACGATTTCAAAGGTATCTGCGACGAGCGCCTGGTAATGACCCCGATGGGGTGGAGCCGGACGGACATTTATGATTTTACACTCGGCAGCAACCCGACAACGGGAGACAACGGCGAAACACCCCTCAAGCAGGATCGCATCGTTTGCCCGTACCCGTTTTATTCCCTGGCCATTAATTTCGACGGCTCCGCATCGGTCTGTTGCGCGGACTGGTCGCATGGCACGGTTGTCGGCAATGTCCGCGACACATCGCTTACGGACATCTGGAACGGAAAAGCCCTGCGGGAATTAAGAAAACTTCATCTTGCCAATCGTCGTTCGGAAAACAGCGCCTGTGCAAATTGTCAAACCATGCAGGGGCTCCCTGGCGACAGCGACCTTGATAATGATAGAGAGCGGCTCTTGCCGCTGTTTTCAAAGATATAAAAAAAGTGATCCGGATTGATTAGTCGTTTAACGGAGGTTCCATGTCGTTGCTTTTTTCACCGTCAGACTCAGAAGATTTGCGAAGACGGGAATTGCCTCATTCCGCCGTTCACGCATCTGCGGATGATTTAAAGGGCGTAATTCTGTTTGGCGCAGGGTTAATCGGTCGTCAGATATTATCGCACATGCAGCGATTAAATTTTACCCCTGCCTGGATAATTGATAACAATCCTAACCTCTGGAACACAAAAATTCAGGGCATACCGGTTCGGTCTGCAGAAAGTTTGCATGAAGCGGGAGAGCACCTTGTTCTCATATCAAGCTCGTACTTGAGACCGATGGCAATGGCATGTAGCGCCGCCCGGGTAAAAAAATGGTCGTGGTTCACTGATATCAATGAGATTTATGGTTACCTGTCTTTAACCATGACCGCTGGGAAAGCGCTGATGGAGCCTGAAATAGACAGGCTATTTCGTTTACTGACGAATACGGATGAAAGCCGGCTTGTTTTTAAAAAGGCTTTGACCTTTCGCGTGACGGGTGATGAAAATGATCTTCCGCGCCCTGCATCCAACCAGTATTTTCCTGCTTATCTTGTCCCGGAACATTGCTACACATCTTTTGTCGACTGCGGCGCTTACAACGGAGACACCCTTCAAGACTGGATGGTTAGGCAATCGGGCTTGCAGGTTCCGGAGCAGCTTCGCTACTTCGGTTTCGAGCCGGACCCCGTAAATTTCAAGCTTCTGCAAAGCACTGTTTCACGGCTTCCTGAAAGGTTTAACAAATATTGTCGTCTTTATCCCTTCGCCGTGGGAGAGAAAAGCAGGCGGATTCGCATGGCGCAAAGCGGATCCGGCACGGCATTGAGTGATGCCATTGAATCAGGACCGGAAGTGAAAATCGTCAGCCTGGATGAAGTCTTACATGATGAAAAAGTTGGTGTCATCAAAATGGATATTGAGGGCTTTGAACTGCTTGCCCTGGAAGGTGCGCGACACATATTGGAAAAACAGCGGCCTGCACTGCTGATCAGTGTTTATCATCGCCCGGAACACCTGTGGGAAATACCGCTGTGGATTCATGACCTGGGACTAGGATATAAATTGTTCCTGCGTCATCATTCGGCAAGCTTCGCCGAAACCGTATGTTATGCCGTGCCTGAAGACTGAACCGGGAAGTGATGACGAATAAATGAAACTCATTTTATTGAAGAGGTGTTATGCGACTAGCTGATTACCTATGGTCTTTTTTTGCACAGAAAGGCGTCACCGATGTATTTCTTGTTACCGGCGGTAATGCCATGCATCTGGACGATGCGCTTGGCCTTGCACCAGGGATCAAAACGACCTGCGTTCATCATGAGCAGGCCGCAGCAATGGCCGCCGAAGGGTATGCCCGCGTGGACAACCGCCCCGGGGTTCTTTGCGTCACTTCCGGTCCCGGCGCCATTAACGCGCTCGGCGGCCTGTACGGCGCCTTTGTCGATTCACTGCCTGTAATCTGCATCGCCGGTCAGTCAAAAAGGGAACTTCTGCGAGCCGCACGCGATCCGGAACACGTATCCGGACTCCGGCAGCTCGGCGTCCAGGAAGCAGACGCGGTTTCCATGGCACGGCCGGTTACGAAATATGCCTCAACCATTCTTGAGCCGTTTATGGTGCGCTATGAACTGGAAAAAGCATGGCATCTGGCCACGTCGGGACGACCGGGCCCCGTTTTTCTGGATGTTCCCCTGGATGTCCAGGCCGCTGAAATTGATCCCGGGAGCCTCCCGGGCTTCACGCCACAATCCGTCAAGAGCCGTCCGCTGACTTCACGTTGTTCAGAACTGGTAAAACGGCTTCTTATGGCAAAACGACCTCTGCTGCTTGGAGGGGAAGGGATTCGTGAAGCGGGAGCTGTTGAGAAGTTCATAAAATTTGCACAGCTTCTGACAATCCCCGTCGTCACCGCCTGGATGCCGGACATCTATCCTCCGGACCAATCCTGTTATGCCGGACGCATTGGCACCCTGGGAACACGCGCCGGAAACATGGCTTTGCAAAATGCTGATTTCATCCTCGCAGTGGGTTCACGGCTTTCGGTGCCGCAGACCACCTTCAATTGGGAGAATTTTGCAAAGCGCGCCTGCGTGATTTCCGTCAACGTCGATCCGGCGGAACTCACTAAACCTATTTCTGTGGCCGATGACGTGCTTCCGGTCGATCCGCTTCTTTTTCTTCAGGAAATGCTGGATGTCTGGAATTCCGGGCAAACCACTCCGCAATGCTGGGTCGAATGGTTTGAGGGTTGCAGGGCCCGGGTCGCAAAGTATCCGGAAGTCACAGAAACCATGCGCACGGTTTCAAACAAAGGCATTCATCCCTACTTTTTTATCGAAGAGCTTTTCAAGCGTCTGGAAGATAATGCTTTTGTGGCCTGCGGAAACGCTGCGTCCGCTTGTGTTGCCTTTCAGGCCGCTCCGCTTCGGCTGGGGCAGCGCCTGACCAGCAACGCCAGTGCAGGCGCCATGGGCCATGACCTGCCTTCAGCCATTGGAGCGGCTCTCGCAAGAAACGGAAAGAGGGTCATTTGTCTGGCCGGTGACGGCAGTCTTATGATGAACCTCCAGGAGCTTCAAACCGTTGCCTCTCAACGGCTGCCGGTCGGCATTTTTGTCATGAACAATGGCGGTTACCTGTCCATTCGGACGACTCAGAGGAATTTTTTCGGCCGTCATATCGGCGAGGGCCCGGAAAGCGGAATCTCCTTTCCGGATTTCGTGTCCGTTGCCCAATCGTTTGGACTTCCGGCATTCAAATTGGAGGGAGAGCATTTTGCCGCAAAACTGGCCGAAGTCCTCACAGCAGACGGGCCCTGGCTTTGCGACGTGCGCTTAAATCCCGACATCGGTTTCGAGCCATGCATCGTCTCTACAAAACTTCCCGACGGCAGCATGGTTTCATCGCAACTTGATAACATGTTTCCTTTTTTGCAGGAAACCGAAACAATATGAAACACCCGTTCAAGGACCGTAAAATACAAAGGAGGAAACATCATGTCGGATAAACATTTTTGGGAGGATTTCGTTCAAACTGAGCCTTGGCCTGTTGTTCGCAAACCGTATATGATTGCCGAAATCGGAATTAATCACAACGGTGATATCATCCTCGCAAAACAGATGATTAAATCCGCATATCAGTGCGGCTGTCAGGCTGTGAAATTCCAGAAGCGCACCCCGGAACTTTGCGTTCCCAAACATCAACGTGATATTTTGCGGGAGACGCCCTGGGGCTTGATTACTTATATGGACTACCGCCATAAAATTGAATTTGGCCGGGAAGAGTATGATGAGATAGATTCTTTTTGCCGAGGATTGGGAATAGATTGGTTTGCCTCCGCCTGGGATATTCCAAGCCTTGAATTTCTTCGCAAGTATCATTCACCCTATAATAAGATCGCATCAGCCATGCTGACAAACCATAAACTGGTGGAGCAAATCGCCCTGGAAGGAAAAATGACCTTCATATCGACGGGGATGAGCGAGTATTCCGACATCGACCATACCGTCTCCTTATTCAGGGAGATGGGTTGTCCGTTTATCCTCATGCACGCTGTTTCCGAATATCCACTGACCAGCGACAAAACCAACCTTCGTCAGATTACGGCTTTGCGATCCCGTTATCAGTGTCCGGTCGGCAACAGCGGGCACGAACCAACCATGTTGCCGAGCTTAATTGCCGTCATGATGGGAGCTGTTGCTATCGAGCGGCATTTTACCATAAACCGGGCCATGTGGGGCACTGATCAGGCGGCCAGCCTTGAGACTCGGGGAATGGCGACTTTGATTAATTATATTAATCAAATACCGCTCATTCTGGGTAGTGGCGAGCGCGTCGTCACGGATCAGGAAAAAGCTAACGCACGCAAGCTGCGGACTTTTTTGGAAGCATCCACTGCTGCCACACAGGGCGAAACGTGAATTCTTTACCGTGTTTTCCGCAAACTGATCTTGACGAAATTTTGTCAGTTGCCCCGCCGTTATGGGAAAAACTGCGAGATGCACGCCTGTTTCTGACAGGCGGAAGCGGTTTCTTTGGCCGCTGGATGCTCGAAAGCCTGTTGACAGCGAATGACTGTCTTCAATTGGGACTCTCCATTGTTGCGCTCGTTCGTAATCCGGAGGTTTTTGCGCAAAAATTTCCGCACTTGCAAAAAGGTGAAGCCTTGCGCCTCATTCGGGGAGATGTGCGAAACTTTACTTTTCCGGAAGGGGAATTCACACATATTGTGCATCTGGCCGCCAGTTCCGACGCGGCGATCCAGGCGGCCGATCCGTTGGGTCTCATCGAGGTTATCGTCAATGGAACCGGGCGGATGCTGGAATTTGCCAACCAGTGCAACGCCAGACGCTTTCTCTTTGTCAGTTCCGGGGCCGTGTATGGATCGCAACCGTCGGAACTAGACGCCATTGCCGAAGATTACTGCGGCGCAGCGGACTGTACAAATCCACAATCCGTCTATGGCACGGCCAAACGGGCAGCCGAGCAACTATGCAGCCTCTACAATTCCAGAGGTCCGATGGAAGTTTCAATCGCCCGGGCATTTGCTTTTATCGGTCCGGGAATGCCCCTAGACGGGCATTTTGCGGCCGGCAATTTTATTCGCGACGGCATTGCGGGCGGACCGATTATCATCAAGGGAGATGGGACCCAGCTGCGTTCATACCTTTACGCCTCCGATCTGGCCTGGTGGTTGTTGAAAATTCTTACGGATGGCGCTCCGGGGCGGGCTTACAATGTCGGCGGTAACGAAATCGTTTCGATTCGGGAGCTTGCCGAAACAGTGGCGGCGAGTTTCTCCCCGCGTTTGAGTGTCGTGATGGCAAGGTCTCCCGACGTCGGAAGAAAACCTGAAAGGTATATCCCGGATATATCGCGGGCGGAAAATGAGCTTGGCCTTTCCGTCCGCATTTCTATTAAAGAGGCTCTGCAAAAAACGATCATATGGTATTCCCGGTGCTTGCCTGAACACGCCCGCTGAGGAACATGATAAACTATTTTGAAAATGGGGGAGGTATTTCGTGAAGATTCTTTTTTATTGTGGAATTCATAACCTGGTTAACTTCAATCGAATAAGACCCTTTTACGATATGTGTTATGGTTTTGATGCCAACCCCGAAAAAATTGAGCAGGCCGGAATATTTTACGCCAATGACCCGGGCGTTAAGATTATTTACGGCGCACTGACGGAAAAAGGCGGCAAGGACATTGAGTTTGTCATCACAACGAACTGGACGCCGGCTTCATCTCTCGGACAACCCAATCCGGACTTTGTGCATATGAAAACAGGGTTGCTGCAAGCTCAAAAGAAAATTCAAGTTCCAACCATCAATCTTCATGATTTCTGTCTGGCCAACGGAATTTCTGAAATCGATACGCTGATTACGGATTTGCAGGGGATCGACTTGACCGTCCTTGCGACAATGTCGGAATTTCTCAAGAAAGGAAAAATACGCGAAATCCAGTGCGAGGTCGAACCTGATGACACGCCGCCAAGATATCTTGGAATACCAACAGGAAAATTAACGGAGTTTAATCGGCTTTTGTCCGATCAATATGATATTTTGTGGATTGATCCGGAAAATCCAAAACAAGCGGAAGGGGCCTGGGAGATGGACGTCCGCTGGCGGGTCAAGGGCGGGCAACCACAAGACGGGATCGAGTTCTTCATGGAAAAAGAGTTTCTTGTCGCCAAAAATCCTTCCGTCGTGGCTTTATCAACATACAGTCAGTACCGGGAAGATCTGGTCATTGACGCGCTCTTTAAACACAAGCCGGATGGTTGCTATGTGGACATCGGCGCTAATGATCCGGTGGTCTTCAGCAACACAAATTTGTTTTACAGCAGGGGCTGGCACGGCATCAATGTGGAACCGGAACCCCGTCTGCACGCAAAACTCTGCGCCCAGAGAGGCCGTGATATAAACATTAAGGCAGGGGTTGGACCCAAACCGGGAATCATGACGTTTTACAGAATGTCCGCGGACACGCTTTCTTCCTTCAACAAGCAGGCCGCCCTGGAAGCAGGCGCGCTTTATGGTTCAACGCTGGTCGCGGAGGAACAGACGGAAGTGATGGCTCTGCAAGACATCATGGCCTCACACCTGGGCGGCAGGAAGATTGATTTTCTGTCCGTCGATGCGGAAGGCTATGATCTGGCCGTGCTGGAAAGCAATGACTGGTCGCGCTATCGCCCGTCGGCTGTTATGGTGGAAATTAACGTGGGCGGAAACAATATTGTCGCGTTCTTGCAGAAACAGGATTATGTTCTGATCTTTGACAATGGCACCAACGGCATTTTTATTGCGCGGGAATTCTGCGATACACTCGATGATGCGGTGAGAGAAGACCTGCGCAAGCTGGAAAAAAGCTCCGGTTTGCGGACCGTGCTGCCCCAAGCGGGCGGCAAAAATAAACTGATTATCAATATTGTATACGGGCATCTGCGCCCCAATGATCTCAAGGAATACAGGCGCGGCAACATTTCCATCCTCTGGTCGCACCTTCCCATTGAAGGCTGCGATCATTATGTCTATCACAATGCTTTCAGTTATCATGGCAGACGTCCGGGGTTGAACATTCTGCTGATGCTGGAACCGGCGGTGGTGTTGCCCGGTGAGTTTGATGAAGCGCTCTGGAATCATTTTGATCATGTCTTCGGCCTGTTTGACATCTTTGAAGGGATGGGCGGTAAATTTCACAAAATATTTTTCCCGTGCATCGAAGATTTAGATAAAACAACGGCGGCGACACCGCAAAATCAGCGCGACAAATTCTATCCATTGGAGGGGCGCAGAAACGCCATCTGCATGATCAGCGGGAATAAGCGTTCGCACGTTCCCGGAGAGCTTTACTCTATGCGAATTGAAATTGCAGACTGGTTTTCCAAAAACTCAAAGATACCCTTTGATGTGTACGGCCGTCCGGCATTCCCTCTTTCCAATTACCGTGGCGAGATTCCGGAGGATCAAAAGTTGGCCACGCTGAAACAGTATCGCTTCAGCTTATGTTTTGAAAACACGAATCATCCGGTGCTTTCCTCGGGATATGTCACGGAAAAAATGATTGACTGCCTGCTGGCCCGGACCGTCCCAATCTATCTGGGGGCTTCCAATATTGAAAAGTATATACCCGCTTCATGTTACATTGATTATCGCAAATTTGCCGGGCCGGAAAAGCTCGATGAGTATTTGCAGACCATGTCTAATCATGAATACAAGCAAATGATCTCCGCCATTGATCAATGGGTTACCCGGGGAAATTTGCAAAAACATTCCACGCAGGCCTTCTGCGACACAATGGCCGGAATTTGCGCCCGGGCCTCAGAGCAGTCACTGGACATGCTTTTTAATGGTGAAGAATCCTGGAACAAAGTAAAAGCCCTCCCGCCGACAGCCCGGTTCTGGCAATTTATCAGTCAACCTGTCATGTGGACATGGAAACATTTGGCAAAAGCCGAAGGCCCGGTGGTCAAAAATGGAAAGCTCGTGAGCAGGCATCATGTAACCACCGACCTGAAATCCGATCCAGTCAATCCCTCAGCCGGAAAGTCTTTCCTGATCGGGAAGAAACCCGTAATGAAGGTGTTGGCAGCAGGCGTCAAATTCTTTTCCGGCAACGCAAGGCTCGGATACGACTACGGATGGTGGAACCATTTTGATATACTGAACCGCTTTGAAAATATCGAAATGCATTTTTTTGATTATGCCACAGAGGTTCAGCAGCGGGGGCTAGCCGGAATGTCCGAACGTCTCTACGAGTCTGTTTATAAAGAAAAACCCGATATCCTCTTATATCATCCCGCAAGCGGGTTGGGCGGTATTCTGCATGACAGCTTAAAAAGCATCACCGGTTCAACGGATACGCAAACGGTCATTTGGATGAATAATAATCTCCCCCTATCAAATGAGGAAGCCGCCCTCTGGGCACCCTGCGCTGATTACGTCATTACGCTTTCCCCGGAATCGGCACGGCATTTCACGGCGGCGGGTTTTGGCTCCAAGGTCATTAAGAGCCAATGGGGATTTAATCCCTATACCTATGCCCCGTCATGTGTAAGATCCCGGGAGATGAGTTTCTGCGGCGCCGCAAAAGGTAACCGTTCAGACATTCTGAACCATATAAAGCGCAGTGGCTTATCTGTTGATGTCTTTGGATTCGGCTGGCACGAAGACTCCTTCATCCCATTTTACGATATGGTGAGGATTATGGGTCAATCCAGAATTAATCTGAACCTCGGAGACACGATCGATCCAGGGATTAATCAGATCAACAAAAGAACTTTCGAAGTGCCCGGTTGTCGTGGGTTCCTTCTGACATTGCCTGCTGACCATTTGGAAGAGTACTATGAACCCGGCAAGGAAGTTATCATCGCGTCCTCAACGGAGGAACTGATCGACAAAGCAAAATATTATCTTACACATGAACGGGAAAGGGAGAGAATTGCACAGCGCGGATATGAACGAACCCAAGCCGAGCATACCTGGGCAAAACGGTTAATCGATATTTTCAAGCATATCGGTTTTACGGCCATCCCCCGGAAACTTCCGGCCATAAGCGGACAATCGCTTTTCCAACAAACCTCCCGGCAAAGCTTACCTGTATCCGGAAAACCTTCAGCTCCTGAAACCCTTACGGAAAAACCGATAGATGACGATCACAGTCAAATTGAAACCAGTGTCGTAGTCGTGGGATTTAACAAACTGGAATATACAAAAAGATGTATTGAGAGCATTCTGAATTATACACAAGGACCTTATGAACTTGTGCTCACGGATAACGGATCAACGGATGGAACGTTTGAGTATTTTAAATGGATCAAGAGCTTTCATCCCCATACACGGGTCGTAAAGAATTTTGCAAATCGAAATGTGGAGGCCCTCGGAAACTACTCATTTTCATTGGCAAACGGAAAATATATTGCCGGCATCGCCAACGACGCCGTGGTCCACGAAGGCTGGCTTCATAATTTAATCAAACAAATAGAGGTCGCACCGGACGTAGCAATCGTGGGATCACGTTCCAACAGTATAAGTGGTCCTCAAATTGCGCAGGTAAACTATGACACCCTGGAAGAGTACCATGCCTGTGCTGACGAGTGGCGCAAACACCACCAGGGGTCAAGCTTCCCTGTCGATCGATTGGTCGGAATGGCCGCGATACTGAGAAAATCGGTATTAGAACGCATCGGGGCAATGGATCCGGACCTTCCGGTAAACGGCAGGGATGGCGGATATGGCTTCAGCGACGACGATTTTTCATTACGATTGCGCCTGGCAGGATACAGATCCCTTGTTGCCGACGATGTGCTGATCCATCACTATGGCAGCGTAACAACAAAGCATTATCGCCCTGATCTCTTTGGCGCACCGCAAAATATCAATAAAGAAAAGTATATCAAGAAAGTTAGAAATAATAATCGGGTTACCTTTGGACCGGACGGTAAAATGATCCTGCATCCATACAGCCTGGATGATGCGATACCGGTTGATGAACGAACGGCCATACGAACTCCTCAGATATGTTTCGTTGAGACGGGTGACCTTCTTTCAAAAAAATCCGGGGCTGAAAATATTTATACTGCCGTAGCGGGGAAATTCAATGGGATCATGATCAGTTCCCAGGACCAATCGATTCGGTCCATCATATTCAATGCAGTGGCTGAAAAGCAATATGATTTTCTGATTTTGATCGATTTGCGTCTCGCGCCTTCGGAGGAAGTGATCTCCGAACTTGCCGATTCCGCTGTTTGTCATCCGGATGTTGCAATTCTGGTTCCGGTCGGAAATTACGCCCCCGCCACGCATGCCTGTAAAACGGATTCGACGCAAGCGGTCGAAATCATCCCTTACGCCGATCTATCTGTTTGCGCAATCAATCTCAAAATGATCCGCCCCCTGCTGCCGGGACTGACTCAATGTGAGAGCGACGAAGAATTTTTGTGGTTTTTGCAGCGGCGCGTCCGGGGAGAAAGTTATTTCATCGCCAAGGCAAACACTATTGAAATCAATGGCGGCGCGCCGGTTATGGATCATCCCTACGACCACCAGGCACTTCCGGAACAACTGATCAAAGAGAAAAAATTCACGGAGGCCGTGGCGATTTATCAGGGGGATCTGCTGAAAGATCCGAGCTTTGCCGAAGCCTATTATCAACTGGCCTGCATAGCCCGAGAACAAGGGCAGTTGGAAGAAGCCGTAAAGCGCGCCTTGCAGGCGCTTGGCGCAGACCCGCATCACATTGAATCGTTGATTTTTCTGTCCGGCTTATTCATGGCGCAAAATGACTGGGAACGGGCGGAATCATTTGTGGGGCAGGCCAACTTCAAGCAACCCGGGCACCCGGAGGTTCAGAAAATTGTCGCAGCGTATGAAAAAGCAATCAAAGAAAATCCCCACCTTTTCCAAACCAAATCAATGCACAGGATACCTACTTTGACCCATGCTGAATTTGTGAAAGGCAGAACATCCATCATCGTCGCCGCGTCTTCAAATTCATCGCGCGAGTGCCTTGCCGCCATCAAAAAACATACAAAAGTGCCTTACGAACTGATTTTAATCGACGCTTTGACCTCCTTCGATTTAAAAAAGAAGCTTCGCAAAAGCGTTAAAGAGCACAGTCCCTACAAAATTTTGGAACATAACCCCAAAGACGCTTTATTGCAATCCATCAACCGGGGCATCAATAGTTCTACAGGCGAATATATCGTTGTGCTCAACGATGATGTTGTGGTTTCAGAGGGCTGGCTTGCCGGAATGCTTGCCTGTATTCACCACGCCCCCGACGCCGGGATTATCGGCCCCATGACCAACCAGGGCGCCGGCCCCCAGAACGTTTCGGACGCGTCCTATCATTCCGTCAATCAGCTCGATAAATACGCGGCACAATTTAAAAAGCGATTTCAGGATCGCCGGATTCCCTCCCGGAACATTGCCGGTTTCTGCCTGTTTTTTCAACGCACTCTTGTAGAAAAGATCGCCCTTTTCGACGAAAGGTTCGATACGGGTCAATATGAAGATATCTGCCGGCGTGCCGCCTTGGAGGGCTATCGTAACTATATTGCCGGTGATGTTTTCATCCATCATTCCAAAGGCAAAGAATCGCAAGGCGACAGAAAATTATTTGACGAAAAGTGGTCTATCGATCACACAAGCCCCGAAGGCACGAAGCTCGCCGTACTGCGGGCAAGAGAACTGGCTGATCATCTTTATCTAACAGGGGAAACCGATCAGGCCATTAAAACGCTGGTGGATTGCATCAAGATTGCGCCGGACGCAGGCAATATCTACTACGATATGGTTCGTATTTTCATGGAAACAAAAAGATTTGCCGAAGCGTGGGCCGTAATCGAAGCCGTGCCGGAATCTGCAAAAAATGAACTCACGGGTCTGGCGTGTGCAGGCTACGCCAAAGAAGGCCTGGGGCAAGATGATGAGGCGTTGGCCTATGCGGACAGAATTCTGGCTTTGAATGAAACCGATCCTGCGGGGCTGAATCTGAAAGGGGTTCTGGCCTTTAAAAATGGGGAAAAAGACAAGGCGCTAAACTATTTCGAAAAAGCGATCCTGGCTGATCCCGGTTATGGAGACGCTTATACAAATCTGGGCGTTTTGTACTGGGGCCTGGATCAGAAAGAAGAGTCGCTTTCACATCTGCAGCGGGGCTTTATTTTATCTCCGGCCACACCGGACAACAGTTCCCTTTATCATTCCATCGCCTCTTCTTTGGGAAGGTTGGGCCAGGCGGAAGAAGACTTCCGGGAAGCCTGCCGATTGTATCCCCATCATAAGAATCTTGTCTTTTTATGGATAGATCTTCTTTTGCAGCAAGGCAAGTATGATTCGGCCCTTCTCAAAATAGAAGATACGCTCGATACGTTCGGTCTGGACGAAGGAACGCTCAATGCGGCGCTGGCAGTCCGGGAAAAAGTAGGACCCTTGCAGATAGAAACAACATCGAAAAGAGGCGCCCTGTCTTTGTGCATGATCGTGAAAAATGAAGAAAGGAACCTCGTTAAATGCTTGAAAAGTGTCCGGGATGTTGTGGACGAACTCATAGTCGTCGATACCGGCTCGACGGATAAAACCAAAGACATTGCCAAAGTGTTCGGCGCAAAAGTATTCGACTTCCCCTGGACAGGCGATTTTTCCGCCGCCCGCAACCATTCATTGGCCCAGGCTAAAGGTGATTGGATTTTGATCCTTGACGCCGATGAGGTCATTTCCTCCCTCGACTTTGATGAATTGAAATCATTAATCCATAGACGCACAGCATCACCTGTGGCGTATTCGATTGTGACAAGAAATTATACCAACAACGCCAGTGCCATCGGCTGGACGCAAAACGACGGGAAATACCCCGAAGAAACCTGCACCGGATGGATAAAAGCCGCGCAGGTGAGGCTTTTATCAAACACAAAAGATATCTTTTTTACCAATGATGTTCACGAAACATTGGAGGATTCATTGACCACTGCAAAAATACCCATCTTCAATTGCGGTGTCGTCGTGCATCACTTTGGCAAGTGAGATATGATAAGCCAATTGCAAACAGGCCAGGATTATCATTTGCTTGAAAGATCAAGCGTGGATATTATCTGTTTTGATCAGGAGCCATAAAATATGACATCCATTATTATCCTCACGCGCAATCGTTTGGATTATACAAAAAAATGCGTTAAAAGCATTCGCAAGCACACACCGGAACCTCATGAAATCATTTTTGTCGATAATGGTTCAACCGACAGCACCGTCAAATGGCTACAAGGCCAGGTGAAGGAAAACAAAAATTATCGTCTACTTGAGAATAAAGAAACAATCAGCGAAACCCTAGGGCGCAATCAGGGCATCATGGCGTCCCAGGGTGAAAATTTATTACTTCTCGATCACGATGTCATCGTCAGCGAGGGCTGGCTTGCCGGCATGCTGGAATGTCTCAACCATGCTCAAGGCGTCGGCATCGTCGGTCCGATGACGAACAACAGTACGGGCATTCAGCGGACAGGTGATGCGTCTTATCAATCGCTTGATCACCTCGATCCCTACGCGGCAACCTTTAGAGAGCGATATCACCATCGACGCATTCCCTGCCGGAACATTGCCGGTTTCTGTCTATTGTTCAAACGGACGCTTTTAGAAAAAATCGGCCCGCTCGATGAACGTTTCAGCGCCGGTCAATTGGAAGATGAAGATTTCTGCCTGCGGGCGGCGCTTGCAAATTATCGTAACTACGTTGCCGGTGATGTTTTTATCCATCATCACAAAGAAATGGTCTCGCCTCGCGATCGGAAACTATTCGAAGAAAAGTGGACACTCGGCACGGGAAGCCTGGAAGGCAGAAGGCTTGCGGTTCTAAAAGCAAGAGAGCTGGCAAATATTTTTGGTCAAAGCGGACAAATGGATAAAGCGATTGAAGCACTCATCAATTGTATAAAAGTTATCCCCGACGATGGACAAATCTATTATCAACTGGCTCGCCTGTTGATTGAATCCAGGAAATTTTCCGAATCATGGGATGTTGTAGAGGCAATGCCGGATGCAGCCAAAGAAGATCAAAAAGGTCTGGCGAGCGCGGGATACGCCAAAGAAGGCCTGGGCCAGGATGATGAGGCGAAGGCTTTTGCTGCCAGAATGCTGGCTTTGAATGAAACCGATCCTGCGGCGCTGAATCTGAAAGGGGTTCTGGCCTTTAAAAAAGGGGAGAAGGACAAGGCGCTAAACTATTTCCAAAAAGCGATCCTGGCTGATCCCGGTTATGGAGATGCTTATACAAATCTGGGCGTTTTGTACTGGGGCCTGGATCAGAAAGAAGAATCACTTGCGCATCTGCAACGGGGCTTTATTTTATCTCCGGCCACTCCGGACAACAGTTCCCTTTATCATTCCATCGCCTCTTCTTTGGGAAGGTTCGGCCAGGCGGAAGAAGACTTCCGGGAAGCCTGCCGATTGTATCCCCATCATAAGAATCTTGTCTTTTTATGGATAGATCTTCTTTTGCAGCAAGGCAAGTATGATTCGGCCCTTCTCAAAATAGAAGATACGCTCGATACGTTCGGTCTGGACGAAGGAACGCTCAATGCGGCGCTGGCAGTCCGGGAAAAAGTAGGACCCTTGCAGATAGAAACAACATCGAAAAGAGGCGCCCTGTCTTTGTGCATGATCGTGAAAAATGAAGAAAGGAACCTCGTTAAATGCTTGAAAAGTGTCCGGGATGTTGTGGACGAACTCATAGTCGTCGATACCGGCTCGACGGATAAAACCAAAGACATTGCCAAAGTGTTCGGCGCAAAAGTATTCGACTTCCCCTGGACAGGCGATTTTTCCGCCGCCCGCAACCATTCATTGGCCCAGGCTAAAGGTGATTGGATTTTGATCCTTGACGCCGATGAGGTCATTTCCTCCCTCGACTTTGATGAATTGAAATCTTTAATCCGTAAACGCACAGCATCTCCTGTGGCGTATTCAATTGTCACAAGAAATTATACCAACAACGCCAGCGCCATCGGCTGGACGCAAAATAGCGGACACTATCCTGAGGAAGCGAGTGCCGGGTGGGTTGCAAGCGCAAAGATCCGGCTTTCCCCGAGAAGAAAAGACATCTTCTTTTCAAACCCCATTCACGAACTTCTGGAGAATTCGCTGGCAGCAGCAAAAATTACCGTTTCCGCGTGTAATGTTGTCGTACACCATTACGGAAAACTGGATATGGAACGGGAAGCTCAAAAAGGTGAAGATTATTACCTGCTGGGCAAAATAAAGTATGAAAGCGATCCGGCCAACGCCAAATATGTCAGTGAACTGGCAAAACAAGCCCAGGTCCTTCAAAAAAATGAAGAAGCCGTGGGGTTATGGTTGGAGCTCCTGGCGCTGATAGAGGCAGATCCTCAATCGCCCGGGTATAAGGAACTTGTCAAAACTTCAACTGGCGATCCGTTATCCGAAATTTACACACAGCTTGCTGCAGCATACTTGTTGCTGGAACGCTATGAAGAGGCTCTGAAGGCGGCGAACAAGGCTATGGCTTGTTCGATAAAGTCAAAAGAAGCCATACATATTTACGCTGTCTGCGAGCTTATGAGCGGTGAATTGAGCAAAGCCCACTTCATCCTGGAAGAACTGCTCAAGACAATGCCTGATTACCCCCCCGCATTGTATCTGATGGCCGTCACTTTTTGCCTGGAAGGGGAAGAGAAAAAAGCGCGAGACATCTTCCAATTATTACGGCAGAAACGAATGCTGCTTGCGCCCATCTTAAACAAGCTTGCCAGACAACTCCAGGCTCGTGGCAGGAAAGATGACGCCCAACGCATCGTCCATGCGACAATCGAAAATGAGATCGGTGATGAAGAAACAAAAAATCTGATCGAGGAGTTACAGAAGGGGCAGTAGTTGATAGTTGATGGTGAATGATATTTTTTCATCTTTGAGTTCCAATTCCACTTCATTACCGAGCGGGCTTTGTGAAACAAAGATTTGTCGCTTTGCTTCGAAACGATTGACCTGAAAGGTTAGGACATAAACAGATATCACTCACTGCGCTTATGCCCGATTGTCGGCACCCACGCCTGACGTTTGCGCCCATTATCTTGACAGAAGCATCTCCTTACGTTATATTCGTTTCGTAAGGAATTAAATCAAGGAGAAACAGGATATGCAATCCACTATTACGTCGAAATACCAAACAACCATCCCCAAAGCCATTAGAGATAATATCGGGCTTTCGGTAAAAGATGTCTTGGAATGGAAAGTGGAAAAAGGCAAAATTATTGTCTCATCAGCAAAGGTTAATTTTCTACAACACCAAAATTCCGTTAAGACGGGACAAGGCGACATTGCCAAGGATATTGAGGCCGCCCGAAATTTGCGCCTGGAAAAATATCGATGAAAAAATATATCATTGATACCAACGCCTTAATTTCCTATGTGACAGATCGGAATCCGGAACAACAGAAGAAAATTGCGTCACTTTTTCAAGCTGTTGCCGACAACAAAGCAGGCATGATCTGTCACCAGAATGTTTTAACTGAATTCATCTATGTGATGGACAAAATTTACCTGGTGCCAAAAAATGAAATAAGTAAAATAATTAATGATTTTATTGAAATGCGCGGAATTGAAATCATTCATGAGATAGATTTTAATACGGTTTTAAGATACTGGCCTGATCAGATTCCCGATTTTGGTGATGCTGTTATTGCCTCTTTAGGCAAAATAAAAAGAGCGCCCATAGTAACATTTGACCGTAAATTTTCCGGTAAGTTAAAAACGCTGGGCCTGATCTCTTGGATTTAAGGCACGATTTAATCCGCCGGACTGCCTCTGAGGCCTGCGGCCAGATTAAGATTGATATCAATGATAATCTTGAGTTTTTCCGGCGCAGGACTAGCCATGATTTGAATAATGCGATTGTCAATAAACACGCTCAGCGTAAGAATGTTCTGGCGAATATCGATGGGCAGAGGATTGTCGTCTTTAACAAGTTCCGACTGCAAAATACTCCAGACCATCTGGTTGGTTCTTAAGGCATCGGATAACTTATCAGAACGATGCGGCGCATCCCAATTTTTCCGGCAGTCATCCAACAGGACCGCGCAACGGGTCAACGCGGCGGCTTCGATCTCTCTGCCGGACATGTTATCGGTATTCTGCGCCGTTCGATACGCTTCAAGTTCCCTTGGATACACTGCTCACCTCCTGATAATATTGTTCATCATTGCTAGAACTTTATCGGCATTTACATAAGAAATATTAAACCCGGATTGCACTATTATAGATGCTTTCAAGTCATGGATCATATCTGTCACTAAGAACTGACGACCCTTTGATGATACTGGCATTCATCGGGTAAATAATGTAAAGTAAAAGGTACAAAATATATAAAAGAGGGAACCCGTGAACGACGATATCTGTCATGAACCTCAAAATACTGAAATTATTGCATCCGTCATACCGGATGAGCCGAAGATTAAAAGGCAAGATACACTCTGTGCATCGTTGCTGCGACCATCTTTGTTCTGGGACATAAATCCGGCTAAGCTGGACATGGACCGGCATGCCGCATTCATCATTGTACGTGTCATGGAACGCGGCACACGGCAAGAAGTTCGGTCCGTCTGGAATTATTACGGTGAAGCAATCATCAAAAAGCATCTTTTAGAAGCAAGATATTTGCACAACAAAACAATTTCCTACTTTGCCAATAAATTCGATATCAGCCGCACGCAATTCAAAAGCTTTTACAATAGAGAGAAGATCCAGACATGGCCGTAACGGAACTTATAACAAAAGCTGTTTCTCATGATGTTTTAAAGCTCCTCCATAGCATTATGCTTGATTCCGTTTTTGATGATTTTTATCTGGTTGGCGGTACTGCACTTGCTTTGCAAATTGGCCATAGAAAATCGATTGATATCGACCTTTTCACAGGTGAAAGCTTCGATGCCGATCAAATCAGTGAAAATTTCTGCCGGATTTACGCGGCAAAAGAGATTGAACTGGAGCGAAACACCATTCGAGCTATTATTGATAATATAAAGATAGACGTGATGACTCACCAGTACCCATTGCTCGAACCTCTCGAGAAAAAAGATACCATTCGTATGGCAAACCTAAAGGACATTGCCGCGATGAAGATCAACGCCATAGCCAACCGGGGCAGCAAAAAAGATTTCTGGGATTTTGCCGCCCTTCTTGATTTCTTCCCGGCGGAGGATATGCTTTCGTTTTTTCAGTCCAAGTATTCCCATGCCAACGTATGGCACGCCGAAAAATCTTTGTCATATTTTGACGACGCCGATTTGGAACCTGACCCAAATGATATAACAGGGAAAACATGGGAGGGAATCAAGCAAAGCATCAATCGTTCACTAAAGGTTTGAACATCTTGACTTAAGGCATCCTGAAAACTAAAAGTCTTCAGTTATTCCTTTCTACTACTGGAACAGTCTCAGTACCGACTGGGCCGCCTGAGCCGACATACTCAGAGCGGAAGTGGAGAGAGACTGACGGGTTTGCAGCATCAGCATGTTGCCGCCTTCTTCATTGGCATCAGCCAAGGTCAACTTGTCCGCGCCTTCCGTCAGCGTATTCATGATGTCTGTCGAGAAGCCCTGACGAACAGTGATGATGCTCAGGTTGCCGGACAGTTTGGACGAGTTTTGGCTCAGGGTAGATAAAGCATTATCCAGCTTTGTGGTGTCAGCGCTAATGCTGCCGCCTGCCGTCCATGTTGCTGCAGAGAGGCCCAGACCATCCGCTGTTGCGTCAAAGCCTTGCACAATCAGTGAGTTGCCTTCAAACTTAACGTCCATTGATCTTAAAGCCGCAATGGCAGACAGGAGGTTTTTGCCCTTATACCCGGAATCTACCGCGACAGCGGTCAACTGATCACGTAGTTCGTTGTACTGATCCTGGAGATTGGCAAGTTCTGTCGTATTTATTGTCTGTGATGCGGCACCTGTATTACTTATTCCAACACTATAGGTAAAATCGCCATCCGTGACATTTGCCGCCGCGCCACCAGGATTTATGGTTTTCTCAAGGGCCAGGTTACCATTGTTGATGGACGCCGTAAATGTATAAGTCTTGGCAGACCAGTTCGCGGAGTTGATTGCATCTGCCAACGCCTGCTTGTCTGCTGCGTCATCACCACCTGCGGTAAAATTGAGATCACCTGCAAACTGAGCTCCGGCGATTGCCGTAAAAGTAATGCCATCCGCACCCTGACCAATGGTAATCGTATCAGCAGTCGGGATAGCGTCTACCGTTAATGATGCTTCACCCGCGGTTGCGGTACCTAAGACAAAGTCGCCTGCATCGACACTGGCATCCGCACCATTTACCGTTTTGGAAATGGTCAGGACGCCGTTTGCGAAATTTGCAGTAAAGTTACGATTTCCCGTATAGCTTGCGTAGGTCACATCGTTGATCGCCTGCGCGAGCGATGCCATGTCTGTCGCATTATTGCCGCTGGCCAGAAACTCTCCATTGGCCGCAACCGGATTCGCGGCAACTGCCGTGAAAGTCACATCGCCAATAACAATTGTATCGGCTGGTGTGACTACCCCGGGAACCACTGCCATGGACCCATGTGCGGGAATGGTGACATCGCCGGCCAGTACACTCACATCTGCCAGGGTTGCCGTAACTGTTTTGGCAATTTCCACCTGACCGCCATTAATGGTCGCCGAAAAGGTATCGGCTTGGGCAGACCAGTTTGTAGCGTTGATGGCGTCTCTGAGGGAGGCCTCGTCGGTGGCGTCATTACCGCTGGCAAGGAACTGGCGATTAGCGGCGACGGGATTGGCGGCAACTGCCGTGAAGGTCAAACCACCAATCGTCAACGTATCAGGCGTGGTTGCCCCTATAACGACGGCCGTTGAACTATTCGCACTGGTGATAACATCGCCGGCCACAACATCCGCGGCCGCAGCCGTTGCCGTAACTGTTTTGGCAATGGCCACATGACCGCCGCTAATCGTTGCAGAAAAAGTATAAGTTTCGGCAGCCCAGCTGACCGCGTTGATGGCGGCACGGAGGGAGTCTTCATCAGCTGCGTTAAATCCGCCGGTTGCAAACTCACCCAGGGCGGCAATCGGATTTACAGCAACGGCCGTAAAGACCAGGCCGCCAATCGTAATCTGTTCGTGTGATCCCGCCCGGATAGACTTTGCGGCATGGCCACCGGAGCCTGTGACATCAATATCGCCCAGAACCACATCCTGAGCACCGCCTGCCGTTCTTTTAGCTACAACCACTTCACCGGGAGCACCTAAATCAACCGCAGTATAGGCCGTAGCACCCCAACCGTAAGCATTGATTTGACTTTTAAGAGAGTTTCCGTCGGCTGCGTCGGTCCCCCTCATATCAAACTGAGCGCTGCCGGGAACAACGGCTCCATTGACGGCTGTGAATGTAACGCCACTGAGAACAACCGTCTGGCCTGCTGTCATTCCTGTGATGGTAATGGAACCAAGATTTTTTCCGCTCGATAAATCCATAAACGCCGAATCAATCGTGCCGGTGTCCGCTGCTTTTGTGATGGCAATTCCGGTTAAATTAATTGCACCTGTATCCGGAGCAGTAGCCAAGGGATCCATGCCTGACAACGTAATATGGCCTGTAGCAACTGTGCCTTGGGCTGGCGCAACACCTGCCATGTTAATGACACCTGTCGCACCGCCTGTTCCTGCCTCCGCGCTTAGCGCCGATTGCGCAATACCTTTGGACTGCTCGATCATGGAGGTGATGGCGGTGATGCCTTTGTCGGCGGAGGTAATCGTCTGGACGGCCTGGCCCATGGCATCCTTCAAGCTGTCGATGACGGATGCGCGTGAGTTCAAAGCCTGCGCAGCAAAAAATGATACCGGGTTGTCGATGGCTGAATTAACTTTTTTGCCCGAAGAAAGGCGGTTTTGCGTCCGGTCTAAAAGACCAACCGTCCCCTGAAGACTTAAAAGATTGGACCTCATTCCTGAGGTTAATGATACATCATTGATGGACATGGTACTTTCCCTTTCTGGGTTTCTTCTCTGGCCGTTCTGGTCAGTGTTTCTGTTTGTGCCGAAGGTTTTCGGCACTAATGCGTAATTATTCGGCCGGGCTGCCTCTTAAACCTGCGGCCAGGTTCAGGTTGATGTCAATGACAATCTTGAGCTTTTCCGGTTCAGGATTCGCCATTACGTCAACGAGCCGCTTATCAATAAAAAGACTGAGTGTCAGAATATTATTGCGCAGTTCGATCGGCAGAGGATTGTCATCCTTGATCAGCTCCGACTGTAAAATACTCCAGACCACCTGATTGGTTCTGAGTGCCTCGGACAGAAGCTCTGGCCTGTCCGGCGCATTCCAGCGCTTGCGGCAGTCATCGAGCAAAAGGGCGCAACGCGTCAGGGCGGCAGCCTCGATATCACGTCCGGACATATTTGTATTTTGTGCATTTCTATAAGCTTCGAGTTGCAGTGCGTACACGGCTGACTACCTCCCGTTCATATTCGATGAGTTTTTTTGTTTGTTTCAGCGCCTGATAATGCCGGTCGTTGAGAATGTCATTGCTGATTTCCTGCAACAACGGCCGGGTGGAAGGCGCTGCCTGGGCCACATCCTTGACCAATTCCCAATAGATTTTGTGGTGCTCCTGCATATTCTTGCCATCAATGTACATGAGTTGAATGGCAAAATAAATTCTCTTGCAGGGCGTTTCCGCCGAGGCCAGCGTCATAATGTCTTTTTCCCGCAGGATCGACACATCGTTTTCAAGCACAAAGGTACTCTTGGCATCGCCGTTGGTGATGACCGCGCCGCCCAGGATGAATTTCTCGTGCGGCTTGAGCGTTATTTTCAGGGCCATAGCAAACCTACGCCTCCAGTTTCAGGATTGAGCCGGGTTGAACATTATCTTTCGACACGGCCACTTCTCGGTTTAAAGTATTCCGAAGAGTGAATACTTTGTCAAGAACATTGGCGATTTGTTGATCGGTTGCGTCATCTTTCAACGTTTCGCCGGAAACCGCTTGTTTGAGTTCCTGGCTGAGAGATGAGCGTTCAACATCCGCCTGGATGCTCCTGATTTCGCCTATAAGATCCATCCGCTGGTAGGTTGCTATCGGAAAAAACGGTGGGTCCTGAACTTCATTCAGGCTCCACTGTTTCTGCAGAGTATTCACGCGTTCCGTAATCCCCAACGACTGTGCGTTATTGGTTTCCGTCTTCATTCCGGAAGCGGGGGCGCTTCTGCCTGAAGACAAAAGCGGCCTGCTTTCGACGCTGGAGGTGTTCGAACCGCCAGGGCGAATCGCGTTCTGCAGTCCCTGATACGGATTTATATTATTAATGTTCATAATCTTTCACCATAAGGACTAGAAAGGGGGAGGAGTTCTTCCTCCCCCTTTCTAATTCTGGTAACTACGCCTACTGGAACAATCTCAGAACCGACTGGGCTGCCTGCGCCGACATACTCAGAGCGGATGTGCTCAGAGATTGACGGGTTTGCAGCATCAGCATGTTCGCGCCTTCTTCATTGGCGTCAGCCAGTGTCAGCTTGTCCGAACCTTGAGTCAGCGTGTTGATCATGTTCGTTGAGAAATCCTGACGAACGGTGATGATACTCAAGTTGCCGGACATTTTAGATGATTCATTACGCAGGGTAACCGCTGCTGCATCCAACAGATCAACATCGGCGTCAATTTGCGTGGCAGCGGTCGTTGTCCACGCTGCAGCCGTGACACCCAGACCAGTCGCCGTAGCATCAAAGCCTTCCACGTCCAGCGAAGTGCCTTCAAATTTAACCGTAAGGGTGTCGTCCGACAGGAGGTTTTTGCCCTTATACCCGGAGTCTTCAGCCAACTCGGAAAGCTGAGTCCGCAAGGTATTGTACTGCGACTGCAAACTCTCCAGTTCGGATTCTTCAGCCGTGTTGACTGTCCTGGTAATACCGGCAGCGCCTGTTCCCGTCACATCTCCTGTCGCGGCATCAGCTTCACGGCCGGTTGCCACCGTAAATTTTGTTAAGGTAATCGTTGCGCCGTCCGCTTCTGCCGTAAACTCATTGGTTACATAAGTTGCCGCATTGATCGCTTCCGTCAAACTGGCTGCGGATGCCGCAGCGGTGATGCCCGTCCCAGCGAGGAACGTGCCTCCGGCAGCGCTGGCTGTTCCATCGGTTGCCGTTAACGTCACGCCGCCCATAATAATCGTATTACCCGCCGTTAAAGTAGTGGTTACAACGCCGTCAACGGTATTCTGTACGTTGGTGGCGGTTGTGGCGGATTGTGCAAGACCTTTGGCCTGCTCGATCATCGCGGTGATGGCCGTGATGCCTTTATCGGCAGCGGCAATCGTCTGAACGGCCTGGCCCATGGCATCCTTCAAACCATCAATGATGGATGCGCGTGAGGTCAATGCCTGAGCAGCAAAAAACGATACCGGGTTGTCGATGGCTGAATTAACTTTTTTGCCCGAAGAAAGGCGGTTTTGTGTACGGTCTAAGAGGTTAACTGTGTTCTGCAAACTTAAGAGGTTGGACCTCATTCCAGAAGTTAATGATACGTCGTTGATAGCCATGATTTGTTCTCCTTTTCTAGGTTAGTTTTCTGACCATTCTGGTCAGGGTTTTTGTTTTGCCGATGGCTGTCGGCTATTAAATTTTTGTTTTTTTGACTGGCCCCGCTTTTGCCCACCTCCTTTTTGACCTGAGTGTTGTTCGCTTTGAATTAGTTATCGGAATTGTTATACAAAACTTTAGCGTTTCAGAAAAATATTCTGAAAAATTAGAATATTCAAGTAGATAGACTGAAGGGCTAAACCCTTGGCTGGAAGCTATCGACCACAGTAGGGAACGGTTTGAATGACCTAAAGGCCACGCGGCCACACCTGCGGGTGGCAAGACCGTTCCCTACCCCGGGATATAGCCAAATACTAATTGAC
This sequence comes from uncultured Smithella sp., assembly GCA_964547345.1. GTDB lineage: Bacteria > Desulfobacterota > Syntrophia > Syntrophales > Smithellaceae > UBA8904. The sequence goes on along the minus strand of CAZJMX010000019.1, from coordinate 29,765 downwards.
ATAAAAACCTCATCCCCTTATAGTTTCGATAAAGGAGAACACCATGCCAATCGCAAAGGCTAAAATTGAAAATATTTTGGAAGGCATGCCCGCAATAATTGATGTGGAGGATTTGATGTATCAATTGTATATTCTCGAAAAAATTGAAGAAGGTGAGTCTGATATAAGAGAAGGTCGCATATTATCGCACGAACAAGCCATTGAACGGATATCGAAAAAATGGCAAAATTGATCTGGACCGAAAGAGCGATATGCTCTTTGGAATCGATGCATGATTACATAGCCCGTAGCCCGCGACTCCATTCAATACGCAAACTATCAAACACGCAAAATCATAGAATCAGTAGATTTACTAACAACATTTCCTGAATCAGGCAAACTCATGCCCGAGTTTGCCCAAGCGACCTATAGGCAGATTGTTGCGGGTTCTTACCGGATTATATATCGATTCGATCGGTCAAAGAACAGCATCTACATCATTAACATCGTTCATGGCAGTCGCCCGCTGACAGATTTTCATATCACTTAGCCAAAATAATTCCGAAATGCCGTACCGAGACGGAGCGAACATTTGTTGTCAACGGATTCCTTGAGCCTTGAGCCTTGAGCCTTTCACCTTGAACCTCAAGTTCTTCTTCCCACCTGCCGATAATCTTACCAGAAGAAGAACGACGGGAGTGATTTATGATTGAATACGGCATATCCTCCGAAGCCATCAATTTTTTGTTTGGTTCCACGATGGCCAATACTCAAGCCAACCTTGATAATTTGGCCGCAAACGTTCTGGGACAGGGAATAGATTATTTCCAAAATGGAAAATATGATCTGGCGGTCAACTCCTTCAAAAGAGCCGCCGCGCTTTCCCCTTTTTCCGATAATGCCGCTACAGCTTATGATTATGCGGCCAGAGCTTATCTGGCACAAGAAAAAACAGAACAAGCCATTAAAACATATAAGGAAGCGATCCGGATATATCCGCAACGCGATGAATTCCATCTGGCTCTGGGCGATATCTATTTGCAGGAGGAAATGCCTGAAGAAGCGCTGGCCCAATTCGAAGCTGCGGTAAAACTTAATCCGGCTAACGCCGAAAGCCGTTATTCTCTGGGACAGTCCTATATCTCCTCAGGCGAAATGGACAAAGCGCGTGAGCAATTTCTCAAGGTGGTGGAACTCACCCCCGTTAGCGCCGCCGGTTATTATGGACTGGGACAGGTTGCCCATTTGGAAGGAAATCTGGAAGATGCAGTTTCCCAGTTAACCAAAGCCATCCAGGTCAACAAAGGTTTTGAATTGGCGTATCTTGAGTTGGGTTATGTATATGCCGACAGAGGTGATTTTCAGAATGCGGAAGATCAGTCGCGCACTCTGGAAGCCAAAGGCTCTGATAAAACGGCAACCCTGGATGCCTATATCCTGCTGGCCAGACAACCCCGCATACTGGTGGCCCTGGCCAACAACGGATTCAACCCCGCCTTAGGACCTAAAACAAATGTTGCATCCCTTGATCCGAGAAATTCAGCGCTGGATAGAGCAAACGGGAAAAAGCTTTTTTCGATGAATATCTCGTTTTCCAAAGACATGGACACGGCATCCATCATTAACCCCTACAACTGGAAAATATCCCGGGCAACAATCCGCGACAACGGTGGTGTATATAATGGGGGGCTGACCCCGCCGTCCAAGGAAGCAACCATTCTTCCCTCACCTGCCTATGTGACTTTCGATACGGATACCAATACAGCCACCGTCCGCTTCTGGGTTTCTCAAAATGCTAATAGCAACGCTACAATAGATCCCAAGCATATCGTCTTCAAATTTACAGGCGTTGATGCTTACGGCAAGTCCATGGATACCTCCGCAGATGAATACAGCGGTTTTTCCGGCGTCGCTTAAATTAAATGATTTTAACCACATTCACAGGGAACGGTCTTGCCACCCGCAGGCGTGGTCGCGACCGTTCCCTACCTATTATATAACCACTCACAAATAATGCCCAATCACATTATGCTAACCTGTGAATTTAATCTTTACAAAAACCTCTGTTCCTGATTAAAAGTTACATCGTTATTAAAGGAGAAGTTTATGACTCAATCAGCATTACCGGATTATGATTACGATGTTATTATTATCGGCGGCGGACCGGCCGGTTACACGGCGGGGATGTACGCCGCACGCGCCGCACTCAAAGTTCTGCTCATCGAAGGCGCAGGCACGGTCAGTCAGATCACGATCACGGACCTGATCGAAAACTATCCGGGCATTCCCGACGGCATGAACGGTTTTGACCTGATGCAGCTCTTCAAACAGCAGGCGCTGAAATTCGGTCTGGAAATTCTCCCCAAAGACGTTACCGCCGTAAAAAAGATTTCCGACGATCCAGTGATCTGGGAAGTAACGGCAGGCGACAAAGTCTATAAAACCCTGAGCATTATTGCCGCAACCGGTGCCATGTGGCGCAATCTAGGCGTACCGGGTGAAGCGGAATTTGCCGGAAAAGGCGTATCCTATTGCGCCACCTGCGACGGGCCCTTTTACCGCAACCGCGATGTTGTTGTCGTCGGCGGCGGCGACACGGCCATTCAGGAAGCGCTCTTTTTGACACATTTTGCTAAAAAAGTAATCGTGGTTCATCGTCGCGACAGACTGCGCGCAGCAGGCCTGCTGCAAAAAAGAGCTTTCGCCGAAAAGAAGATCGAGTTTGTATTGAATTCAACGGTGGCCCAAATCACCGGCGCTGAATTTGTCACCGGCGTCTCGGTAAAAAATGTCAACACCGGAGCGGTAAGCGACATTGCCGCTGACGGCGCTTTCATTTTTGTCGGCCGCCTGCCTTACACGGAAATATTTAAAGGTCTGGTAAACATGGATAAAACCGGCTTTATTATTACGGACGAACATTTGCGCACCAATGCTGCAGGCATTTTTGCCGCAGGCGATTGCCGCGACAAGCTCTTCCGTCAGGTGGTCACCGCGGCAGGCGACGGCGCCAATGCTGTCCATAGCGCCGAGCTCTATATTGAAGACGTCAAGGGACAAACTTACTAATGGACCTTTTTATCAGCCTCTGGCAGCACCTGCCTTCACACATCAGCCCGACGCTTTTCAGCATCGGGTCCTTTCAATTGCGATATTACAGCCTCATGTATCTGGTCGCATTCACCGTCGTTTATCTGCTTTTTCTCTATCGGATCAAACACAAGGAAATTAGCATCACGAATGATTTTTTTCAGGATTATCTCGTCTGGGCGATGGTTGGATTAATCGTGGGCGCAAGGATCGGTTATGCTCTGTTCTATAATTTCAGTTATTACATGTCCCATCCGCTGGAAATCATCCTGCCGTTTGATTTTTCCAACGGCATGCGATTTGTCGGTCTCAGCGGCATGTCCTATCACGGCGGCCTGATTGGTGTTGTTTTAGTCACGCTTTATTATTGCCATAAGCACAAAATCAACCCCTGGCAGTTTGGCGACTGGTTATGCGCGGCGGCTCCTCTGGGCTATATGTTTGGACGCATCGGAAATTTCTTAAACGGCGAGCTATGGGGCCGTGCGACGACCGTGCCGTGGGGCATGTATTTTCCTCATGACGCCACACAACTCCTGCGCCATCCATCACAACTTTACGAGGCATTATTCGAGGGATTATTTCTGTTTGCCGTTTTATGGCTGATTCGCAAGCGCAATCCATTCCACGGATTCACCGTCGGACTGTATATTTTCGGCTATGGACTCGTGCGGTTTGTCATCGAGTTTTTCCGCGAGCCGGACGCGCATCTGGGGTTTGTCCTGGGATTCAATACGATGGGGCAGGTGCTTTGTATCATGATGATGCTTGCGGGAATTACGATTATTTTGTGGCGCAAGCAGGTTTCCTCTAAAACAAAGTTGGTCTAAGGAGGCTTTATGGGAAAGCATCTGGTCATTGTCGGTGGGGGCGCGGGCGGCGGTTCCGCGGCTGCTGAAGCCAAACGACACGATTCGTCCCTGCAAATCACGATGGTGGAACAAGGAAAATTTGTTGCGTTTGCCGCCTGACCGATGCCCTATTACATCGGCGATGTAATTAAAGACCAAAGCAAACTGGTCGCCCGAACGCCGGAAAAGTTCCGTGAAGGCGGCATTGACGTTTGGCTTCAGACGCGCGTGGCAGGCGTTGACCCGGCTAAGGGGATTGTAGAACTTCAGCAGGACAACCGTCGCATCCCTTACGACTTCCTGGTGATGGCCACGGGAACATCCGCGTTTGTTCCGGATATGCCGGGCCTTAATCTGCCCGGCGTTTTTTCGCTTCGGAATCTCGAAGACGCAATTGCCATTAAAATCTGGCTCAAAGAAAAAAGTGCAAAACGCGTCGTGATCATCGGAGGCGGTTTCATCGGTCTGGAAATGAGCGAAGCGCTTCATGCGGCAGACATCAAAACTACGATCCTTCATAAGGATTCGCTGCCTGCAAACCGATGGGATGCGGCTCTGTCGACCCTCATGCTCGAAGAGCTTCAGGCCCACGGGGTGGAATTTGTCGGAGGCGCTACCGCACACAGCATTGAGCGGGGCAAAGACGCGCCGCTTCGCGTCACGACAAACAAAGGTGAGTATGAAGGCGATCTGGTCCTGCTGGCTATAGGTGTAAGGCCGGATTCCAGCCTGGCAAAATCGACAGGTCTGAAAATCGGCGCATCCGGAGCAATTGCCGTTAATTTCGCCCAGCAGACATCTATTGAAAATATCTACGCGGCAGGCGACTGCTGCGAATCGTTTCATAAAGTCAGCCGCCGCTGGGTAAACATTCCTCTGGGTGACATCGCCAACAAGCAGGGACGAGTGGCGGGCCGCAATATCGGTGGCAAGCCGCTGACTTTTGACGGCATTGTGGGGGCACAGTCTTTCCGGCTGTTCAATCTGGAATGCGCGGCAACCGGACTATCTGAACAAGAAGCCGTCGCGGCAGGTTTTTCTCCTGCCAGCAACATCACCTGGGGCAACGCAATGGCGCCGTCTCTGGGCATGAGCAAAATTGGCCTGAAACTGATTGCCGACCGATCTTCGGGGAAACTGCTGGGGGCGCAGGCCGCAGGCGCTACAGGCGCAGTAGGTAGGATCAACGCACTTTCCGTCGCGCTGTGGACGGGACTGGATCTTGATCAAATCAGTTATCTCGATTTAGCTTACGCCCCGCCATTTGGCCCGGCATGGGACGTTATTCATACCGCAGCCCAGGCTTTGCGCCGATCACTGTAAAAGGAAACGTAATTCATGACATTGTGGTGGATTCTCTTCGCAGTTTTCATTATCGCCATGCTGGCGCTGGACTTGGGCATCATCAACCGAAAAACCCACGTGATCAAAATGAAGGAGGCCCTGCTTTGGACGTCTTTCTGGGTCGCGCTGGCTGTCGTATTCGGCGTGGGCATTTATTATTTCTACGGTCACTCCAAATCCATGGAGTTTTTCACCGCCTATCTGATTGAATACTCCCTCAGCATCGACAATCTTTTTGTCTTCATGCTGATTTTCAAGTATTTCGGTGTGCCGCACGCCTATGAGCACAAAACGCTGTTCTGGGGAATTCTTCTGGCGTTGATTACGCGCGCGCTCTTTATCTTTGCAGGCGTTGCACTCATCAACACGTTTAGCTGGGTGATGTATATTTTCGGCGCTTTCCTGATTTACACCGGCATCAAAATGGCGTTCAACTCGCAAACGGAGGTTCACCCGGATAAGAATATCGCGCTCAGATTACTGCGGTATTTCATGCCCGTCTCCGATACTTTTGCCGGATCGAAGTTTTTCATTGTCAAAAGAGGCATTCGTTTTGCCACACCGATGCTGGCGGTGCTTCTGGCGCTGGAGACAACAGATATCCTTTTCGCGGTCGATTCCATCCCGGCGGTCCTAGCCATCTCTAAAGACCCCTTTATTATCTACACATCTAACGTGTTCGCTATTTTAGGCCTGCGGTCGCTTTTCTTCGCGATCTCCGGATTGATGAAACTATTCCACCTTCTCCATTACGGCCTGGCCGCGATTCTGACTTTCGTCGGCGTGAAAATGCTCATTGAAGACTTTTTCCATGTGCCGGTGACGGCGTCGCTGATCGTGATCGCTTCCATACTGGTGGTCTCGATTGTGTCATCCATCATCTGGCCGGATCAGGAAGCTGATGAAGTTCCGCCGGTCACCCTGAAGGAGTAGCCTCTTTATGCCCGCTGACTTTCCCCATGCTTCTCAAAATCAGTTAAAGCGATGGGCCAGACTGGCGCAGGCCAAATTCCGCCGCGAGGACGGTCTGTTCGTGGCCGAAGGCGTGAAGGTGGTGCAGGAACTGTTGAAAAGCGACTGGCAGGCGGAAGCGATTCTCGTCTTGCCGGAAAAAAGCGGCTTCTGGGACAATATGATTTTGCCTCGATCCATTCCCGTCTATGAACTTTCGCGCGCCGAGTTTAAAAAATTAAGCCAGGACAAGGAGCCGGAAGGCATCACGGCTGTCGTCAAAATAAAAGAGCCGCCGCCTCAGGCGTCACTTTTTGAATCGACAAGCGCGCATCTGCTCATCGGTCACGAAATTTCCAATCCGCAGAATCTGGGAGCGCTACTGCGTTCCGCCCGGTGGTTCGGCTTCGAAGGCATTATTCTCGGAACCCATTGTGTAGACTGGACAAATCCTAAAGTCATTCGCGCTTCGATGGGTGCGGTTTTTCATCTGACAATTCTGTCCGATATCGATTTGGCGGTGATGCTTGCCGATATTCAGAAAGATTTTACCCTGATCGGAAGCGACGTCCGCCAAGGCGTCCCCCCTCGTCGGGTTCCGTCAAAAGCGGCTCTGCTTTTAGGCAGCGAAAGCCACGGACTGCCGGATGATTTGATTAAACGGGCCCATGAGCGCTGGCAAATCCCCGGCAACAGCGGGGCTGAGTCGCTCAGCCTCCCCCAGGCGGCAGCGATTATGATGTATGCGATGACGAAGAAGGGTTAAGGCTAAAGTATGAAGGAAGGGTAAATGATGTCATTCATTCAGGTCATGACGACGACCCCAAGTAGCGAAGAAGCACAGAAAATCGCAGAATATCTTGTCACTGAAAAACTGGCTGCCTGCGTTCAAATCACGTCCGACGTCAAAAGCACCTATCTATGGAAAAACAAAATGGAGACATCCCGGGAGTGTCTTTGTTTTATCAAAACCCGCGCAGACCTCTTCCCCCAGGTGGAAACCGCCATCAAAAAACTCCATTCCTATGAAACGCCGGAAATCATCGCCCTACCGATCATCAACGGAAGCGCGGACTATTTCAAATGGCTGGATGACTCCTTGGTAAGGAAGCTTTGAATTTATCGTTGACTTATCCTAAGTAATTTATGTTATAGAATTTTCGTGCAATAATTGATGGTTTGGTCTAAGAACCAGTCCTATTTTTCTAAAAAGGAGACTTTATGTCCGACAAAAACGAGTTGGAAAAACAATGCATTGATACCATCCGGTTTCTGGCGGCAGACGCCATCGAGAAGGCCAAATCCGGTCATCCCGGCATGCCTCTGGGCGCGGCGGCAACAGCGTTTACGCTTTGGACGCGCCACTTAAAGCACTATCCCAAAAACCCGCAGTGGGCGGACCGCGACCGGTTTGTTTTGTCATCCGGTCACGCCTCCATGCTGCTATACGCTCTGCTGCATTTAACCGGGTACGATCTTTCGCTCGACGATATTAAAAATTTCCGGCAATGGGGAAGCCTTACGCCCGGCCATCCTGAATATAAGCACACGCCCGGCGTGGAAGTCACAACCGGTCCACTGGGACAGGGCGTGGCTAACGCGGTCGGCATGGCCATTGCCGAAGCCCATCTGGCGGCTCGTTTCAACCGCGAAGGACAGCCCCTGGTCGATCATTACACCTATGTCATGGCCGGTGACGGCGATATGATGGAAGGCGTGGTTTCCGAAGCCTGCGCGCTGGCGGGCCACTTACGCCTGGGGAAACTCATCGTCCTTTATGATGACAACAAGGTGTCGCTGGCCGGCTCTACCGGTCTGGCCTTTACCGAAAACATGGAAATGCGCTTCAAGTCTTACGACTGGCATGTACAAAAGATCAAGGACGGCAATGATGTGGCCGCCATTGATCGAGCCATCAAAAAAGCGAAAAAAGAGACCGGCAAGCCTTCTCTCATTTGTATTGCAACCACAATAGGTTACGGTGCGCCCGGCAAACAGGGCTCCTGCGATGCGCACGGCTCGCCACTGGGCGAAAAGGAACTGCAAGGCGCAAAAGACACTTGCGCCTGGCCGGCCAAAGAACCTTTCTATGTTTCGGACGATGTTTATAAATTCTTCCGCAAAGCAATATCTCACGGCAAGAAAAGCGAAAAATTGTGGATCGAAACACTGGAGGCCTGCCTGCAAAAAGACAAGGCTCTCACCACTGAATTTCAAAGAACGATTAGCGGCGAACTGCCCCAAGAATGGGAGTCGGCGCTTGCCGAATTTCCTAACGGGTCTAAAGATGTCGCCACCCGCAAGGCTTCCGAAATCGTCATGCAGGCCATTGCGGCCAAAGTTCCGGAATTAGCAGGCGGCTCGGCGGACCTCAATCCTTCAACATTTACCTGGCTCAAAGGTCTGGGAGATTTCCAAAACCCAATGCTACCCCGGGAAAGCCAGCACGGCATGGTCGGCGGCGCTTGGGATTATTCTGGACGCAACATCCATTTCGGTGTGCGTGAGCACGCAATGGGTTCGATTGCCGTGGGCCTGGCGTTGCACGGTGGTTTTATTCCCTACACGGCCACTTTTCTGACCTTCGCCGACTACATGCGCCCGCCGATGCGGCTTGCCGCCTTAATGGGACTGCGCGTCATATTCGTTTTCACACATGACAGCATCGGCGTAGGCGAGGACGGCCCGACACATCAGCCGATTGAACAAATCATGAATTTACGGCAGGTGCCCAACATGACCGTGCTTCGTCCGGCCGACGCCAATGAGACGCTCGAAGCCTGGCGGATCGCTCTGGCCAACACAGCCGGACCGACAACACTGGTTTTCAGCCGTCAGAATTTGCCGGTGCTGGATCGCTCCGTCTGCGCTGCCGCCGCCGGTGTTCGTAAGGGAGGCTACACCTTATGGGATTCATCTCTGCTGGAGCCGAATTTGATTCTCATGGCCACCGGCTCGGAGGTCGCCATGACCCTTGATGCCGGTCACAAACTGGCACAAGAAGGCGTTCGTGTTCGCGTCGTGTCGCTTCCCAGCTGGGAAATATTCGACCGCCAATCTCAGGAATATCGCGACAAAGTCCTCCCTCCGCATGTCCAGACGAGGCTCGCCGTGGAAGCGGGCGTCAAACTCGGCTGGGAACATTACGTCGGTTTATCGGGGAGCGTGGTCGGAATGGATACGTTCGGAGCCTCCGCGCCCGGTCCGGTACTCTATGAAAAATTCGGATTTACAGCCGCCGGCATCTCGGCTGCGGCTAAAAAACTGTTGAACAAGGATTAAGGTATGGACACAACCGGCATATCGTTTTTACTGGGCCCGTATCAAAACGCCGTCACCAACGCGCTGGAGAAAATGCGCCGCAGCAACATCGCCGCACGGATCTGGGCCGGCGACTTCAACGTCTGGAAACCCACGCACAATGAAATTTCCAACCGCCTTGCCTGGTTGCATGCCCCGGTGGAGACATTATCGACCATCAAAGGCATCCGGTCATCGCTGTCCCATTTGACGGAAAGAAACATCCGCGATGTCGTTTTGCTGGGCATGGGCGGATCCAGCCTTTCCGCGGAAGTCTACAAAAACATGATCGGCAGCGCGCCTGGCTTCCCCAGGCTCCTCATCCTGGATACCACGGATCCCGGCGTGATCAACGAAACGGCTAAAATGCTGGATCTGAAAAAAACGCTTTTTCTGGTGGCCAGCAAATCAGGAAAAACACTCGAAATATCATCGCTCTTTAACTACTTTTACAATCTGGCCGACCAGGAGCCGGACGTTACCGCCAATGAACATTTTATTTTCATTACCGATGAAGGCAGCCCGATGCTGGAGTTAGCCTGGCAGTTGAACATTTCATATGTCTTTTCCAATAATCCCAACATCGGCGGCCGGTATTCCGCACTTTCTCTGGCGGGCATCATTCCGGCTGTGATCATTGGAATTGAAGCGGAAAAACTGCTTCATAAAGCGGCCGCAACAGCCAATCAGGAAAAGGCGGATTTCTTTTCAGGGAAAAACGATTCGCCGGGATGCCTTTTAGGGGCGGCCCTCGGTGTGCTGGCACAATATGGCCGTGATAAATTCACGCTGATCTTACCGCCCCATTGGCGTCATTTTGGAGACTGGCTGGAACAGCTGATCGCGGAGAGCACAGGTAAAGAGGGCAAGGGCATCGCGCCAGTCATCAACGAGCCGCCGCTCGCGGCCTGCGTCTACGGCAAAGACCGGGTCTTCGTATTTTTTGAAAACGGAAACGCCGAAGAGGATTCTCGCATTGCCGATCTGGTGACGGCCGGACACCCTGTCGTAAAGATTCACATTCAGGATGTTTACGATCTGGGAAGCCAGATGTTTCTCTGGGAAATGGCAACGGCCGTCGCGTCTCATATTCTGGGGGTCAATCCGTTTGACCAACCGGATGTAGAAGCAACCAAAATAAACACCCTGCGCATGATTGATGAATTTAAGCAGACCCGGAGATGGCCTGCGGAAAAACCGTCGATCGACCATGAAGACCATGACGTATACGGTGATATTTCCGGCACAACCGCCTCCGAGGCGCTGAATCATTTTTTAAGTCAGGCAGCCGTCAATGCTTATGCGGGCATTCAGGTTTATTTAAGCCCGTCGGATAAAATTGACGCCGCGCTTCATGATTTGAGGACGGCGATTACACGCCGCTTCAAACTGGCCGCAACCGTGGGCTACGGCCCCCGTTATCTGCATTCCACAGGCCAGCTTCACAAAGGCGACGCCGGGCGAGGCCTGTTTATTCAGCTGACAGAAGAAAATGAAACCGACATGGATGTGCCGGATGCACCGGACAAACCCGGCTCATCTCTGACTTTTGGCGCACTCAAAGCGGTGCAAGCCGCTGCGGATCGGCAGGCGCTTGCCGATCTGGGGCGTAAAGTCATCCGCATTCATTTTAAGAAAAACACAGTTGACGGACTGGCGACTCTGATTACGAATCTTTGATCATATCCCGTCATCCGCGCGCTTCAGTGATCACACGAAGGATGTTCGGCGCGTGCCGCTCGGAAGCGGCGGGTACGACTTTGGGATACCCCAGAATAATCGGCGCAACAATGCGACAGTTGTCAGGAATACCCAGCTCCCCCTTCAATTTCGGATCGCGGATATTCGCCCCCAGGGCGACCCAGCAAGTGCCCAACCCCTTGTTCGCCGCCGAAAACATGATGTAGCTTGCGGTCAGCGCCGCATCCACCTCCAGCGACGCCACCGAGGCCGACCCCACAATGTAAATCAGGCAGGATGCGTTATAAAACACATTGAAATTCTCGTTTTGAAGAAAAGCAACATAATCCGGATTGAGCTTGATCTTTTTTTCGGCGTTATCCCGCAGAAGATTGGCTTTGCTTTCGTCGGACAGAGCCTTGATCGTCTTGCGGCATTGCACCACGACAAACCGGCAGGGCTGATTGTTGCTGGCGGACGGCGCCAGTGTTGAATCCTGAAGGATGGACTGAACCACAACCTGCGGAACGTCCTTGTCTTCAAAATCCCGAATGGCTCTTCTGTTCTTCATAAGCTCGGTAAATGTCATCATGGTATTTTGCTCCTTTCGTAAAAACGACTTAAGGTAAAAACACAGAGATAAACGTGATAATGATATACTGAAACAGGTTAATCACGGGATTGAGCGCACCCAGGAGAAGCAGGCCCAACACGATGAAGAACCCAAACGGCTCTATTTGCATCATCACGCGATTAAACGACGCGGGCGTGAATCCCATCAGGATCTTCGAACCGTCCAAAGGTGGAATGGGAATCAGATTGAAGGCGGCCAGCATGATATTGATCCGCGCCAGCATATAGAGCACGGTATAAAGAAAACCGCCAGGCTCAGGGGAAATCAGTCGCCATAAAAGCAACGCTAAAAAGGCAATGATCATATTGGCTGTCACACCGGCGGCGGAAACCAGAATCAGACCTTTGCGCTGGTTTGCCGCCGGTATATTCTCCAGATTGACCGGCACGGGCTTGGCCCAGCCGAAACCGACAATCAAAAGCATTAATGACCCGATGGGATCCAGGTGTTTGATGGGATTGAGTGTAAGCCTGCCCAGCCATTTGGCCGTGGCATCCCCCATCCGGTAAGCGACAAAGCCATGCGCCAGTTCATGCAGAATTACAGAATACAGCAGCAATACCGACAGCATGACAAATGCCGCCGGATCGCTCATCAACAAACGGATCAATCCCATGAATTATCCCACCCTCTGATATTTTACCAGGGCGGCAAGCGTGTGTAAGCGCCTCCGCCTCTCCCGGCGGAGCCAGCATAAATCAATGCCTCCTGATATTCAACAAGAAGTTTGCATCCACCGGAATTCTATAAATTCTTGACATCCGGAGGACATCTTCATATACTGCCCGAGTAATTCCTGGTGTGTTAAGAATAACCTCAGCAGGTTGAATCATGACATCAGACTTTCAGATTACCGCAGACAACGTTTACGAACAATCTCACAAGAATTCTCTTTTTGAGGGTCTGAGCGAAGGCCAGATTCAAACACTGTTTTCCATCAGCAAGGAAATCCTGCTGGAGAAGGATAGCTACCTCATGCACGAAGGAGATCCGGCGCGTGAAATCTTTCTAATCATCGATGGTAAACTGGAAATCAGCCGCTACAACGCCAAGCACAATCAAAATCATATCATCGCCACTCTAAAAGCGGGCGATACGGTGGGAGAGGTTGCCCTGCTCGACTGCGGACGGCGGTCGGCCTCGGCATGCGCCAAATCCCCCTGCCAGCTGCGCAGCATCGCGTTTGATGATTTGCACGCGATTGCCGACAAGGACAAAGAAATCTACAGCATATTTTATCATTTGTCGAAAAACATCGGCCAGCGCCTGCGCCATTCCAACGATGTCGCGCTTACGGCCATGGAAAAACAGCTCGATGAATTCAAAACCCGCGTCACGCTGGGAAACTTTTTTGTTTATATCGTGATCATGCTGTCACTGTTCACCTTCAGCCTCGACGGCTTAAAATACATAATGAACATCGGCAAAAACAGTAGTTACATCACGTTGCCTCTGACGCTGGCGTTTTTTGTTTTTTTTATTATCTTCATGAAAACGTCCAGTTTCCCGCTTTCCACTTTCGGCCTCACACTGAACAACTGGAAAAAAGCCATATTCGAAGGCGTCGTATTTACAATTCCTTTTGCGGCCGTCATTATGGCCGTAAAAGGAATTTTGATTTCTTACGTGCCTCACTATATGGGAAGACCCCTGATTGAGGGACTGACCAGCATGAATGCCGACCCGAAAACATGGTGGACATTTCTGGCAATCTATATATTGCTGATCGCGCCGCTTCAGGAATTTCTCTCCAGAGGCGGATTACAGGGCCCGCTGGAAGAATTCCTGTCATCCAAATACAAAGTTCCGCTGGCCATTTTGGTGTCTAATCTGCTTTTCAGTACAATGCACCTGTTTATGTCTCTGGAGATCGGCCTGCTGGTTTTCATCCCCGGCGTTTATTTCGGTTGGCTCTATTCACGCACGCACAATCTGCTGGGGGTCTGGATTGCGCACGCGCTGGTGGGCACGGTGGGTCTGGCCATCGTCGGATTCTAAAGCTATTCCTACATGTAATGTCACTTAAGATGATTGAAGCGAGAATTGTATTTCCACGCGCCGGTTTTTGAGCCGGCTGGCGTCGTCGAGATTAGGCAAAATGGGATGATATTCGCCCAACCCTTTGGTCGCTATCTTTTCCGGATTGACGCCCAGTTGGACGAGTATTTTGACAACCTGAATGGCACGGTCGGCGGAAAGCTCCCAATTGGATGGATAACGCGAACTGCGGATAGGGCGGTCATCCGTGTGGCCCTGAACTTCAATCGACAACTCAGGATGATTGATGATAAAGGCAGCCACCGCCGCAAGTCTAGGCTCTGCGACCGGTTTTAACTGCGCCTGCCCCGAATCAAAAAGGATCTGCTCCGGAAAAGTCAGAATAACAGTGTGCAGGCGTCGCTCCACCGTGAGTCCCTGCCCGCCTTCTCGGTTCCCCAAAACATCAACCAGGTCTTTTTCCACTTGACCCACTGCTGCCGTATCACTTGATGCCGAAGTCTCTTTGAGGTTCGATTCATTAACAATCGCCACAGGTTTCACGGCGGCGGTCGCCGCGGCGGGCTGAGAATGGCTTGGCTGCACAAATGGCACGGCCAGCAGAAAGACAAAAAATATCATCAACAACATCAACAGGTCGCTTAAGGTCATCAGCCAGATTTCGTTGCTGTTGGCCGGTTCCACCTGATGCTTCAAAAGGCGCAGCGGCATCGAAGACTTTTGCATCGACAGTTGTTTAAACGTTTTTTCAGGCAATTTTCGCATGAAGACCTTCCGGTTTCGCCATCTCTTGTTGCAACGGAACTTTCAAAACACGGAGATTGGATACATAAAGCTCCGATTGAATACCCGCCAGCGTTTCTAGCTTGTACTGAATGGCTTGGGGCGCCTCCTCGTCGTAAATATCAAGGATGCCTTCCTGAACCATGTCCATCCGCAGTAAATCCTGATCCATGAATTCGCGTAGTTTATTGGACAGAGGAACAAAGCAGATATTGGCCAGGACAACGCCGTAGAAAGTGCTCAAAAGCGCAATCCCCATATAACCAATGAGATTTTGCGGTGCGTTGATATGCCCGAAGGTGCGGATCAGATTCACCACTGTTCCGGCAAGACCCATCGCGGGCGCGAGTTTAGCCATGCTGCACAAGATTTTATATGCAGTTTCGTACTGACTGTGACTAAACAGGGCTTCTTTATGTAAAATCTGCTCCACATTTTCTCGTGAAAAATTATAGGCAATCAGTCCGACTCCCTTATTGACAAGACCTGCGGGCAGTTTCTCGCCTTCCCGTTCGAGGGCCAGGATACCGCCTTTCTTATGCACCCGCGCCAATCGAACCAGGGTGTCGATCGTCCATTGGATTTGTTTATTGCCGCCGAAAGATTCTTTCAAAAACCGCACAGTCATCCATAATTTTTGAGCGGGGTAGGCAAGCAGGGTGGCAAAAAACGTCCCCCCGAAAACAATCATCATGGCATTGAGATTGGAGGCCAGCCCCAACTCTTTTACCTCCAAGTGAAAAGACAGCAGAAATATTCCCACTAAAACAACCAAAGAACAAATGGCCTGGACAATCATAAACCCCTCCCGGACAAACATTTTCCATCTAGCGAACTGTATTGCGGAAAACATGCCAGGAAATGCAAAAGGGAAAAATATTGTAAGCAATTAATATCATAAGAAAAAATATTGAGCGGTTTCGTACTTTTTAGAGACCAGCCTTTTTTTCCGATGCCATCAGGAAAATTTTTCCGGCTGAGGGCCACTATGCATCGTCAGTTCTCTTTATCGGGCCAGGAATACACCGGCGGACGGTTTTCAAAAACCGTTCCGTCAGGCATGACTTCGACATCCCTGCCATCAATGCGTTTGATTTTGGTCAGCGTGGCGGGAACATGGCGCTTTTGAGCGGAATCCATAATATCCGCAATCGTATGAAAATGGGCGATATCCTCAAGGGTCATGATCTGAGGCAAAACCATGTCCAGCTTGCCTTGATCATAGAGCTTGAGCGCTTCGGATGGACGCATCCAACAGTGGTCTGTCAACTCGACGCCGTCATGCATGACAGCCTGATCTTCCGGCGCCTGTGTCACAAAAAAACGAACATCATAGCGCAAGGGAAAAGGTTCGGGCGTAATCCAGTGTGAGAAGTAGCGAAGCCGGTCAAAAGGCAAAATCAGGTCTTCGGCCTCCAACATCTGAGCAAAATGAACTTTGCCCTCCATGAGAGATTTTCGGTAATGGCAAAATCGCCGGCGCTCCTCCTCCGTCTTGATGGTGACAGGTGCGCCATCTTTTTTTTGCGCAAGCAGGATTCCCACTTCCTCAAACGTTTCGCGGATGGCCGCAACCCACGCCCCCAGGGCCTTATCGGGATGCGACATGTCGGGCAAAATTTGAAAGGCCTCCCGGCGACCGATTCCCCGGACAAAATTTTCAACACCCGGCTCAAAATCTCCGGGTTCCACAACACCGCCGGGAAAGACGTAATAGCCCGGAACGAAGCGGCTCTTCCGATTCCTGAGCACCAGCAGCACCTCAATATCCTCTACGCCCGAATCCGGACAGGGGCGCAGCAACATGACTGTTGCGGCATCACTGGGTATAACTGTCATATTTAATATTTCCTCATCAGAACTGACCATATAGATCCGTTCATAAGAAAACAACCATCAGAATTATATACTAATGGATGCCCCTGCGGAATCTTTATATTGACGCACAACGTATGTCTTGTGTACACTAGCTTAATATTCAATATCTTACCATGAAAAGGAGATTGTTATGTCGTCTTTAATCAATATGCTGGATTGTCGCCACCCGATTATCCAGGGCCCCGTTGGCATGATGAACAGCCCCGAAATGATTGCCGCCATCTGTGAAGCCGGCGCTTACGGAATGCTGGCTCTGGGCTTCATCCATGATATGGATGAAGTAAAACGTCTGATAGAATCCGTTCGCAAATTAACCGATAAACCTTTCGGCGCCAATGTGGTTATCATGAACCCTCATCATCGCGAGATCCTCGGAATTCTGGCTGAATCAGGCATAAAAACCGTTACCACATCCGTGGGACAACCCGGCAATATATATCCCCTTATTCATGACCTGGGGATGAAGGGTCTCCATGTCGTCCTATCATTGGCTCATGCCGTAAAAGCTGCGCAGTCGGGCGTTGACGGACTGGTCGTGGCCGGCGCCGAAGCAGGTGGATTGCGCACTCGAAACGCCGAGTCCTCCACCATGGTCTTGATTCCACTCGTGGCCGATCATGTGTCGATTCCCATCGCGGCGGCAGGCGGAATTGCTGATTCAAGGGGCTACCGTGCCGCTTTTGCCCTGGGGGCGCAGGGTGTTCAGATTGGCACCCGTTTCATGGCGTCAAAGGAAAGCACGATCCATGAAAAATGGAAAGAAGCCATCATCCATTGCGGTGACGGTGGCACGGCCCTACTGCCCGTTCAAAAAATATTGATGACTCGATCCGTCATTACACCGAATATCAAAAAACTGATGGAGGATCCCACCGTTGACCTGGAAGCCGCGCTTCAATACACGGAACGTGTGAAAGCGTGGGATAAGGAAGATTATGAAAATGCCATCGCGGGCGCAGGCGAGGTAAGCGCCTTGATCAAAGATATCAAACCGGTGAATGATATAATCAAAGAGATGGTTTCCTGACCATTCATTTTTCTTTCAACGGCATTGAATTGGTGCCCCTGGCGTGAGTCGAACACGCGGCCCACAGATTAGGAATCTGTCGCTCTATCCTACTGAGCTACAGGGGCAACCCATGAATGTCGAGGCTTTAACATGCTTTCAAAGCAGTGTCAACCGCACCCGGCCCGGGCATGGGCCAATCGCTGAAAATGTGTTTCCAGTAAACGATTCTCATCGAAGTCCGGCAGTTTCAATTTCTCCGGCGTCGTTCCGGCAAAGGCGCATTTCGGGGCCAGGCCGATGAGTTCCGATTCCAGAATATCGACACTTTTTTGTGCAGCAAGCCTCTCAACCTGTTCATAAATCATCTTCAACGGGGTTTCCCGGCAGTTGACCAGGTTCATCGACACCTGCGCCACATTGCGGCTTTTGAGAATCAAACCGATGGCCCGCACATGTTTGATACCGCCGTTTTTTTCCCGGATGTGTGACGCGATCTCTTGCGCCAGTTTCAAATCATGGCTTTTCAAATTGATGTTGTAAGCCACCAGCGGTTCACGGGCCCCAACTGCCGTCGAGCCGGAATGCGGGTTGAAAGCCGGTTCACCGACATCGGGGACGCCATCCGGGTGCATCATCTTCCGGGTCAGCCCTTCATAGCCGCCGCGCCGGATGTCCGCCAGCTCTCTGCGCCTGTGAAACAGTGCCGCCTGGCCGTAAAAATAAACAGGCACCCCAAAATTTTCATACAGTTTCCGGCCAAAAAGATGGGCTGTCTCCACGGCATCCTGCATGCAAGCCTGGCCCAACGGGATAAAAGGCACGACGTCCACTGCGCCCAGCCTGGGATGGACACCGTCTTGTGTGCGCATATCGATTAAGTCCAAAGCCTTGCCTGCAACGGCCAGCGCCGCTTCCAGCACATGAGCCGGCTGCCCTAAAAAAGTGAAAACGCTGCGGTTGTGGTCGGCATCGCCGCTATAATTCACCAGATCCACGTCGGGAAACTTTTCAAACACCCGGGCAATAGCGTCCAGTTTCTTTTGATCGCGCCCTTCACTGAAATTCGGCACACATTCAATTATTTTCATATAACTTACACCGAGTAAAATTTGACTGCGGGTAGCTCGAGACAGGAAAGCCTGCCGCCGTAAACAGCGCCGGTGTCAATGCCGATCTTGTTTTGCATGATCAAAGGTTCTTTAAGATGTGTGTGGCCAAAGATAACGCGTTTTCCAAAATCATAATCCGAGGTGATAAACTCCTGCCTCACCCAGAGAAGATCATGCGTGGCCTGCAAGATGAGTGGCACGGCGGGCGCAAGTCCCGCATGCACAAAGATGTAATCATCGGTTTCATAATACAGCAACAGCGATTCAAAGAACCGCAGATGATCCGCCGGAATTTTGGCTTTTCGCTTCCGCAGAGAATCTGATTTCGATATTCCGTAAGCATTGAGCGTAGCCAGGCCGCCGTTATTCAGATAAAGGTCTTCATCGATGCCGTCCAGATAACGCAACAGCATGTTTTCATGATTTCCGCAAAGACAGATGACTTTTGAATACTTTTTCTTGATGGCCAAAACGTAATCGACCACGTCCGGCCCCCCATCTGCGCGGTCGATGTAATCGCCGATAAACACCAGTGTGTCACCCGCCGGTTCGGCGCCGATTACCTGTATCAAACTCCGGAGTTTATCCAGGCAACCGTGGATATCGCCAATGGCAAAAATTTTATTCATGACCTATCGCCTTGAGGAATAACTGCTAATCTAAAAGGGCGGCCGTAAAATCCTTGCTGTCGAATTTACGCAAATCATCCAAACCTTCGCCAACGCCGATAAATCGCACCGGCAAACCTAACTCTCCGGCAATGCGCACCACGACGCCGCCTTTGGATGTTCCATCGAGTTTCGTCAGGACAATACCGGTTGCGCCGATATCTTCTTTAAACATTTTGGCCTGCATCACAGCATTCTGCCCGGTGGTGGCATCCAGCACCAGCAGAATCTCATGCGGAGCGCCCGGCAACTCCTTGCTGATGACCCTTTTAACTTTCTTAAGTTCTTCCATCAGATTGGTCCGCGTATGCAGACGACCCGCCGTATCCACGATCACAACGCCATTGAAACCGGCTTTGATCCGGCTCACCGCATCAAAAACAACGGCGGCGGGATCGGAATTCATATTTTGGCGGATCACGGACGCATGCACACGGGTTCCCCAGACTTCCAGTTGCTCAATAGCTGCCGCGCGGAACGTGTCACCGGCAACCAACAAAATGTCGTGGCCGTCTTGACGCAGCATATTAGCAAGCTTGCCGATGGTGGTGGTTTTTCCGCTGCCGTTGACGCCGATGGCCATAATCATAAAAGGCTGATTCTTTGGAATGATCAGAGGTTTTTCCATCTGCTGCAGAATTGCGATCATGCGCTCCTGGAGAACCTTCTTGATTTGCGATGAATCCTGCAATTCGTTGCGTTTCACCCGCTGCTTGACATCCTCGATTAAATCATACGTAAACTGCGGCCCCATATCGGCTGAAATCATCAATTCTTCCAGTTCATCAAAAAGGGCCTGATCCAGCACCCTTTTACCGAAAACCAGATTGTCCAGATTCTTGGTCAGGGCGTTTCGCGTTTTGGTTAGCCCCGTTTTTAATTTATCAAATAAACCCACTTTACCACAAAGTCCTTTCTCATTTTTGCTCTTATGGAAATTGCCTGTAAGACGCCGGATTGGAGACAAGCGGAGGCAATCATCACGTTTACCCGCTAGTCATAGCGATTTTCTTGGAAGAAGTAAAGAGGGAGCAATGTCTTAGTGCAGGTTGACGGAGACCAGTGACGAAATCCCCTGCTTCTGCATGGTCACGCCAAAGAGGGTGTCGGCAACTTCCATCGTGCTCTTGTTGTGCGTAATCATGATGACCTGAGATTTATCGGCGACATCTCTGATCAGGCGGTTGAACAGATTGGTATTGGCATCGTCGAGCGCCGCATCAACTTCGTCCAGAATCAAAAACGGCGACGGTCGGTACATCAGGATTGCGAAAATGAGCGCAATGGCCGCAAGCGATTTCTCTCCACCGGAGAGCAGGCTGACGCTTTGCGCTTTCTTGCCGGGAATTTGAATGTCAATATCCACACCGGTTTCCAAAAGATCATTTTCGTCCGTCAAGAGGAGCTTGCCGCGCCCACCCGGGAAGATATGAGCGAAAACATCCTTGAAGCAGGCATTGACGGCTTCAAATGTTTCGGCAAACCGCTCCCGTGATATTTTATTGATCCGCGTGATTGTCCGTTGCAGGGAGGCCAACGACTCGTTGAGATCCGCCAATTGCGTGGTCAGGAACTGATTACGGCGGTCGAGCTCTTCATATTCATTGAGCGCCAGCAGATTCACTTCGCCGAAATTATCAATCGTTTGCTTGTCTTTTTCAAGCTGTGCAACCAGTTCGGCGATCTTCTCTTCATCCACCATTGCAAAGTCTTCCATCATAGCCGCCAGATCCACCTGGTGCTTTTCAGAAATGGCCCTTTGCAGATTTTCGATTTTCAATGTGACTTCGCGGCACTGCATATCCAGTTCATTGGCTTCGCGGCGCGCATCGTCGAGCTGCCTTTTAATGTCCCGGATTTCGTTTTCCTGAGCTTTCAGCAGGTCATCTTCCTCGGCGCGCGTTTCCTTCATCTCGGCCAATACGGCCTCGCACGACGCCAGACTCTGATAGAGCTCTTGGACTGCCGCCTGTTCCGCATCCGCGGCATACGTTAATTCCGCAATCCGTTTCTCGCAAGCTATAATCTCTTCTCGTTTTCGCGCCACTTCATAATCACTTGCGCCCAGATCATTTTGCAAACGGGTAACGGTTCGCAGATCCGCGTCCTTTTTTTCCATAAGCGACGCCAGCAAAACTTTCTTCTCCGTCAGAAGACGCTCCCGCGCGTCGATGGCTGTTCGCGATTGCTGCCTCCGACCGTTCAAAACAGAGATGACTTCGTTAAGCTCTTTTTCCACCGCTTCTTTTTGAAGCACGTCGGCTTTGACCTGCTGTAATTTCGTGGCCGCTTGAGCCTCTTCCACTTTTATGTTCTGACGGTTGTATTCGAGGACGGCGATTCTCTGCTGCAACCTGCCCGTTTCATCTTCAAAGCGTTCCAAATCTTTTTTCCGGCTGTTAATGTCGATTTCCAGACGGTGGATACGATTTTTCAACCCGGTAAGCTCTTCATCCCAGCGGGCAATCGAAGAGACCAGTTTCTTTTTTCCCTGTGTTTGATCTTCCAACTCAGAGGAAAGTTTGGCCACCTCCACTTCGAGTCCCAGAATTTCGCGCTTTGTCGCCAAAAGACTTTTTTCCACCGCCGAACCGCTGCCGCCGGTTAGCACACCGTGCGAGCTGATCGTGTCGCCGTCCGGCGTTACAAACGTGCCCCGAAAACCGTTTTTCTTCCAGAGATTGATGCCGGTTGCCATCGTCGGGGTCAACAACACATCGCCCAGCAAACAATCGGCAATCTGCCTGAACTCTTCTTTGACGGCGACTTTGCGCAGCAGGGGCTCCGCTTCCTGAAGATGCTCGGCGCTGTAGGTTTCCGCATAATGACCGCGCAACTCCACCGGCACAAAGCTGCCCCGGCCCAGTTGATAACTCTTCAAATAGTCGATGGCGCGCACGCCTTCTTCCTGGCTTTTGACAACGACATACTGAAGCTTGTCACCCAATACCGCTTCCACCGCTGATTCATATTCACGCGGCACGTTGAGGTGATCCGCCACCACACCGTAAAATTTATCGGCGCTGTTTTGGGTTTCAATCGCTTTTTTCACACCGTCGCTCGACCATTTAAAGGCCGCTTCAAATTCAATCAGCGATTGTAGACGCGACGATTTTCCGCCGACTTCTTCTTTGATCTGCATGAGTCGTTCTTCAACCGACTGCAAGTCGTATTTAGCCCGGTTGAGCTCTTCTGCGGCTGTTTCTTTCTGATCCGCAAGCATGCTCATTTCCTCTGCTTCGGATGTCAGACCCGCCCTTAGAGATTGCAGTTTTTCGGTTAATTCGCTCAGTCGATTTTTGTCCTGTTCAATTTCACGGATTTCGCGGTCTTCGCGCTTTTTAAAATCCTCCATGCTTTTGCTGAGACCGGCTATGATGTTGTTGAACTTGGCCAGATCCTGCATCACATCAATGTAGCGGATTTTGTGCTCTTCCAGATTGCTGTTAATTTCCCGGTCGGTCTCCAGAAGCCCTTGAATCTCACGCTGACCTTCATCGAGCTCATCTTGCAGCTCGGTCATTCGGCTGAAAGCATCCGTTGCCTTCTTTTGCAGATTTTCCATCTCTACCATCAGGCCGGATTTCTTCTGTTCCATGGAATCGATTTCAGCCAGATTCCTCTGTTTGCGCTCTGAAGATTCCGTCATGGAGCGCCGGGAATACTCGATATTCTTCTCTTTAATGGAAATAGAATTTTTGACTTCGTAGAGCTCTTTTTGTTTACTGCCGAGCGACTCGTCGTTTTCCAGAAGTCTTGCTTTTCTTTCATCGAGCGACGATTCCCTGGATTCCAACTGCGTCTTGATCGTTTCAGCGTTTTGCTGTGTTCCTGTGCGCACCTCCTGCAGAGAGGCGTTGTTCATACCCAGTTCGGCAAATCCCTGCTTGGCCAAAGAAAGCTCCGTGTCTTTTAATCGCAACTTGACTTCTTTGTACTGCTCCGCTTTTTTGGCTTGCCTTGCAATGGCGCTTAACTGGGATTTAACTTCCTTGTGAATATCGTTGAGACGCAAAATATTTTGTTTGGTCGCCTCCATCTTGCGAACGGCGGCTTCCTTCCGGCTCTTATATTTAGACACACCGGCCGCGTCTTCGATAAACAAGCGGCGGTCTTCCGGCTTGGCTTCCACTTGCGAGGCCACCGAACCCTGCTCGACTAACGAATAGGTCCGTGCGCCGACGCCGGTGCCCATAAAGAACTCCTTGATGTCGAGCAAACGGCAGGGCACGCGATTGATGCAGTATTCGCTATCCCCGTCAAGAATGGTGCTTCGCGAAATGGCAACTTCAGTCAGTTCGCCGTAAACACCAGGGAATGTCGATCCACTACTTTCGAGCGTCATCACCACTTCGGCCATGCTCACGGCCGCTGCGTCTTCGCTGCCATTGAAGATCACGTCGTCCATTTTCTTTCCGCGCAGAGCTTTAACACGCTGCTCCCCCATGACCCAGCGAATCGCGTCAACCACATTTGATTTTCCGCAGCCATTGGGACCGACAACTGCATTGACTCCTTTGGAGAAATCAATGACGACTTTGTCGCGAAATGATTTGAAACCTGATATTTCCAGACGTTTAAGTTTCATAATTTGTCACAAACCGGATTGTTTTAATTTTGGCAAAGCCTAACAAAAGTAAAATCCTTTGTAAAGGAGAAATACAACAAAATGTAGTCGTGAATAATTAGTACCACTACATATAGTGCTTTAGGCTCAAATTGGAGAGTGAACCGGGGAAGCGCCGGAAAAGCAAAAAGGAGCAAGCTAAAACAGATATTTATTGCCGGAAGGTCCAAGAGCGGTTTGACGCGGGACACTGGTCTTAAAAAATCCCTTCTATTTTCTGTCCGCAGTGGGAACAGGCGTTACCGGAAAGGGTGTTACTGATAATTCTGTAACCATATCGAGCAATTAAAAGTGTGGCGCAATTCCCGCAATAGGTATTTTCTCCTTCATCACCCGGCACATTGCCGCAGTACACATACTTCAGTCCCATCTTTTTCCCAATTTCGCAGGCGGTATGCAGCAAAGCCAGCGGCGTCGCCTGCTTCTCGCACATCTTAAATTGCGGATAAAACCTGCTGATGTGCCAGGGAGTTTCCCTGCCCAGGTCGAAAATAAATGATGCAATATCAGTAAGTTCGTCTGTAGAATCATTCAAACTGGGAATAAGCAGGGTGGTAATTTCAACCCAGATCCCCAGCTCCTTCATTTTTTTCAGGCTGTTTAGTACCGGTTGAAGCCTGGCGCCGCATTGTTTCTGATAAAACTCATCCCGAAATGATTTTAAATCCACATTCGCGGCAGACAAATACGGTTTCATAACCTCAAGCGTTTCTCCGGTCATGTAGCCGTTCGTGACAAAAACGTTCTTCAGCCCCTCTTGTGCCGCGATCTTAGCGGTCTCCAGCACTGTTTCCAGGTAAACGGTCGGTTCTGTATAAGTATAAGAGATCGTTTTGCATCCGCTTTTTTTAGCGCGTAAAACGATGGCAGCAGGCGCACTATCCTCACCCATGATCATGAGCGTTGTTCGGGGCATCTGCGAAATTTCATGATTTTGACAAAACAGACAATTGAAGTTGCACCCGACCGTAGCAATCGAAAAAGACTGAGACGAGGGATAGACATGAAAAAATGGCTTTTTTTCAATGGGATCGATATTTTCGGCAATCAGCGTCTCAAACACCAGGGAATAAAGAATGCCGTCTTTATTTTCACGGACGCCACATCTACCGCGCCGCCCAGGACTAATTGTGCAGCGGTGAGCGCATATCGAACATTGAACGCGGAAATCGGCAAGCTTCTCATAAAGCATCGCTTCTTTGATCATCGATGGGTCTCCCGCAGCATTTCTCTTATGGCTTCCGGCGCGGCATCCGACGTTTTCACATTGAGGTCGAATGTTTCAAGTACCGGACTTTGAACGGTGCGCAGCAGATACTTCACGGGGAAAACCATGCCGACAAAAGCTCCAAACGGATTATTTTTACGCGGAAATATTTCTTCCATTTCCGAGAACCAATCATAAATCATTGCCGGGAAAAAAATGACGCTTCCCCATTGAATATCGGGAGTCTGGATCAAACGCTTAACATGCGATTTCATTTCAAAGACACTAAAAAACGGAAAAGACTCCGACAGCGAAAAACCTAAGAGCTCCTTGATCGATTGCTGTGTGCCGGCAAATGACAAATTATTAATGAATCCGATAAACACACGTCTATGGCTGACACGTATCGCCTCGGCAATCACCTTTTCCGGATTCAGAGATTTTCCCAGTACATAAATGAGGATCACAATGTCGAATTCATTATCCGAAAAGGGAAGATCGTCCGGCGCGCCGCAGATGAGCTCTGCTCGCGGGCCCAGCCTGTGCCGGGCTAGTCCCAGATTATCTTCGGAGTCATCAAGACCGGTCACCTGACAATTCTTGTCTTGAAACACATCCAGAAAATGCACGGCGCGGCAGCCGACAGCCAGTACTTTCTCCCCGCTGACCGGTGCGGTCAAATCCGAAATGAGTTTATTTTGCCGGCCATAAATATACTGACCACGTTCTGAATTCAGCAAATGATCGCAAGTTGTTTTTTTATGATCTCCAATAACCATCGGAAGCGTCATCCTTCCAGAATTGCTCGCCAGACTAAAAAGGAGCGATCCTGATTTTCATCTTTGCCGAAACACGGCGTGGCGCTTATTATACCCGATGACCGCGCAGAAAGTCAATTTGGTCCGCTTCTTCTGTCATTCCCGCGTATATGAGAGTCCAGTGATTTAATCTTATGCATTCCCGCCTGCGCGGGAAGGGCTGGAGGGAGTTTTCAACCGCCGATGTCGGACATATCGCGATGACATTTTTTCAGATGCCGATCGGAACAATCCAGATCATGTTTTTCGGGTTTAAGCAAAATGGCTTGACGAATCAGTCCGGCTAATTCATCATCGCTACACTTGCGGCCAAGCGCTTCTTTCAGGTCGATTTCCGATTCATTGAGCAGGCAGGCGCGCAACTTGCCGTCGGCAGTCAGACGCAGACGATTACAGGTTGAACAAAAATGATCGCTGACAGGATTGATAAAACCGATTTCACCTTCGCCACCTTTGACCTTATAAATTCGCGCCGGACCATCCGATTCCTTTTTCTTTTTCCCCAGAGGCTCAAGGGCCAGATGTTTACTGATTTGATCAAGCAGTTTCGCGGTCGGCAATAAATCCTGCGGCTGATTGATATTGACATTGCTGATGGGCATGATCTCAATAAAACGAACCTGAAAAGGCTTTCGCATAGCCAGGCGGGCAAAATCAAGAATCTCGTTGTCATTAAAGCCGCGAATCACCACTACATTGATCTTAATCGGCGCAAACCCGGCTTTCTCAGCTGCTGCGATGCCCCTGAGGACATCATCGATATTTCCGCCACCGGTGATCTGGTAATATTTATCTTTATTCAGAGAGTCGAGACTGATGTTGATCCGGCTTATGCCGGCACGGAAAATATCTTCCGCGTGCCGCGCAAGAAGAATGCCGTTCGTCGTCAAGCTGATATCCTGAAGGCCTTCAATTTTTTTCAGTGAGGTGGCAAACTCGGCAAATCCGCGCCGAACGAGAGGCTCACCACCAGTCAGCCGCACCTTGATCAAACCTACCTTTACTGCCTGGGTGACAATGCGAAGAATATCTTCGTAACGGAGAATATCATCATGCCCTTTGAGCGAAATACCTTCTTTCGGGCGGCAATACGTGCAATGCAAATTACATCTGTCGGTGATGGACACCCGCAGATAATTGATGTTCCTCTCATATTGATCAAGCATCGTAATGGCCTACCATCCTCTTTTATGACTGCCGTTCAATAACACAAACCATCGGACAACACAACTTCAGCATTTCAATTTTCCAGAACCATCAAACCGTGCACTGATCTATATGCCCCTGAAACAAAAAGTGAAATGTTTCTTGACAGGACGTTTATTCTCGTTTACAGAAAAAACACGCGGACCACCTGCCTGTTGTTGAACAATAAGATCACGTCAGAGCAAGGCAAAAACAACCAGGAGTTTATATGGATAGGATACCTATTACCAAAGAGGGCTTTGAAAAATTAAAAAGGGACTTGGAGACACTCAAGAACGTCTCTATTCCTGAAAATATTCGCGATATAGAAATTGCCAGAGCCCATGGTGATCTCTCGGAAAACGCCGAATATTCAGCCGCCAAAGAAAGGCAGTCCTTTCTCCATGGCAAAATGCAGGAGCTGGAAAACAATCTGGCATGCTCCAACATCGTCCCCCTGGCAGGCTCCGTTGGAAATAAAGTTGTTTTTGGCTGCTACGTAACAATCGCGGATATGGACAGCGATAGCGGAAAAGAAATCAAATATCAGCTCGTCGGCCCGTTCGAGTCAGATATTAATATTAACAAAATCTCCGTGACCTCTCCGATCGGCAAAGCGCTGATTGGAAAAAGTATCGATGCGGAAATAACGGTCAAGGCCCCCGGAGGAACCCGTAATTTCCAGATCATAGATATTTCCATCGATTAAGGGCAAACGCAAACAATCGACAGCGACAAAAAAAGGCAGCGCACTTTTCAAGTGAGCTGCCTTTTTACTAAATTCATATTAACAGATTAGTTCAGCGATCCTTTTTCCGCTACACTAATCCTTGTTACCGCACGCAACAGAGCCACACGTATTTTATCGTAATCCTCATGCTCTTTCGTCAGTTGATGCAAACTGGCTTCTGCCTTCTCTTTGGCTTTCTGAGCTCTGTCCTTGTCAATTGTATCCGCTCTTTCAGCGGTTTCGATTAAAACCGTGACCTTGCTCCCCGTGACTTCCGCATAACCCGTATTAACCGCATAGTGAGATTTTTTCCCACCGGCGAAAAAATACAGCTCGCCAATATCCACCGAAGTCAGGAAAGGCTCATGGCCTCTTAAAACACCAAATTCACCTTCGGTTCCCGGGATGGTCACTTCATCCACCTTACCGGAGAAAACCATTTTTTCCGGTGTTACAACTTCTAGAATTATTTCTTCCGCCATGGACGTCCTCGCTTATTAGGAAAGCTTCTGGGCTTTCTCGATTGCTTCTTCAATGCCGCCTACCATGTAGAAAGCCTGTTCCGGCAGTTCGTCATGCTTGCCTTCGAGAATTTCTTTGAACCCTCGGACCGTATCGGCAACGGATACGAATTTTCCTTCCGTTCCGGTAAACTGCGCGGCAACGAAGAAGGGCTGCGACAGGAATCTCTGGATCTTTCTTGCGCGGCTCACGGTCAGCTTATCGGCTTCGGAAAGTTCATCCATACCGAGAATCGCGATGATGTCCTGTAAGTCTTTATACTTCTGAAGCGTTACCTGCACCTGGCGGGCAACGGTATAATGTTCCTGACCCAAAACGTTCGGATCAAGAATTCTCGACGTAGAATCCAGAGGATCCACCGCGGGATAAATACCAAGTTCTGCAATCGGACGGGACAAAACGACGGTTCCGTCAAGATGCGCAAATGTAGTTGCCGGAGCGGGATCGGTCAAGTCGTCGGCGGGTACGTACACGCACTGAACGGCTGTAATCGAACCTTTGTTCGTTGAGGTAATGCGTTCCTGAAGTTCACCCAAGTCAGAGGCCAGTGTCGGTTGATATCCGACGGCAGACGGCATGCGTCCCAGAAGAGCGGACACTTCGGAACCGGCCTGCGTAAAACGGAATATGTTATCGACGAACAAAAGCACGTCCTGGCCTTCCACATCACGGAAATATTCAGCAGCGGCCAAACCGGTCAAGGAAACTCTGGCCCGGGCTCCGGGTGGTTCCGTCATCTGACCGTAAATCAAGCAGGCCTGCTTGATAACACCTGATTCCAGCATTTCTCGATAAAGATCGTTTCCTTCGCGGGTTCTTTCACCGACACCTGCGAAAACAGAAATTCCACCGTGGTGCATGGCGATGTTATGAATCATTTCCATCATAACAACCGTCTTGCCGACGCCTGCGCCGCCGAACATACCCATCTTACCGCCACGGGGGAACGGAACCAGCAGATCGATAACTTTAACGCCCGTTTCCAGAACGTGAACAGACGTGTCTTGTTCCAAGAATGTCGGGGACTGACGGTGAATCGGCATCATGGTTTTCGCATTAACGGGTCCCAAACCGTCCACGGGACGACCAACAACGTTTAAGATTCTGCCGAGGCATTCTTTACCGACCGGAACTGTTATGGGTGCACCGGTATCCTTGGCTTTCATTCCGCGGACCAAACCATCGGTAATATCCATAGAGATACAGCGGACGACGTTGTCACCCATGTGCAAAGCAACTTCAACAACCAGATTATCAACCTCGTCATTGATCGCTGGATTGGTGATCAAAATCGCATTCAAAATACTGGGGAGCTTCCCCTCTTCAAAAGCCACGTCAACAACTGGACCAATAACCTGAACAATCTTTCCGATATTCATAACTATCTCCTTACAAATAGTCG
>CAZJMX010000018.1:0-84984 GCA_964547345.1 uncultured Smithella sp. | reverse complement strand
TTAATTTGGCGGCAATATGAAAATCTCATTTACACAGATTAGTGTACAGTCTCTTCTTCGAGAACTGAGACTTCCGTGTTGTGTTTTGCCGCCATCTTTGTAAGCGATACATCTACTCCAGCATTGGCTTTAGCGTTAGTGCGTAAAAGTTGTTTTGAGTGGTCTTCTGTTTTCCGTGTGATAGAACGTAAGATAGGAAGTTCTGCATCGCTCAAAATACCTTCTTTTATCTGAATCTGAAAACGAGCAAGTCTATCTCTAACATTTTCGATGCGGTCTTTCTTAGAGCCAATTATCTTTGACCACAATGGGAGTCTCTCGCAAGCCATACGAAGTTCGTTAATGAGCTCTGAGAGAACCGCGCTCAAAAAAGCCTTGCGGAGAAGGTGTTCACGGAGAACATCCTCCGAGATATTCTTGTCTTCGATCCTAGACACTGGTACACCGGATTCGCCAAGTAGATCATAAAGTGCTTTGACGTCGATGTAGATCGAGATGTTGTCCCCCTTTTCGCGGATCGCAGATTGCGCCCGTGAGAATATTGTACTCTTACCAGTACCTTTTCTTCCAAGAACGAATGTAGTGTTACTGGATAGAACCATTCCGAGAATGCCGTCATCAGGTAGGGGGTCCACGTAAAGCTTATCGACAGGCTGTGCCCCAACATAGTCCTCGAAATCGCTAAGATCAGCGCGTCTATATTGACGTAAAGATTCCGCGATTTTCGCAAATGTCTTTGTGTCCATTTTCACTCCCCCCTCGCGGGTGGCAAGACCGTTCCCTACAAATATCCTATTCTTCCGCTATGCCGTTTTCTTCTGTTGTCACATCCGTCTCACCCTCACCGTTGACACCGTCATCCGGGTCTTCGGCTTCCTGTGTGGTGCGGGCAACGCCGACGAGCTTTTCTTCCGGCTCCAGATCGATCAGCTTGACACCCTGGGTGACACGATGATTGATCGGCACTTCCTGCACTTTGAGCCGAATCACTTTTCCGGCATTGCTGATGAGCATGATGTTCTCTTCGCCCTGAACCTGCAGGACACCGGAGACATTGCCGATCTTGGCGACGGTTTTCAGGTTGATGGTGCCTTTGCCGCCGCGTGTCTGGACGCGGTATTCATCAATCGGTGTGCATTTCCCATAGCCGTTTTCAGAAATCGTCAGCATGAATGTGTCGTGAGCGGGAATTTCCACACCGATCACGTCGTCGCCTTCATCCAGATTGATGCCGCGCACGCCCCGAGCTGTTCTGCCCGTGTCGCGCACATCGTCTTCGTTGAAGCGAATCGCCATGCCCAGTCTGGTTCCTAAAAACACATCCTGATTGCCCATGGTCAACTGGACATCAACCAGCTCATCGCCCTCGTCAATGGAAATAGCAATGATGCCGCCGGCGCGCGGATTGGAATAAGCGGCCAAATCGGTCTTTTTGATGATACCCTTCTTGGTCACCATCACGATAAATTTATCCGCGACAAATTCCTTCACCGGCAATGTCGCGCTGACTTTTTCGCCGGGGGCCAGATTCACCAGATTGACCATCGCCTTGCCTTTGGCGGCGCGTCCGGCCTGTGGAATCTGGTAAACTTTTAACCAATACACTTTACCGGCGTTGGTGAAGACCAACAGGTAATGATGGGTGGAGGCGATAAAGATTTTTTCGACGAAATCTTCTTCCTTGGTGCCCATGCCGACCTTGCCGCGCCCGCCCCGGTGCTGACTCTTGTAGAGACTGACCGCGTTACGTTTGATGTAACCGGTATGAGAGATGGTGACCACCACGTCTTCTTCCACGATCATGTCTTCGATGTTGATGTCTTCGGTGCTGGCGACAATTTCCGTGCGGCGCTCGTCGCCGTATTTTTCTTTTATTTCCGTTAGTTCTTCGATAATGACCTGCAAGACTTTTTGTGGATCATTCAGAATGCCGGTTAGTTTGGCAATGAGTGCCGTCACTTCGACATATTCCGTATCGATCTTGGCGCGTTCCAGGCCGGTCAGACGTTGCAGTCTCATCTCCAGAATGGCTTTGGCCTGAATCTCGGACAGGCTAAACTTAAAGCACAAGAAGGTGCTGGCTTCCGCCGGGGTTTTCGCCGATTTGATGACTTGGATGATTTCGTCAATGTTGTTTAACGCGATAATGTAGCCTTCTAAAATATGCGCCCGTTCTTTGGCGCGCGCCAGATCAAACTTCGTACGGCGGACGACGATTTCCTGCCGGAAGATAACGAATTTCTCAAGAACCTCTTTGAGATTGAAAACCTGCGGACGGTTTTCAGAGATCGCCAGCATGATGATGCCGAAAGAGGTTTCCATTTGGGTAAATTTGTAGAGTTGATTGAGGATGATCGCAGAATTCTCATCACGTTTGAGATCAATCACCACGCGGATGCCTTCGCGGTCGGATTCGTCACGCAAATCGGAAATGCCGCCAACTTTTTTGTCGCGCACCAGTTCGGCTATTTTTTCAATCAAGGTGGCTTTGTTGACCTGATAGGGCAGTTCCGTAACAACGATGCTTTCCCGATCATTCCGGGCATTCTTTTCAATCAGCGCCCGCGCCCTCAGCCGGATAATGCCGCGTCCGGTTTTGTAGGCCGACAAAATGCCTTCCCGGCCATTGATGAATCCGGCGGTCGGGAAATCCGGCCCCTTAATGTGCTTCATCAACTCTTCAATGGTAATTTTGGGATCGTTGATGAGTGCGATGGTTCCACTGATAATTTCCGTTAAATTGTGCGGTGGAATATTGGTTGCCATACCGACGGCAATACCCGATGAGCCGTTGAGCAACAGCAGGGGAAGACGCGTCGCCAGAAGCGACGGCTCGGTTAGCGATTCATCATAGTTGGGCACGTAATCGACCGTGTCTTTTTCCAGATCGGCCATCACTTCATCGGTAATGCGCGCCAGGCGGCTTTCCGTATAACGCATGGCGGCAGGAGGATCGCCGTCAATCGAGCCGAAGTTGCCCTGTCCGTCAACCAGCATGTAGCGCAGAGAAAAATCCTGCGCCATACGCACCAGCGTGTCATAAATCGCCGTATCGCCGTGCGGATGATATTTACCCATGATATCGCCGACGATGCGGGCGCATTTTTTATAGGGTTTATTGTGGCGGTAGCCTGTTTCGTACATGGAATATAAAATACGGCGATGCACGGGCTTGAGGCCGTCGCGCACGTCGGGGAGCGCCCGACCGATGATGACGCTCATCGCGTAATCCATGTAGGACTTTTTCATTTCATCTTCTATATTCACCAAGGTTTGCTTGTGGTGTATATCACGTTCCATTTTTGATCCTTTCTCTCTTCTTGTTACACAAACCGGCTAAAATACCCGGTTGAATCGTTATGTGTCAGGTTGCTGCTTTTTTTGTCATAACCTTTCAGGTCACGCGTTCCGGGCTTGACCCGGAATCCAGGATTATCTTGAACTGGATACCGGCCTTCGTAACCTAAAGGTCACAAGACCGGTATGACGACTTTTCTAAATATCTAAATTAGAAACATGCAGGGCATTTTGATAGATGAAATCACGCCTGGGTTCCACCTGATCGCCCATCAGCGTGGTGAAGATTTGATCAGCCATCACCGCGTCTTCGACGCCCACTTGCAGCAGGGTGCGCTTTTCGGGATTCATCGTGGTTTCCCAGAGCTGCTCCGGGTTCATTTCACCCAAGCCCTTGTAGCGCTGGAGCGTGAGCCCCTTCTTGCCCAGAGCGATGAGATGATCGACCAGGGCGCGGGCGGAAGGCAGAATGATCGGCGTGGCTGATTCATCCGACTGATCGCGGTAAGGCGGTTCGCCCAGAATGGACACCTGCCCCAATAAGGTTCTAATCTCAGCAAATTGCGGTGTGCGGAATATTTCACGATCGATGCTGGTGGTCAATATATTCCCGTTATTTTTAATATCAAAAACCATTTTATAGCCGCCGTGATCCGCATCATCTTCAATCCGATAATCGGCAATCACGTCACTGCCGAGCGCCACAACCGTTCTACCGGCAATTTTTAAAAGCTCACTTTCCGTTTGAAACGTTTCGTCCGTCAATGTCGGATCTCCAGCCGCGATACGGACAAGATTCCGATCGCGACGTTCTTTTTCAAAACGGTCCAGCAGATCTCCGATGCGCATGATTTTTTTAATCAACACCAACAATTTACTGCCGGAGACAGGAAACGGACTGCCATCCCCCATCAGGAGTTTCACTTTATCGACACCGTTTTCCAGAATGTAACTTCTCATCTGATCTTCATTCTGGATATAGAGTTCCTTTTTTCGATCCACCACTTTATAAAGCGGCGGCTGAGCGATAAATAAATAACCTCTTTCGATCAATTCCCGCATCTGGCGGAAAAAGAAGGTCAGAAGCAATGTGCGAATATGCGCGCCGTCCACGTCGGCATCGGTCATGATAATGACTTTATGATACCGCAATTTACTAATGTCATAGTCATCGGCGCCAATACCCGCGCCAAAGGCCGTAACCATGGTTTTGATTTCTTCATTTTGCAGCATTTTATCGAAACGCGCTTTTTCCACATTGAGAACTTTACCGCGCAACGGTAAAATCGCCTGATTCTTCCGGTCCCTGCCCTGCTTGGCGGAACCACCGGCCGAATCTCCCTCGACCAGATAAATCTCACTGAGCGCCGGGTCTTTTTCCTGACAGTCGGCAAGCTTTCCGGGCAATGAGCCGACTTCCAGTGCGCTTTTGCGCCGTGTCAACTCACGGGCGCGCCTTGCTGCATCGCGGGCACGCGCCGCTTCCATGCATTTATTGAGAATCTGTTTGGCAATGGATGGATTTTCTTCCAGGTAAGAACCGATTTTTTCGTAAACAATACCTTCGACCAAGCCGCGCACATCGGAGTTGCCCAGTTTTGTTTTGGTTTGTCCTTCAAACTGCGGATTGCGAACTTTAACACTGATGACACAGGCCAGACCTTCGCGTAAATCCTCCCCGCGCAGGGATTCCTTACCGTCTTTAATGATTTTATTACTGGTGGCGTAGTTATTAAACACACGGGTCAAGGCCGACCGGAAACCGACCATATGCATGCCGCCTTCCACCGTGTTGATGCTGTTGGCAAAAGAGAATATATTTTCCAGATAACTTTCATTGTATTGCAGAGCGACTTCTACGGAACAGTCTTCTCTTGCGCCGGTGACAAAAATCGGGTCTTTGTGCAGGACTTTTTTATTGCGGTTAATATACTCGACAAAAGACACAATGCCGCCCTTATAGAGAAACTCGGCTGATTTATCCGATCTTTCATCCACAAGCGTAATTTTAACGCCGGAATTGAGAAACGCCAATTCCCGCAGGCGGTTGGAAATCACATCGAAGCTGAATTCCAATTCTTCAAAAATTTCGTCATCCGGTAGAAACGCAACCTTGGTGCCACGACCTTTTGTTTTTCCCACCATCTGAAGCGGCCCG
Source organism: uncultured Smithella sp. (assembly GCA_964547345.1). GTDB lineage: Bacteria > Desulfobacterota > Syntrophia > Syntrophales > Smithellaceae > UBA8904. The sequence goes on along the minus strand of CAZJMX010000018.1, from coordinate 79,529 downwards.
TCCGGAATACCTCTTTGATAGGTTTGCCGATAAACGTTGCCTTCACGGCGCACTTCCAACTCACATGTTTTGGACAGCGCATTGACAACAGACACGCCGACGCCATGCAGACCGCCGGATACTTTATAAGAATCGTTGTTGAACTTCCCGCCTGCATGCAGTTTAGTCATCGCCACTTCGGCTGCGGACACACCCTCCCCTTTGTGGATGCCCACCGGAATTCCTCTTCCATTGTCATCCACCACAATACTATTATCCACACGGATTTTTACGGAAATAGTATCACAAAAACCTCCGGCCGCTTCATCAATACTATTATCAACAATTTCATACACCAGATGGTGTAATCCATCTTTACCGGTAGAACCGATATACATGGCCGGTCGCTTACGAACTGCTTCTAAACCTTCTAAAACCTTAATACTATCAGCATTATAATTATCTGTCATTATAACCTTCGAACTCCTTAGTTTGTTCCAATTTCATTTTTTACATTAATTTATTTAAATTTTTAACGGCATGACAATACATAAATAATTATCGCCTTCCGCAGGCTTGATCAGTGTCGGTTTTAAACCAACCCCCACTTCCATCACAATATTATCCGTCGTGATAACCGATATGGCGTCAATAACATAATTCACATTAAATCCGACATCCATATCCTCGCCCGTATAACTGATATCTATTTCTTCCGTTGCTTCACCCACATCCAGATTAGTTGAATTCAAAGTCATTTTTCCGGCGGCAAAGGTGATAATCACACCACTGTATCGTTCCGACGAAACAACATTCATTCGTCTTAGCGCATGCAGGAAAGATTCTTTATCCAACGTCACACTAACGCCTTTTTCCGCTGGAATGACTCTTTTATAGTCGGGATACTCACCATCCACGAGATTGACTTTCAAAATCGTGTTGTCTGTTTTGACCACAAGCATACTTTTATGGATGCCGATACTGACGTTTTCATGAACGTCGATAATCTTTTTGACTTCCATTAATCCCTTACGGGGAATAATCACCCCTTTGGATAATTCCGGACAAGGTTCGGGGGTTATTGCTTTTGCCACCGCCAGTCGATGACCATCCGTGGCAACCATTCTCCAGACATGGGTCGTTCCGTCGGATACGGTTTCCAGTAAAACACCATTGAGATTCTTTCTGCTTTCATCAAAAGCCATCGCAAAGGATGTTTGATTGATTAATTCCTTTACCGCGGAGCCGGGGATATTAAAAAACTGCACATCTTGAATATCTCCAACACTGGGAAAATCGTCTGCAGAAAGACCGGGAATTTTATAGACAGCTCTTTGACAGGTCACTTTAACAATATTATTGGCGCTCTTGGTGAAATGAATCACATCTCCTTGAATTTCTCGCACCATTTCATAGAGCTTTTTGGCAGATAAGGTAATTTCACCCTTTTCCGCAATATCGGCTTCATAGTCGGAGATCAAACTAATCTCCCGATCTGTGGCAACTATCTTGAGCTTATTATGCTCCGTTTTCAAAAGCACATTATTTAAAATGGGTGTTGTTGTCTTTTTCTCGACAATACCTAGAGTCTTTTGAATACCATCCAAAAAGGTATTCCGATTAATTTTAAATTCCATACTCCCCTCCCATTGTTTTATTTCTTTTTATTTTTTTTCTTATATATATAAAATCAGTAATAGTAATAAGCCCTGTGGATATGTGGATGGTTTTAATTTCATCTGTAATTTCCATCTCCTCCATTGCCAAGCCCTGTGGATTGGTGGTTCATAGCAAATCACGTTTTGTGGATGACGCTGTCTTCTATGTCTTGAACCATCTTCTTAAAGTTGTTATCCGCATCCAGGGTGTTGAGAACTTTATTGTTGGCATAAATCACAGTTGAATGATCGCGTCCGCCAATTTTTTGACCGATATCCGGGTATGAAAGATTCGTCAGCTTTCTAGCCAAATACATGGATATCTGCCGGGCCTGAACCATATTTTTATTTTTATTATGCGCTTTAATATCCGTTATCTTTATATTGAGCTTGCCGGAAACGATTTTAATAATATCATCAATCGACACTTCTTCTTTATTATTGTGCTTTATAATTTTCTTCAGCACTTCCTTAACCAGATCCAGATCAATATTTCTGTTGGTCAGTGAGGAATATGCGGAAATCCGGATTAAAAATCCTTCCAGTTCGCGGATGTTGGATTCTACATGGGATGCGATGTAATGGGCCACGGCAGGAGATAAATCAATTTTACTTTCCTGCATTTTCTTTTCGATAATTGCGATTTTTGTCTCAATTTCTGGAGCTTGAATATCAGCGATCAATCCCCACTCAAACCGGGATCGAAGGCGTCCTTCCAGGTTAGGAATGTCTTTGGGAAATTTATCACTGGTGACGACAATCTGCTTACCGGAATCATGCAGTGTGTTGAAGGTATGAAAAAATTCTTCCTGCGTCCGATCCTTGCCGGCCAGAAAGTGAATATCATCAATCAGTAATGATCCTATATTGCGGTATTTTTCACGAAATTTCGGCATCCGGTCGTAGCGGATGGAGTTGATCATTTCATTCATAAACGCTTCGGCCGAGACATACATGACGTTAAAATCCGGGTGAGACGCGGCGGTCATAAGGCCGATGGCATTTAAAAGATGGGTTTTCCCCAGGCCCGATCCTCCGTAAATAAAAAGAGGATTGTAGTTTTTGGCTGGCTGCTTGGCCACAGCAATGGAGGCGGCGTGGGCGAACTGGTTGGAAGGACCGACGACAAAACGGTCAAATGTATAATGGTTGTTTAAAAAGGAAATGCTTTTATTGCGGGGGATCTGATGATTTCCTGAGTTATTCTGAGGTTGCTCAAAATTCAAAACAGCCGCTTCCGACTTTTTTTCTTTTTCTTTGTTTAAAATGAAATCAATATCGACGCTGATCCCCACCACATTGTGAAGGGAGTTTTTAATCATGGACAGATAGTTATCCATGAGCCAGTCCTTAAAAAATTTATTAGGAACGGCCAATTGGACACATTTGTCTTCCATCGCGACAATTTTAATGGGTTTTATCCAGGTATCATAATTTTGCTTTGATACTTTATCCTGAATAATTTTAGTAGCTTTGTCCCAGACCGATTCCATTATCAACCTTTTATAAACAATATTATCAACAGGTGTTGATAAGTCTTTGTGCTTATTAGTTTAAGTCGTCCAGGAGATAGCGCGCCAGACGATTTAGTTCATCCATAGATTTGTAGGCGATTTCAATATTGCCCTTTTTCGCTGAGCCCTTGATTTGCACCCTGGCCATGCATTTGGTCGTTAAGGACTTTTCCAGATCGGCTATAAAACGGTCCTTGACGGCCGATGTTGTTTTAACAGGTTGCTGTTTTAGTTTTGTGATTAATTTTTCCGTTTCACGAACGTTTAATCCCCGTTTTAATATGGCATCGAGCGCCGCTATTTGTTCATCTGCCGATAAAAGCGCCAGAATGCAGCGGGCATGGCCGGATGAGATCTTTTTTTCGATAAGAGCGGTTTTGGCTTTGGCCGGCAATTTGAGCAATCGTACGGTGTTGGCGATGGTCGAGCGGTCCTTGCCGACTTTTGTGGAGACGTCTTCCTGCGAAAGACCGAATTTATCCATCAGGTTAACATAGGCGTCCGCTTCTTCCAGAGGATTGAGTTCCTCGCGCTGAATATTTTCGATGAGCGATAACTCCGCAGCTTCCAGATCGGTGGCTTTACGGATGACAATAGGAACCTCTTTGAGGCCCGCAGCTTGCGCCGCACGCCAGCGACGTTCTCCGGCGATGATTTCATAACCCGTTTCAGCCTTGCGAACGACAATCGGCTGAATGATGCCGCTTTGTTTAACCGACGCGATCAGTTGTTTCTGGTCGTCATCGCGAAAATTTTTCCGCGGCTGATACCGGTTCGGATGCAGCTCTTCAATGCCGCAACTGTTGACGGCTTCTTTTTTGGCTGGGTCCGTGTTGAGTAAATCCGGAAAAATAGCGCCAAGTCCTTTTCCGAGAGCATTTTTTTTCTGCGCCATTTTATATTTCTCCCTGAATAATTTCACGCGCCAGATCCATATAGGCCATAGCTCCGCGTGATTTTCCATCATAAAGAATGACGGGCAAACCGTGACTGGGGCTTTCCGAGAGCCGCACGTTGCGCGGAATGATGGTGTTGAACACCTTGTTGCCCAGATGTTTGCGGACGTCTTCCGTGACGCGGTGTGCAAGTGAATTGCGCGCGTCGAACATCGTCAGCAATATACCGCCTAGGGCCAGAGCTGGATTTAATTGAGCTTTTACCAGTTTTACAGTGTTGAGCAGATAGCCCAGTCCTTCCATGGCGTAATACTCGCACTGTAAGGGAACAATCAAGGCGTCTGCTGCGACAAGAGCGTTGACCGTCATAAAACCAAGCGACGGCGGGCAGTCAATTACTATATAGTCATAAGTCCTGTCCAGCTTTTTAAGCAAGCCGCGCAGTCGGATTTCCCGGTCTTCCAGATTAACAAATTCAACTTCCAGACCGATCAGGTCCTGATTGGATGGAATAATTTCAAGATTGGGTAGAACCGTATTGAAAATCACGGTGTTGATCGATGTTTCTCCGATCATGGCATGATACAAATTGGCTTTTTCAAAAGATCCCCGGTCGAGTCCCAAACCACTTGATGTATTGCCTTGGGAGTCTGCGTCAATAAGTAAAATGGTCTTTCCTGCCGTAGCCAGAGACGCAGAAAGATTGATTGCCGTCGTCGTTTTACCGACGCCGCCCTTTTGATTTGCAATACATATGATTTTATTCATTATTTATGTGTGGGCCTTCCTCGAAAAGTCGGTGGAAAAACCTGGCATTCGACTAACATAAAAAAGGGTATTTTAGAAGGCTTTTTTGCTTTATTTTGGCTTTCGGGCGATAATAATTTTTCGGGGGGGCCCCAGGAGCGCCAAGTTTATATCATGCTGAATTATTTGACTATTATTTAATTGATTTTGGAGGGTTCGGGAGGCTTCAAGCTCGGCATCAATATCCTGGCCCTTGAGAGCTATCAACAGGCCGCCCGGGACAAGAAAATAGTCGCCAAGCGACAGTAAATCGGGCAGTTTCAGAGCGGCCCGCGAGGTAACCACATCGAATTTCTCCCGCCAGGTTTCGGTTTGGAGAATGTTTTCCGTGCGGTCGTGCAGGGTAAAAGTGTTTTGCAGATTCAACAGGCGGATGATATGCTTGAGAAAAGAAACCTTTTTGCGATTGGTTTCCAGAAGATAGAGCTGTAATGACGGAAGAGCGATTTTTAGCGGAATGCCGGGAAAGCCCGCACCGCATCCGATATCGACGATCCGCGCATTTTGGTTGATAATGAACCGGGCGGCGGTCAGGGAGTCCAGAAAATGACGGGTGACAATTTCGTCGGATGTATTTTCGGAGATCAAATTAGTCTTGGTGTTCCAGAGCCTAAGTTCGCTTTGATAGAGATCGAATGAGGCGAGCTGTTTTTCGGTAAGTTCGATTCCCAGAAGCCCGGCGCCTTCACGTAATAAGAGCATGTCCGAAGTCATAGAGTGCCAATAACAAAAAAAAGGAAAGGCCGCAAACGATAAATGAATGCAAAACATTACCATCTGGCCGTGACTAAGCGCGTACCGGAAATAAAGGGGTTCTGGGACGGCAATATTTGGCGGGAGGTTCCACCTTTGGCGGTGAATTGTTTCCGGCCTGAAGGGAGCGATCACCGCCCGCGGACGCTTTGTAAACTGCTTTATGATGCGGCAAATATCTTTGGTATCTTTCGTGTAGAGGATCAGTATGTGCGATCAGTCCACACGGATTTTCAAAGCGATGTCTGGAAAGACTCTTGTGTGGAGATATTTATTCAGCCGAAAGAGGGGACTGGGTATTTCAATTTTGAGTTTAATTGCGGAGGCGCACTGCTTGCCTCCTATGTGACCAATCCATCACGCGTGAACGGCTGCCTTAAAGAATTCACGCCGCTTACGCCGCATGACGACGGGCAAATTCGGCGGTTTGCCAGTTTGCCTGCCGTTGTGGAACCGGAGATTTTCAAGCCGCTTGTCTGGTATCTGGAATTTTGTATTCCGCTTAGTGTTTTGGAAAAGTATGCCGGGCAGCTCAGAAGCATCAAAGGACAGGTTTGGCGGGCCAACTTCTACAAATGCGGTAATGAAACCTCACACCCCCATTGGGCATCCTGGTCGACTCTTTCCGCCAGAAATTTTCATGACCCGGCAAGCTTCGGAAGCCTGATATTTGATCCCTCTGAATTTGTTTTGTCTTGCAACCCATTGTTGTAACTGTGTCTCTGTCGTTCAGCTAAAGTTATGGTGTGATAAATCCGATACAATCAATGCTTCCAAGGAGCGGGTTTATATGAACGACATTTCTTCCGTAGCATCCGCAATGATGGCCATGAGCCAGTCTCAAACGCTCGATCAAATCAGCATCAGCATTCTGAAAATGAATGCCCAGGCCGAAGCTGCCATGGCGGACATGCTCATGCAGAACGCCCGCCAGATTCAGGCCCTTTCCGGTTCAGCAGGCGGCAGCCTGGTAGATATTTTCGTTTAAGTCATTTCAACACAAATTCTTCGTGCATTTCCTGTCCGGTGGTTTTATAAAGCCTCTACGATTCGGGAGGGGGCCGCATATGCCGATAAAAGCCAAAACAAAAAATGTCAGTATTGTTTTATATAAGCCTAAGTACGCGGGCAATATCGGATCGGTAGCCCGGGCGGCCAAGAATATGGGCATCAGCCAGATCGTGGTTGTGGGGAGCGCGGATTTTGATCGGGAGGAAATGGAGCAGCGATCTACGCATCTGGCAGCCGACGTTTTAGATTCAATCCAGTATTGTGAAAGCATCGAAGAAGCGCTCGGTGGTTTCAATTACATTGTGGGAACCACCGCCCGCCTGGGGAAGGCGCGCGGACCTTTTGTGTCGCCTCGTGCGGCGGCGCAAAACATTGCCGATCTTTCGCAGAAAAACAAAGTCGCACTGCTGTTTGGTCCGGAAGACACGGGGCTGGCCAATGATCAGTTGCGCTTGTGCCATAGTGTTGTAACCATTCCAACCTCCCGCGAATTCACCTCGCTTAACCTGTCCCAGGCGGTGATGATTCTCTGCTATGAAATATTTGTCGCGACTGCATTGTCGCCAACCGCGGGAGAAGCGACACCGAAACTGGCCCTCTCGTCGGAACTGGAAGGCATGTATGGACAAATCAAAGAACTGCTCGGCCATATCGGATTTTTGAATCCGGAAAATCCTGAATACTGGATGCTGGATTTACGTCGTTTTTTTTCCCGTTCGGGTCTTCTGTCACGGGAAGTGAAGATTATCCGCGGCATCTGTCGCCAGATGGAATGGCATGCCCGACACAAAAATACTTGACTTTAGGCCTGATTTGGCGTGAAAGGAAAATCTTGAAATTTACAGTGCAACCAAACCTTAAACCCACAGCGATGGAGGTCGCATATTATGAGAAAAACTTTTTCTTTTACCGGCGCCAAAAAGATTGTTTTCGGCAACGGGTCCCTTTTAACGCTTGCCGGTCACATTAAAGATCTTCACTCACAAAACCCGCTGATTGTCATCGATAAAAATCTCGCAAAAACCGGATTGCAGGAAAAAATCGCCAGCATTCTTGTGTCTGAGGGCATCAAATTCACCGTTTACGACAAGGTGGAGCCGGAGCCCGGAATTGAACTGGCTGATGAAGGCGCCGCCCTGGCCATTAAAAACAAATGCGACAGCATTATCGGCATCGGTGGCGGCTCTGCGATGGACGTGGCCAAGGCCATCGCTGTGATCGCCACCAATAAAGGCGCAGCTGCAGATTATCTGGGATTGAATAAAGTTCCGAAAGCGGGCCTGCCCAAAATCATGATTCCCACCACCGCCGGCACCGGCAGTGAAGTGACCTTTACCGCCGTGTTTGTCCGAAAAAACCTTAAAAAGAAAGAGGGAATGAATAGCCCCTACCTGTATCCCGAACTGGCGCTGCTGGATCCGGAGCTGACGCTTTCTCTTCCGCCCGCGCCCACCGCGCAAACAGGCCTGGACGCGCTGTGTCATGCGATTGAGTCCTACACGTCGATCAACTCATCGCCGATGAGTGAAATGTTTTCTCTCGAAGCGATCGCGCTCATTGCCGAAAATCTGCGCACCTGCGTGCATGACGGGAAAAATATTGCCGCTCGCGAACGAATGCTGCTGGGCAGCCTGTATGCCGGCATCGGCCTGGCGAACGCAGGCGTCACGGCGGTTCATTCTCTTTCCTATCCGCTGGGCGGCAAATACGGCGTGGGTCACGGTCTGGCCAATACCATCATGCTGCCGCCGGTCATGGCGTTTAATCTGCCGGGTGCTTTAGAGAAATTTGCGGATGTCGCCGAGGCGATGGGCGAATGCATCGACGGTTTAGCTGCCCGTGAAGCCGCGTATCTCGCGGTGGACGCGGTGGAAGCTCTGATTGAAGATTGCGGTATCGACGCCTCCATTCAGGATTTCGGCGTCACCGAAGATGATTTTCCGGCACTGGCCGAAGTCGCAATGACGGTGGCGAGGCCGCTGGAGAACAATCCCCGCAAGATGACCAAAGAAGATATGATCGCAATTTACGCGCAAGCTTTTTAAGAAAGGAAGGGTATAATACTCATGGCAGGAGCTGAACTGATCGGTCAGGAAGAAATTAAGGAAGTCATGGATGTGCTGGAAACAGGCATCCTGATGCGTTATGGATTTGACAAGGAAAGAAAAGGCGTTTTCAAAGTTCGCCAGTTTGAAGAAGAGTTTGCTAAATACTGCGGTGTTAAATTTGCGCTGGGCGTAACCTCCGGCTCGTCGGCCCTCAAAGTTGCGCTCACGGCTATGGACATAGGTCCCGGCGATGAAGTGCTGGTTCCGGCCTTTACCTTTCTGGCCACTTATGAAGCCGTGATGGAAGTCGGCGCGGTCCCCGTGATGGTGGATATCGATGATACGCTCAATTTCGATCCGAATGAGATTGAAAAGAAGATGAGCAAATATACCAAAGCGGTGATTCCCGTTCACATGTGCGGCTCTTCAGCCAGAATTGATAAAATTATCAAAATCGCACGCAAGAATAAATTGCTGGTTCTGGAAGACAACGCCCAGGGCTTAGGCGCGAGTTTTAAAGGCAAGAAGCTGGGTGGCTTTGGCGACATGGGCATTTGCAGTTTTGACTATTATAAAACCGTGACCACCGGCGAAGGCGGCATGGTCATTTCCAACAAGAAAAACCTCTATTTGCGGTCGGAATGGTATTCCGATCACGGACACGATCACAACCCCAAGGTCAGCCGAGCGCTGGAAGGCCGGACCATCCTCGGTTTCAATTATCGCATGAATGAACTGCAAGGCGCACTGGGTCTGGCTCAGCTGCGCAAGCTCGATTACATCATTGCCGAGCAGCGGAAAAACAAGCAGGTTGTTAAAGATGCACTGGCACAGGCGCCGGGCGTGAAATTCCGAATGCTCCCAGATCCGGAGGGCGATTCCGCAACGTTTTTGGCGTTCAACCTGCCGGAGGAAAAAGCGGCGCTTAAATTTCAAAAACTTTTATCCGCGGGAGGACTCGACACCACCTGCTACAAAAACAACTTGTGGCACTATGTTCCCAACTGGGAGCACTTCCTGGCATTTTCCACGGCCAGCTCCAAGAAGTATCCGTTCAAGGATAAGGCCTACAAGGGCAAGGTCAAATATTCCCGCAAGAGTATTCCGTTTGCGGAAGATATCTTAAGCCGAACGCTGGTGATGGGCATTTCCGTGAAGATGAGCCCCGAAAGACTCGACACGATCAAAAAAGCGATTGAAAACGCGGCAAAGAATCTGTAAAAATTGTATTCGATTTAGAACAAGGGGCAAAATTTGAAGACCTGATGAATCTCAAAAGAAGCCGCGCTGAACATATTCAGCGCGGCTTTCTCTTTATTTATCTGCCTTTGAAATCCGCCGGACGTCTTTCCAGAAAAGACATCATGGCTTCCTTTAAATCCTCAGACATGAGCAGGGTTGCATTTTTCTGAATGGCCAGCGCCATGCCTTCATAGACATTTACGTAGCGGCTGAAATTGAGCACTTCCTTGGTACATTTAATTCCCAGCGGGGCGTTTGCGGCAATCATCCCCGCCAGTTTCTGCGCCGCACCCATGAGATTTGCATGATCGGCATAGACGTGGTTGATGAGCCCCATCGTCTCCACATCACGGGCGGTGTAGTTTGCGGCCGTATAGGCCATCTCTCGGGCAAAGCCCTGGCCGACGATCATCGGCAGGCGTTGGAGCACACCCATATCCGCGACGATACCGATGTTCGCTTCCTTCAGGCAGAAGATCGCGTCTTCGGTACACAGGCGGATATCACAGGCGCAAATCATATCAAGCCCGCCGCCGATGCACTTGCCGTGAACGGCGGCAATCACCGGTTTGGGACATTCTTCGATAAAATTGCAACAGTCGAAAAGAGGCTGGGACTTTCTAATGGTATCAAGAACACCTTTAGCGGATGAATTGTCACCGCCGGCTGCTTCTTTTAAGTCAAGTCCTGCGCAGAAAATCCGCGCCTTGCTGCAAAAGATAATGCTGCGAACATCGTCATTTGTTCCCAGTTCGCGAAACACATTTGCAATCTCTGAGGCAAAGTCCAGGCTGAGCGCGTTTAACGCATCGAGCCTTGCCATTGCGACCGTGGCTACATGATTTTCAATTTTTAGGTCAATGTATTGGTATGCCATATCTCCTCATCTCCTCCTTCGGGTTTCTAAAATAATGTTGCGCAAGATACGCCAATTCATCCGATTTGTCCACGGCATTACTTGAACCTGCCGAGATAGCGTTCCAGCCGGTTTAAGCCTTCTTGAATATTTTCGAATGATGTCGCGTAGGAGAAGCGCAGGAAGCCTTCGCCTCCGCTGCCGAAATCAATGCCGGGGGTGACGCCGACCTTTGCTTCCTCGGTGATGCGAAACGCTTCTTTGTAGGAATCCGTGAAAAACTTGCGACCGTCGGCAAAAACGTAAAAAGCGCCGGTCGGCTCAACATGAATGGTAAAGCCCAGATCCATCAGGCGCAAAAGCATGTAGCGACGTCGTTCGTCATAGATTTTAACCATGGTCGCGACATCGTCTTTGGCCTGCGTGAGTGCGGCAATGCCCGCCCACTGAATAAAGCCATTGGCCGAGATCATAAAATTCTGATGAATGCGTTGCATGACGGCGCTGAATTCTTTGGGGAAAATCAGGTAGCCCAGACGCCAGCCGGTCATAGCAAAGAGCTTGGAAAAACCGTTAATGACAAAAGCCTTGTCGGTGAATTCCAGAATGGAATGAGACCGCCCTTTATAAACCAGTCCGTGATAGATTTCGTCCGAGAGAATATATTGTGAATCAAACTGAGCAATGTCCTGCAACTGCTCACGGGTCATGACGATGCCCGTCGGATTGCAGGGCGAATTGATCAGAATAGCTTTGGTCTTTCGGGACAATTTCTTTTTAATGTCTTTATGCCGGTATTGAAAACCCTCTTCGGGGAATGTTTGAATCTCTTTGAGCTTGCCTCCCGCCGCGAGGATGAAATTCTGGTAGCAGGGATAGCGGGGGTTGGAAATAATCACTTCATCGCCTTGGTCCAGAATGGCCAGCATGGCAAACAACAGTACCGGCGACGTCCCGGTCGAAACCAGCACCTGATCAGGCGTAATGGTGACGCCGTATTCCTTTAAATAATAATCGCAGATCGCCTGGCGCAACTCCAGCAGACCCAGCGCGTGTGTATAGCGGGTTTTGTTGTTTTTCAGGGCCGCGATGGCGGCATCGGTAACGACTTGGGGCGTGGAAAAATCCGGCTCGCCCACCTCCAGGTGAATGATGTGTTCACCTTTGCGTTCCAGCTCCTCAGCCCTGGCCATGACGTCCATCACAATGAAAGAGGTGAATGCTGAGGCGCGTTTTGAGATCATGGCTTCACCTTCAGCACGATCTTGCCGATGTGTGCAGACGCTTCCATCAGTTCATGAGCCTTGGGGGCTTCAGCCAACGGAAAGACGGCGGAAATCAGGACACTTAGTTTATGGTCGGCAAAGAGCGGCCAGACGTATTGGAGCAAAGCTTGTGCAATGGCTGTTTTTTCCTCAATAGAACGGGGGCGCAGCATCGAACCGGTGAAGGTGAGATTTTTAGTCAGGATCGGCAGACAATCCAGCTCGACCTTGGAGCCCTGCAGGAAGGCAATTTGCACCAGCCGTCCGTTTCGGGCAAGAAGCTTGAGGTTCTTTTGAATGTAAGGCCCGCCTACAAAATCAAGAATGCAATCAATGCCCCGCATTCCGACCCTGTCGGCAATTTCCTGCGTCCAATCCTGGGTTTTGTAATCCAACACGACATCCGCGCCCAGCCTTTTGACAGCTTCGATCTGATCGGAACCGGAAACGGTTGTAAACACTTTAGCGCCGAAGGCCTTGGCCAGTTGGATGGCTGTGTACCCGATGCCACCAGCCCCGCCATGCGCCAGAAAATATTCTCCCGCTTTCAGGCCGCCTCGCTCAAAGACGTTTGACCAGACGGTGAAATAGTTTTCCGGTAGCGCCGCCGCTTCGGCAAGCGCCAGGCCCTGTGGAATTGGCAGGCAATGAGGCGCGGGCACAGCGCAGTATTCGGCGTAGCCCCCGCCGGGTGTCAGGGCGCAGACGACATCGCCGATTTGCCAATGGGTTACATCATCGGCCTTGGCTGCAATCATTCCCGCGACTTCCAGTCCCAGGATCGGCGACGCGCTGGCGGGAGGCGGATACGCGCCCAGGCGCTGGAAAATATCAGGCCGATTGACGCCCGCGTAGGCGACTTCGATCAATACTTCACCGGCTTTCAATTGAGGCAAAGGCCCTTGCTTGATTTGCATGCAGGAGGCAGGGCCACCCTGGCCGTGATCAATATGATGCATGGTATTTTTCATTTTATTACTCCAGTACGGCTTCAATCAAATAAGGTCCAGGCTCCTGAAGCGCGGCTTGAAATTGCCTGATAAAAGCCTCTGCTGTGTTAACGGAAGCGGCAGGAACTCCCATGCCGCGGCTCAAGTGGACCCAGTCCAAAGTGGGTTTATCCAGGCTCATCAGCGATTTTGCCTCATCGCTCAGCGATTTATAACCGGCCCGCAGACACTCTAATTCAATGGTAAAGTATTTGCGGTTGGAGCAGATCACGGTGATGACCTTTGTATTTTCACGGGCCTGTGACCAGAGGGCCTGAAGCGTGTACATGGCGCTGCCGTCAGCCTGGATGTCAATAACCTGGCGATCCGGTGCGGCAAGGGCCGCGCCCAGAGCAAGCGGCAGGCCCATTCCGATGGCGCCGCCGGTCAGTGTCAGATGGCTGTAAGGTTTTAAATAAGGGGAGTAGGTGTAATAAAACGCGCCGGAGGATACGCCTTCTTCGACGACGATGGAATGTTCCGGCTGAAGCGCGGCAATCGCCGCGCACATTTTCTGGGCATTGAGCGGGCCTTCCGGCAATGCCGGTATCTCGTATTTTGCAAGGACCGGTCGCAGACCGTTTTGTCCCGCGGCAGACCCCAGCGCAGACGCAAGAGACTGGAGGACACAAGCTGCATCCTGTTTTTCTGTGTCGATACGGACGCGGGGAGCGTTTTCGGGGAGCAATGATGTTGTGCCGCCTGCATAGCCGAAGAAAGCCACCGGTTCGGTTGCGCCCACCATGACAAAGGCGTCGTATTCGGAAAGAAATTTTTGTGCTTGTCCCGGAAAGTACGGAATGCGTTTTAAAACAGGCAATCCGGCGCCTGAATCAAAGTATGCAGGGAAGGTGATCATCAAAAGATCGCAGCCGGTATTGGCTTTGATTTGCGCCGCCGCCGCCAGTCCCTGTTGACGAAGGGCCCTGTCGCCCAGAATCAAGGCGGGTTTTTTTGCTTCTTTGATCATTGAGGCGGCATAAGGAATCATCTCCTCATCCACGGCGTCAAACGAAAATGGCGACCTGGCAATAACATCCGTTTTGCATGTTTCGGATTGGTAGTCCGCAGGAACGATGATTGTCGAGACCTGGCCGTAGAGGGACGCGGCAATGGCCTGGGCTGTGTCAGCGGATAAATGATCGGAAGAGGCACTTTCTTTTTGCCAGCCGGAAACCGTGCGGGCAAGAGAAGCAATATCCATGTTCAGCGGGGGATCGTAGGGACGAATCCAGGTGGCATGCTCACCGATGATGTTGAGTACGGGCGACCGGGCGCGCCGCGCATTGTGCAGATTGGCTATGCCGTTGGCGAATCCCGGGCCCAGATGTAAAACCGTCATCGCCGGTTTTTGCCTGATTCGGCCATAACCGTCAGCCGCGCCCGTGCAGACACCTTCAAAAAGCCCCAGCACAGGCCGGATGTTTTTAACCGTATCAAAGGCCGCAACAAGCGCCAATTCCGTTGTGCCGGGATTGGCAAAACAAATATCTACGCCGGCATCGGCCGCCGTCCTTAGAATTATTTCCGCTCCTGTCATAGATTCACTCCTTTCTGCCTGACTTTTAACATGATTGGGCGGATATTGGAACCCAAAGAAAAAGCTGGTTTACAACGCATGGAGAAAAGATTCATTTTAAGAATTTCCGGGCAATTCTTGTCCCGCCATAGAAAAGCAGGTAGATCAGGCACCCGATGAACGTGAAGAGACTGATCCAGTTGGCAAGTGTTTGTTTCAGCGGGATTTGAAAAGGATAGCTGCGATAGGCGGCAAAATTCGTCATGTTGTCTTTTTGGCCGATCGTAAAATGATCGCCGGGCCGGCAATTATTTTCTTCCGGATAGATATAGCAGGCCGGGTTTTTCAAATTTAATAAGTGCTTGCTTTCCGTGGAGACGGGTCCCGGTTGAAGCGTCATGCGGGGGAAATGCTCAAGACGGTAACCGAAAATCGGCTCATCGCAAAACAGTTGTGTGCCACCGATCGCAATGATGTCGTTGTCATAATCCGTGACCACGTGATTGCCCGCGTCATCGGTAAGCATCACAACGTCGCTGACCTGCGGATGGAGCCCCTGTGTCTGATGATCATGATAGGCTTTCTCAATATTGGCAGGGGAATAATATTGAGAGGTGTAATACTCCGCGGGCTGAAATAAGAAAAGCACAATGGCCAGAATGATGCCGGTAAGTGCCGTGAGAGTTTTATATTTTTGCCAAAGACCGCCATGCTCAAGGACAAGTGCGGAGGCGACAATCAGAATGACCATATAAACGACATACCAGCGCATCATGGTGGACGCGGCTTTAATCAGAGGGACAGATTTCAGAAATTCATGCCAGGCGGGCGAATAGATATTGAGCGCAAAAGGGATGATCAGGATCGCCGGCAATAAGACACCGCAAAACCAATTGACGGGGGTAAGGCGGCGCAGCAAGCCTTGTTTCTTTCTGAAGATCAAACCCAGGGCGCCGAAAAGAAGAATCAGCACAGGCACAGGCGAGATGTTGAAGTCGTACTCGTGCAACTGAGGATTCCACTGAAAATGGCTGATGATGTCCGCAGAAAAACTGATGCTTGCCGGCAGAAACAGAGACCGGAAGAATAATTCGATGCCTTCCCAGAATGTCGATCCCGGAATCTCGTAGTAGTTACGTGGAAAGTTGCTGATCAGGGAAGATACGGCAACAAGCCGTGAAGAAGCTATGCAAAGCCCGATGACGCCTGAAAGCACAAACCGTCCTGCGAAGGATTTCAGATTGTTTGAAAGCAGGCCGTAAATACAGCCAACGGCAATTACGCAAAAGATGACCTGCACCAGCAGCACCAGCATCCCGCCGTAAAACATATAGGCCCAGATCAAGCCGGCGACGACACTGTAAAAGAAAAGAGACAAAACCTTCGGCAGGCGTATTTTGTGGGAGTCCGGCTTGAAAAGAAAATAGCAAAGCAGCGGCGTCAGCATGAACGCGTGGAAGGCCAGGTGTCCTACGGCCATACGACTGAAGAAAAACCCGTTGAGGAAAAATAATGTCGCAGCAAGCGAAGCGGCAGGACGGCTCAGGTTGAAAATCCGGCGGGTTAAAAGATACATGCCGATGTAGCCCAGCCAGACAAAAAACAGCACGGTGACAAAAACCCCCAGGAAAGGGCCAAAAGCAAACGTCAGGAGTTGCGGCAGGGAATAAAAAATGTTTTGCGGATTGGCCCAGGCCGGGATTCCGCCGCAAAAGGCAGGCGAAAACCAGGGTATATTAAATAAGCCGTTTTCCAGAAACCAGAAATAGCCGTCGAGCAAATGCGGGAAGAAATAGGCATAATCGTGCCCGATGGCCTGATTGGCATTGGGGAAAAAGCGGCTGAAAAAAAGGGCGTAAAATACAATCAGGACCGCCTGAAAAAAAAGTTGTGCGAAGATGATGATATTATCGTTCGACGGGTGTTTGCGGGATGTCATTTCTTTAATATCCGTCGTCGCTTATTGAGTCGATAAGCAATCCTGATGAGTTCGAGAGGTACTTTGACGACATCGAGCGGTGATATTTTCGATCCCCGGATGTCTGTCCATTTTTTAAGAGGGATTTCGATGAAATCATCAGCCGTCAGAGGCGGTGATGTTTTGCTGCCGGTTAAAAGTCTGCCGATAAGTTCGACATCAAAAACCCAGCGGGAAGAAAATGGCTCTGAAAGGACTTCTTTCAACAAAGGTGAAACGGAGAATAGTTTTGCGCCGCACTGCGTGTCGTAAACCGGCAGGCGCAGGATGATGGAGGCAAGCGTTGCAAAAATCCGTCCCGTATAGTGACGGATCATCCGTCTTGCGATGGCTGTTCCCAAAAGTTTGACGCGGGAGCCCAGAACCACCGGATACTTTTTTTTGCGGGCTTCCTCAAGAAGCCTCAACACTTCACTAGCCGGCGTAGCCATGTCTGCATCAATGAAACCGACAAGGTCGGCCTGGTTTTGAATGGCCTGCAAAAGACCTTGACGCACGGCCTCGGCTTTACCGGAATTGATGCTTAAGCTGAGCAAGGCAGCTCGGTGCGGGGTTTTCTGAATGTATGCTTTTAATTGCTCTTCGGTTTGATCCTTTGACCCGTCGTTAACAAAAAGCAGTTCAAGGCCGGCATGCTCCGTGAGCAGTCGAAATTCATCTTCCCTGAGTCTCCCCGCTTCATTGTAGCAGGGAATGACGATAATTGTTTTATCCATAAAACGCGTCAAATATTATTCTTTATCAAGACTCTAGGGATTAATTCCACGGTTTTTCATTTCCATGCGGACGTCGACGCGACGCTTGCGCAGGTCTTCCGCCGTATAGCCTGTAGCGCCCGTACCGACACCTACGCCGCCGCCCACGCCCCGGCCGCCGCCTCCCACACCAATGCCAAAGGACGGGCCGGATTGCTTTTCTTGTTTTTCAATTTCATCATTTAGGCGATAGAAATATTCCAGCAGTTGTGTGTTGTTCATTTTGATAAAATCTTCAGACAGCATTTCGGTGGACTTGCTTGCGCAGCCCAAAAGGATCAGTGTCGTCATCACGGCGAGAACTCCCATCGCAATTGTCTTTTTCATTTTTTATTCCTCCTCAGGATATTATTTTTGAATTAACTTCAGCCGCAGTTGAATGGCTTCAGCTTTGTCTTGATAGCCCAGCTCCAGGTAATAGGCTTGCAGTTTTTCTAAATACGCCCAAAGCGGTCTGCGCCAACCCTGGGCCGAGGCGGTAGCGATCGCCGTTTGCAGAATCGTTTCATCACAGGGGAGATAGCGAACCCAGACGCCGCAAGCGATCAATCGGGAAAGCGGATCGTCAATAGAATTGATCTCGCGGACGGCTAATTTCAAATCCTTAGCGGTAGCGGCTTTCAAAACGCCGGTATAGCGAGATGGCAGCATCCGGGCATCGGCCGCGCTGAAATTACCTTTTAAGAAATGGCAGTAGGCCATATTGGCGGCGCTGGGTTCCAGGCGTTGCAGTTTGGCGAAATCGCCGGCATCAAAACTTTCAAGCGAAGCCGTATGTAGCGCGTATTTAGTCAGATAAACAGTAGCCAGAAGAGTCAAGTCATTGCCGGCGGCGATTTCATTTCTGGCTTTGGTAAAATGAGGCTCGGTGGCGTCTTCTTTGCCTGCCAGAAAATGAGCCTTATAGTCTTCCAGATGACGGGAGGCCTTATCTTTCCAGGCGGGAACCTGAGCCGAAGAGCCGCAACCCGTAAGGATCAGAACAATCCATAAAATAAGAATTCTTTTCATGGCGCTTTAAACTCCGGATTCTTCTTCGAGCCAACGAGCGCATCGAGTTTTTTGGCGACATCGTCAATCGCGTTGACTGCATCGTCGATGTCGGAGCGCAAAATACGGAAATCTTTCATACCCGCGGATGTATCCGAGCTGATATGATTAATGTTGTCAATGGTTTTATCGAGCTTTTGAAGTTTGGCGACAATATCTTTGAGAATCGTGTTGATTTGCGGCAAAGCGCCCTCTCCGCCGTAAATATGATCATTGGTTTTATCAGCCATTTTATCGATTTTGAGAAGAAGCCGGTCAACGCTCGACGTAATGTCTTTGAGTTTTTTCAGGGAGTCATGGAGCGCTTTGACGCTTTCCTCGTCAGAGACGGCCATTTCCAGAAGAGATTTTTTGGAGGCCAGATTCGAGGTGATCGTGTGGGCGTTGCCCAGTGTGCGATTCAAATCTCCCTTCGGATCGGACAGGGCGCGAGTCAAACGTTCAACATTATCGGCAATATGCGTTACTTTCTGCAAAACGGGTTCAATACGGGAAATCGCATCGTTAATGTCGTTCACAATCGTGACTTCCGGAAGGATGTCGTTGTTCAGCTCTGGGCCATTGAGATTGATGGTGTTCACAACGATGCGGGCGGAACCGATCAGCGGACGGTAAAGAATAAAGGTGCTGTCCTGGCGCATCCATTTAACATGACGGTCGGGGATTTTGATTTTGATCAGGACAATGCCCTTGTCATTTAATTCCAGGTCACGAACCTTACCGATGTTGAACCCTGAAAAAACAACCGGCATGCCTTCCGTAAAGCCGTCTCCGGATTTTGACGAAAGGGTGAAGGTGTGCATTTTTTCAAAGACACCCTTCCCGACGGCAAGATAAGCGAGCGCCAGTGCGAGGATGATCGCGCTCAGGCCGATAAAAAGGCCGACCTTAAATTCACGGCTCAACGTCATAAATCACCATATTTTTCTTCCATCCATGAATAATCATAAATATGACAGTTTAAGTATAAATCGTCAATTTGTTTTAGAACCGATATCAGATATTTGATATTTTTCAGGTGAGGAATGATTTTAAAAGGGCGGTCAATGACGATCATCGCATCTTTAACCATCGCGGCGCGCAAAAGCATCACGCAGAAACGTTCGTCCGGCGACAACGCCGGATTGCGCTTATGGGCAATTTGCGAAAGGCCCAGGCGGGAAAGACAGTCCAGAGCGATTTGCTGAGCTTGTTCTTTGCGCATATTTTCATGGTATTCTTTAATCAATGCGATGTTCAAATAAACATCCTGATTGGAAATCAGTGGCACGTCCAGGGAAACCGGAGCCGCCTGATTCGGATGATGCAGAAAAAACTGACTAAACGATGATACAAGCGCGGATTCACCGTCGAAGAATTTTAAAATAATTTTGTCAGTAATGATAGCACCTCTATGATAATTACGGCTACGAAAACATTGACCATTCCGCCGGATACGACAATGGGAATGCTGGTTAATTCATCGGATGCGCGTAAACCAAACCGGATGGGAATCAGCGTGATAAAAAATCCGTAGATAACGCATTTGAGCAGGGCTATGCATATATCAGAAAATTGAGTCGAACTTAACAAAATATTCGTGTAAATATCTATATTCATGCCGAAAATAATCCAGGCAAACAAAATGCCGCTCACCAATAGGACAATAGAGAAAAGACTGCTTAGCAATACAATAGATATGATTCCATTTAGCACACGAGGTGCAAGGAGATAATCAATCACATCAATTCGGAATGTTTCGAGCGTTTGAATTTCGCGGTTGACTTTCATGACAGCCATTTCCGTATTGATTGCGGATGCAGAGCGCAGCGTGATGAGCAGTACAGTCAAGAGCGGTGACAATTCCGTTACGATAAGGCCCATCAGTACATGGCCGATAAACTCTGTAAGGCCCAAATCTTTCAGCAGGGTGAACACAATCCCGATCAAAAGAGAGCCAAAGACGGCGGACACCAGAAGAAAGACCGGCAAGATCTGAACGGATGTAAAATAGATCTGATCGATCAATACGTTACGCATGGCGCTGCTGTAGGTTTTGCGCCGGAACATGCGTACAAAGACCTTTGCGGCAAAGGCAATGGTATCGGAAAATTCCCGTAGAAAAAGGATTGCAGAATGTCCGAGGTATTGAAAAAATGCGGTCATATCGTCGCTCCGAAGTTATGAGTATGATCCTAACACAAGATGGAAGAGACTTCAAACGACCAATATTAAAACGTTTTATATTGACAAGCCCAGACATCTCGTTATATTGATCTAAGTTAAAAGACGAATAAAACGCAAGCATTTGCGCGTATATCTTTGGAGGATCTGTATGAAAAATTCAAATCGAAAAACATTCTTTATGTTTTTAATGGCTTTTCTGGTCGCTTTTTTTATTGTGTCTTTGGTCGGTGTGCTGAGATCGTCATTTACCAGTTCCGGCGCGCCGGAGATTCCTGCGGCCATGGCGGTGCCTGCCGTTTCGGATTCGGCGATAAAAACGCCGCTATCTTTTTCTGATCTGGCGGAGCGCGTCAAACCGGCCGTCGTTAACATCAGTACATCCAAAACGTATAAAGGAAAGGGCCGGAACAATGCCCCCTTTGGAGGATCTCCGTTCGGAGACGATTTCTTTGATCGTTTTTTTGGCGATATGCCCAGAAGAGAATTTAAACAGCGCAGCCTGGGGTCGGGATTCATTATCAGTACGGATGGATACATCTTCACCAACAATCATGTCGTGGAGCAGGCTGACAAGATCCTTGTGAAAATATCGGACGGCAAAGAATATGAAGCAAAAGTGATCGGAACGGACCCGAACACAGATATCGCGCTGATTAAAATTAAACCGGACAACAGTTTGCCGGTGGCAGAAATCGGCGATTCGGAAAAAGTCAGAGTCGGTGAATGGGTCATTGCTATCGGCAACCCCTTTGGTTTAGATGCTACGGTAACCGCAGGGATTGTCAGCGCCAAGGGACGCGTCATTGGCGCAGGCCCTTATGACAATTTCATTCAGACGGACGCCTCCATTAATCCAGGTAACAGCGGAGGCCCGTTGTTCAACATGGCAGGGAAAGTCATCGGCATTAATACGGCCATTGTCGCCCAAGGTCAGGGCATCGGTTTTGCCATTCCGATCAATATGGCGAAAAGCATTCTGGCTGATCTGAAAACCAAGGGAAAGGTCACGCGCGGTTGGTTGGGGATTTCCGTACAGGATGTGAGCGATGACATGGCAAAAAATCTGAATCATCAAAACAAAAGCGGCGCACTGGTTTCGGACGTCTTTAAAGGCGACCCGGCGGATAAGGCAGGGATGAAAGTCGGTGACATCATTATAGAAATAAACGGGAAAACGATTAAAGATACTCACGAATTGCTACTGATCATCGCTGGATTACAAGTGGGGCAGAAAATGATGATCAAGGCGATTCGGGACGGGAAGGAAATATCATTCCAAGTCACGGTTGGAGAGCGCAGGGAGGATGTGGCGCAGGCAGGAACCGAAAAAGCCGGAAAAGGTCATTTCGGCATTGCGACACAGGAAATCACGGCGGATATCGCAAAGCAGCTGGGTATTTCAAGAGAAGGTGTTGTGGTTACGGAAGTCCTTCCGGGAAGCCCTGCGGATGAAGTCGGAATCCAGCAACAAGATGTTATCGTCCAGGTCAATCGAGTAAAAATATCCAGTATGAAGGATTACAACCGCGAAATTACCAAGGCGGCCGAGAAGAAGAGCGTTACACTTTTAATCAAGCGCGGGAGATCAAGTTTCTTTGTTGCGCTCAGAACGGAATAGGGAATATTGGCGTTAATAAAAAAGGCAGGCCAAACGGCCTGCCTTTTTTATTAACTCAAGAGAAGGGTGTAGTTGGAAATGCGCTCCGAGGTCTTATCGAAGAGGTCAGAGATAGTAGGGTATTCACTCAGTACCCGCTCTGGCCACCAAGAAGCCCCAATGTTTCACGTGAAACATTACGTCAGGGGTAGATGGCGTTCTCATTTCCCCCCTTTGAGCCATTTTGAATACTGATACATTTTGGCCAGGGCTTTGACTGCTCTTTCCGGTGTGGGAAAGACGACGCCTTTATATTTTTCACCTTCGATGTCGATCACCGTACGGGTCGTTTCGTCCGTCAGTAAATAAACGCCGATGACGGGCTTGTGATATTTTCCCATGATGCGTGCGGTCTTCACAACCAGTTCATGCTCGTAAATTCTTAAAAGTTCCAGGGAATCTTCCTTGAATTTCTGGTCGTAGGCTTTATCAATCGCAAGGGTTGAATCCAGAACCCCTTCGATCATAACCCGCCTGCCGATAATACCCATGTGGATGATGGCGTCGCATTCGTCCCACTGCAATAATTCGTCGGCGATCGCCATGTGAATATCCGTATTCATTTCCGCGACCAGATCCACCGGATTGGCGTGGCTCCAGAAAGGCGGAAGCCAGTTGTTGATTTTGTCGATGATTTTTTCCGACAGAGGCTGAACCATCAGGCCGTTTTCTGCGCAAAGATCGGAGGCCACAACGCCCCATCCTCCGCCCAGCGTAAGAATGGCTATGCGATTTCCCTGCGGCAGAGGCAGAGAGGAAAAGGATGCGGACAAATCCAGCAAGTCCATGGGCTGATCCGCCCGAATAATTCCGGCCTGCTTGCAAGCCGCCTCAAACACTTTGACGTTGGAGGCCATCGCGCCTGTGTGGCTCGCTGCCGCATGGGCTCCTGCCTGAGTTCTTCCGCCTTTGAGGGCGATCACCGGTTTTTTCAGGCCGACGCGCCGCGCCGCTTCATAAAATCTTCGTCCGTTTTTGATGCTTTCAATATACATGACCACGGTCTTGGTCATGTCATCCACTTCAAAGCCCTCCATGTAGTCCTCAATCGTGATCATGGCCTCGTTTCCCGAACCGCCAAAAGCGCGAATCCCGATGCCTTCCTCTTCCGCAAACGCCAGCAGCTGCGTTCCCAGATTTCCGGATTGCGCAACCAAAGTTGTCCCGCCTGCCTTGGGGCGAACATGTGTGCCTGTACAGTAAAGAGAGACATAGGGGTTGCAGATGCCCATGGTGTTGGGGCCGAGAATTAAAATACCTGATTCCCTTGCTTTACGAACCAATTCTTCTTCAAGCGCCTTCCCTTCCGGCCCGACCTCTCCGAAACCGGATGAAATGAGCAGCACATTTTTAATAGCCTTCTGTTTCAATTCGTCCATCACCGGCAGGACGCGGTTAGCCGGAATCGTGATGACGGCCAGATCGACGGGCTCGGGAATTTCCAAAACGGATTTATAAACATGTCGTCCTGCAATTTCTCCGCCTTTGGGATTCACCAGATAAACCGGTCCTGCAAAATTTCCTGCAACCACATTGGTGAACATCAATTGCCCCCATTTACTCAATTCGGCGGAAGCGCCAACGAAAGCAATGGATCGTGGATAGAACAGATTGCTGATGTAACGCGGATTGACCGGCAGATGAGTTACCTTCTGCTGGGCTCTCTCACCCAAAACGATCAGCGCATCAACGGCGGTTACTTGTCCTTCCGGTGACACCAGCAATGGATTGATGTCGATTTCCTTAATTTGCGGGAGTGTCATGGCCATTTCGGACAAACCCATCACTACCCGCACCAAAGCGTCCATGTCCGGCGCTTTTTCGCCGCGGAAATTTCCCAAAAGCTTTTGTGCATGCAATTCGGCAATCATCCGCCTTGCTTCCGTATCATCGAGGGGCGCCAGACGAAAAACAACATCACCTATCGCTTCCGTGAAGATGCCCCCCAGACCGAACATAATGGTCGGACCAAATTGCGGATCGAAGAAAAGGCCTGCGACAAATTCGCGCCTGCCTTCCAGCATCGGTTGCAGGAGATAGCCCTCCAGATCACTGCCCGCGGCTTCCTTTATATATAGAGCTGCCGTCTTCAGATCTTGCGGTGTTTTAAGATGGAGTCTGACCAGTCCCTTTTCTGTTTTGTGCATCAGTTTACTTCCCAGTCCTTTGAGGACAACCGGGTAGTCGATTTTATGGGACAAAGACTCTATGTCATTGATATCTTTTATTATTATTTCATTAACGACAGGAATGTTAAAGTTTTTCAGAACAATTTTCGCCTCAGCTTCCGTAAGGGCGGTGCGGCCTTCTTGAACTGCTTTTTCAATAATTTCAATATGATTCATGCGGTTTGCTCCTGTTGAATTTGTACTTGACGTATCCTTTATATAATGTTCCCTTTCGTAGACTTGTAAGAGAGTGTTAAGGATCTTTCTCTATACAATGATAAAGGATACTATGACCGAAGACTCTATAAAGCAAGTAATGATTAACAATCGCGCCGTTGGAATGGTTGGATTGGATGCGGTGATTGAGAAGGCAAAGCTTGCTTGTGCGCAAAAAAGTGCTTCTGAACTATCCGACTTTCTGATCAGCTCCGCCTCCGAACAAAATTATATTCCATCATCAGCCCGCGAAGCTTATGGCAAGGCACTGCTTCGGGAATACAAAATAGCCATGAATCTGCCTTACGACCCTGAACCTTTGACCGGACTGACTATTCTGGTCCTGGGCATGGGCTGCGCACGTTGCGATCAACTGCAATCCGACCTGCGCGATGTTTTGTCGGAGATGAAAATTTCCGCCGACCTGCGTCACGTGACCGACATCCGCGAAATTTCGCGCTTCGGGGTTCTGGGCGCGCCGGCTCTGGTGATCAACACCAAGGTAGTTTCCGTGGGTGTTGTCCCGCCTAAGAGCCTTATCCGTCAATGGATCACGGAAGCTTACGCATTACAAAAATAATCTTGACATCGCCTTTCGTCTTTGTAAGATTACGCACCTTAGGTTCACTTTTTTTCATACATCATTGCACATAGGAGGCGACAGATGATCGGCAAGCAGATTAGGATGGAGCGTATTATGAACCGTGAAAACGGCCGGACATTGATTGTTCCCATGGATCACGGCGTATCGGCAGGTCCCATCTCCGGCCTTGAGGATATGAAAACCGCCATCGGCAAGGTCGTTGACGGCGGCGCCAATGCCATCGTGATTCACAAAGGCGTTGTGCGGTCAGGCCATCGCGGCCACGGCAATGACGTGGGGCTCATCGTCCATCTGTCGGCCAGTACGTCGCTTAGCCCGGATCCCAATTCCAAAGTGCTGGTTTGCACGGTGGAAGAAGCCATCAAACTCGGTGCGGACGGTGTTTCCATCCATGTCAATATCGGTGCGGACGATGAAAAAGAGATGCTCAAAGACTTTGGTGAAGTGTCAAAGCAATGCCAAACCTGGGGCATGCCGCTTCTGGCCATGATGTACACGCGCGGCAAAAAGATCAAGACGGAAAGCGACGTCGCTGTGGTTAAACACTCCGCCCGCGTAGCGGCCGAACTGGGCGCTGATCTGGTCAAGGTAACCTTTACAGGTGACGCGGAAAGTTTCCGCAGTGTGGTTGAAGGCTGCGGTGTTCCCGTCTTGATTGCCGGCGGTGAAAAGGCGGAAAACGACACCGATGTCCTGAAGAATATTAAAAATAGCATCCTGGCTGGGGGCGGCGGTGTTTCCATCGGTCGCAATGTTTTTCAGCATGAGGATCCCACCCGGATGATCCAGGCCATCAAAGCCATTATTCATGAAGACGTCAGCGTTGAGGCGGCCACGGCCATTCTGGAAGGAAAGGCTAAAAAATGAAAACGGTATGGCTCGATTGCCGGAAATGGAATAAAGACCTTGTGACGACGGCCATTGAAACCGGTGTGGATGCCGTTTTGGTCAATCGTACGGACATCGATAAGGTCAAAGCCCTGGGCCTTATTCCTGTTATTGCCGATGCCGGAGACAGCGATCTGACGCTTGGAAAAGACGTCCTTGAAATCACCATAAAAAATAAAAAAGATGAAGAACGCATCGCCTCTCTGAGGCGGGAAATGGCCATTGTGGAGAGCGAAGACTGGACCATTATTCCGCTGGAAAACATTATCGCGCAGGGCGCCAAAGTAGTCCTTCCCGTGTCATCCAAACAGGAGGCGGGAGTGGCTCTGACCATTTTGGAGAAAGGCGTCTGGGGTATCGTTATCCGGACGGACAGTCCGGCGGTCGTGAAAGAAATTACAAATTTTGCCAAAGGCATCGGCTCGCAGGTTGCACTAAAGGAGTTCACGATTAAGGATGTTCAAAAAGTATCGATGGGAGACCGTGTCTGTATCGATACGATCACAGATATGAAACTAGGCGAGGGCATGCTGATCGGCAATTACAGCAACGCCTTTTTCCTGGTTCATTCGGAGAGCGTGGAAAATCCCTATGTCGAACCCAGACCGTTTAGGGTCAACGCCGGCGCTGTCCACGCCTATATTTTGATGCCCAACGGCAAAACGAAATATTTGGATGAACTCAAAACAGGCGATGAAGTTCTGATCGTCAATCAAACAGGGAATAGCTTCGTTTCCACCGTCGGGCGGCTGAAAATTGAAAAAAGGCCCATGCTGAACATCGTGGCGGAGGTAGGTGGCAAGGACGTTTCCCTGATCCTTCAAAATGCAGAGACCATCCGGCTCACCAAACCCACAGGCGAACCCATATCCGTTGTGAAACTGGCCAAGGGGGATAAAGTCTTGGGCTACACCGAAGAAGGCGGCAGACATTTCGGTTTCAAGATTCAGGAAACAATCAACGAGAAGTAACGTTCATTTTTGACACGCGGCACAATAGAAGGTGCTTCTGCTTCCTTGTTTGATTCGAATGATGACGTCTCCGCAGATGCAGCAACTCTTTCCTTCCCGTCCGTAGGCGGTAAGCTCGTTTTGATTTTCACCCGGGCAGCCGTAGAGGTCGCGCCAGTCGGATATGGAAGTTCCCCGTTTTTCAATTCCCTTTGTCAAAATACTGCGGGCCTGACGGAAAATATTTTTCCATTGCGCTTTGCCGAGGGTTGAGGCTTGTCTGAGCGGTGAAATACCCGTTCGATGTAAAATCTCACAGGCGTAGATGTTGCCGATGCCTGCAATGGCTTTCGAATCCATGAGCAGCGTCTTAATGCTAACTTTACGGTTGGCCTGCCTGGCCAGAAAAGTCTTTTCATCAAAACCTGACAGCAGGTCGATTCGTGATTGGTCCGTCTCTGTTCTAGTGACTTTCACGGTGCCGAACCGGCGCGGGTCGATCAGGTCGATGTTTCCTGACGCCAAACTCATGCGCCAGCGGGTGTGAGGAAGCCTTGCCTTGTGCTGCTGCCAGAACAGGCGACCGGTCATGCGCAGATGAATGGCGATGCTTCGCCCATCACCAAGATGGATCAAGATGGTTTTCCCCGAACGCCTCACGTCGTGTATGATCGATCCCCGGATGTCCTCAATCCCGTCGAGCTTGGAGTCATAGACCGTTGCCGCCCTGATTTTTTCCCCGGCGATTTTTTCCTGCAATTGACGGCACAGGGTTTCCACTTCTGGAAGTTCCGGCATCACACATTCCTCCTTGCTGTTAACCCAAATTTTATTTTCATGGATCCGTTCAACCGGCAAGACGCGATGTTGTCAAAATTGTTGTTGCGCGACGGCCGAAAAAATAGTTTGGAAAAAATATCGCAACTTTAAATTTTTTTTTCACTTTTTGTGCGAAAAAGCAAAATAAATGTTGACAATTTTTTTTGCTTGCGTAAATTCAAAAATTAGTTTCGCCAAATTATTTCAGGCGATATTTTCAAACGGAAGAATGCTTCCGGAGGGAGGATGAATGGAAAACGAGACCCTGTTTAATGAGGAGGCTGAACCTCCTGGTCCCGCGACCGGTCTTGTAGCGGCGCAGAATGAAGAAGGAAGTTATTTTTCGTTGTCTGCAAATAATTCCCAACCCGCTTTGGTAAAATCAAAACCGGAGCGTCTGTATTTTCCGTTTAAAGATTCACCCCGCGCAAAAGCATTCCGCAAAAAACATTTTCCCGATATCAGCCGCATTGAATGGTTTGATTGGCGTTGGCAGATGCAAAACGCTATTCGCGACGTCCAGGCGCTCGACGACATCCTCCATCTTTCCGACAACGAACGGCAGGCCATGATGCATCCATCGGGCGATTTGCCCGTCGCGATCACGCCCTATTACGCCAGCCTCATTGATCCGGAAGACCCGACTGCGGCGCTACGCCGCTCGGTGGTGCCGGTGGTTGACGAATGTCTGCACACCAAGGGCGAAGAAGAAGATCCGCTTTGCGAAGATGCGGACTCTCCCGTCCCCGGCATTATCCACCGTTATCCCGACCGCGTTTTGTTTCTGGTGACAGACATCTGTGCAACGTATTGCCGTTATTGCACCCGTTCCCGTATTTTCGGACGTCAGCACCAGTGTTTCATCGACACGGCCAAGTGGGAAAGGGCGCTGGCTTATATTGAATCCAATCCCAATATCCGCGACGTGCTTCTGTCAGGCGGCGATCCCCTGACCCTGTCCGACGAGCGGCTCGATTGGCTCTTGTCCCGTCTCAAGGACATTCCTCACGTTGAACTCATCCGCATCGGCACAAAGGCTCCCGTTGTGATGCCGCAACGGATAACGCCTGCGCTGGTGTCGATGCTGAAAAAATATCATCCGCTTTGGATGAGCATTCACATTACGCATCCCGACGAACTGACCCCCGAAATGATCTCAGCCTGTATTCGCCTGGCTGACGCCGGCATTCCGCTGGGGAGTCAGACGGTTCTGCTCTCCGGCATCAACGACTCTGTGGCCATCATGACCCGGCTGGTCCAGGGACTTTTACAGATTCGCGTCCGCCCCTATTATCTGTATCAATGCGATCCGATTCCCGGCTCGTCTCACTTCCGTACGCCGATCAGCAAAGGGCTGGAAATTATCCAGGGCCTGCGCGGCCATACCACCGGCTATGCCGTGCCGACCTATGTGGTTGACGCCCCCGGCGGCGGCGGTAAAATTCCCTTGCTGCCCGAATATGCGATCGGCTGGGACAAAGGCGATCTGCTGATGCGCAACTACGAAGGCCAGGTCTTCCGTTACCCGGACAATCACGCCGAGTCGAAAGACATCCACTAGGATCGTAACCCTCTATGTCTGTCAGTCTTCATCGCTCATTAAACGGCTCCGCCCGAAAAATAATCGTCGGCCTCACCTACGATTTGCGCGACGATTATCTGCGCGAGGGTTACAGCCTGGAAGAAACCGCCGAATTCGACAAGCCCGACACGATTGAAGCGATTGAAGCCGTCATTTTGAAAAACGGCTTTGCTTCCGACCGTATCGGCCATGTCAAGGCGCTTGCGCGCCGTCTGGCCGCAGGGGACCGCTGGGATCTCGTTTTTAATATCGCGGAAGGTCTTTACGGTTTTGGCCGGGAGGCGCAGGTTCCCGCGCTTTTGGATGCTTATCAAATTCCCTATACCTTTTCCGACACGCTCGGACAGGCGTTGACCCTGCATAAAGGCATGACCAAACATATTGTCCGCGACCTGGGCATTCCCACGCCGGACTTTGCCGTCGTCTCCTGTGAGGAGGATCTCGCGCCCGTCCATCTTCCCTATCCCCTGTTTGCCAAACCGGTTGCGGAAGGCACGGGGAAGGGCATCACCGCTTTTTCCAAGATCGACAACCCGGTCGATTTGAAAACAATCTGCCTGAAACTGATCCAGACGTTTCGTCAGCCGGTTCTGGTGGAAACCTATCTGCCCGGACGGGAATTCACTGTCGGCGTGATCGGCACCGGCAAAAACGCGCGGGCTGTCGGCGCGATGGAAGTTCTACTCAATCCCGAAGCCGAGCAGCATGCTTATTCTTACGATAACAAGGAACATTATGAAAACCTGGTGCGCTATGCCGCTGCAAACGATGCGGAAGCCCGGCACGCCATGGAGATCTCTCTGGCTGCCTGGCGCGGACTGGACTTGAAAGACGGGGGCCGCATTGATCTGCGCTCGGATGCTCGCGGCATACCCCACTTTATCGAAGTGAATTCGCTGGCCGGTTTAAATCCGCTTCGGTCCGACCTCCCGATACTCTGCCGGCTGGTGGGCATGCCTTATGACCGGCTGATCACGGACATCCTGATTTCTGCGTTTGAACGAGCGGGGATCAAAATGCCTGTCCGCGCCGAAACCTGATTCCTGAAGGACGGGAAAAACGCTTCATGAGAAAAATTGTGATCTTACATACGGATGTGGCGGCAGAGGCGGGGGAAGACGAGTTGGATTGTCTGAGGCAGGCCCAAACCATCGGCGAGGCCATTCAAACGCTGGGCGATGAATCGTTGCTGATCCCTTTTGAAATGGATTTAAATAAAACGATTGCCAAACTTCGCGCGCTGCAACCGGACATTGTTTTTAATCTGGTGGAAACCGTCGGCGGTCGGGGCAGCATGATTTATTTTGCGACGGCGCTGCTGGATTTCTTACGATTTCCTTACACGGGCTGCGGCACCGACGCGATGTTTATGACGTCCAACAAACCGCTGACCAAAAAAATACTACATGCAAATGGTATCGCCACACCGCCCTGGATCACGGCCCAAGGCGATGTTTCCGGCGTGTCGCCTAGCGGCCCGTATCTCATGAAGCCTTCCTGGGAAGATGCCTCCGTCGGCCTTGACGACGAATCGGTTTTGCAGACATCGAGTCTCCCGGCCCTTCGGGACGCTTTGCATGCCCGTCAGACTCAACTCGGTATGGAGTGCTTTGCCGAAGCTTACATTGACGGCCGCGAATTCAATATTGCTCTTTTATCAACGGAACAGGGTGTTCGCATTTTACCCGCCGCGGAAATGCTCTTTGTGGGCTACCCAAAGGACAAATTGAAATTGTTGGATTACCGGGCAAAGTGGGTTGAGGATTCCTTTGAATATGATAATACCCGGCGCACACTGGATCTGCCGCCCGGCGACGCGGGCCTTGTGGGTCGTCTGCGCGATATTGCCCTTCAGTGCTGGCGGTTGTTCGGTTTACGGGGCTACGCCCGCGTGGATTTCCGTGTGGATCAAAAAGGCCTGCCCTGGGTGCTGGAAATTAATGCCAATCCCTGCCTGTCGTTGGATGCCGGTTTTGCCGCCGCACTCGATCACGCCGGTATAAAGTATTCCGAGGCGATCGACGATATTCTCCGGAATGCTTTGAGATAGCTTTCAATATCTAAGGAGAAATGGTGGATTTTCTCTGGGCGGCGCTTTGCATGGTTGGTGCAGTTTACTTTATGTTTCGCAGCGGTATTCCGCAGCAAGGATAATCTTGATGCAGTCTTACATCTTTCGACAGGAAATTACGCCGCCTGATGTTCAGGCTATAGAGGAGATTGTCCGTTCGAGCGGTTTTTTTTCCGCTTCAGAAATAGACATTGCCTGCGAACTGGCGACAGACCGTCTTGATCATGGCGAAAAAAGCTCTTATCAGTTTTTGTTTCTCGAGGAGAAAGGAAAGGTCGTGGGATATACGTGCTATGGCCTGATTCCGGCAACTGCCGGAAGTTATGATCTTTACTGGATTGCCGTTTCCCCGGGCCTTCGCGGAAAAGGGCTGGGGAAGATTCTTTTGCTCAAAACCGAAGAATTGATTGCGGGCAGCGGCGGCAGACAGGTTTATGCCGAGACATCGTCGCGTACCCAATATGTGCCGACACAACTTTTTTATGAAGGCTGTGATTACATTCCGGAAGCCGTCTTAACCGATTTCTACGCCGAAGGCGACAGCAAAATAATTTACTCTAAATTGCTTAAATAACAAATAATATCAACAATACTGCATGAAATAATTGTTTAAGGTCTTGCAATTTTCACGATAATTCGCTAGAGCACTGCTGACTTTACGGAATAACCTTGTAAACCTAAGGAAAGAAGGAGGATTTATTTATGCGCCTGTTTCCTAAAGAAGAAAATTTTTTTGAATTTTTTGAAGAACTTGCCGACAAAATCGAAGAAGGCGGCCAGTTCTTTTTGGAAATGACCCGAAATCGCGATTACTCCGCAGAAAAAGTTGCCAGGCTCAAGGAGCTTGAGCACGAAGCGGATGGTATTACGCATAAAACCTATGAAAAAATGCATAAGACTTTTCTGACGCCCATCGACCGGGAAGATATTTACGCGCTGGTCAATAAAATGGACAGCATTATGGACGTCATTGAAGCCACCGCCATCCGTATCCATATGTATAAGGTGAAGAAGCCGGATGACGAAATTATCAAACAGGCGGAAATCCTTTTTCAGGCCATTAAAAAAATCAAAGTCATCATACATGGTTTGCGGAACATGAAAAACTCCAAGATGATTTTGGACGGCTGTGTGGAAATCAACACGCTGGAAAATGCCGGCGACGTGGTTTTAAGAACCATTATCACCGATCTTTTCATCAAAGAACAAGACGCTATTGAGTTGATCAAGTGGAAAGAGATTTTTGAACGGATTGAAGAAGCCATTGATGTTTGTGAGGATGTATCCAACATCGTCGAAGGGATTGTCCTAAAGCATGCTTGAATCAATGACATTTGTGATAATCATTATTGTTGTTGCGCTTGTTTTTGATTTCATTAATGGCTTTCATGATTCCGCCAACTCTATATCCACAGTCGTTTCCACGCGGGTTCTTTCTCCCAAGTATGCAGTTCTCTGGGCCGCCTTCTTTAACTTTGCCGCCGCGTTTTTCATCGGAACTCATGTTGCAAACACCATCGGGCGCGGCATTATCCAGCCGGATATTGTTGATAATGTTTTGATCATTTCCGCTTTAGTCGGCGCTATCAGCTGGAACATCATAACGTGGTATTACGGCCTTCCAAGCAGTTCGTCGCACGCTTTGATCGGCGGCCTCATCGGAGCCGCCATCGCCAAGGCAGGCGTGGGGACTCTCGTACTGAAAGGCATTACTAAAACAGCCATTTTCATTTTCCTTTCTCCCACTATCGGCATGGCGCTAGGTTTCGTTTTTATGGTGCTGGCCATGAATCTAAGCCGCCATTCCAACATTGCCAAATCCGACAAACTTTTTCGTAAGCTACAACTTTTTTCTGCCGCGGTCTATTCTCTGGGACATGGAATGAATGACGCGCAAAAAACGATGGGGATCATTGCGATTGTTCTGTTCAGCAAGGGGTTACTCGGCCCGACGTTTTATATTCCATTTTGGCTTGTTCTTTTGTGCCACGCCGTTATCGCTTTAGGCACGATGTTTGGCGGCTGGCGGATTGTCAAAACGATGGGCACCAAGATTACCAAACTTCAGCCGATTGGCGGATTCAGCGCGGAGACGGCCGCCGCCTGCTCGATCATTGGGGCCTCCATTGCCGGCATTCCCGTCAGCACCACCCACACCATCACCGGCGCGATTGTCGGTGTGGGTTCCACCAGGAGACTGTCCGCCGTGCGCTGGGGTGTAGCCGGAAACATTGTCTGGGCCTGGTTTCTGACGATTCCGATTTCAGCGCTCATTTCAGCCGCCATTTATTTTTCCGTCCATTTCTTTGTCCGTTAATCCGCGTCTCGATGTCGTTTCTCAAAATAGTATTGAAAAATAGATGATTTTACCGTAAATCATGGTATCGAAACTATATCGGGAGAATTTTACATGCCGGACAAGCGACTGCCTTTTACCAAAAAACAACTTGATGCCATTACTGATAAATATCCGACGCCTTTTCACATTTATGACGAAAAAGCCATCCGGAAAAATGCACGGGATTTTAAAAAAGCCTTTGCCTGGAACAAAGGATTTCATGAATTTTTTGCCGTCAAAGCCTGCCCCAATCCCTACTTAATGAAAATACTCCAGGCGGAAGGATTCGGTGCCGATTGCAGCTCGCTTGCGGAGCTGGCGCTGGCGCAAAAGACCGGCATTGTCGGAGAAGAAATCATGTTTTCTTCCAACGATACGCCCGCCGACGAATTTGTCAAAGCCCGGAAATTAAAAGCCATTATCAATCTGGATGATATCACGCACATTGATTTTCTTGAAAAGCACGCGGGCCTGCCGGAATTGATCTGTTTTCGCTACAATCCCGGTCCGCTGAAAAAGGGCAACGTGATTATCGGCCATCCGGAAGAAGCCAAATACGGATTCACAAGGGAACAATTGTTTGAAGGCTATCGCATCTGCCGGGACAAAGGCGTCAAGCGTTTCGGCATTCATACGATGGTCGCCTCCAACGAATTGGATCCGAACTACTTTGTCGAAACGGCGGAAATTCTCTTCAATCTGATTGTCGAAATTTCGCATGCCCTCAACATCCGTTTTGAATTTGCCAATTTGAGCGGCGGCGTCGGCATTCCCTACCGGCCTGAGCAGGAACGCATCGATTTACAGACGATGGCCCGTGGCATTAATGAAAAATATGAACAGATCATTGTTGCGGGCGGGTTTGCCCCCCTTAAGATTTTCACAGAGTGCGGCCGTTACATCACCGGCCCCTACGGCTATCTTGTCTCCAAAGTGCTGCATATCAAAGACACGTATAAAAATTTTGCCGGTTTGGATGCCTGCATGGCCAATCTGATGCGGCCGGCTCTTTACGGCGCCTATCATCATATTACGGTTGCCGGTAAGGAAAAGCGGCCCCCGGATGTGATGTATGATGTCACCGGATCGCTTTGCGAAAACAACGATAAGTTTGCCATTGACCGCATGCTGCCCGCGCTTGCGCCTGGCGATACGGTGGTCATTCATGATGCCGGCGCTCACGGCTATGCGATGGGCTTCAATTACAACGGAAAGCTGCGCTGTGCCGAACTGCTTTTACGTGAAGACGGTTCCGTCATGCAAATCCGTCGCGCCGAAACGGTGAATGATTATCTGGCCACGCTGGATTTCAAGGGGTTAACCTCTTTCGAGGTGTAATGTCTCCATGTCGAAAGAAAAGATACCCACCACATCCGCCATTTTGGCGCTGAAAGCCGCAGCGGCAACTTTCACACTGCATCCGTACGCGTATGAAGAAAAAGGCGGCACGCGGGTATCGGCTCAAAAGCTCGGCGCAGACGAGCATTGTGTCATCAAAACGCTGGTGATGGAGGACGAAAACGCCCGCCCGCTCCTTATCCTGATGCACGGGGATAAAGAAGTATCCACCAAGGGGCTGGCGCGCGCACTCGGGCTGAAATCCATAACCCCCTGCAAACCGGAAGCAGCGCACAGGCATACCGGGTATCTGGTCGGTGGGACGTCGCCTTTCGGGACGAAAAAACAGCTCCCGATTTATATGGAAAAGACCATTGCCGATTTACCGGAAATACTCATCAATGCCGGCGCCCGCGGCCTGCTGGCAAAGATGCAGCCTGCGGAGCTTACGCGCATACTCACACCCGGCTTCGTCACCGTTGCGATATAATTTGCCTTCTCATGAAAAAAAAGAGATAATGTGTTTCAAGTATCAGGGAGATGTTTATGCCGGACAACGTGATTATCCGCTGTCTCAATTGCGGAACGAAAAATCGCATACCGAAACAAAAATTCCAGGGGCGCCCGACCTGCGGCAATTGCCACGCTCCGCTCGACGACCTGATCATCCGCTGTCTGAAATGCGGAACCAAAAACCGGATGCCGGAAGAACGCCTCAACCAGAAACCTCTCTGCGGCAAATGCAAAGAACCTCTGATCATTGCACCCCAGAGTATTAAGCCTATGGAAGTCACCGATGATTCATTTGCCCGTGAAGTGCTCGCGACGGAAACATCCGTGCTCGTGGATTGCTGGGCGCCCTGGTGCGGTCCCTGTAAATCCCTGTCGCCGATTATCGACGAACTGGCCACGGATTACGCAAATGGTGTGAAAGTGGTAAAGCTCAACGTGGATGACAATCCGGTGACGGCTTCACAATATGGTATCCGCAGTATCCCCACCCTGCTTTTTTTCCGCGAAGGCAAGCTCGTTGATCGGCTGGTGGGCGCGCTGCCGAAACAGGACATTGAAAAACATCTGCTGGCAATCATTAAAACCAACTGAAAGCGACCTTACTCTACCCATGGAGCATTCAAAAAAACAGGCCTACGCGTGTAAAATTTTCACCGTCTGGGAAGAAGATGTTTTGCTGCAAAACGGCAAAACCGCAAAGCAAAGCTGGATAGATCACAAACCCACCGTGGCCGTTGTCGCCCTAAACGCCCAAAATGAACTTCTTTTGATCCGTCAATTTCGCAATGCCACGAAACAGACCCTTTGGGAAATTCCCGCCGGAACCATGGATCAAGGCGCGGAATCTGCGCTTGACTGCGCCGGGCGGGAGTTGGCCGAAGAAACCGGCTTTCGGGCGGAAAATCTCACTGAGCTTTTTTCGGGCTACCTGTTGCCCGGTTATTGTAATGAGTATATGTATTTTTTCCTGGCGGAGGGATTGGTTTTTGCGCCGCTTACGCCTGACGAAGATGAGTTTATTGAAGTGATTCCGACAAGCTTTGCCAAGGCCTTCGAGCTTCTGAAAAACAAAGAAATTATCGACGCCAAAACGGCGCTGGGTCTTCTGCTGGCGTCGAATTATATGAAAAGTAAAACAAAAGTCTGAAAAACATCCTTGTGAAAATGTTCAAGCATTTCGTCTTTCATGATCCCCAGGGCGTCAAACGGCGTTTTTTGGGTTTTGTACGGACGCTTGGATACCAGTGCGTCAAAAACATCCGCCACAGAACAGATGCGTCCGTAAATGTGAATTTCTTCGCCGCGCAGTTTCTTCGGGTAGCCTGTTCCGTTGTGTCGTTCATGATGCTGTAAAACAATCAGGCGGCTTTCTTCGGTAATTTGCTTCGTGTCGTGCAGCAGCCGAAATCCCATTCCCGGGTGCCGTCGCATGATGGTCATCTCTTCTTCGGTGAGCTTTCCCGGTTTATTGATGATCGATTCGTCAATGTTTACCTTGCCCAGATCGTGCAGAAAAAACCCTGCGCCCAGGGCATGCATGTCATGTTTGTCTTCCTTTTTGAAAAGTTCTTTTGCCAGAGACAAGGCCAGCACACCGACATTGACGGAATGAAGGTAGGTATTATAGTCATAAGAAGTCAGTTTGAGCAGGTGCTTGTTGGTGGCGTCATCCGACAGAACCGTATCCACGACGGTGACCACAGCCTTTTTGAAATCGGCGATTTTTTCTTTGGATGGATTTTGCCACAGGTTTTTCATCATATCAACGGAATGATCCTGGATGATCTTCGCCCTCTTTTCCGGCGCAGCTTTTTTATCCGACAGCGCATCCTTTAATTGTTCCGATAGGTTATTTATGTCATTGGAAAAATCTTTTTCCGGTTCTTCAACCTCGGAAATGACGGCGTCTGCGGGCATGCCCTTGATTTCATCAATGGTGACTTCCTTGATGCCGTAGTCAATAAGTTTTTGAATTTGCTTTGAAGAAGTGACCGTGAAGCTGTTGCGCAGAAAAGGATGAGCCTGCCAGGCGCGCGGCAGGTTGATATGCATGCCCGGTTTTAGTTCTGTGATTTTAATCGTTTTGATCATTAGGGAATCTTTTAACCGTCCTCAGGAAAAAAGTAAAACGAATTTTTCGAATAAATCCTTTTGAAAATGAGAAATCATTTCTTCCTTCATCAGTTTCAGTGCCGCGAAGGGTCCCAGCCCGTTGCGATAGGGGCGATCTGAGTTGAGCGCGTCATAAACATCCGCGAGCGAACAAATCCGCCCATAGACATGAATATCATCTCCTTTGAGACCCTGCGGGTAGCCGCTGCCGTTGTTGCGTTCATGATGGTGCAGAACAATGGTCCGGCATTCTTCCGTCAACTGATTTGTTTTGGTCAAGATTTCATACCCGAATTCCGGATGTCTTCTCATCTGCGCCATCTCCGCATCGGTCAGAACAGACGGTTTGTTGATAATGGCCAGATCAATATTCACCTTGCCCAGATCGTGCAGGAAGAAAGCCGCCCCCAGTTCGTGCATGTCATGGCCGGATGAACTTGCAAAGATTCTCTTGGCGATGGAAATACCCAGCACGCCGACGTTAACGGAATGGACGTACGTGTTGTAGTCGTGCGTCGTGATGTTGAGAAGACATTTATTGGTGGCGTCGCTTTGCAAAACCAGATCAACAATATCGGCTATGCCTTTTTTTGCCTGGATAATGTTCTCGACAGATGGGTTATCCATTAAGCGGTTCATCATGACAATGGCGTGCTGCTGCACCAGGTGAGCTTTTTTGTTGGGTGGCAATTTTGAGTCGGCAATGGCTTCCTGTAATTCGTGAGGAACAATCGGATCTTTTTTGGCCATCGGGGGCTTTTGTGGTTTTGGTTCGTCTTTTTCTGATGTCTTCCGGGCGGGCTTTTTACTTTTATCGAGATTGACGGTCACTTCTTTAATGCCGGCTTGCATCAGTTTATTAACCTGGGATTGGGATTCAATTAAAAATTCATTTTTTAAGAAGGGATGGGCAAGCCATTTGTCGGGCAAAATGACATACATGCCTTTTTGAATATCCGTCGCTTTCATCTTTTTGATCATACAATTTCCTAACCATTTTCAGCGTTAGATTGTGCAAACCATTTTTTCAAGCTTTTGCTAAAAAACTTTTTTGAAATCAACGCAACATTTTCTCTCTTTTCTCCAACTGCACCTCCAGCTTTTTTAATTGTTGAATGTCGTTCTTTAATTGCTCGTTTTCCTGCTGGAGTTTGGTCATTTCCGTAGAATATCGATCCTCAATTTGTTTGTTATGGTCCTTTAACCCTTCAATTTCTTTGAGAAGCTTTCCTTGATCCGCTTGTGTCTTTTGTTTATCCTGCTTTATGCGGGTCTGGAGAGTGGCAATCTTCTCCAGACTTTCTATTAAAGCCTGTGCGCTCGTCATCCACTTGGTTTTTGGATATTGCTGAACAAGGTTTTCCAGCCGAGTTTTCGCCTCCATAAGATTCGGTTCTTTTTCCTTATTACTTAAATAAGATAGAGCTTCATCAAAAAGATCCTGATCCGATGGGCCTTTCTGAAAAAAAGTGCCGGTGCTCTCCTGTTTGGCAGCGGGTGCGCTGTTGCTATTTTTAACAACGGGGGTTGAACAGCCCGCAAACAGAAGGGCCAATATGATGAAATGAATTAATTTTATTGTATTCATTGTACTTTTCCTGATGTCGAGTGTTTAAATTTCTTGCCTTACAGGGACATTTGCTGATCTACCTCTTTTTCCGTTACGTAGTTGCTGCCGGGCAGCATTTTGGCGTATTCTTTGAGTTCAGCCGCCACTCTGGCCATATCCAGCGGATTTTTAAAGCGGGAACCGTCATCGGTTACGATGGCGGCCGTCACGGTAATTAATGGATATTTTTGAACAATACCCTGCCGGTTTTTACCTACAAAATATCCGTTTTGTGCGTCATCCGGCCCGTAGAAACCGTGGATGTGGGCTGCAAACTCCGCCACCATCTTTTTACAAATGGTTTGAACACAGTTGGGGGCGCCGATGATCACAAAATCATCGCCGCCGATGTGCCCCAGAAAAATATCCGTCGTTTGCTCCTCGCGAATATAGCCTTGCAGAAGGTTGGCGACCGCTTTGATGACCTCGCTTCCCCAGGCATATCCATATTTATCGGCAAACGGCTTGAAATTATCGAGATCGACGTGACACAGAGAAAATAATTGGTGTTGGGCCAGTTGAGCGTCAATTTTATTTTCGATGGCCAGATTTCCCGGCAGACCGGTCAGCGGACTGGCGTCGAGATTCAGCGCTTCAAGCTCCTTGAGCCTTCTGGTCATATGGGCGAATGAATTGGCGAGCGCGCCGATTTCGTCATCGCGTCTTGCTTCGATGACGTAATCCAGATTGCCGGCCGCAATCAGCCGGGTGGCTTTCTGCAGTTGGTTGATCGGCTTGGAAATGTTGCGCGTGATCATCAGCGCAAGCGCGATGCCCAAAGCCAGACTGAGCAGGCCCAAACCCAACGTAATGGTAACGGCGGTCGAGCCTTGCGAGGCAATCAAGCTCATTTCACCGCTGATGGCCGAATTCATATTTTTGTGAATATCCCGGAGCGTCAGGGCCATTTCGTCGATGACGGCTTTGCCAGTCGTATCGGAAAGCGTCTGAGCCTCCTGCCAGAGACCCTTTTGGACCAGTTTCGTCTCTTCGGCGAATAATTCCTGCGAGCGACGATGCAGCGTATCCAGATTGGTAACAGCCTGTTTTGATTTTCTATCAAGCCTCAGCACGCGTACCCGCGCCAGCTCTTCGAGAAACTCCGCGCTTCGCTGCTGGAAAATCTGCTCCAGGACGGGATCTTTCAGGATTAAATATTTCTTTTCGACGCTTTCCTGAGCCAGGAGAATATCCATCATCTTTTTTGAATTTTCCATTAAGATAAAATGATGATGGGTGATATTGTAAGCACCGCTCGCCAGCCTCTGGAGACTGAACACCGCGTAGGCGCCCACCAGGACGGTCAATAGCGCCATGAAAAGATAACCCAGCAACAATTTGCGGCTGATCGTAAGTTTCATTTTTCCGAGTCCGGCAGGTCGAGTTTCGGTTTGAAGTTCCGAACAAAATCGTTATTTTCAGAAGTAACACAACCGCCTGCTTTCCGTAAAGAATATTTTACTTTTTTGTGATATTTTTTCGATTCAGGAAACCTTCTTGCCTCGAATGGAAAGTTTTGTTAGACTGCTTGTCGATTAAGGCTTAGCAATTCAAAATCTTATGAACCCGTTACAGCAGGCATTCCTGCTCTCTGCCTGACGGCAATGATCAAAAGGAAGGGAGACATCGCCATGATCTACAATGAAGAATTTGAAACCCTGCCGCGTGAAGCATTGAAAGCCTTGCAATTCAAAAGGCTTCAGAATGTCCTGCAGCGCGTTTACCACACCATCGGTTTCTATAAAAAGTCGCTCGCCGCGGCAAAAATCTCACCCGAAAGCCTGCGCACACTTTCCGATCTGAAAAAAATTCCCTTTATCACCCGCCAGGATTTGCGCAATAATTACCCCTTCGGATTGTTTGCGGTGCCGATGAGCAATATCGTCCGCCTGCACGCGTCATCCGGAACGTCGGGCCGTTCGTCCGTTTTCGGTTACACGCGGCGGGACATTGAAATCTGGACAGAGCTTGCCGCCCGTTCCCTGGTGGCCGCAGGTCTGACCAAAAACGACATTGTCCACAACGCTTTCAGTTACGGATTGCTTCCCGGCGGTTTGGGGCTGCATTACGGCGCGGAAAAAATCGGCGCCAGTGTGATTCCCATGTCCGACGGCAACACCAAGCGACAGATTCTGCTTCTGCAGGATTTCGGACCGACCGTTTTGTGTTCCACGCCGTCCTACGCGCTGCACCTGGCGGAAGAAGGCAAGGCCCTCGGTGTGGATATGCGAAATCTGAAGCTGCGTGTCGGCGTCTTCGGCGCGGAACTCTGGAGCGACGCCACCCGCGACGCAATCGAAAGCGCCTTAGGCATCAAAGCGCTCAACATATTCGGCCTGTCCGAAATGCTGGGGCCGGGGATTGCCGCCGAGTGCCTGGAAGCACACGCCGGCATGCACGTCTTTGAAGACCATTTTATCGTGGAAACGATTAATCCCGAAACCGGCCAGGTGCTGCCGGAAGGCGAAGAAGGAGAGCTGGTTTTCACAAGCCTGACCAAGGAGGCGTTTCCGCTCATCCGCTACCGGTCCGGTGATATCTCGCGACTGATTCTGGAGCCCTGCCGCTGCGGCCGCACGCACGTCCGGATGGAACGGGTGCTCAAGCGCAGCGACGACATGCTCACCATCCGCGGAATCAATATCTTCCCGGCGCAGGTGGAAGCCATTCTCAAGGACATCGAAGGGGTCGAGCCGGATTACCAGCTGATCCTTGATAAAGTCGGGGCGCTCGATGCCGTTGAACTGCACGTGGAAGTCGGCGAGAAATTTTTCGGCGAGGCAGGCGGCGTGAAGGAACTGCAGGCGATTGAGAAGAGAATCATCAAGGACATGAAGGATTATCTGGGCATCTCGCCGCGCGTGAAACTGATTGCCCCGCAGACGTTGAAGAACAAAGGAAAGAAAGTCATCGACAAGCGCACCATTTGATAACACTTTGGAGGAACCCGATATGAAGGTCGAACAAATTTCTGTTTTTCTGGAAAATAAACCCGGATCGCTCGAACACGCCACGCGCGTACTGAAGGAAAACAAGATCAATATCCGGACGCTGTCATTGGCGGAAACGGTGGATTTCGGCATTTTGCGCCTGATCGTCAACGACGTGGAAAAAACCAACAAAGTGCTGAAAGACGCGGGCTTCCGGGTCAGCAAGACCATTGTTGTCGCGGTTGAAGTGCCCGATCAGCCGGGCGGCCTGCACAGCATCATGGAGGTTTTGAACAACGAAGCCATCAATGTAGAGTACCTCTACGCCTTTGTCGAAAAAAGCGGTCAGAACGCCGTCATCATCTTCCGCTTCGACGCCCCGGAAAAAGCCATCGACGTGCTACTGAAACATAAGTTTACGGTGGTGCCGGGAGCAAAGCTCTACGACTTCTAGAATGAAAAAGGTGACGGTTCCAAGGTAAATTGGAGCCGTCACCTTCGGTTCTTCCAAAATTTTCAGACTCATATT
This sequence comes from uncultured Smithella sp., assembly GCA_964547345.1. GTDB lineage: Bacteria > Desulfobacterota > Syntrophia > Syntrophales > Smithellaceae > UBA8904. The sequence continues at coordinate 36,719 of CAZJMX010000018.1, read as the reverse complement.
TGTTTTGCACGATGGTTGTTGAGGGCATCAGGTATGATTCAATCTAAAGCAAATCTATCAATTTCTTTTTTGAGAAGCAATGATTGCCAACTATTTAGAAAGGAGAGAAAAATGAAAAGCATAAAAATGTCTACATGTCGGCAAGGCGTACTTTTAATCTGCTGCTTTTTTGCAATGGCTCTTTTTTATTCCCCTGCGTCAGCACAGACGATCATTGACGAATGGAACACCGTGAAGGTTCCTTCTGCGCCGGAATTGAAATTGGTGACGATCGACCCGAAGGTGACGGCGCTTTTGCTGCTCGATTTTAACAAGCAGACCTGTAATGCGGAAAAACGCCCCCGGTGTATTGTTTCTATCCCCAAGGTTCAAAAGCTTCTTGCGGATGCGCGCGCGAAGGGTGTTTACGTGGTGTACAGTCTCTCTCCCGGGGCTGCTGTTGCGGACATTGCCCGGGAGCTGGCGCCTCTTGGGAAGGAGCCTGCGGTTACAGCGGGGCCCGATAAATTTCTCGGGACAGATCTGGAAAAGCTCCTGAAGGAAAGAGGAATAAAAACCGTCATTGTTACGGGAACGGCAGCACACGGGGCGGTTCTCTATACGGCCAGCGCGGCTGCATTTCGGGGAATGCAGGTCATCGTGCCTGTGGATGGCATGTCGGCTGAAAGCATCTACGCTGAGCAATACGTTGCCTGGAATATGGTGAATGCCCCGCGTGTCTCAACGCAGTCGGTGCTGACCAGGATGGACATGATAAAATTTTAGTAACCGGTCAGGGGAAAACGGTCGAATCAAGTGCCCGGCAAGAGAATTATTACGAAATTCGAAACGATGCGACACGGATGGAAACGAATACGCAATAGCCAAATGGAGGAATCCAATGCGTTGGAGAGGCGAAAGACAAAGCGATAATGTTGAGGACCGCCGCGGGATTTCTCGGGGTGCAAAGGTCGGGGGCATCGGCGGTCTGGGTCTGGTGGCTGTTGTGGTGATCAGCATGTTTCTGGGCGTTGATCCATCTGTTGTGCTTCAGATAGCACAGACTGTGCAGTCTCCCTCCGTAACCACTGAACAAACCGTCAATCCCGCCGTCCCGGATGACGCTCGCAATTTTGTTGCCGTGGTTCTGGCTGAAACTGAAGATGTTTGGAATGACACGTTCCAAAAAGCGGGAAAGACATACCGGGAGCCGAAGCTTGTTTTATTTTCGGGGTCGGTTGAATCCGCTTGCGGTATGGCCGGTTCAGCTGTCGGCCCCTTTTATTGTCCTGCCGATCACAAAGTGTATCTCGATTTGGTGTTTTTCAAAGAGCTTCATTCCCGGTTTGGCGCGCAAGGTGATTTCGCGCAGGCGTACGTGATCGCGCATGAGGTCGGTCACCACGTCCAGACGCTTTTGGGGATTACTCAAAAGGTGGCCGAACTCCAGGCGCGTTCAAGTTCATCCGACCGGAACAAGCTATCCGTGCTGGTGGAGTTGCAGGCAGATTGTCTGGCCGGTATGTGGGCCCATCAGGCGGAAAAGAAACGTCGGATTTTAGAGGCAGGTGATATTGAGGAAGGGCTCAATGCCGCCGCCGCAGTGGGCGACGACCGGATTCAGAAAAGGACGCGGGGTTATGTGGTTCCCGACGGTTTTACGCATGGCAGCTCGGCCCAGCGCGTGAGCTGGTTTAAACGCGGATTCGAACAGGGCAGTATCCAGGCCTGTAATACCTTCAATGCTGAAAAATGAAAAAAGGTGATGAGCCATGGCGGATGGGCCACGGGATACGAACCGATGGATTTCCTCTTTTACGCTGATGGTTTCTATACACAAAAGCAAAAAATGAAGCAACATTGAGAACAACATACCGAGAACATAACGCTTTCTTGCGCTCGCTCAAGCTCCTGATTTATTTTATCCGACCGTAAACTTTTCCCTTTGTGCCGAAACTTCTTTGTGCCGGAATAATAATTTCATTCATGAAGCATCTTTTTACAAAATTGTCATTAAAGTGGTTTGCTCTTTGCAATATCATGCTCGGAAGACCGAAAATATCAGTTGCTATTAGAACAATTTTGTCACACAATACATCTTAAGGTTCTTTGGGCGAAATATGAGCAAAGCATCAACCAAACCCTATGCCGAGGAAACGACTACATTGAGCAATCACAGTTATGAAGAATTGGCGGCCCTGCACGCGATTTCCAAAATACTTGCGCAGCCGGGAGATTTGCGGGACCAATTTGAACAAATTCTCAACGAAATGAGTGCCCGACTGGGAATGCAGCGGGGCATGATTTCGCTTCTGGATCGCGATAAACAAGAAGCCTGGTTGGATATCGCGCACGACGTTAATATTGACGGTCTCGACGTGACATACAAGCCGGGAGAAGGTATCACCGGAAAAGTGGCGGAAACCGGCCGCCCGATGGCCGTGGCCAACTTAGGGCAGGAGGCGCTTTTTCTGGATCGTACCGGCGCACGCCGCCACTTGAATCGCGCGGAACTTTCCTTTTTGTGCGTGCCGATTATGTACGACGGGCGCGTGGTTGGTGTTTTATCCGCCGATAAGGTCGCCTTGCAGGTGGAAAGTCTGGACAAGGAACTGGCCATGCTGTCATCCGTTGCCGAACTGATGGCCAAGGCGGTTCACATCCGCGCGCTGGAAGAAGAAAACAAACGTCTGCGCAAAATCGTCGGTTCCGAACGGGCGCCGTCGATGGAAATTATCGGCCATTCCAAGGCCATGCAGGAGGTCTTCGGCCTGGTGGGGCAGGTGGCCGATTCCAATACCACCGTCCTCATCACCGGTGAAACCGGAACGGGCAAGGAACTGATCGCCCGAGCCGTTCACAAAAACTCACCGCGTCACGGCGGCCCGCTGATTCAAGTTAACTGCGCGGCGATTCCCGATACGTTGATTGAAAGCGAACTTTTCGGCCATGAAAGAGGCGCCTTTACCGGTGCGCTGCACACCCGCCGGGGACGGTTTGAAGAAGCCAACGGCGGCACCATTTTTCTGGATGAAGTAGGCGAGCTCTCCGCCGCCGCTCAGGTTAAGTTGCTGCGTGTCTTACAGGAAAAACGTTTCCAGCCGCTGGGCTCTTCGCGCGTGATCAACGTCAATGTGCGGATCATCGCCGCCACCAACCGCAATCTGGAGCAGGACATTCTGGCTGAGCGTTTCCGAGCGGATCTGTTTTATCGGCTCAATGTGTTTCCCATTTATTTACCGCCGCTTCGCGAACGAGGCAGTGACGTGATTCTGCTGGCCGATCATTTTCTTCTGAAATATAATAAGGAGATGGGCAAGAACGTCAAAAGAATCTCCACGGCGGCGATTGAAGTCTTTCTCACGCACAAATGGCCGGGCAATGTCCGCGAGCTGGAAAACTGCATGGAACGCGCTGTTTTGATGACCAAAACGGATGTTGTCGATTGCAATCATCTTCCGCCTTCCCTGCAACTCAAGGAAAAGGAGCTGGATCGCAAGGATCGCAGCAAGCTGTCTTCGGTGGTCGAGGCGCAGGAACGGTCGCTCATTATTGATGCACTGGAAGATACCAACGGCAATCAGACCAAAGCAGCCAAAGTGTTGGGCACGACCAAGCGCATCATTCAGTACAAGATATCGAAAATGGGCATTGATCCGAAACATTTCCGTAAAAAAGGAAAAGATTCCGAAGAGTGAGGAGCGGTTTTGGCCAGTGTGCGATTGGCTAAACGCCGCCCGGAAAGCAAAGCGCCGCGATGCGAACAATAATGTTCTCTGTTTTATTGAAATAACAAAATTGTTCTTATTTAAAAAATGACGTAAAAAAAAATGTGGAGCAAAAAAGGCCGGACAACAAGCAATTAAACGCAATTTTGTTAAATGACCGGCTGTGGCATGACTTTAGCAATTATGGTTCGGCCGGTCTGATTACTGCCGGACAGAGGTTTCAGGAGGAAGAATATTTATGTGTCGTTTGTTTTCAGTAACCAGCAATGATCCGCTGTCGCCGATGGTGGCGATTAATGCCTTAAATGTGATGAAAGAAGGGCATGACGGTTCCGGTGTGGGATTGTTTCTGACGGATCTGGGCGGTGAGTTCGAAAAGTTCAAAAACGAGCCGATCCTTTCCGGCATTTTTTCCAATGAAGGCATTAAAGCGCTGGATCGCTTCATGATCGATCTGGACTTCATGGTCAAATATAAGCTGTCTTTTCGTCCGACCAAACCGACACCTGCGGGAACCCCCAAAAGAGACAACTACGTTATCCGCGTTTACGAATATCCCGCCGAATGGGAAGGTTTAAGCCAGGAGGAAATTCAGTTTCGCCTGATGATGGTGCAGTTGCAATTGAGACAAATGGGCGAAAAAAACGATTCCATGTTGATCTTCAGTTTCTGGCCGGACACGATTATGATCAAGGAAGTGGGCGATCCTCTGACCGTGGCCGAATATCTGGGACTCGACCGCAAAGATCTGTCCGCGCGGGTCATCTTAAGCCAGGGCCGCCAGAACACTAATTATGCGATCAACATTTATGCGTGCCATCCGTTCTTCATTCAGGGCATGTCCACGATGACCAACGGAGAAAACACGGCTTTTGTGCCGATTCGCGAATTTCTGTCGTCGCGCAACTTTCCCGGCTACGCGGGCTATCAGTCCGACTCGGAAGTTTTTACGCACATTCTTCATTATATGCAAAACAAGCTCGGAATGAGCATGGAAATGTATAAACACATCATCACGCCGCTCAAGGACGAAGAGCTGACGCGTCATCCCGACGGGAAGCTTTTGCGGAATTTAAAGCAAAGCTGCCGGCCGCTGATTATTGACGGCCCGAACTGTGTCATCGGCTGTCTGCCGGATAAATCGATGTTCATGGTGCAGGATTCCAAAAAGCTGCGCCCCGGTATTGTCGGTGGCCGTCCCGGCATTTTCGCGTTTTCATCGGAGATGTGCGGGCTCGACGCGGCCATTCCCGAACGTGACATCAACCTGGACTTTCAGCCCATGAAATATGAAACCGTATTAGTCCGCCGCGGGCGGCAGGAGATAGAAAAATGGAATCAATGGGACGCATTACCCCCTCTACACTAAGCACCAAGGATCTGCCCTGGCAGGTTCGCTGGAATAAGGACAAGTGCACGCTTTGCGGCGGTTGCACCGCCGTGTGTCCCGTACGGGCCATCGAACTGGGCGTGCACCGCAAACGCGCGCTCACGGTGCCGGTGGGACTCGAAACCCGGCCGGGGAATCTTTTCTCGGTCTATCACGGCGTTGATCAGCGCACCGATCCCGCGCATGCCTGCGTGGGCTGCGGGATGTGCACGATGGTCTGCCCCAACGGAGCGATTGTCCCCATGCACGGCGATGAAATCGACAAGCTGCGTTTTCACGTCAATCAGGGCGGCGAGCCAAGGCGGCGCGGCGGCCGCAGAAACAATCCTGACAGCGTACTGGACAAGATCAAGTTTATCCGCATTTCCATGCTGACCGACCCGGCCCTCGACGCGGGACGCCATGAGTTCGAACTGCGAACGCTTCTGGGACGTATACTGCCGCCGGAAGAAATGCTGAAAGTCAGTAAAGAACAGGGCTGGATGCCGCCGGTGCGCGAAATCTATCCACTGGTCATCGGCAGTATGTCGTTTGGCGCACTTTCCCCTAACATGTGGGAAGGCCTGCAAATGGGGGTGGCCTATCTCAATGAGGAATTGGGCATGCCGGTCCGTGTGTGCACCGGCGAAGGCGGTTGCCCTCCGCGACTCTTGAAATCGCGCTTCTTAAAATACGTTATTTTACAGATCGCCAGCGGCTATTTCGGTTGGGATGAAATCATTCACAATTTGCCGCAAATGAAGGAAGATCCCTGCGCGATTGAAATCAAATATGGTCAGGGCGCGAAGCCCGGTGACGGTGGATTGCTCATGTGGTACAAGGTCAACAAGCTCATTTCCGCGATTCGCGGTGTGCCGCAGGGCGTGAGTCTGCCCAGCCCCCCTACGCATCAGACCAAGTATTCGATTGAAGAAGCAGTGGCCAAGATGATTCAGTCCATGTCTATGGCCTGGGGCTTCCGCGTGCCGGTGTATCCGAAAATTTCGGGTACGAGCACGGCGCTTGCGGTCCTTAACAATTTAACCCGCAATCCTTACGCAGCGGGTCTGGCCATCGACGGCGAAGACGGCGGAACGGGCGCGGCTTACAATGTCTCGATGGATCACATGGGACATCCCATTGCCAGCAATTTGCGCGATGCGTATTTGAATCTGGTCAAACTGGGAAAACAAAACGAGATTCCCCTTTTTGCGGGCGGCGGTATCGGCAAAAACGGAAATCTGGCGGCCAATGCCGCCGCTCTGATTATGCTGGGCGCAAGCGGTGTTCAGACGGGCAAATATATCATGCAGGCAGCCGCCGGTTGTCTGGGTTCGGAGTCCGACCGCTGTAACGTCTGCAATATCGGTGTTTGTCCCAAGGGTATCACTTCGCAGGACCCCAGGCTCGACCGCAGGCTGGACCCGGAACAAGTTGCGCAAAGGGTTGTAGATATGTATGTGAGCTTCGATACGGAACTGAAGAAAATCGTTGCTCCGCTGGGACGCTCGACGTCTCTGCCGATTGGTATGTCGGATGCATTGGGCATCAACGATGCGCACGCGGCCCAGCGCCTCGATATTAAGTATGTGCTGTAATTCAGGGAACAGGAAAACGACATGACGAAAAAAGATACCATAAAAATTAACGGCGTCGAAAATAACCTTCGCGTCGAATCGCGGATACTGGAAGAACGCATTCAGCGGGGCGTCGAAGACGGTTATCGCAAGATTGAAGTCTCCGCTTACGGTCAGCATGGTATTGGCGGAAGGCTTTGGCGCACGGGCGATGAAAAAATCAAAGTCGATGTTTTGGGAACCTCCGGCCAACGCCTGGGAGCCATGGGATTTGCCAATACGATCATTGAGGTCTTCGGTCCGGCCTCTGACGATGTAGGCTGGCTCAACGCGGGCGCCGAAATCATTATCCACGGCAACGCAACCAACGGTGTGGCCAATGCCATGGCGCAGGGCAAAGTTTATATTGACGGCGACATCGGCGCGCGCGGCATGACCATGACCAAACATAATCCGCGCTTTGACGCGCCCCAGTTGTGGGTGATCGGGAAAGCGGGGGATTCGTTCGCCGAATTTATGGCGGGCGGCGTTGCTGTGGTTTGCGGCATGGGCGCGGAAAATGAAAAGAACGTTCTGGGCTATCGTCCGTGTGTCGGCATGGTGGGCGGCAAAATTTTCTTCCGCGGCAAGCAGGAACTCTATAGCAAGGGTGACGCGAAACTGGCCACCGAATTGCCGGAAGACGAATGGATCTGGCTTCAGACCCACATGCGGATGTTTTTGCACGCCATCGGCAAGCCCTATTTATTTGATCAACTGGGCGGAAAACGTGAAGAGTGGCAACTGCTCATTGCGCGCAAGCCCTCTGAAAAACTAGCCAGGCAGGCGCGTCCGATGGCTCGTTTTCGCCAGGATATCTGGGATGCGGAGTTGGGGAAAGGCGGCGTTATCGGCGATCTCTCCAGTCTGGACCGCTCGCCCATCGGGCTCATCCCGACCGGTGATTTGCGTCGATTCGTCCCGACCTGGGCCAATGAAAAATATCTGCCTCCCTGTCAGGCAGCCTGCCCCTCCGGCATCCCCGTGCAGAAACGCTGGGAACTCATCCGCAAAGGTCAGATGGATGAAGCCGTGAATCTGGCTTTGGAATATACGCCTTTCCCGGCGACCGTCTGCGGTTATCTGTGTCCGAATCTCTGCATGCAGAGCTGTACGCGCCATCTGGTGAGTCTTCAGGCCGTTGACGTCACGCTTTTGGGCAAAGCATCGCTTTCAGCCAAAGAGCCGACACCGCAGCCGTCAACCGGCAAGAAAGTTGCCGTCATCGGCGGCGGTCCCGCCGGTCTTTCCGTTGCCTGGCAGCTCTGGCTCAAAGGCCACGAGGTGGTGATCGTCGAAGGTAAAAAGCAGCTGGGCGGAAAGATCACGGATTCGATTCCCAAAAGCCGCATTCCAACGAATGTGGTGGAGCACGAGATTAAAAGGCTTTCGAAAAACATTCGCCAGGTCCACCTGGGCAAGCTTTTGACGAAAGATCAGTTTAAAAAATTAAAAAGTGAAAACGATTATATTGTGATTGCCGCGGGAGCTTCCCGGCCCCGCAAGCTCAATATGCCGGGAATGGAAAATACTTTAACCGCATTGGAGTTTCTTCAGCAAAGCAAACTTGATTGCGCGAAAGTCGGCGACAAAGTCGTCATTATCGGCGCCGGTAATGTCGGTTGCGACGCTGCAACGGAAGCTTTTCGGCTGGGCGCGAAAAGCGTGACGCTGATCGACGTGCAGGAACCCGCCTCGTTTGGCGTGGAAAGACGGCACGCCGAAGCTGCAGGAGCGACGTTCCTCTGGCCGCGATATACGCAGGTCATCACAGACAAGGGCGTGGAATTGACCGACGGCGAAACGCTGCCTGCGGACACCGTCATTGTCGCCGTGGGGGACGTTCCCGATTTGTCCTTTTTGCCCGAAGAGGTTGCCGTTCAAAAGGGGTTTATCGGAGTGGATGAAAAATACGCCACGAGCGATGCTCAGGTTTACGCGATCGGCGACGCTGTGAGGCCGGGGCTTCTCACCGACGCGATCGGCGCGGGCCGCATCGCTGCCCGGACCATTGACGACCTTCTCAAAGGCGTGGAGGAAACTTATGACAAACTGCCGCCGATTAATTATGAACGGGTGAAGTTGCAGTATTTCGACCCCCGCATAGGCGAGTTTGCCAGCACGACCTCCTGTGCGACTAACTGCGCCTCCTGCGGCGCGTGCCGCGACTGCGGTATGTGTGAGGAAATCTGCCCGCAAAAAGCGATTTCCCGTGTGACCGCGACGTCGGGCGAGTTTGAATATGTTGTAGAGAGTAATCGCTGTATCGGTTGCGGTTTCTGCGTAGGGGCCTGTCCGACAGGCGTCTGGGAAATCGCGGAGAATACACCATTAGATTAAACAAATATTTCATTGAATAAGGATGGAGAAACTATGAAAAAATCAAGACCCATTATTGCGGCGGAAAGAAACTATGTGATTGAAAAAGAAAAATTTGTTCCCGTTTCGCAATATTTCGGCGAAGACACCTTTAACCAGAAGGTGATGAAAGACAAGCTTCCCAAAGAAACCTTTAAAAAATTATTAGATGCGATCAACGAAGACAAGACCCTGGATAATGATACCGCCGGGATTGTCGCGCACGCCATGAAGGAATGGGCGTTGGAAAAAGGCGCAACGCACTTTGCCCATTGGTTCCAGCCGATGACCGGCATCACCGCCGAAAAGCACGATGCGTTTGTGGACCCGATCGGCCCGGGAGAAGTCATTGAGCGCTTCTCGGGTAAGCAGCTGGTTCAGGGCGAACCGGACGCGTCTTCTTTCCCCTCCGGCGGCATCCGCGCGACCTTTGAAGCACGCGGCTACACAGCCTGGGATATGTCCTCGCCTGCGTTCATCAAGAGAAACGGCATTTCCACCACGCTTTGCATCCCCACAGCGTTCATCTCCTACACCGGGGAGGCCCTGGATAAAAAGACGCCTTTGTTGCGTTCCATTCGCGCGTTGAGTAAGAGCGCCGTAAACATGCTGAAAGTTCTGGGTGTGAAAAATGTCAAGAAGGTTTCTTCCAATCTAGGTCCGGAGCAGGAGTATTTCCTGATCGATATGGATTACTTTTTCAAACGTCAGGATCTGGTGCTGGGCGGCAGAACCGTTATCGGCGCGCCTCCGGCCAAAGGCCAGGAACTGGAAGATCAGTATTTCGGCAGCATCAAGGAACGCATTTCTTCCTACATGCACGATGTGGAGGAAGAACTCTTCAAGCTGGGTGTTCCCGCCAAGACACGGCATAACGAAGTCGCGCCCAGCCAGTTTGAACTTGCCCCCATGTATGAAGAAGCAAATCTTGCGGCGGATCACAACCAGCTGGTCATGGATACGCTCAAGTTTGTTGGTAAAAAGCACAATTTGGCCGCGTTGATGCACGAAAAACCGTTTGCGCGGATCAATGGTTCGGGCAAGCATGTCAACTGGTCTATGTCAGACGACAACGATAATAATCTGCTCAACCCCGGCAAGACACCGCAGGACAGCATTTCATTTCTGGTATTCCTCATTGCCACGGTCCGCGCCGTCTATAAGCATGCAGACATCCTGCGCGCCTCCGTCGCCTCTTACGGCAATGATCACCGTCTGGGCGCCAACGAAGCGCCCCCGGCCATCATCTCGGTTTTTCTGGGTGAACAGCTTACGGATATTCTAACCAATATCGAGAAGGGCACCGTTACGAAGGCCACCAACGCGGAAATCATCGATCTGGGCATTTCTGCGCTGTCGCAAGTGAGCAAGGACAACACCGACCGCAACCGGACATCGCCTTTTGCCTTTACCGGCAACAAGTTTGAATTCCGGGCCGTGGGGTCATCGCAGAATATCGCCTCGCCGGCGCTTGTCATCAACACCATCGTGGCGGAAAGCCTCGATGACCTGGCGGAAAAAATCAAAGCCAAGGAAACCAAAAACATCAATCAGGCGGTCTTTGAGGTTTTGAAAAGCGAAATCAAATACATCAAGCCCGTCTTGTTCAACGGCGACAACTACAGCAAGGAATGGGCTCAGGAAGCGGCCAGAAGAGGGCTGCCCAACGAGAAAACCACGCCTCCGGCATTAAAGGCGCTGGTGACCGATAAAGCCTTGAAGCTTTTTGAAAAGTATGAAGTGCTTTCCAATGTCGAACTCAAAGCCCGGCATTTGATCCATCTGGAACGCTACATTAAGGATCTGGAAATTGAAGTCAAGTGCCTCAACACGATTTGCATGACGCAGGTGATCCCGGCGGCGGTCGCCTATCAGAAAACACTGGCGAAAGCGATTGTCAGCGCCAAGGAAGCGCTGGGCTCGGGCGCGGTGATTTCCGGCCAGACAGAGCTTTTGAAGAAAATAATGGATTTGATCAACAACATCTATACGACCAACAAGGATGTTCAGGCCAAAGTGGAAACGGCCAATGGCATTCACGATGAACAGAAAAAGGCCGAGATGCTCTCCGGCAAGGTCAAACCGAAGATGGATGAACTGCGTGAGTATGTGGACGCGCTGGAAAATCTTGTCGACGACGAGACCTGGCCTCTGCCGAAGTTCTGGGAGATGCTCTTTATCAGCTAAATTCGATAATTATGCGGGAACGGTCTTGGGGAAAGCTTATGACCACCCACACGGGTGGCAAGACCGTTCCCCGCAGCTTTAATGATTGACGAAACGATGAAAAAAAGATAGAAGCCTCTGCCTTCAAGAGGTGAGAGAACTGACGCTCAAGCCTTGGCGCCCCTGAAGTTGGAAGCGTGTCGACTGATCCGGAACAAACCTCGTAAAATGGTGTAGTTGGAGTTCAAATGCCCCTGTTAAGAAAAGATCGTAAAGCCCTGCTGGTCCTGGAAGACGGCAGTGTTTTTGAGGGTTATGCCTTCGCGGGCGAAGGCGAGACCTTAGGGGAAGTTGTGTTCAATACCGGCATGACCGGTTATCAGGAAGTGATCACAGATCCTTCCTATAAAGGCCAGATTGTCGCCATGACCTATCCGCTGGTCGGCAATTATGGCATTAATGACGAGGATATGGAATCGGCGGGCATCCATCTGGAAGGCTTTGTCGTTAAGGAATATCAGCAAAACGCCAGCAACTGGCGGATGACCCAAAGCCTGAGAGCATTTCTGGAGGATGCCGGAAAAATCGGTCTTGAAGGCATCGACACACGCGCGCTCACGCGCCGCCTTCGCCTTTCCGGTTCCATGAAGGGTATTATCTCCACCGAAACAGCAGATGTTGTCGAACTGCTTGAAAAAGTGAAGGCTTATCCGGGACTCGTCGGGCGCGATCTGGTGCGCGAAGTGTCCTGCCAAAAGCCCTATCTGTGGAAAAAAGGCGCGCCAAAGATGAGTAAAATCCCGTCTAAAAAACCGGTGAAGAAGCTGCGCGTGGTGGTGCTGGACTGCGGCGTCAAATACAATATTTTAAGATTACTGGAACAAAACGGCTGTGAGGTTATTGTTGTGCCGGCGTTTTCTACCGGTGCGCAGATCCTGTCCTATCAACCCGACGGTGTCCTGCTCTCCAATGGTCCCGGCGATCCGGCGGCTCTTCCTTATATTGTGGATGCCGCCCGCGAGGTCATAGGTCAAACACCGGTCTTTGGCATCTGTCTGGGACATCAGATCATCGGCCAGGCTATCGGCGGCCATACCTGCAAATTGAAGTTCGGCCATCACGGCATTAACCAGCCTGTTAAAAATATGGAAACGGGCCGGGTGGAAATCACTTCTCAAAATCACGGCTTTGTGGTTGTGCCGGAATCGGTCGAAAGCAAAGCTCAAAAATCCTATACGAATTTAAACGATGCGACGTCCGAAGGCATGAAACTGCAAGGGGCCATGAGTGTTCAGTATCATCCCGAAGCTGCGCCGGGACCGCACGATACGGAATATCTATTTTCACAATTCGTGGATCTCATGAAAAAAAAGAAGGGGAAGACAACGTGATTCTGATTATCGATTTCGGGTCCCAGTACAACCAGTTGATCGCGCGGCGAGTACGCGAACATCATGTGTATTGCCAGATTGAACCGCCGGACATCACCGTGGGGGCCATCAAGGCGCTTGCGCCGGAAGGCATTATTCTCTCCGGCGGCCCGGCGAGCATTTACTCGAAAGGCGCGCCGCGAGTGGATCGCGGCATATTGGATCTGGGCATTCCGATCCTGGGTATTTGTTACGGACTGCAATATATGGTGGATTCTCTAGGCGGCAAGGTGATTGGCTCGACCAAGCGGGAATACGGCTTTGCTCAACTCAACATCAAAAAACAAAAAGGCATGTTTTCCAATGTGGAGAAAAAAACGCAATGCTGGATGAGCCACGGCGACTCCATTGGTGAACTGCCTGCGGGTTTTTCCGTGACGGCGTTCACCGACAATACCAAGGTCGCTGCGGCCGAAGACATTAAGCGCAAATTTTACGGTCTGCAATTTCATCCGGAAGTCGCTCACACCAAAGAAGGCAAGCAAATGCTGGAGAATTTCCTCTTTGGCGTGTGCCGCTGCAAAAAATCCTGGTCGATGAAATCCTTTGTCACGCATGCGGTGGAAGAAATCCGCCAGCAGGTCGGATCAGAAAAAGTCATCCTGGGGCTCTCCGGCGGCGTGGATTCATCCGTCGCTGCAGTGCTTTTGCACAAGGCCATCGGCCGTCAACTGACCTGCGTCTTTGTAGACAACGGCGTGCTCAGGGCCGGTGAGGCCGAACGCGTCATCGAGATGTTCAAAAAGCATCTGCATATCAATTTACGTTTTGCCCGTTCGGGAAAACTATTTCTTGATAAATTAAAAGGCGTGACCGATCCGGAAAAGAAACGCAAAATCATCGGCCGTACCTTTATTGAAGTCTTTGATGCGGAAGCGCACAAGATCAAAGATGTGAAATTTCTGGCGCAGGGGACATTGTATCCCGATCTGATTGAATCGCGCTCCGCCTTTGGAGGTCCCAGCGCGGTGATCAAGTCGCATCATAATGTCGGCGGCCTGCCCAAGAAAATGAATTTAAAGCTGGTGGAGCCGCTCAAGCATCTGTTTAAAGATGAAGTGCGGCTTTTGGGAAAAGAACTGGGACTGGCCGACGATGTTGTCTGGAGGCAGCCTTTTCCGGGGCCGGGGCTCGCGATCCGCATCATCGGTGATGTGACCGCCCAGCGCCTGTCCGTTCTGCGCAAGGCGGATACGATTTTGATTGAGGAAATCCGCGCGGCCAATCTCTACTACAAGCTGTGGCAGTCGTTTGCCGTTTTGCTGCCGCTCAAAAGCGTCGGCATCATGGGCGACCAACGCACGTATGAAAACATTGCGGCGATCCGCGCAGTGACAAGCGACGACGCCATGACGGCCGACTGGGCGAGACTGCCGCAGGAACTGCTCGCGCGCGTTTCGACGCGCATCATTAACGAAGTGCGCGGCATCAACCGCGTGGTTTACGATATCAGCTCCAAACCGCCCAGCACGATTGAGTGGGAGTAAATAAAATAAGTGCCTAAACGTACAGACATCAAAAAAATACTGCTCATCGGGTCCGGGCCGATCATTATCAGCCAGGCCTGTGAGTTCGACTATTCCGGGACGCAGGCCTGCAAGGCACTGCGCGAAGAGGGCTACGAAGTCATCCTGATCAATTCGAATCCGGCGACGATCATGACCGATCCGGAAATGGCTGATCGCACGTATATAGAGCCGATCACGCCCGAAGCGGTGGAAAAAATCATCGCACGGGAACGACCCGACGCCCTTTTGCCAACTGTGGGCGGTCAGACCGGACTCAATACCGCTGTAGCGCTGGCGGAGTCCGGTGTGCTGGAAAAGTACGGCGTCGAGATGATTGGCGCGTCGCTTCCGGTCATTCACAAAGCCGAAGACCGTGAAAAATTCCGTAACGCTATTGAAAAGATCGGTCTCAGGATGCCGCGGAGCGGCTTTGCCCGCAATATGGATGATGTCCTCAGAATCGCAGGCGAGATCGGGTTTCCTATTATCGTCCGCGCTTCCTTTACGCTGGGCGGCACCGGCAGCGGTGTGGCCTACAACCGCGAAGAACTGGTTGAAATCGCAAAAACCGGACTCGACGCCAGCATGATCACCGAGGTCATGATCGAAGAATCGGTGCTGGGCTGGAAAGAATACGAACTGGAAGTGATGCGTGACCGTGCGGACAACGTCGTCATCGTCTGCTCGATCGAAAACTTCGATGCGATGGGCGTTCATACCGGCGAATCGATCACCGTCGCGCCGGCGCAAACGCTTACGGATCGTGAATATCAGGTCATGCGGGACGCGGCGATTGCCATTATGCGCGAAATCGGCGTCGAGACGGGCGGCTCCAATGTGCAATTTGCCATCCATCCCCGGACCGGGGAGATGATTGTCGTCGAAATGAACCCGCGCGTGTCGCGCTCGTCGGCGCTGGCCTCCAAAGCCACGGGATTTCCCATTGCTAAAATTGCCGCGAAGCTTGCCGTGGGTTATACGCTCGACGAGATTCCCAACGACATCACCCGCGAGACGATGGCGTCTTTTGAACCCACGATTGATTACTGTGTGGTGAAAATACCGCGCTGGACGTTTGAAAAATTTCCGGAAACCGAAGATTTTCTTACCACGTCGATGAAGTCGGTCGGTGAAACGATGGCCATCGGCCGTACCTTTAAAGAATCTCTGCAAAAAGCGATCCGTTCGCTGGAAATCGGTCGCTTCGGTTTCGGTCAGGCGCTTCCTGCCGACAGGCAGGAAAGAAAAACGCTTCTTCAAAGCAAGCTGATCAAACCCAATTCTCTGCGGCTCTTTTACATTGCCGAGGCGCTCAGAGAAGACATGACGATAGATGAAGTCTATGCTCTCACCAAAGTCGATCCCTGGTTCTTACATCAGATCAAAGATATTCTGGATGCGGAAGAGGAACTGAAAAGCTCCGAGCCTACGGCAGCGCTTTTGCGCGCCGCCAAGGAAATGGGTTTTTCCGACCGGACGCTGGGGGCGCTGTGGAATAAAACGGAGCAGGAAATCCGCGACTGGCGGAGCAAAGAAAATATTTTTCCGGTTTTTAAGCTGGTTGATACCTGTGCTGCGGAGTTTGAAGCCTATACGCCTTATTACTATTCCACCTACGAGACGGAAAACGAAACGCGGCCTTCCGCCAAAAAGAAGGTTGCGATCATCGGCGGCGGACCCAACCGCATCGGCCAGGGCATTGAATTCGATTACTGCTGTGTTCACGCCTCGTTTGCCTTGCGCGAAGAAGGCGTGGAGAGCATTATGATCAACTCCAATCCGGAAACGGTCAGCACGGATTATGACACATCCGACAAACTATTTTTCGAGCCGGTGACACTCGAAGATGTGTTGCATATTCTCCGGTCGGAAAAACCGGACGGCGTGATTGTTCAGTTCGGCGGTCAGACACCGCTTAATCTTGCACGCGGTTTGGAAGCGGCAGGCGTTCCCATTATCGGCACATCGCCCGATGCCATTGACCGCGCGGAAAGCCGTGACCGGTTTGGCGAAATCGTAAACAAGTTAAAGCTCAACCAGCCGGACAACGACACGGCAATGGATGTGGAAAAGGCGCTTATCGCCGCTTCCCGCATCGGGTATCCGGTGCTGGTGCGCCCCTCCTACGTGCTGGGCGGTCGCTCCATGGAAATTGTCTATGATCCGGAAACGCTCAGGACCTTTATGGCCAAGGCGCTTTTGGTTTCGCCGGGACATCCGATTTTAATCGACAAGTTTTTGGAAGATGCGGTGGAAGTGGATGTAGACGCTATTTCCGACGGCCTTACCACCGTTGTCGCAGGCATCATGGAGCATATCGAGGAAGCGGGCATTCATTCGGGTGACAGCGCCTGCATTCTGCCGCCTCTCACGATTAAGCAACCGATGCTGGATCTGATCGAAAAGCAAACCAAAATGCTGGCTTTGGAACTGGGTGTGATCGGTCTCATGAATATTCAGTTCGCAATTAAAGACGATACGCTTTATGTGCTGGAAGTCAATCCCCGCGCCTCGCGCACCGCGCCCTTTGTCAGCAAAGCCATCGGCGTGCCGCTCGCGAAGCTCGCCACCAAAGTCATGTTGGGAAAGAGTTTGCAGGAACTCGGCTTTACGGAAACCATCCGGCCGAAGCATGTATCCGTCAAGGAAGCTGTCTTTCCCTTCAACCGTTTTCCCGGCGTTGATGTTATTTTAGGACCGGAGATGAAATCCACAGGCGAGGTCATGGGCATCGATCAGTCCTTTGGGATGGCCTTTGCCAAAGCGCAGATGGCGACGGGTTTCAAAATGCCGACGTCAGGTTCTGTTTTTATCAGCGTTCATGATTATCACAAGGAAGGGATTGTGGACGTCGCCAAATCGCTTGCAAAAGTCGGGTTTGAAATTCTGGCGACCGGAGGCACAGCCAGGTATCTGCAAAAATTCGGTGTGGAGGCCCAAACCATTGCCAAAGTGAGCGAAGGCCGTCCCCACGTTGTCGACTATATCAAAAACGGAAAGATTCAGATGGTCATCAACACCAGTGTCGGGCGCAAATCGACACAGGATGCTTACCTCATCCGTCGCGGTGCGCTGACGTATAATATCATTTACACAACAACGCTTGCGGGCGCCCGCGCCCTCTCTGAAGCGGCGAAAGCCATGAGTGAAGCAGACTGGCAGGTTTGCCCATTGCAGGAGTACTACAAAAAATGAACCTATTCGAAGACACACAAAATGATTCCGGACGTCCCCGCGAGGAGTGTGGCGTGTTTGCCATTTACGGGCATGAAGAAGCGGCGCGCGTGACTTTCTTCGGTCTTTTCGCTTTGCAGCACCGTGGACAGGAATCGGCGGGTATTGTCACCTCCGACGGCTGCAACGTTTTCGAGCACAAAGGCATGGGGCTGGCCTCCGGCGTGTTCAAGGAATCCACTCTGCAAAAACTCGTAGGCTCGCTGGCCATCGGCCATGTGCGCTACTCCACAACCGGCTCTTCCACCATATCCAATGCCCAACCTTTTCTGGTGCATGTCGGCGAGGAATACTATGCCCTGGGACACAACGGCAATATCGTCAACGCTCACCAGTTGCGCGCGGAACTGGAAGACACCGGTTCCATTTTTCAATCGACGATGGACAGTGAAGTGATCATCCATTTGATGGCGCCGCATTTGAAAAAAGGTTTGGAAGAAGCGCTCTCCATTGCGCTCAAGCGCGTGGAAGGCGCTTACAGCCTGGTGATGCTCACCCGCGATAAAATTATCGCAGCCCGCGATCCGCGCGGTTTTCGGCCGCTCGCGCTGGGCAAGTTAAACGGCGGCTGGGTCGTCGCCTCTGAAACCTGTGCGTTTGATCTGGTCGGCGCCGAGTATATCCGCGATGTCGAACCCGGCGAAATTATCATTATTGACGCAACCGGCTATAAGAGCCTGAAGCCTTTTCCAGCCATGAAGCATTGCCACTGCATTTTTGAGCTGATTTACTTTGCCCGTCCCGACAGCCAGATTTTCGGCCAGAATGTCTATCTGTGCCGCAAGCGTCTGGGGCATGAACTGGCGCGGGAATATTGTCCGGACGTCGATCTCGTGATGCCTTTCCCCGATTCCGGCAATTACGCTGCTCTGGGTTACGCTGAAGAAAGCGGCGCCCCATTTGAGATGGGCATGATCCGCAATCATTATGTCGGTCGAACCTTCATTCAGCCGACACAGCCGATGCGCGACTTCGGCGTGCGCGTTAAGCTCAATCCGGTCAAGCCGCTCCTGGAAGGGAAGCGGGTCATGATCATTGAGGATTCCATTATCCGCGGGACGACCAGCCGTAACCGCGTGCAAAACCTGCAAGGGATCGGCATGAAGGAAATCCATATGGCGATCAGTTGTCCGCCCACGGTGTTTCCCTGTCCGTACGGCATTGACTTTTCATCTAAAGGCGAGCTGATTGCCACCAAAAAAGAAAACGAAAAAGCCATCGCCGAATTCATCGGCCTGGATTCACTTCATTACCTGACCGTTGATGGCATGGTCAAAGCCACAGGCATGCCCAAAGAGTGCTTCTGCCTGGCTTGCTATACCGGCGACTACCCCATCGCCCCTCCGGAAAAGATCGATAAGTTCTGCATGGAATTGAAATAATCGCCATCAGTCGTTTGGTTTTGGCGCAAATTTAATCTTTTGCAAGGTATAAGATTATGCTATCGTTTTAAATAATGAATGCATTGCTTTGACGTGGATGGTCGATATGAAAAAAACATTGATGGTTGTGTGTCTGATCTTGTTGTTCCAGGTTTTTGTCTATGATTTGTCCGCCCAGGAAAAAACCAGCGTCGCCGTTCTGGATTTTGTCGGGAAGAATATATCTAAGGACGATGCGGATATCCTGGCTGAATTTTTCCGCAGCGAGCTGATCAAAACCGGTAAATTTGATGTGGTGGACCGGAATCATATCCGGAAGATCCTGGAGGAACAGCGCTTTCAGAGCACAGGCACAACCGATCTTAAAAGCGCCGTAAAAATCGGAAAATTAACCAATACGCAGTATGTATTCGTCGGTTCTTATTCGAAGCTGGATAGCCTTTTCATGCTCAACATTGAAATGGTGAATGTCCAAACCGGTAAAATTGAAAAATCGCTCAACCGCTCGGCGGACAATCCACAACCCAAAGAGAAACTCGATCTGGCCAGATTTCTTGCCTACAGCTTTATCGGATTCGGTGTCGGCTATGAACTGTTCTGGAACGGCAATCGCGTCGGTTTTGAACCGGAATGGAGTCTGACGGAAGCTGAGAATAATCTTCGGTGGAACCGGACAAACCATACCGATAAAAAAGTAGAAGGGTATTACAACGGCAAAAGAATGCCTTGATGTCCAGCCTTAACCAGACGCGTGATCAGCGGCCATGCGATACCTGAGGAGAGAGCGCATGAAAATAGTTCTGTCCCGACTGACCATCATTTTGTCCCTTATATTTTCACTGACCGCGCTGACTTGTGGAGGCGGCAGCGATTCAGGCGCGTCACAAACTATTTACCTGCAAGCCGTGAAAGCAGACAGTATCTATGTAATGGCTGAATCACAAAGCGCTGATCCTCTGAGCGTGCTATATGGGCAGACCCGCGAATACGGAAGTTCCGCCGGCACCGCAAGTGCTGTGCCAACAACAGGGGGAACTTACATACACAGGATTCCCCTGACTGGACTGACACCGGATACAACTTATTTTTATCGGCTTGGCTCGCAGAAAACCGTATTCAAGACGGCGGCATTGCCCGGTGCATCATTTCGCTTTGCATGGATGGCCGATTCCAGAACCGGGACGGCCATCCATGATAAAATAGCCACACTCCTTCAGGCTGCGGCTCCTCGATTTTCGCTTTACGGCGGTGATCTATGCGACGAGGGTGCATCTTACACTACTTATAAGGAGCAATTCTTCCGCCCCAAGCAATTGGCGCTGGCGGCTCACGTCCCTTTCTTCAATACCACGGGCAATCATGAACAATGGGGCGTCAATACCCGGGCATTCATGCAGGCACCAACATCTTTATCAGGGAATCAGGGATATTATTCCTTTGACTATGGCGATCTGCATGTCGTCGTGATGAACTATATGGATGCCGGTGGCTATACCGCAGGCTCGCCGCAATATATTTTTATTGCCAGCGATCTTTCGGCAACGACCAAGCCGTGGAAGCTAGTCATCTGTCACAGCCCCGCCTATGTTTCTGGTGGACACGGTGAAGATGCCGACATGGTCACCCTGACCAAGAACGTCTTTGAGCCCAACGGCGTTCATCTGGTGATCGCCGGGCATGATCATTTTTATCAGAGAAATTTTATAAACGGCATCTATCATCTGATTATCGGTTCCGCAGGTGCGCCTCTGTCCAATCCCGGCCCTGTTGGCGGTTATGTGCAAGTGTCTGTTAGAACCCATTGCTACGCAATCTTCGACTTGACACCAACGACACTTCAAATGCGTGCCTACAATGAAAATGGAAAGGAGATTGATTCGTTATCTCTCAACAAATAAGTATAAGCTTCAAGTTGAAGTGTGTTAATGTGAAAAGTATGTTAGCTGCCGTCATGAAAGCACCATAAAGAACGGCGGACCAGCCGACCGCCAAAAAGGAAGTGGCAATGAACACATTTATTTTTCAATTTAAAGCCTTTTTCGTTTTGTTACTTTTTGGGGTATTAGCATCTTGCGGTGGCGGAGACAGTGGGAATGGCTCTGCGGGGTCACAAGCTGTTTACTTGCAGGCCGTAACAACCGACAGCATCTATGTAATGGCTGAATCACAAAGCGCTGATCCTCTGAGCGTTAATTATGGGCTGACGCCTGCCTATGGGCAATCCGCCGTTACGGCAAGCGTTAAGTCTACGACGGGGGGAACTTACATCCATCGAATTCCTCTGACCAGTCTGACACCGGATACGATTTACTATTACCAGGTCAGGACGCATTCCGCGAGTTTTCAGACGGCGGCGCCAGCCGGCGCTTCTTTTCGCTTTGCCTGGATGTCCGATAGCCAAACCAATACAACCATCCATGATAAAGTAGCCACACTCATTCAGGCCGCCGCCCCTCGCTTTTCACTCTACGGCGGGGATCTCTGCTTTGATGGCGCAATTTACAACGTTTATAAAGATGAATTTTTTCGTGCGAATCAGTTGGCTCTGGCGGCTCGGGTCCCATTTTTTAATTCAACCGGCAATCACGAAAAATGGGGAACCAATACGAAGGCATTTTTGCAAGCTCCGGACTCGGCGTCCGGCAATCAAGGTTATTACTCCTTTGACTATGGTGATCTGCACATTGTCGTGATGAACTATATGGATCCGGGCGGCTATTCCACCGGTTCGCCACAGTATAATTTTATTGTCAGCGATCTTGCGGCAACGACCAAACCCTGGAAAATTGTAATCTGCCACGCGCCGGCTTACGCGTCCAGCGGACGTGATGAGGACGCAGCGATGGTCGCTCTCACGACGAATGTTTTTGAACCTCGCGGCGTCACTTTAGTGATTTCCGGGCATTATCATTATTATCAACGCAATCTGGTAAACGGCATTTATCATTTGATTATTGCTTCCGCAGGGGGAGCGCTTGAAAACCCCAGCCCTGTCGGGGGTTACGTGCAAGTGTCCATCAGAACCTATTGCTACGCCATCTTCGATTTGACGCCGACGACACTCGAGATGCGCGCCTATAATGAAAATGGCGCCGAGATTGATTCACTTTTTCTTTCCCGGTGAAAGGATTATTTTATTAATTTTTAACACATGCTAATGTTCCGGCATCCAAATAAATGACGCAGATTCTTTTAAAAATAATTTGTCCTTTATGCATCATCACTGCACTGTTTATCGGAGGTTGTAATATGCAAAACAAATTTCTCTATTTTCCGAATGACGAACGGCCAACGGTGCCCATGCTGGCAGCGGAGAATCTGGCCATGTGGCCGACGGCGGGCGCCGATTATCGGGGACTGATTACCGCAAAAGAAGTGTCGTCGCCTTCCGGAACCCTCGTTCTTTTTCACGGCAATGGCGGCACAGCGTATGACAGGAGCTTTTATCTGCAACCTCTGAGGGAGTTGGGGTTTCGGGTCATCCTTGCGGAATATCCGAAATATGGGGGCCGTTCCGGTAAGGTGGGAGAAAAACCGTTTGTCGCCGATGGCCTCGAAACGCTGAGGCTTGCTCATGCACAATATGGAGAACCGATCTATCTGTTGGGAGAATCTCTGGGTTGCGGCGTGGCGGCGGCTATTGCGAAGCAAACCGCAACACCTGTTGCCGGAATCATTCTGATCACACCGTGGGACACCCTGGCTTTGGTTGCAAAATCACTTTTTCCGTTTCTACCCGTGAGCATGCTGCTGACTGATAAATACGACAGCATCGGCAATCTGCAATCATATAAGGGGCCTATTTCCGTCGTTGCCGCCGAGCGTGATGAAATCCTGCCGATCAAACACGCACACAATTTATACGCGAATCTGCCCGAAGGCAAAAAGCGCCTGTGGGTTATTCGCGGAGCCGGTCATAACGATTGGCCGTTTTCTGCAGATGCGACGCTATTCAAAGAGATCACGGATTTCGTTAACATTAAAAAATAATGAACGGAGCCACGCCATGACTAAAAAAAGCCAAACCGTGTTGATTACCGGGCCGACATCCGGAATCGGGTATGAAATCGCCCGAATTTTTGCCGAAAAAGGGTACGATCTTTTTCTGGCAAGCCGTTGTGTCGAAAAGCTGGCTGATCTCAAGAGTCAATTCGAAAAACACTTTGGAGTTGCGGTTGCTACGATGCCCATTGATCTGGCCAAGACCGGCTCCGCCCGCAAAGTGTACGATGAAACCGTGCGCCGGAAGATGGAGATCCAGGTGTTGGTGAATAATGCCGGTTTTGGCGTCGGCGGCGAACTCACCGACATGGATGCGCATCACGTGGAAGAAATGATCCATCTGAATGTGACGACGCTTACGGAATTGTGTTCGCTTTTCGGACGGGACATGAAGAAGACGCGAAGCGGCTATATTCTGAATGTCGCTTCCACGGCAGCCTATCAGCCGGTGCCCTATTTAGCGGCTTACGGCGCGACAAAAAGTTATGTGCTCAACTTCTCCGAGGCGCTCGCCAAGGAGATGGAGGACTACAATGTGGTGGTGACGTCCTTGTCGCCGGGACCTACGGATACCCATTTCTTTGACAGAGTGGGTGTGGATGGGCTTGCGGGCAGGCAAACGGGGCTTTGGGCGAAAAACAAACGGATGGAATCCCGGGCTGTCGCCGAAATCGGGGTCGCAGCTCTGTTTGCGAAAAAGCTGTCGGTTGTTGCCGGAAACTTGAATTCGTTTTTTGCCTTCGGCAGCCGTTTATCCCCCAGAAAATTTACGGCGACTGTTTCGAAACGGATCATGAAGCAGGCAATAGGAAGTTGAGGCGCATATGTCCGGCAAAAAATTTGTCGAAAATCGTTTTTTTCTGAAAGATACCATCCGCAAACGGATCCATTTTGCACAAACTGCCCAGAATATGGGACAGGCCTCGCCGCCTTTGCAAAAACCCTGTCCGCCGGATATTCCCAGAATCAACTTGCCCCAAGACGCAAACGCGTTTCAGCGCCTGATGAAAATGCCTGTAGGCGAAGCTATTGCCGGGCGGGAAAGCATTCGGCAATATAAGGCCGCGCCGCTGTCACTCGACGAACTATCCGTCCTGCTGTGGGCAACACAGGGCGTGAGGGACGTCATTAACCCAGAGACGGCTCTGCGCAATGTTCCTTCCGCAGGCTGCCGTCACAGTTTTGAAACGTATCTGGTTGTGAACCGTGTGGAGACATTGTCCACAGGCCTCTATCGCTACCTGCCGTTTGATGGACAGCTCGCGCAACTGAGGCTCGATGATCAAATCGGACGCAAGGCGGCCATGGCCTGCTTCGGGCAGAGTTTCATTGCCGCGTCCGCCGTGACGTTTTTCTGGACAGCCCTCCCGGCAAGGATGGAATGGCGATATGATCTGGCCGCCCACAAAGTGATTGCCATCGACGCAGGTCATGTCTGCCAGAATCTTTATCTGGCCTGTCAGGCGACAGGCGCGGGAACCTGCGCGATTGCCGCCTACGACCAGGAAGCCTGCGATGACCTCCTTGGCGTGGACGGCGATGAAGAATTTACGATCTATCTGGCCCCGGTAGGCAAGCGCTGAACTTTTGCTGACATTTCACCGTTTGCATTTTTCCATCACATAGAATACCTATTTGCCTCAATCAAAGGAAAGGGAGGAGACGCTTATTTACCGCCGAGTAACGTTATTGCGTGTTTTGCGCATCAGCGCCCTTCTTCTTTTGTTGTTTGCCGGAATTTGCCTGGCATCGCTGTGCCTTGGCGCCATTTCCATTGCGCCTTGGGCTGTCTTTGCCGCCCTTGTCAACGCTCTGACCGGAAAGGCCGTTGCCGCATCCGACGAATCCCTGATCTTGTTTTCCGTTCGCCTGCCGCGGATTTTATTTGCCGGGATTGTCGGCGCGGCGCTTTCTCTGGGAGGCGTTGTCTTTCAGGCGCTTTTGCGCAATCCGCTGGCTGATCCCTATGTGCTGGGGATATCCGGCGGGTCGGCTCTCGGCGCCATCATTGGGATTGTTCTGGGCGCTTCTTCCTTTTATCTGGGCGTGCCGGCCCTGGCCTTTGGCGGCGCGCTCGTCACCGTTTTGCTGGTTTTTATTGTTGCGGGCGGCGCCCGGGGGATGCTTTTGGACAACTCACTCCTTTTGGCCGGTGTGGTGGTCAACTCCTTTTTTTCCGCCGCGATTCTGTTTGCGCTGTCCGTTGTCAACAGCATGGAATTGCACAGCATCAGTTTCTGGCTGATGGGCGATCTATCGCGTGCCGCGCCTGATGAAATTGCCGTGGCCGCTTTTTGTCTGATGGTCGGTTTCTCGCTGCTTTACGCGCAGGCGCGCAAACTCAACCTCATGGTGCAGGGGGAAGAAACCGCTTTGCAACTGGGCGTCAACGTCCGGACGACCAAGTATATTCTGCTCGGGATCACATCGCTTCTCACCGCCTTGGCCGTGTCGCTTTCGGGTATTATCGGTTTTGTGGGTATTATGGTGCCGCACATGATGCGTTTGGCAATGGGTTCGGATCACCGGCTTTTGATGCCGGCTGCGGCGCTTTTCGGCGCATCGTTTCTTGTGGCTGCCGACACGTTGGCCCGGGTGATTCTGGCGCCTGCGGAATTGCCGGTTGGTGTGATTACGGCGCTGTGCGGCGCTCCCTACTTTATATTTCTCATGCGAAGGAAAATGCGCTAACCATGTCATTGATTGCGGCTCAAAACATTTCTTTTTCCTACGCGGACAAAAGGGTCATCGACGGCATATCGTTTACCGTGGAGGACGCGCAGCTCCTTGCGGTGATCGGGCCCAACGGTTCCGGCAAAACAACGCTTCTGAAAGTTCTTAATGCCACGCTCTTACCGGACGCGGGAGGCCTGCTGATTGAAGGCAAAGACACGCGGCGCTGGCCTCGCCGTGAAATGGCCCGGACGGTGGCTATTGTTCCGCAGGAATCGCAGGCCGTGTTTCCGTTTTTCGCTGAAGAAATCGTGTTGATGGGGCGTTTCCCTTATCTCCGGGCTTTGGCGTTTGAAGATAAAAAAGATTATCGCATCGCGCATGAGGCGATGGCGCAAACCGACTGTCTGTCTTTTGCTCATCGGCGGTTCAACGAACTGTCTGCCGGGGAGCGACAGCGGGTGCTCATCGCACGCGCGCTGGCCTCGGAGCCGAAAATTCTGCTTTTAGATGAAAGCACGGTTTTTCTGGATCTGAAACATCAGGCGCAGTTTTTGTCGCTTCTGAAGCAACTCAATCGCGAGCGGAATCTGACGGTTATCTTTGTCACCCATGATGTTAATCTGGCCGCGCAAAACGCAGATCAGATTCTTTTGCTTTACAACGGAAAAAAATATGCTATAGGGACTCCCGCGGACGTACTGACCGCGCAAAATATTAAAGAGGTTTACGATGTTGAAGTCGGGATTGATACCAATCCCCATAATGGATCGACCCGTGTCACACTGTTAACCTGATCAGATTTACCAATGAAGGAAGCCGGTTAAACTCCGGCGCTGCCCCGCAACTGTAAGCGGAACGAAATCCACAAAATGCCACGGACATAAAATGTCGGGAAGGCGTGGAAAGTAGGTCGCCGCAAGCCAGGAAACTTTATGGACAGTCTCAATAAACTTTATTCCCGAGGGGGAAAGGAGAAAGTGCATGAAGAAGTTCTTGTTTGTTGTTCTATTGTTATCCGTTGTTTCCGTTTTAGCCGCTCACGCACAAAACCCGAAAGAAAATGAAACTGTGAAGATGGACGAGGTGGTCGTTACGGCGACGCGTGATGCCCAGGAAATCCGCAAAACACCCGCCAACATCACCGTGATTACCGCCGAAGACATTAACAAAACCGGCGCGACCACCGTTGTGGATGTTCTCGACAAGCTCGAAAGCATCCAGTTTCGCACATACAGCGGCAATGCCTCGCAGGCTATGATCGACATGCGCGGTTTTGGAGGCGACAATCCCTACGGTAAGACGTTAGTGCTGCTGGATGGCCGCCGTCTGAACCGGACGGATATGTCCTCCATCAACTGGCTTTCGATGCCGGTTAATAACATCGAAAGAATTGAAGTTGTCCGCGGGCCGGGCAGCGTGCTTTACGGAGATGCAGCAGGCGGCGGCGTCATCAACATCATTACAAAAAAAGGGAAGGGCAAACCGGCCTTTAGCGCCTCTGTGCTTGCGGGAAGTTACGGTTTGCATGATGAGCGTGCAAGCGTCGCCGGTGCGACCCATAAATTCACCTATGCATTGACGGGGGAGAATCAATTCAGTTGGGGGTATCGTGAACGCTCCAAGTACACGGCTCAGAGCGGCGGCTTTGATATCGGCTACGCGGCCCATGATTTGCTGAACCTTTCTTTGGGCGTTTCGTTCAACCGGGCAGATTATCAATTGCCGGGAGCGCTGACCAAGGCGGAGATGATTGCAGACAGAAGGCAGTATCAGAAATCGCTCGGCGCTACGCCGGATAACGACATGCGTGATAAATTTACAGATATTAATCTGGGTCTGAAATCCTTCTGGGGCTCTTGGGGTCAGATGGAAGTCAATTTCATGTATGGCGGAAAAGATCTGCAAAGTAATTGGCCGTCCTGGTATTCATACAAATATACGGATACAAAAGCAGACACGTACGGCATTGCGCCGAAATATATTCTGGATAGAGACATTTTCGGCTTTCACAACAAAGTGATCACCGGCGTGGATTACTACAATGAACCCTATCAGAAGGAAATATTCCAAGACCGTGAAAGAACGGTTAAGTTGAGTGCGGCGGATTTTACGCGGGAAAGCCTGGGATATTATATCCGTGATGAATTCAGTGTCTTGAAAAATTTGATTTTGAGCGCCGGCTGCCGATTTGAACAAACAAAGATTAAAGGAACAAACGTCGATTTTGCCAGTCCGTCGAATGATTTTAATAATGAAAAAAGTTTCAGCGCCCAATCCTATGAAGCAGGGCTGACCTGGCTTTGGGGGAAAAAATCAAAATCCTTTGTCAAGTACGCGACCATTTACCGCATTCCCTTTCTGGACGAAATCGCTTCCTTCAACGGATTTGGCGGTGAATTTCTGACCACACTGGAACAGGAAAAGGGAGCCAGTATGGAAGTCGGCGCGGAATATTACCCGTCGGAGAATCTCAGGTTAGGGATAACGCTATTCCGCATCGACATGCGTGATGAAATTGAATACGTTTATACGTCAGTCTATACGGGCTATAATCAGAATGTCGGAAAGACGCGTCACGACGGCGCGGAATTGTCTGCCTCCTACCTGTGGCAAAAATATTTAAAAGTTTACGGCAATTTTACCTATCATAAAGCGACTTTTGAAAACGGCGTCAACGAAAAGAAAGAAATGCCCATGGTTCCTAACCGGATGATCAACGCGGGCCTGGAAATCTACCTGCCCTATCATGTGACGCTCAAACCCGAAATCCGCCATGTGGGCGATGCGTATTTGTCAGGCGACAACGACAACAATGCCGAAAAGCTGGAATCCCATACCTTGCTCAATGTTTATGTGCACTATAAGCCGACGTTTGGAAAAATGAATATGACGGTCTTTGCGGGGGTCGAAAATCTGACCGATGCGATGTATTCATCCTTTGGTGTGGATTACGCCTCGTATGGAATGGCCAATTTCTATTATCCCATGCCCGGCAGAACGTTCAAAGGCGGCATCCGTTTCGACTTTTAGTTAATCATCCAAAGCTCTTTGAAGGCCTTTTGCCGATTTCGGGGCGGCAGGCCTTCATTTTTTTCATCATTTTGATGGCATTAAATCCCCGTTTCGGTTAAGTAACTTTCCATGAATACCGAATGGTTCCTGATCAACACACCTGACGCCGCTGAGCGTGCCGCCGAACATTTATGCCAGGCGCCGCTTTTGGCTATCGATACAGAATATGATTCTTTTCGGCACTTTAGGGAAAAACTCTGCCTGATTCAGATTTTCGCTCCTAAAACCGCCTATGTGATTGATCCGACGGCCCGTATTGATTTGTCCTTTCTGGCCAAACCCCTGAAGAGCAGGTCTGTCGTTAAGATTCTTCATGCGGCGGACAATGATATCCGCCTGCTCAAACGAGATTACGGATTTGAATTTCACAATATTTTCGACACTCACCGGGCGGCTATGCTTTTAGGCCATCGGCAACTGTCTTTGGAAAAAATGATCAAGGAATTCCTTGGGGTAGAGCTTAAAAAAAGTAAAAAGATGCAGCGTTCGCGCTGGGATCATCGACCGCTGACCGATGAGCAGCTGGAATATGCCGTCCAAGACGTCACTTTGCTGCCTGATCTCTACGACAAGCAGCGCGCCGCTCTGCGCGACAAGGGATTCGAGGCCGCAGCCCGGGATGCTTTTGCAAAAATTGCCGCCGCAGTCTGGCAGGAAAGGGTTTTTGACCGGCGCGGCTACTCGAAAATCAAAGGATACTACGCCATGGAGCGTGAGCAAAAGGATCTGCTCAAGAAGCTCTATGTCTGGCGTTTTGAAAAAGCCCGGGAGGTGGACTGCGCCGTGTTCATGTTTCTACCGGACGATACGCTGGCCGAGCTGGTGCAAAAAAAGGACAGCCTCCGGGACATCCTGCCTCCTGAAAAATACAGACGTTACGGCAGTGATCTGGAGAAAATTCTGGACGAAGACATTCACTAAAACAGTTTAGGATTTTTGTGCATCGACCAACGCTTTGCACATGGCTTTAAAATCCGTAGCCACGCGCGAGCGGGGGAACTTGATAACCGGAATTTCCTGTTTCAAAAGAGACTTCGGCACCACATCATCCTGCCGGATGGAGCCCAGCCAGGAAAGCCGGAAACCCAGAAACCGGTTGCTGATCGTATCGATGTTTTTGAAAATGGACTCGCCTTCCCGGGTGTCGATCACATTGTTGGTTACAATGCCGAAAGACTGCCTTCCGAAAACCTGAAACATGACCTTGACCATCGCATACGCATCGGTGAGACTGGTCAGTTCGCGGTTGATGACAATGACGTTGATACTGGCCAGCAAGTTGAATTGCAGCACCACCTCTGAAATGCCCGCGCCCGTGTCGAGCAAAATCACATCGTAGCCTTCAATTTCCAGAAGCATATCTTTGATGGTTTGAATTTTTTCAAACAGAAGCTGGGCCATTTCGCGGATGCCGGAACTGGCGGGAATCAGGTCAAAACCCCCTTTGGTCGGCATGATGACGTCCCGCAGATGCATATCGCCGAAGACAACGTCTTTGAGCGTGCGTTCGGGATTAATGCCCAGCACGATATCGATGTTGGCCAGTCCCAGATCGCAGTCGACCACAAGAACCTTTTTGCCAAGTCCGGAAAGTGTTGCGGCCAGATTGGTCGTGACGAAGGTTTTACCAACGCCGCCCTTGCCGCTGGTTAAAGACATAATTAAAGGTTTGGGTTTTGTTTTCACTTTTTCTCCCTGGTCTTGAGATGGGTTTGCTTCTTTGGCGCCGAGGGCTGAAAGATATGATAGAGAATTTCTTTTTCCGCCCAGGTGACTGCCTTGGATTCGGGGGTCTCGACTTTCGGATGCACAATCTTTCCTTTGCCGGTGCGTTTCGCTTCATATAAATACTCATCGACCCGATGCAGAAAACCCTCCGCGTCCAGTTTGCAGGACGCATCGAATTCATCAACGCCGATGGACGAAGAAACAGGCAAATGCATTTCTGTCGCCACGCGCAGGATCAGCTTGTGCCAGCGGTCGGCAATCATAATGCCGTCCCGAAGCGACGTGGCGGGAAGGATTACGGCAAATTCATCACCGCCGAAGCGGCAGGCAAAGTCCGTCGGCCGGATGTTGCCTGCCATCTGAGTGCAAACCCGGGCCAGGAAAGCGTCGCCTTTGGTGTGTCCCAGCGTATCGTTGACCATTTTGAAATTATCCAGATCAATGAAGACCAGGCAGAAAGGTTCACCCGTTCTTTGGGTCCGCGCGATTTCGATGTTCATTTGTTTGTTGAAAAAACGTTTATTGAAAAGTCCGGTCAGGTCGTCCGTGATACTCAGGGATTTCAGATGATGATTTTCTTTCTCCAGCCGCAGCAGGCGGGGCAGGAGTTTTTCCTCCAGTCCGACCGCGATGCCTTTTGCCAGCAGTCTGGCGCGCGAGGCGGCCGGGATATCGTTTATGGCCAGCAGCAGATATTCCGGTTGATCTGTTTTGGAAGCAGGGGATTTAGCCGTTTTGGGCCCTGCTTTTTTCAATATCTTTTGAAGTGTTGCCGGTTGTTTTTTGGGGGATGGAGACGCAGCTTTTTTGACAGTTTTCATGCTTCAAGTCCGGAATTCTGAAAAAGAGACTGCGTAATTTTCTAAATGGTGCCGAAGCCGGGATTTGAACCCGGACGGATTTTGTCCACTACCCCCTCAAGATAGCGTGTCTACCAATTTCACCACTTCGGCAACAAAAGGACACCAGATGATAACACCGCATTCCTGTGACCGGGATATTTGAGAGCCCGGCGTCGGTTTGCAGATATGGTAAAGAACAAATTTTACTTTGCAGCCGGAGCCGGTATGTTGGCCGCGCCGGGCGCCGGAGCAACGGGCGCAGCGCCGGATTTCGGTGCTACAGGCATTGTTTGTTTGGTGATCGGAGCGGAAGAGCCTTCCAGTAAAGACGACGACTTCTTCGTTACGCTGTAGGTTAACGAGATGGATGTCAGCATGAAAACAATAGCCACGCCCGCCGTCAATTTCCCCAGAAAAGTTCCGGCGCCTGCGGAACCGAAAACAGTTTGACTGGACCCGCCGAAGGCGGCGCCCATATTCGCTCCCTTGCCTGCCTGAAGCAAGACGATTAAAATCAGGGTGATGCAGGCGATGACATGGATAATGGTTAGTAATGTCGTCATTTTTATTTCCTTTTTATCAATCTTAAGTAATTTACCGGTTACATATCACCGGCGGATATTTTATTCAACGCTTCTTTCATGACCGGCTGTGAATTGATTTGTCGAAACAACCGAAATTTATTGAAAAAATTTCTCAAGCCACCCCAAAGCCGCGGCATCATAGCCAAATGATCAATAATCGTCAACTATTTTCTTTTGTTGTTTTTTGCTCTACATTAAATGAACGTGTTGCGCTTTCCCGCTGTTTGACCTTAAATTCCATTTGATTTTTCGCCATCTTCCTGGCGACGCAAACGGGCATGATCCCGATAACATCGGGACTCAAGGATTACTGCCTGTGAAGGACTTGTGCGTGAACATTCACTACCCGGCTAAGGCGTCCTGAGCGTAGCGAAGGATCATCTCTGTGAACCGCCTGGCGCGGACCGTCAGGTTCATGCATGCGTTAGGAGTCTGCTATGAATAGGCTGTCTTTGGTGCAGTGGCGCCTCTCATTCGGTTGGCTCCACCCGTTATAAGGAGCCGGTCTTGAGCGCACCGGTTGACTCGTAGGTACCGATGATGACGCCTGTCGTAGAGGATTTGGATTCAATGAGCTTGAACCCCTCCGCTTTCGCCCCTTCCGCAAAGAGGCGCTTCCCGCTACCCACAGTCACCGGGAATATCCAGAGATGCATCCGATCGATCAGACGGTGTTTGAGTAGGGTCTGGATGAGGTTGCCGCTTCCGTGCACCCACAAATCCGGTCCGTCCTCTTCCTTGAGTTTCCTGATCTGCGCTACAACATCACCCGTGATACACACGGTGTTGTGCCACAAAGGATTGAAGGACAAATCCGCTACAACATATTTCTTCGTAACATTGAATGGCTCCGCTACGGTGAGATCCGTCTTTGCATTTGGCCAATATCCAGCGAAAATGTCATACGTGATCTTACCTAGTAGAAGTTCGAACGGGATACCCATAAATCCGGTCATGACAGCGCCCATCATCTCGTCCCAGTAATTGGCGGACCAGCCGCCGTAGACAAAACCTCCTGTCGTGTCTTCCGCAGGCCCTCCGGGCGCCTGCATGACACCGTCTAGCGTTACAAATGTGGTTGTGATGATTTTTCTCATATAGCTTTCTCCTTTGAGAATAAAAGGGCCCGTCCCCTTCCGGCGCTTTATGCCATTTGACAGGACACAAGGGCATTTACTGCTTACTGAAGTGCCAAACCATTCAGCAGCTCCATAATTTCAGATTTATATTTATCAACCGCATTGGCGGACGTATAAGCAACCCATTGCGTGGTCCCGGCGGAACTTGAACAGTAATATCCAAGATAGACAAAGTTGATCCCTTTAATGGTGCCGCTAATCTCCATATAAATTACTTTTTGACCGTTTACAATCCGGTACTCCTGCAGGATCACCTTCGCATCCGGTGCGGCATTTTGCGCATTGGACAATGCAACGTCTGCCAGAGTCTCGACAGGTATTTCAATCCCTTCCGTAATGGCCATGCCGTATAAGTCTTTGCCCTTTAACTGAAATTTATATTCAATGGCCGCGTTTTCCTCGGTTTTCCTGAAAGCCCATTTAGCCGGATTGATCCAATAGGCGGAATTGTTCCGGATGCTTTTTATTAAAAAAGTCGCGTCCTGCGGTTTTTCAAATTTCATCGGGTTTGTTTCAATCTTTTGCACCGGCTTTTGCGCCTTATCAACATACACCCAGGTGCCGTCATTGTTCAGAATGACTTCTTTGCCGGTATCCGTAACGGCTTTTTGACCTGCATAACTTGCGATCGCGATGAGCAGCAACAGGACGGTCATCAATAATTTCTTCATCTTCGATTCTCCTTTTTAATAATCTCGTTAATACCTCTTCCGTTGATGTGACCATTGCATACTCACCTTGCAGATTGGCAAGCGACATGGCGTGAACCTCTTCGGCTTTGCGATGATTCCCGAAATAATCCACTTTGTCAAAGGTAGCCGTAGCGTCAGATACCACAAATGTCTCATAACCAAGATCGCCAGACATGCGTGCGGTGGACTCAACCGAATTGTTTGTAATGACACCGCAGATAACCAGTGTGGTGATGCTTGCACGACGCAACATTTCTTCAAGCTCTGTGTTGATGAAGGCATTATTTGTATTTTTGGTTATGATTGTCTCTCCGCTCTTCGGTTGAACCTCCGGCTTGAACTCATATCCTTCCTGATTTGGCCGATACGTAGATTTCTCTTCACGGGAACGATGCCGAATATGAATTATTGGCATATCATTTTGACGCCAAGCAGATAATAAACGTAAAATATTGTTTTCTGCATTTAAATTATTGCGCCGCCCCCAACTGGGATGATCAATCGCTTTTTGCATATCGACAATAAGAAGTGCGGCATTTGAGGACATCATTATTTATTCCACAAGTTAACGAGTCTAAACCGGAGCAGCGAAGCGGGCTGCGATCGGCTTGAGCGCCGGGCAATGTAAAATTTTCGCCTGCACCCCTTTATTCTCTATTCAAAATAAAAAGACGGGTAGATCCTTTTGCAACAATCTGGTTTTTTTCGTTAAGTATTGTTCCAGACATATAAACTAAACTACTGCCTTTACTTATTATCTCAGCGACAACTATAACTTTTTCACCAACAAATGCTTTACCAATAAAGTCTATCGTCATGCCTGTTGTAATAGCGGAGACTTCGCTGCCCGGATGATTAGCCAATATTCCAAGCGTATCACATAACATTGCTGCTCTAATACTGCCATGAAGAATGCCAAGCGGATCCGCCATCTCCGGCCGGACCTCAAATTCGCATTCCATTCTGTTATCATCTATAAAAATTAATTTTGGGTTAAGCCATGCAGTTACCGGGTTTATGATCTTACCGCCTACGGTTGATAAATATTTACCTTCATAAGTTTTTAACTCAAGGATATCCATTTTTTCCTTTCTTTTATTATGCATACCACAACGTTTGAGCTTAGCCGACCTCTTGGGCGACCGCTAAGTGTTGGGAAAGCGACCTCCAGCGGGTGACCAGTTTTCCCAGGGAACGTCTTGAAAGACCACCATAAGGTTCTCAGGATCGTGACCAAGGGCTGAGAGCCGCGCCGTGATTCCGGCCAGAAGTTGCTTCTTGATCTTGACGCTGCGTCCTATGCCGAGGAGGATTTCAACCAGTAGGTAGTTCTCGTTTCTGTGACCGCGAACATCGGGGAAGGTGGCGTCGTACTGGAAGTTCTCCTCGTTCAGTTCGATCACGCGGTGGAAGCGGTCGTTTGGGCTGACGCCGATGTCAACCAAGGCGTCGTGAATGGCCCCGAGGACATTGCTCTTGAACTCTGCGGACTTTGGCCCTCGCAGGGTCAACGTAACGATGGGCATATGCAAACTCCTTATCGTAATTAATTTTCACACAACGACGAGCTGAACCGGAGCTGCCCAAGGGGCAGGATCGGCTCTAGCGATTTGTGTACGCCCGGCACGGGCGTGAACTTATGGGGTGCAAGTCCCCTATACGTGAATCCTGTTAATGTTTCAAAGTTGGGAAACATTAACAAAAGTATTAGCCGAAGGCAAGGGCGGAATCGCGAGAGACCGTCCGAAGGAAGCCTGCGTGCAAAACGATGAGCCGACGAACAGAAACAGCATACAAGGCTTCGTCTCCGGGCAAGTCAGCATGTATGCCCTTCAGGGTACAACATGACAAAGCCCGGGATTCAGGAGACAGGATACGGTTTGCCATGACGTTCTGATGCTCCGCCTGTCGCGAAAGATTCGTGATAGGCGGGTTTTATGCCTGATCGGAAAGTACCTGCGTGCCGGGGTAATGGTTCAAGGGCGCTTTCAGGAAACGCCATTGGGGGTTCCCCAGGGCGGGCCACTGTCGCCATTACTTGCCAACGTCCTTCTGGATGATCTGGATTGCGAGCTGGAGAAACGCGGACACCGGTTTGCTCGTTATGCCGATGACTTCATCGTGCTGGTCAGAAGTCAACGGGCGGGTGAGCGGGTACTGGAAAGCCTGAAACGTTTTCTGGAGAACCGTCTCAAGCTTCGGATCAATCAGGAGAAAAGCCGGGTTGTCCCGACCAATCAGGCCAAATTCCTTGGTTTCATTTTCCGTGGAACCAAAATCGTCTGGTCGGAGAAGGCCTTGTGTGAATTCAAGCGAAGGGTCAAGGAACTGACCGGACGGTCCTGGTTTGTCTCGATGGAATACCGGTACAAGAAGCTTGCCGAATACCTTCGCGGCTGGATGAACTACTTCGGCATTTCGGAATATTACCATCCGATTCCCGAAATCGATCACTGGCTAAGGAGGCGATTGCGAATGTGCTATCTGAAACAATGGCGCAAAGCAAAAACCAAAGTGAGGGAGCTTCGTAGGCTGGGTACGGCACTGCACACGGCCATCTCTGTAGCGATAAGCCGCAAAGGGCCGTGGCGGCTGGCGAAGACGCTGGCAACGCAGACCGGCATGACCAATCGATGGTTAAAGGATCAAGGGTTGTTGTTTGTAAAAGACCTGTGGGTGAACATTCACTACCCGGCTACGGCCCGGTAATCTCTGTGAACCGCCCGGTGCGGACCCGCATGCCGGGTGGTGTGGGGGCTGGGGGCGAAAACCCCCCGGCTACCCGATTATATTGTCACCATCCTAACCACTTAAATACAAACCCGCAAATAACTATTACACTAACCACAAAGCAGAGCAAAAGTATTAAATGAAAAACCCTCTTTTGTAATGGATGTGAAACATTATCTTTTGAATTTATCCATTCAGCACCTACCGCCCCAATAGAGAAGAAAATTGCAAGGACGATTAAACCTACAACGCCCCAAAGCGATGATTTTGAACCCCTTAAGATATAAAACGCATCAATTATTTGAGGTAGTCGAAACAATATCATCACTACGAGTATTGCGATTAAGGCAATCGTGATTATGACAACATCGTTGCCTTTTAATCGAAGAAAGAACTTTCTTTTCAGTTCGAATAATTCATCTCTCA
The DNA here is from genome assembly GCA_964547345.1 of uncultured Smithella sp. GTDB lineage: Bacteria > Desulfobacterota > Syntrophia > Syntrophales > Smithellaceae > UBA8904. The sequence goes on along the minus strand of CAZJMX010000018.1, from coordinate 58 downwards.
TATTCACTACTGTCCGGTTAATAGTCGAATAAAGTTAGTTGGTTGCAATTTTGTTCTT
>CAZJMX010000017.1:0-90732 GCA_964547345.1 uncultured Smithella sp. | reverse complement strand
ATACTTTCATTCCGGAATTGGCTAAATCAAGGGAGGCCTGAATGCCGGCGATTCCCGAACCAACCACCATTACTGCACCAACTTTTTCGTTATCTTTTAGCACGTGATTCCACCTCGTTATTCTATGTAAAAAGCCTTGCACAAAAACTGCCTGATACGATGTCTGACTAGCGTTCGTGCGGTAACATAATTTATTTCTCATGTCAAGCATGGAAGATTTATATAACGATTTATTTGATTTCAAGTTATCAATATTACATGATATTTTTTTGACTAACGTTCACATTTCCCTTTCGTAAGCTGAAGAATATTGCATGTCGAATGACGCTTGTTTATGGAATATCACTATAATCCCGTATAAAATGATTAATCTTTTTGGTGATTATCCAAATTACTAAAACGCTAATAATTATTATGAAAAATGCCAATGCAATATGCTTTGAAAAAAAATCGCTCCATATATAAACATGCCATGAAGTACCGAAAAGGAGAAGGATAACAAATATTAAAAGTAGTATATTTCCATATTTATAAGATATCATGCCTTTCCTCTATATCTATCGGTCTTAATATCGAAAATGGGTCGACAATGAGCAATAAAAAACCCCGCTCTTTCGTAAGAAACGGGGCATTCGTCCTTTATACGCGAGGCAAGAATGGCTTCGTCCTGCGACATCTACTCATATTCTTCGATATATCTCTCAATGTAATCTTTTACATTATTCTTCGACCGGTATATTCCGAAGTGGCCTTCGCACAGGATGTCCGCCTCCAGAGCAAGAAGCGTCTGCATGGATTTTCTCCAGGCCACTATGTCGGAGCCGAAAGCTTTGTTAAACGGACCATGAATATCCTGTCCGAATAAAACCCTTTTGCCGCCTCTGTCCAGGTAAACGGAAATGGAACCGGGTGTGTGGCCGGGGGTGTGCAGGCAGTGTAGCTCCTCTTCGCCGAATTTTAATACCTCATGCGTACCTTTTAACAACTGATCAACTTTTGTAGGTGGAAAGGTTGTCCCATACCAGTTGGCGGCAGTTCGGATGGAATCACCCGTCTCCAGAGCCTTCGCGTCCAACTCATGGATTACGATTTTTGCGCCGTATTTTTCGCGGAAAAACGGCGCGGAGCCGATGTGATCAATGTGGCAGTGTGTCAGGATCATGTGCGATACCGCGGATGGCTTCAGCCCCAGTATTTCGATGTTGCGGACAATCTGTGATGAGCTTCTGCCTGCGCCCGCATCGATCATTACCAGCTCACCCGCAAAATCAATTAAATACACGGCTGCATCATCTGCTTGTGTGACATCAGGGCCACCGATCAGATAAACGCCGCTTACGATTTCTTCTGTCTTGATTCTCATGATGTTGTTTGTAACGTTCCGACAATATCGCGGATATTTTTCATTTTGTTTTGTTTTAGAAAATGCCACATCCCGTCAATGATTTCCAGCGTGGCGCGGGGATTGATGAAATTAGCCGTGCCGATTTGCACTGCGCCGGCGCCTGCGACCATAAACTCCAGCGCGTCTTCCGCCGTCAGAATGCCCCCTATGCCGATGACGGGTATAGAGACTCTCTTGGCTACCTGCCAGACCATGCGTAAAGCAATGGGCTTGATGGCCGGACCGGAGAGCCCCCCTGTGATATTTTTCAAATGTGGCGTTCTTGTTCTGAGATCAATGGACATACCGGTGAGCGTATTGATGAGCGATACGGCATCCGCGCCGGCTTTTTCCACCGCCTGCGCAACAATCGTAATATCGGTAACATTGGGCGTAAGTTTGACGATCACGGGCAAATTCGTTTCCATTTTCACGCGACGCGTGACTTCCGCCGCAGCCTTCGGGTCGGAACCGAAACTTAAGCCCCCTTTTTTCACATTGGGGCAGGAAACGTTGACCTCGATGGCATGAACGCCCGGTGCATCGCTTAACTTCCTGGCCACTTTTGCATAATCCGAATAGCTCTCACCGTAGATATTTGCGATAACGGCCACATCGTAATTGCGCAGAAAAGGAAGTTTTTCTTCGATAAAAACATCGACGCCGACGTTTTGCAGTCCCACGGCGTTTAGCATGCCGCCTGCGGTTTCCATAATGCGTGGCGGCGGATTGCCCAGACGGGGCTTGAGTGACAGGCCTTTCACCACGATGCCGCCCAACTGATTTAAATCCACATAATCCGCATATTCCTCGCCGTAGCCAAATGTGCCGGACGCCGTCATGACCGGATTTTTCAGTTTAAGCGAGGCGATCTCCACAGCCATTGCAGTATCGTTATTTGCTTTTTTATTTTTCACGATTATTCCCAAATCACATTCTGAAGATCAAATACGGGCCCGTCCGCACATACACGCTTGTAGGCCTTCTTCCCTTGCTCGTCTTTTATAGCAACGGCACAACCCACACAGGCGCCGACACCGCAGGCCATGCGTTCCTCGAGCGACACCTGGCAGAAATAGCGTCCATCCAGTATTGTCGATAACGACCGGATCATCGGCTTCGGTCCACAGGCATAAATCGCCGTGTTATTGGGAGAATATTTTTGCAGGTCTTTTTCAAACGCCCTTGTGACTAGCGTTTTTTCCCCCAGAGATCCGTCATCCGTGCAGATGATGATCTTGTAGCAATACTTGCGAAGATGGTCGAGACCGACGACGGCGTCAGCCGTTTGCGCGCCCAGATAAAACGTCATGGCGTCCGCCTCATGACAGGCAGCTTTGCACAGATATTGGGCAAGCAGTGACAGAGGGGCAACGCCAATGCCTCCGGCAATGAATACGATGTTCTTCTTCGATGGATCAATCGCGTAGCTGCCGCCCAGCGGCCCGGATATTTCCACCTGTGACCCTTTAATCAATCCCGCCAGTATTTGTGTTCCCTTTCCCACAACGCGGTAGAGCAACTCCAGCGCACAACTCGATTTGCCGCGCACAAATGAATAAATGCTGATGGGACGCGACAGAAACGGGTCTTGCAATCCGGCGATGCGGATCATCACAAACTGTCCCGGCAGCGGTTGGCTAAACTCCGAAGGCAGTGTGACTTTCATGAGCAAATAATCCTGCCGGATTTCTTCGTTTCGGGATACTTCTCCAATATAAATATCTTTTGCCATTATTTTCTTTCCTGTGATTATTCCGCCCACATGATCAGGGCGTCTTCATGGGTATCCGTATAGTAATTGGGACGCCTGCCTTTTACTACAAAACCGCATTTACGGTAAAGCTGAATCGCCTCACTATTCGATGCGCGGACCTCCAGGGTTTGCCTCGTTATCCCGACCTCTTTGGCAATGTCTTTCATCAACCGCATTAGATTAAAGGCCAGTCTCTGTTTGCGGAGTTCCTGCTTTACTGCCAGATTGTGCAAATGCGCCTCATCGGCCACCAGCCAGAAAATAATATAAGCGGCTATGACGGCTTTCCCGTCGATCTCCGTTTTAACGACCAGGCATTGCGCGTGCCTCATCCTCAATTCATCGAGAAACATACCTTCCGTCCACGGGGTGGGAAATGACTCACGCTCAATGACAAGAATCTCCGGCAGATCGGTTGTTTTCATCAGATCAACACTGACTTGCTTTGCTGTATTTTCAAAAGACATGGAAAATTTCCAAAACCACGGCAACCGCCAGGAAAAACCCGCAAAAGACGGGAATCGCACCGCGCAGTTTGATGGTATTGAGAGCCACTCCAATTCCCAAAAGCGGCAGGAAATAATAAGTCAGGGTCAGCATGGCAGTGATCTGAATCGGAAGCTTCGGATAGATCCAGATCATCGAAGGAATAAGAATCATCTGCGCAATCAGAAGAAAGAGAACATAAAACACAACGACTTTGGTCAGCCCCTGATAGGTTTTTCGTTCAATGGCGCGGATATCGAGCTTTTTGGCATCTTCGAGTGCCTGATCGGACAGAACATTGTTGGACTCTACGATTTTAACGTCAACTTTTTTTGCGAGAAATCCGAAAGGAATGGCCACCAATACGGACAGGGCCATCATGTCCGGTTTCACGCCGCCTGCCGCCTGGCCGACAAAAACCGCAAGAGATGCCGCAAGCACCGCGGCAATGGAATCATTCGGGGGAATGTAAATGCCGACTGGGATCCGGTCCATCCAAAATAGTTCCAGAATCGCTCCGACGATCAGCCCTGCGTAAGGATTGCCCAGAATCAAGCCCACGACCGGGGCAATGATAATCGGACGGGATACCATGACCTGGATGAAGATACGATCCAAACAAAGCAGGCCGCCGATAAATGATATGAGTATGATTTCAAAAATCAAGATTGCACCAATCCACCGCCTAGGGGGTTACGTCGCAAAACTCCTTCAAAGCGTCTTTAATATTGACGGCCTTCTCCCGGGGAACTCTCTTAAGCTCAATGGATACGCCTTTTTCTTCCAGCAGACGGATGACATCGTGAACTTCCGTCTCACACAAGAAAACAGATGGAGCGCAACACACTTTATATTCCTCATGATGGATATTGCCGATATTGAGCTTGTCAAAATAAAATCCCGCCTCATGGGCCCTGAGCGCATCAGCAATGCTGCTGAATAAAACAATTGTCCTTTTACCGCCGCTTTGGGCGAAGATGAAATTCGCGGCAAAGTCTTCCACTGAACAGATATTAACTTCGATATCGCTGGGAACGGCCATGCGGATAACGGTTTCACAGAAAAAATCACTGGCGGAATTATCATCCACGACCATGATGCATTTCGCTTTAATGAAGGGCACCCAGGCTTCGAGGATTTGACCGTGAACCAGCCGGTTGTCCACGCGAACCAGAGCCATGTCGTAGGTTTCCGTCAATTGATCACCCAATTGCTTTTTTGTTTAGAATCTCACTGGCTAGAGAAATATTCTTTTTCCCGTATTCTTTGATGAAACAGGCAAATTCATTTAATGTCGTTTCTTCCTTGACGTCGGATAATTTGAGGAGCATCGGCAAATTCACGCCGGTGACCACCTCCACCTTGTTTTCTTTCATAAATGACAGAGAAATATTGGAAGGCGTTCCACCGAACAAATCCGTAAGGATCAATACGCCTCGGCCCTTATCCAATTTTTTGATGGCATTTTGGATTTCTTTTTTTAAGTCTTCCACACCTTTGGTCTGTTCAACACAAACGTGCATGACATCTTTCAACTTCCCTTTGATGGATTCCGCAGCGACGATTAATTCATTTCCTAAATTCCCGTGGGTTGTGATAAGCACACCGATCATTTTTGTCCCCCTTTTCTGCACGCGTCCGCCCCGAAAGAAGCACGGGTGAAACATCCTCTGCAAACGCCTGCACTGATCTTCAAAACAGTTAAGCAGGCTAATTGATTGCCTAATAATTGTCAAGATTTATCAGACAAGCGGGGTATAAATCTCCAATCAGCCGGCATATCCCTACAGACATGATATTACTATTTTTTTTCGTGGCGCTCTGTCCTATCCCGGAGAGCATCCGTCAATCCCGATTCTCTGAGGTTCTGTTTTTGAATCGTTCGGGTGAAAATTTCCGGGCCGGCCCATAGATTCACTTCATGTCGAGCTCTTGTAATTCCCGTGTATAACAGTTCCCGGGTTAAAACAGGGCTGTCCGTATCCGATAAAATCAGCGCGACCTGATCAAATTCAGAACCCTGACTTTTATGAACCGTCATGGCCCAAACCGTTTCATGAAGCGGAAGCCTTTTGAGCGCAATTTTTCTTATGCTCTTGTGCCTGTCCCGAAAGCACACCTTGAGTTTATCGTTGTCCGATGCATCTTTCAGAACCAGTCCGATATCTCCATTGAAAAGATTTCTTTCGTAATCGTTTTGAGTAACGATGATTGGCTTTCCTTCGTAATAAGGGTCTGTGGAGTCAATAAAACCCTGTTCGGAAAGAATTTTTTCAATCAGGATATTGATTCGCAAAGCCCCCCACGCTCCCACACGCAATGCACATAAGACTCTGAATGAATCGAATAAATTAAAAATATCTTCAACGTTTTGTGGCGAGCAAAAAGCTGCCCGGAGATACTCCCGATAGCGCACCACAGCAAAGTCTCTGAGAAGTTCCGATACCTGTTTTGTCCGGTTCACTTCATGATACCGAATGTCAGCGTATTTTTCATCATGGATCAACTGCAGCGCAGCGCTGACGTTTCCATTTCTGACCGCCTGGCTCAAAAGGCCGATACCGCTTTCTTTGGAAAAACGATAATTATGTCTCAACTCGACGATACAGTCGGCCACACCCGGATCAATCATTGACGTTGCCGGAGGTTTACCGCAAATTCCGGAAAGCTGCCGCCCGAATTTTTCAGAATACACGTTCAAAGGCTCCGGAAAACAAATGCTTCCCAGCACGGCTCCTGCCTCAACGGAAGCCAGTTGATCCTTGTCGCCCAGCCAAATCAATTGAGCGCCAGGCTTCAGTGCGGTCATCAATTTGGCGGCAAGCGGAAGATCAACCATGGAAGATTCGTCCACAACCACCACGTCATAAGGCAACGGGTTTTTTTCGTTAAAGCGAAAATACGGCGAATACCTGATGTTGCCCAAGAGTCGATGAATCGTCGTCGCTTCCACGGGAATCGCATTTTTTATGTTATCCTGACATGGAAGGCTGTTTTTTGCCGCGTTGATGGATTCTGAAAGCCGTGCCGAGGCTTTGCCCGTTGGCGCGCAAAGCGCAACATGCAACTGACACCCCCGAACTTCCATCAGAAAAGCCAGAATGCTGGTGATGGCGGATGTCTTGCCCGTACCCGGAGAGCCGGTGATCACCAGAAATTTCCGCAAGCAGGCGGCTGCCGCAGCCAGACCCGTCCAGTTCATTTTTTCTTCATCCCCGTCCGGAAAATATGACTGATATTTTTCCCGAAGTTTTTCAGTGTCATATGCGAAGTCCGGATCACCCTGCATGCGGCTGAGAATGAAATTCGCAATATCCTGTTCATATTGCCAGTAGCGCTGAAAGTACAGGCGGTCCCGATCATCCAGTATCAGCGGCTTGAAGTCTCCGGGGCGTCCGACGCATTCTGCATTCTTTAAGGATTGCAGCCAATCCGGTAGATTCGGACATTGGATCGATTCGTCCGGATTGACATCCGCGCTCAGAGTGCTTCCGGCGATTTCGCGTAATTTTAAGCAGATATGGCCATCTCGCAGTTGTCTGCTGACTAATTGTGCCGCCAACCTGAGATATGAATCAGGTTTTGTCCCCGTAGCTGATAAAAAATCCCCAACCTGACGATCAAAAGGAGAAAAATAATCGCCCGGCTGATTCTTTGCAACGTTATATCCTGCTGTATCGCTTATTTTCATAATAATTGATCCGACGAAAGATTGCCCCCACTGCATTCCCGATCGTGCGCATGATTGCACGATATTTATGAATATTGTCAAGACAATTTACATTGACTTTGGCTTATTTTTTGTTTAAGCATTTTGGCACAGACAGGTATGTTGGAGATCATGCAAACAAGGACGTTTATTTATGAAAAGGAATTTCTTCCGGTCAATCAAACAAAACGAAAGAGGGTTCACACTCATTGAAATCATCGTCGTGATGGTGATGATTGTTCTTCTGGCCTCCCTGGTCGGTCCCAAGCTCTTTCCCAAACTGGGCAAGGGTAAACAATCGGCAGCCAAAGCGCAAATTTCCATGATCGAACAGGCATTGGACCATTTCCGGCTCGATGTTGGCCGCTATCCCACGACCCAGGAAGGTTTGAACGCTCTGGTTACTAATCCCAATATTCCCAAGTGGGAAGGCAGCTATCTTAAAAAAGGACTGCCGGTTGATCCCTGGGACAAACCCTATCAATATAAATCGCCGGGTTCCCACGGCGAATATGACCTGTATTCCCACGGCAGAGACGGCAAACCGGACGGCGAGGGAGAAGACGCTGACGTTGTCAACTGGAAATAAAAACGCTCGACCTTACCCGCTCTTCATCCTGGACGTTGACGCAGCGGGGCATTTCAACTTAAATATTGGATAATATGCTAAGAAAATTCATCTGGACGATATTCTTTACGCTGTTGGTTTTTTACCTTGCCGCTGACATTCACGCTGAGCAAAATCCACCCGCTTCAACGGACACACTCCTCAAAGAATCTGTTTCGGCGCAACCTGCGCCCGCATCCGAAATCCGCGTAGGTTCTTCCAGTGTAAAAAAATCTTCAACCGCCATCGTCAGGAAAGCACAAGTCTATAAGGGACAGGTCAGTTTAAATTTCGATGATGCGGATATAAACGCCGTCATGCAGACGGTGCTGGGCAATCTTTTAAAAGTCAACTATCTGATTGATCCTCGGGTCAAAGGCAATATTACGTTTCGCTCCATCGCACCGGTGCCTTACGATGAAATTCTTCCCATCATGGAAGTCATTTTGCGGATCAACGGAATCGCAATCGTTGAAAACAGCGGCATTTACCGCGTCATCCCGATTAGCGATATTCCCAAGGAATCCGGTTCGGTTCGCTTCGGCAGAAGCCCCGATGCGGTGGATATGTCGGGCAAAGCTCTCATTCAGGTGGTGCAGATCAACTACGGCTCTTCCACTGAAATATCCCGCGTGATCACACCTTTCATTTCAACCAACGCCGTCATTATCGACGTTCCCAAAAATAATCAGATTATTTTGGTGGATACACCGGCCAACATCAAACGCCTTCTTGGTCTCATTAATATTTTCGACAACGAAGACGTCAAGAGGAAAAACCCGCAAGTTTACGTCTATAACGTTCAAAACAGCAAGGCAAAAGACATTGTCGTGCTGCTCCACCAGATCTTTATCGGAAAGCATGCATCCGGCGATTTATTTGCTCAGAAAATGATGGAAGAGCAAATGCAACAGCAACAACAGCAGCAGCAGCCACAGCAGCAACAGGAACAGCCGCAGCCTATGCTGCAAATGACCAGCGTCAAGCCGACCGGCTCTGTCATTGTTTCCGATTTGACAAAAATATTCTTCGATGAACTGACAAACACCATCATCATCCTGGGTACGCCTGAAGATTATAAGGTCATATCCGATACCATCAAAACAATTGATGTTGTTCCCAGGCAGGTTGTTATTGAAGGCGTTGTCGCCCAGATCATCCTGAAGGACAATATGAGCACAGGCTTGTCCTGGGCGCTCAACACAAATATCCGCAATCTGGGTGTTAATATTGGCGTGAATACAGCCAATTTACAAACGGCAAACATACCGGGCAAAGGTTTCACGGTTGTAGGAACGGATAGCACCGGTGTCATTCATGCCGTCATTTCAGCTCTGGCCAGCGATTCCAAAGCTAAACTTCTGGCGTCACCGCATATTATCGTATCCGATAATCGCGAGGCAAGAATCCAAGTGGGACAATCTGTGCCTATCGTCACTTCTGAATCCATTGCCCAAGCAGGCGTGGCGCCACAGAGAACGATTCAATACAAAGACATTGGCATCATTCTAAAGGTCAAACCCCGCATTAATGACAGTGGCCTGGTATCGATGGATATTACACAGGAAATTTCCGCGTATACCACCGAAGAGCTCTATAACAAGGAAGTTCAAATTATTCTTCAAAAAACAGAAGCTTCCACAAGCCTCGTGGTCCAGGATGGACAGACGATTATCATTGGCGGATTAATCCGAGAGGACAAGAAAAGTTCTCTTACAGGCATCCCTTTTCTCAGCAAAATTCCCATTCTCGGGTTTTTCTTCGGAGAAACAACAAGGGGCAAGGACCGCACTGAGATCATTATTCTCCTGACGCCGCATGTTGTCAAGAATCAGAAAAATGTAGCGGATATGACCAACCGCTACGTTGAAAAATTCACCGGCAAAGGCGTAAGCCAGGATATCAAGAAAGAAGATCTGATCATTAATCTGGAACCGTTCGAAAAAACACAGGATAAATAAAACAGGCTGAACCCTTTATTTGGGCGGTTGGGATTTGTTCTTTCCAGGCTCCGGCATTGGCATGGGTAACGAAAGCGGCATGGCCGGCCTAGGCACGTCACTTTCACGTGGCGGTTTTTTTTCATTGATACGGATCCAGATTCTTTCCTGATCCCTGACCAGCAGCACTTTATCCGGCTTGATGTCCAGGAGAATAAAACCGCTGATCACATCCCCCTTCTGCAACGCCTGTTGACGACGGACGCCGGTATTGGACAGCCTGGGCGCCTCAAGATCTTCGAGATAGGCCATTTGCAAATCCGGTGCAATAAACGTTCCGTAGAGAACTATTTGCGGTGGGTTCGCCGACGTCAGCGCAACACGCTTGAGCATTCTTCTTTCCGGATGAAAAATATTATTTTCAATTTTCGGATCTTCGTTTTTCGCATTGAATTTACCGACCTCAAAACTGCCGCGAATCTGATCTTCAAGATAGGAGTCGGAAATTCTCGGATTGACCACACCGGTTATGATTTGCGCAAGGTAAAAGGTGATATAAATGACACCTGCTGAAACGGCTAAAAACAAAATGAGGTTCAGGGGGGTTACGGATTTTTTAATCAACGTCCAATAGTTCATATCATCGTCCAACGCCGAGCGCCGCAATTTTGAATTTCACGGCCAGTTCCCTGGGATTGTTTTGATTGCGCACATTCACATCAAGCTCTCTGACGACCATGTACAACCGGTGAGCTTCAATGGCATAGACGATTTCGTACAACGCCCGGGCATCAGGCAGCATGGCTTCCATATCCGTTAGCATCATTCTATACGTTCCCGATTTGACGGGTTCGTACCCCTTTTCACCGATAACCTGACCACCGCCCTGCAAAATAATTTCTTTTAAAGAAGCGCTCAGGGCCTCCCCGGCTTTAACCGGGTCCGGCTCGTTGATGATCCCTTGATCATTGGCAGCTTTCATTGGACGCAAAAAAGTCAGGGTCGTGGTAATTTGCTGCTTTTTTGAAATGGTTGCGGCGTACTTGTAGAGCATTTTTTCCTTTTGTTGACGAGTGTCTTGCGCCTCCTGAAAGGCGGTCTTAAGACTTAAATAGCCGTAATCATATGCGGCGTAACCCAATAGAATCAGCGTCAGCGGCAAAACGATCATTAATATTTTACTGTTTGAGATCATCTTTTCCCCCTTGCTCTGTATCTACCGGATTATTTTCGACATCCATTTTCAGAATAATCGCTCCCGCCGGATCTTTTCCGGCTTGATCCGCTGCTGCCGGTTCCCTCCTCCGTACATTTTTAAAATATGGCGAGGCCTCCAGGACGGGCGCCAGATCAACCGTCGCTCCCCTTGACTGTAATTTGAGCTCAATCGTATTTTCAGCAAGGGTCATTTTTGACACCCAATGCGACGAAGGAATAATATGCGACAATTCCCTCAACAAAAGAATTCTCGGCGGTTTGCTGTTTTTGAGCTCGTTGATGGTCCGGATCTGATACAAAACATTGTCCAATTCATTCTTCTGAGGTTCAATCCTGCGAAAGTCGTCTTTGAGCAGATCGATGCGATTGGCAATCTCGACGATTTTTGCTTTTTCCAGAATGAAGGGCGCGAAAAGACTCATGACGCCCAGCAGCGCCGCGACAATCGCCAGCACAATGCTGACCTGAAATGCCGGTCGGGATATTTTTTTATTGTTTTTGGAAAGAAGGTTAAAACTGGCTGTATTTCGCGACATCAGATCCAAACAACCGGCAGCCGAAAGAACGTCCGCCTCACGGAGTTCTCCAGGAATTTGCAAGACAACATTGGACTTGCGCAGGATTTCTCCGTGAAAACCCATCCGGTCTTTTAAGGTCCCCGGATCTTCGTTATCACTGCAAATCACGATTTGCGCGTCGCGGCCTTGTTCATTGAGCTCATCGCGCAACGTTGCCACATCCTCGGCCATCGCCTGAATTTGCTCCTGGCCGCTGCCTGCACAATATTTTTCCTTATGCGCAAAAAGGACGGCTCCATCTTCAATGGCTGCCGCTTCATACTCATCCTTGTAAACGTCCAGCAGGATGAAACAGTGCCTGCCATACAAATGGTCCAAAAGTCCGCCGGCAACCGAAAGGTTGGTCGTGACTTTCTCCACCGTCAATTCTTTTTCCTCAATGAGCCGGATATAACTGTCGATCAAATCTTTTCTGGCCGCTGCGACCGACACTTTCAGCCGATCCTTCACTTGATGGACAACCTTGAAATCGTAATATGCGTTTTCAGGCGTTAGGGACACCAGCCGGTCGAGCTCATAAAAGATCACATCATCAATATTTTCCAGCACCGTGACCGGGAATTCGACCGTTCGGTAGATTGTCCAGGCTTTCGGGATAGAAAGGGTCACTTTCGCCCGCCAGGCTCCAAATTCACTGATAAAAAAATCCAGCGTGGAGGCCATAACGTCGGGCTTGGGCAATTGACCGTCCTGATAGATATATTTTCTACTGACGTTTTCCTGAGGTTTACGGTCATACGCATATTTTCTGCAAACTTTGATTCGGGACTTGCCCAAAAATCTGATTCCGTAAACAACCGAAAGGCTATCTTTATCCATCGCAATAAAGACACTGCGACTCCGTGTAAAAAGGTTTTCAACCAAATTGTAGTTAGCGAGCGCCCGGGCCGATTTCAAACCTTTGGATATACGACTCCCGAAGGAAGCATAGAATAAAGCGAATTGATCGGTTGCTGATTTCAGATTCATTGCAGGATATATCCCGGACTCTTGTAATATAAATAGCGGTACTGATTGTTGCCGTCAATCATGACAGTGGCCACAATGGGGTAGCCTTTTTTTTCGTTATCTTTATAACCGATCGCATGGATAGTGAAAATGCCTGATTCGCCGACGCCCAGATACGGCATGATAAACTGATGCTTGTTAGCGATTACATTTTGATAGTTGCGAATCGTGTCAATGTTGTTGTTTTTTCGCGCAGTGAGAATCCCGTCGAGTATTTCCGGCGTCATGCCGGGAACCGACAGCAAAACCTCTTTGGATGCCACATCCAGATTGAGTTGCGGGGTTTTATGGTAAACGGTCAGAAAGTGAATTAGTCCCTTGCGCTGTCCATCGCCATAGAGTAATTCCGGGCTGATGCCTTTCACCAGCGCGAGCTCGTCGAGCGTTTCCATTTCTTTGTTTTTTGCTTTGTAGGGACTGGGCAGGGACATGTAGTATTCGGTCTCCGCGCCTTTCAACCGGGCATCTGAGTCATTGTCTTTCCAATCCAGAATGGCATCGACAACGCCATCCGCCTCTTCCTTTTTCATTCCCGCATTCGTGAGCAGGGTGTTGAGGAATACTCCGGTTTGATCGGACAGGCTATTGATGTTGATTTTTCCGCCTTCGTCAGCGATGCTGATACGATAGTGACCTTCGCCGATCCGTTCCGTATAGGACGTTCCGTCCACCTGAAACACCGCGTCGTTTCCGCTTTGGGCTCCTTGGGGCGTTTTGTTGCTTCCGGCGGTAATGCGGTAGAAGATTTCGGCGATGCCTCTTTGGATGCCGGCCTCCGCAAAGTATTTATTTTCCAGGCCGTCTTTGAAAGCATAAGTGGAATAAGTTTCGGTGCGAACCAGAGAGGTAAAGGAAAAAGCCATCACACTTAAAATAACGAGTAGCCATAACGTAATCAGCAGAGCAATTCCTCGATTGGAAAATACAATCCTGCCACCCTTTACCCTGCTGTCCGTGCAATGTTCTTTCAATAAGTCCATATGGGTTTTAGCTTTACTTATGGTTTGCATTTTCGAATACTTGAAAACCCCAAAAGAAGCAATTTAAATTATGGATGACACACGATCGGACAGGTCAACTGCCTGCTTTTTGCGACCGAAGCGGCAAAATGAATGAATATTTTTTACTTTGATAGGTCAGCGTCATACGAATCTGTTCGGGCAATGTTTCCCGGTCGTCCCATTTCTCCCGCCATTGGCCTTCGCCTTTGATGTCCTTCTTTTTACTGAAATATTCAAATGAGAGATCGTCCAAATCTTCAAACAGCTTTGTTTCCATTCTTTTGCCCGGTCCAATGGTGACTTCCGACGCTCTCAATGATTTTTTCCCCCGCTCATCTTCGACGACCTCGTAATCCACAATGACATAGCCTCGCCAGCCGTTCCATATGGAATAACCCGAAGGTATTTGCAAAGACCTCTTTTTCCCCTGAAAAACAAGTCCTTTGGCACTGTCTTTCTCCTCCAGAAGCGGAATCTCCGAGCTGATTTGCGAGGTGATGATGTAAATGGACGATCGGAATCTCTCCTGCGCGTCAATTTTCTTCTCGCCCGCCCCCACCGCATGAATGCTCATTCTCATGGCGGTTCCAACAAGCGCGATGACAACCATCAGCAAAGACATGGCCACCAGCACTTCAAGCAGCGTAAAGCCGCCCCGGCGCGCACGGGAATCCTGCCGATCATCCTTCGTCCGGGGGCAACAAGCGTTATTCTTGTTTTTTCTCATTTGGGGGGGCCGACTTTTCTTCAGTTTTTCCCTCTTTTTTTTCATCGAAACCCGGACGCCGGATCACTTTATAGGAATGCAGGCGAAATGTTTTTTCTTTGCGATCCATGATCCAGCGGACGGTAACCTGAATATCCAGAAGTTTGACCGGCAAGGACTGCATCCGTTCCCGCAGGACTTCGGAAACGGCAACTTCGATCCTATACCCCTCATCCGTTTTGATGTTCGTCGTGTTCTCCTCAAAAACATCGGCGGTCATCATTTCACTCATTTTCGCTTCAGCGGCCACTACCGCAGGGACATAGTTTTGAGACGTCGCAATGTTTCTCAGATTGGCGGAAAATAGTTCAACGAGCACGGTGATGGAAATCGCCAGCAGGGCCATGGCAATCAATATTTCCAAAAGCGTAAATCCCGGCGCCCCGTGCGAGTCCGAATGGTTATATTTTCCGGTTTTGATCAAACGCCACATCCTTTCAGCGTGTTCATCCGACTATGGATAAGCGGGCGATACTTGTCAAGATCATAATTTCCGCGCACATTATCATTGACATTTTTCATTTTCCAAATTTATAATCAGAAAAAAGGAGGATTCTTTCCATGCGGCTTTTTCGCCTGATTATGCAATATCGTTTGATCATCACTATTCTGCTTGCGCTTGTCGGCATCGGCCTGATGGCTTATTATGTCTCATGCGACACAGGCTGCTCGTATCTCCGGGGCGACATTTTCGGCATCGATCTGAAGTATATCGGCACAGGCTACATGGCCGCCATTATTATTCTGGCTCTTCTGAAGCAGGCGGATTTGCTTCGCCTGCTCGTTGCTTCGGGCATCGGCGTAGAAGCCTTCCTGGTTTCTTTTCAGATCCAGGAAAACGTTTTTTGCCCTTTTTGTCTCGGGTTCGGCGTAGTGGTTATTTTGATGTATTTAATCAATTATGAGCGCTCCGGCATGCAACGCAAATGGTTTGCAAAATGGATTCACGCCTTCGGTAACGCAAAGATTCCTTTTGCCCCGAACACGAGAATTCCCCTCCTGAGTATGATCCTGATCGGTTATATTTTTGTCAGCTTCACCTTTAGCGGATCGGCCACGCCCGCTTACGCCGCAGATGATTCATCCTCCCCTTCCTACGGCAAGGGCGCCTGGGAGCTGATTGTTTTTACAGATTACTTCTGCCCGCCTTGTCAGGCTGTGGAAAAAGACCTGGCGCCGGAAATCGAAAGGCTTCTGGCCCGGGGCGACGTGAAAATCACTTTTGTGGATTTTCCCGGCCACAAACTCACCCCGCTTTACGCTAAATATTTCCTTTCTGCCGTTGCAGGGGATAAAGGCTATGCCAATGCCATGAAAGCGCGCAATATCCTCTTCTCCCAGGCAACGAAAAAGAACAGTGAGCAGGAAAATGTCCTGGCCGCCTCTCTGAAATCGGAAGGCATCGCCCTAAAGTTGGTTGATCCCAAGCCCGTTTACAAGGAATGGTCGACGATGATCAAACGCTACGATGTCAACCAGACGCCCACCTGCCTGCTTCGTTTTTCCAGCACATATACCAAAAAATACAGCGACGGGGATCAGATCAAAACAGGTCTTATCCCGGAACTTCAAAAGCGATTTCCCAAGGGGAAAAAATAAGGTGTGAGGCGTCAATTGCAGGGAGTAAGGCATGAGGGGGCTAAGGAGTAAACTGCCCTCATTATATATTCAGGAATGTTGTCCCCAACTCTAAAATGAGCTTTTCTTCCGGACGGTCGTAGTAAATGCCGTTTTCTTTACCCGCAGCGTGCTGGACGCCGCGAAGAAAGAAATAATAAACGCCGCCGAAATGCTCTTGATAGGAATAACCGGGCAGACGTTTTTTTAGATATTGATGAAGCGCAATAGTGTAAATCAGATATTGCATATCGTAAAATGACTTCATCATCTCCTGTTTTAGGAGCTCGGGCCGGTAATGTTCATAACGGTTGCCCAGATCGTTGGACTTCCAGTCGGCCAGATAATAGCGTCCGCGATATTCAAACACCAGATCGATAAACCCCTTTAAGAAACCCTGAACCTGTGGAAAATGGAGTTTCCTTTGCTGACGCCCTTCTGTATGCAGGACTGACGAGAACAGGGGCATCAACTTTGCCGGGGAAATATCTTTGAGCGGAAAGTAAAACTCCATTTCTTTCCGGCAATGCAAAGGAGTAATTTCCGAGAGGCTGAAGGCATCCGGGCCGTAAGGCGTAAGTCTGGTTTTGACCAACTCGGAGAGCATGTTCAAGATGGCCTGCCGCCACTGACCGGAATAGTTGAACTTATCGAGCGCCTCGTCAATGATGCTTTGCGCCTGGTCGTCCCCGATGCGTGTAAAATCGATTTTCTCAAGAACATCGTGTAGCAAATTTCCGGACACGGCGCCCGGCGGAAAGGAAAGCAAACGATCCCCTGGCTTGGTTTCCGCCCCGGCATCGGCATGAAAGAGATCATGCGTATCTTCATCCCATTCGGTATCATCAAAATCAGATTTCGCAAGAAAAGTGTAACTGGCAATTTTCCATCTGGAATCAATGCTGCCTCGAAATTCATGATAATGGATTTTGGGTTCCACTTCACCTCGCAAAACCGTCAAGACGGCGGGTTCCAAATCAAGTTTGGCAACCTGAATATCATCCGACGCCAAAGCGGCCAGGGCGGTCATTTGCCCGAAAAGCTCCTGATCGCTTGCCGCCAAAACGGTCTGATTCCGGGCGTCCGGATTGAAAAGATATCCTGCTGCGCCGGTTTGCGCTCCTTTGATATTGCCCCAGACAAAGTAGCAGCGGTTCGCCGCACGCGTCAGCGACACATAAAGCAGGCGGCACTCTTCCGCCAGAGTTTCTATGGCAGATTGTTCTTGATGCTCATGAAGACGATCCGACCCCAGATCGGCGATGGCCTGCCATTCGTTTTGCTTTTCATGAAAACAGACCGGCAAGGAATCTTGTTGTCCGAAACCCGACTCCCAGACAAACGGACAAAAGACAATTGGATACTCCAGGCCCTTGCTTTTATGAATCGTGATGATGCGGATACCATGACGGTCTGTTTCGAGTCTTTGCTGCTGATCATCCGTTGCATGATCCCCGGCAAGAATCATTTCCTCGAACCGGCTGAGCAAATCGGAGGGTTGCAAATGCCCCCGCCGTTCTTCTTCGAATAAGAGCTCGGCCAGATGAAAGTAGTTGGTCAGACGTCTTTCTCCATCGGGCAGAGAAACGATTTTGACACGGATGTCTTCCCGTTCGAGTTGCCTCATAAACATGTTGAGAAAACCCTTTTCCTGCCACAAATCATGCAAGGCTTTAAATTGCATGCGCAGGTCTTCCAACTGATCATCCTGCTCCAGGCAGGCGGCAATCTCATTTTTCGAATACGCGAAAAATGGCGTGGTCAGTGCGGCAAGCAGGCGTCCTTCATTTTCGTGATGAAGAATCCCCAGCATCAGCAGGCGCAGGTCCTGGGATTCCTCGGAGGCAAAAACGCTTTGCGCCGAATAAATCACCGACGCGATCCCGGCCCTGGACAGTGCATTTTTAAAAGTAATCCCTTCTGAGTTCTTCCGGACCAAAATCGCGATGTCGCCTGCCGCAAGCGGTTGATCGCCGAGAAAGGCGGCTTTGTTTTGTCCCTTATTTAAAAGCCGTGATATTTCGGAAATGACGGCCCGGGTAATGACTTTGCGGGCGACAGCCACGCCCAATGGATTTCCATCGTCTTGTCCCGATACAAACCAGCCGTGCAGACCGGCTGCATCTTCCCCTTCGATTTTAAGCGGTCGAACCTTTTTGTCCGGCGCTTTTTTGACGCGCGTATAGGGAATATCATCATAGACAAATGCGTTGGGATGTTTTTCAAACAAGACATTGACAGCGTTGACCAGAGAGGCTTCGGACCGCCAGTTATATTCCATCGTGTATTTGCGGTCAACGGTTTTGGCCGCCCTCAGATAAGCGTATATATCCGCGCCGCGAAAACTGTAAATGGCCTGTTTGGGATCCCCGATATAAAACACGGCCGATTCAGGCTTTTCCGGGGTTCTTAAAAAGATGGCCTGCAGGATGGCATACTGAACGGGGTCCGTATCCTGGAATTCGTCCACCAGCACTGCCGGATACTGGTTTTGCAGAATTTCCGCAAGCCGCGTCCCACCGGGTGCGTCAAGGGCCTGATACGCGCGTGTCAGCAGATCGTCGAAATACAAAATGTTCTTCTTTTTCTTGAGACCGGGAAAATCGGTTCTTGCGCTTTCCAGAAATTCTTTCTTCAATCCGGAAAGATAGCGATCCAGGAGCGCGGTCAGCTTTTCAGCCTGCCCGCAGAGCATCTGACAAAGATCGAAAACGGCATGTGAGGGAGTGGTTTGATTTTTGTTTGTCTTATTCCTGAGAGCATCAACACTTAATTTAACGATACTCGCAGGCATCGGAAGCGGCGCGTAAGGATGCCGGAGCGCCTCTTCCGCCTTTCGGATCAGGCTATCCGTCTTCTTGCCGTATACCTGGCCGCTTAAGGCTTTATCCCTTAAAAGATCCGCAATGCTCTCCTTTTGGTCAAACCAGAGGGTTTTCAACTGTGAATAATTCAAGATAAGTTCATTCAACGCTTCTTCAAACAAAGCCCGGCTAAACGGTTCATGATCGGGAATAATCTTCGTGACCGGCCTGGAAAGGATCAGATGAAGCAGATCAATCAGCC
Organism: uncultured Smithella sp.; assembly: GCA_964547345.1. Lineage (GTDB taxonomy): Bacteria > Desulfobacterota > Syntrophia > Syntrophales > Smithellaceae > UBA8904. The sequence continues at coordinate 71,596 of CAZJMX010000017.1, read as the reverse complement.
TCTGTGGGTTCAGTTTCTTCTCCAGTGCATATTGAACGACGACGGGATGGTTGTCATAAAAATGTTTGCGCCAGAAATCAAAGGCAAACTCTTTCTCCAGGTTATTTTGATCGGCAAGCATTTCGGTTTCAAACATAAAACCGCTGGCAAAGGCGTTATCCGAAAGGATGCGTTGACAAAAGCCGTGGATAGTATAGATCGCCGTCTCATCAAAATTGGCAAGCGCATCACCCAACTGACGAATGATTCTTTTTCTTTCGCAGGCATCAGGATATTTTGCAAGCAGCTCCGTCATCAGCGTATTTTCCGAATGGCCTGAAAGAAAAACGGTTTGCGCTTCAGCAATCATTTTTCGAATCCGGGTTTTAAGTTCAGCCGTAGCCGCTTGGGTAAAAGTAATGACGAGCAACCGGTTTGCCGGTAGCTGTTTTTCCACCATCAACCTCAAAAATAAACCGGCCAGGGCATAGGTTTTACCGGTTCCGGCGCTGGCTTCAATCAGATTGATGCCGCTTAGCGGACAGGTTGAGAGATCAAATGCCGTCATGGGTTAGTCCGCCTTTTTTCATGTGAGCGAAAAGCTCTTTCAAAATGTCCTCGGCCGTCTTTTCGAATTCTTCATCGATCGGATCGACATCTTCAAAACATATTTTGCAGGCAATTTCCTCCGAATCCGAGGACACCCTGCCGCTTTCATCTTTCTGCCAGGCCAGACGCGCGGCAGCCAAAGCCTCCTGCCGTGTTTTGTTTTTCAGCCAAAGCGCCGAGGCGTATTCCCAGGAGGAACGGGCAAATAATTTAAGGGGTCGGGTCCGGCCCAGACGAAAATACTTCATCAGAACGTTGAGTTGTTCCGGTGCGTCCTGCAACGGCTCAAAACACCAGCGGCTGTCTTCCCCTAAAAGAACGCTGGTTTGCGGATAGCCTTGCGCCGCTTTAACATTGAGAATGACGTGCGCAATCCAGGCGTCTAAATAATCCTTCAGGGTAAGTTCGGCCATCCGGTATGAAATCCGGAAGTCCTCGCGCAAATTCTCCAGACTGCCGCTGAGTGCTTCGTCGCCTATGGATAGGTTCACGGATAGTTTTTCCAACGGGGAACTTTGCAGATAAGGGACCACACCTTCGGCAAATTCACCCGCCTTTCGGTTGAGCGCGTTGAAATAGTAGTCCCCTGCGCTGCCCACGGGTAAAACGCCTTCGGCTCTTTTGAGTTCGAGAAGGCCTTGATCATCCCCGGATACAAAATAATTCTCCACCAATTCCTGCTTGAGCAGGTAAGCACTTAGGGAATCGATGGTGAAAGGTTCGCTGTCATACTCTTGCAACCAAAGTTTCTCCGGTAATTTCAACCTCAGGCGATTTTCCAGAAAATACCGGGCAGGATCTCTGTAAAATCGGCGCAGGTCTGCTATGGAAATTGTTTTCTCCAAGGTTTCTTCATCGCAAAACGGTGTCTCCATCGTATGCTTTTCTTCTTTGACGCCCAGGATCGCGCGGGCCGCCAGATAATTGGGACGGGAATAACTCAACCATTTTTTTTCATCCCCGAAATACACAGGTGAGAAAGCATGCAGGGGGTGTTTTCGCGTGATCATGTCCGTGGAAACGTGATAGTTTTGTTCCAGATAATCTAAAAGTTCGCACACCTGCGCCGAAGGCAGAATGGGACTGTTATCCGTGAGGCTTTGACCGACGGACATGATGACAAAGTACTTGCGGGCGGACAAAAGAGCTTCCAAAAACACATACTGATCATCATTTCGCAATGAGCGGTCTCCTGCCCGTTTTTGAGTTTCCATCACGTTGAATCCGGTTTTTACATCGCGGCGCGGATAGGCGTCCTGATCCATTCCCAAAAGACAGATCACGGCAAAGGGAATGCTGCGCATGGGCAGCATGGCGCAAAAAGACACGCCCCCGGCCAGAAACTGCGGGCTCTGACCCGGCGCCCGGGCATTTTCCCGCAGATAATCTTTTACCACATTCAAGGCAACGACCCCGATGCTGCCGGATTGTTTTTGTTCTAATTGAAGCTTGCTGATCATCTGCTGCATTAAAGAAAGGTCCTGCTGATATTTGTCAGAAGACGATAGACAATCCTTGAGAATACTTTTGAGAATCCCGCACCAGTCCTTGAGCGGATGAGGCTTAAGTAGAATGTCTCTGATCTCGACAATCTTTTCCCAGAATGTTAAGAAGCGCCCCAGAACCTCGGCCTCAGAGGATTCAATTTCACCATAGGGAAGAATACCTGCGTAAAGCTCCTGACGGCGGCCGTCGAGCGTGAAGCCCGCCATTAGACGGCTAAGTCCGTTTCGCCAGGTGTTCTGGTCGAATACCGGAAGATCAAATGAATGGCGATGCGCCGCATCGATTCCCCATTTCACGTGGGTTTGATGAACCCAGTGCGAGATCAGCTCACGATCTGCGGAGGTGATCTCAAACTTTTCACGGATGGCGTGATTTTCGAGCAAGCCCAGGACATCGCCTGTCGTAAAACGGCTTTCGGCGAGTTCCAGAAGCAAAAGCAGACCACCTGCTACAGAATTGGCGGAAAGCGGGCAGCGATCTGCAATCGTATAGGGAATTTTGGGCGTCCGCGCCTCGAAGACGGATTCAATGTAAGGCGCGTATAATTCAATGTCCGGCGTCATCACCAGGACATCTCTGGGCATGATCTGTCTGTCCTTTTCAAATATTCCCAACAAAACATCGTGAAGAGTTTCCACCTCCCGAAGTGGAGCGTGGCAGGCGTGAATCTGAATGGAATCGTCATTCAACAATATTTTCTCAGGCAAGCCCTCCTGTATGCGGTCCTCTCGCAGCAGATAAATATCGGATTGTACTTTATGAAGCAGCGTGGCGCGATCCGGTTCTTGGAATAATTCACAATAATCAACGGGCAGGTCTTCCATCAGGCGGAAGAAATCCCGGCCCTGCGCCCCCCATGACGCCAAAAGTGAATTGCCGCTTTCCCAGTGCATAAAATTATCATCATGAAGCGCCCGGACTTCAGGGATTTTGCTAAGAGCGCGGCTGATTTCCTGTCCGGATTTGATATCCGCCCAGAATTCCCGCGACGGATTGAGATAATAGTAATTCACCGGCAAATGAACGGAGAGTTTTACGAGCATCTCCAAATGATAGGGCGGCAGATACGATATGCCGAACACCGACAAACGCTCGGGCAGCATCTCCGCCCTGCGGGGTCTCTTTCCTATTTCGGCCAGCAGTTTTCTTCGTAAAGCGGCCTTATGCGCCCCGCTTTGCGTTTCCAGTAGCTTGCGCCACAGACTTGCCTGCCATATCTCATTTGGTGTTTGGATCGTTCCCGCTTCCCATTTTAAAATCATGTCCGGCCGGAAAACCAGATACTGGTCGAATGTCCAGGCGATTTTTTTAGCCAGTTGATAGGTCTTACGTGGATCGCTCTCGCCGCCCAGGTAGGTTCTAATCGGAATATATTCCTCGTTTTCAGGAAGTTGCTCCAGAATCTCGATAATCCGCCAGGTCAGCACAGATTCATCAAAAGACATGTCCGGCAAATCATCGGGCAGAAATGCGGAAAATATTTCCTGTGCAAAAGCATTGGGAAACGGAAAACGGTAATTGGCGGCGACCCCATGTCTTTTGGCCAGTTCCAGATAAAGCCATCGCGACATGCCTGCGCTCTGCACGACAATAGTCTCGGGAGCCAGTGGACTGGCAAGCGGTGTCTTTAATTGTCCAGCCAGAGATTCAACGAGTTTTTCCAGCCGGTTTGCGACAAATACTTTCATGATTGATTTTTAAACCATAATATTCTATGAGCCCGAATACCACAAATAATAAAATACCAATAATATTTTTTAAGAGTAAAATAATGGGATACTTATTAAATACAACTGACGATTATTATCTAAACGACAAGGATTCGCTAAGCTGGGAGTTGACCGTTTGTAACGCCCTGTATCCTGACCAAAGCCCCTGCCGCATCGCTTTACAAAACAGCGGCTCATTCGGAACTCAGCTTTTTCGTTATCTGGATAAACTTCTTGTCCTTAAAGAATTTAAAAACATTCTGGAAATAGGCGGCGGTTTTGGATATCTCATGCGCGACATCCTTTCGCTTGCGCCCTGGTTACAAGCCACGATGCTGGATATTTCACCATTTTTAATTAAAAAGCAAAAAGAGACATTGACCGGTTACAATGTTCAGTTCCTTAATCAGGATGCGATGACGCTTAAGGCCGATGACTTTTCGTCCTATGATTTTGTTGTGATGAATGAAAACATGGGAGACTTCCCCACGCTGGTTGCCCAGTCCGGCCCCTCCGATGATCCGGATTGTCCCATGCATTATCATCTCAAAAAAGTCCGCTATTTTGCCGAAAAATATCAAATTACCTTTTCCGTAAATGAGCATATCAATATCGGCGCCCTGGAAATATTGGAAAATATTTGTTTAGCCGGCGTCCGGCATGTCTATCTGAGCGAGCACAGTTGTGAAGCCGAGCCGCCTGTCTCCGTCAAGCCTTTTCTTCATTTTGAATCCGCTTCCATGCCGGAGCGAATTGCCCTGAAGAAACATGATGAATACACCATCAAATTTTCCCATCTTCAAAAACTGGCCCAGGCGCATGGCTATCGCGTTGTACGCGGACAATTTGTCGATTTTCTACCACTCAATTGCAGCGATAAAGTCCGCACGGCACTACGTTTGACAACCCCGTTTAGCGACGAGCAGGAGATTATTCAGCAGTTTGTTTATGACCTGTTTAAGTATGAATATATGGTTCTGATCAAATAATTTTCAAGGAGAATCTTTATGAAGATCGTTTCCATCAGTGCGCTTTGTTTATTGATTACTTTACTTCCGGCAAGTGAGAGCTTTGCGTTTCGTTGTGGATCCGGCTTGGTCACCTCCGGAGACACCAAGACCCAGGTTTTGGTGACTTGTGGAAAACCGACTTTCAAAGAATCGAGCTGTGCAGACCGTCACACATCCACTTCGGTCGACAAAGACGGTAAAGTCCGAAAATCCAGAAAATGCGACAGGAAAGTGGAGGTCTGGCATTACAACTGCGGCGATCTTGACTATATTTATGCGCTCACCTTTGAAGACAACAAACTGACCAACGAAACCACCGAAGGGCGCGGCAAGGGAAAGTCCGACTGCCTGGGAAAATGATTTAAACGAGTTTTCCTATTATCGTCCATCCAGTATGGCCATCATCTGCTCCGGATCATTCGTCGGCAACGAGCAAGTGAAATTAGAGCAGACATAGGCTGTCGCCTGACCGTTGATGCATGGATGGGGCTGCACAAACGGCGCGAGTGTATCAATGTCCGAGCACAACACACTGTCAGGACGAAAAATGACAATCTTATTCGGCACGAAGCTTGTTCTTATTTTTTTCAAAAGCGCCTGCGTGTCAGAATGATCCAATACCCCGACAATAATCACCTCGCTTGCCGGACCGACGGCGAAATCCAGTCCGCATAGAAACTGCGTGAACCCCGTGGGCATCGCACCTGCCTCATCGCGAAAAGCCCGGTAAATGTCTCTTGCTCTTTCATCGATCTCGACGTCCCCCGTAATTCGCGACAGTCGCAGGGCATTGATAAACGCCACGGAATTGCCCGAGGGGATAGCCCCGTCGTAAAGCTCTTTGGGGCGTGTCGGAAGCTCTTCGGCATCAGACGGGGTGAAAAAAAAGCCGCCGTTTGTTTCATCGCGAAAATAGGCAAACAAGTGGGATTGATACTCCAGCGCCTTCGTCAAATACTGCGTTTCAAACGTGGCCTCGTAAAGTTCCAGAAGCGCCCAAATCACAAAGGCGAAATCATCGACGTTCGCATGAATTGCGGCCTGACCGTCCCGGAAACGGTGCAGAAGCCTGCCATCCGGCGTTTGCAGAGCCCCCATGACAAAATCCATAGCGCGCACAGCGGCGGTCCGATAGACCGCATCATCAAAGACCTGCGAGCCGCAGGCCAGCGCCGCAATCATCAGACCGTTCCAATCGGTCAGAATCTTGTCGTCTTTATGAGGGTGCACTCGTTTTTCCCGAATCGCGAAAAGCTTTTTTCGTATACCTTCCATTTTGCCGGATAATTCCGTTAAATCATCCGGTGCAGTGTCACCTGATGCCGGTTTGAGATGAGGAATGAAATGACTTGCGGGAATTTCCTGCATCCCATGAACCGAGACGTCAGTAGCATGCCGGAAATGAGACAAAAACAAATCCGCCTCGTCTTTTGTAAGAACGCTTTGTATTTCAGCTTCCGTCCACAAATAGAATTTTCCCTCTACACCTTCGCTATCCGCATCTTCGGCGCAGTAAAAACCGCCCTGACCGTCTGTCATGTCGCGCAGGACATAGTCGAAGATTTCACGGGCCGAGATTTCGTATTCTTTTTTCCCTGTCGCCTGATACAGTTCAATGAACGCCATCGCCATCAGCGCCTGATCGTAGAGCATCTTTTCAAAATGCGGCACGATCCATTTTGCATCCGTCGAATAGCGGTGAAAGCCGAAACCGATCTGATCATAAATCCCGCCTCGTCGCATGTTTTGCAGTGTCTGCTCCACCATACGCAAAGCCTGCGCATCACCGGTTCGTTTCCAGATACGCAGGAGAAATAAGAAATTATGCGGTGAAGGGAATTTCGGTGACTGACCGAACCCGCCGAATGTCTTATCAAAGCTCATGGATAAAGACCGATAAGCCCGATGCAATACTTCTTCACCGATATCCTCGGCCTTGCCTCTGGTCGGCTGCCGCAGAGCTTTAGTGATGTCCGAAGCGGCGGAAATCACATCTGCCCGCTTCGTCTGCCATAGTGTTTTGACTTCCGGAATCATCTCCAGCAGGCCGACCCGGCCATATTTTGTTTCTTTGGGAATATAGGTTGCCGCAAAGAAAGGTTTTTTATCGGGCGTCATCATAATCGTCAAAGGCCAGCCCCCGCTTTGCGTCATTAATTGGCAAACCTTCATGTAGACTGCGTCAATGTCGGGTCGCTCTTCGCGATCCACTTTAATGTTCACAAACGTGTCATTTTGCAGCCTGGCAACTTCTACATCCTCGAAAGATTCCCGTTCCATCACATGGCACCAGTGACAGGTGGAATAACCAATCGACAAAAAGATGGGTTTTTCCTCGTGACGCGCCTTTTCAAAAGCCTCCTCGCCCCAGGGATACCAATCCACCGGATTTTGCGCGTGCTGAAGCAGATAAGGGCTTTTTTCATTTTTCAGTCGATTAAAAGGCATATTTTCCACCCATTATATTTTCCATGACTCTATCATTAAATAAGCAGTATCGCTTCTGCAATCATCGCCTGACCTGCCGGTTCGGTCGTCAGCGTGATATGCCCGACTCCGGGAACAATGCGAATTTCCGCATGCGGCTGGGCTTCGGCAAAAACGGACAAGTATTTCTGCGGATAAAATAATTCGTCTTTATCTCCAACGATCACAGTCAGAGGCTGCTTTATCGCCTTCAAGTCGGCCTGATAGTCATAGTGAAGACCAAAATTGCTCCAGAGCCGATACGAATATGTCGCTGTCTGATATTGGGCTGCTTGCGGATTGATGCCGAAAGCGATGACCGGCAGATGCCCCAGCCATTTTTGCCCTGCCGGGCCCAAAACCGTGATCGCAAGAATACGAGGGACGCTGGCCCTGGCCCACTCTCCGTTATTGGGCCGGGTGGTCGGCGCATCATATCGGATAAACGGCGCAAGCGCCACGTAGCGATCAAAAAGCTGCTGACGGCTGCTTGCCGCAAATCTTAAAACAAACCCACCGCCGGCAGAAAGCCCGACAAGCGCTACATTTTTCTCGCCCTTTAACAACTGGTTTACAAAATCTTCCAGGTCGTCTTCCAGTTGCCCGATATAATTAATATCCCCTCTACGGCCGGATTCTCCATGCCCGCGCATATCCAGCGCATACACATCGATGTTGTTTCGCTGAAGATATTCGGCAAGCACATGCATGGAGCTGCCTCCCGCAGAGGACCCGTGGATCAAGACAACTCTATGTTTGGCATGGGCCGTTGGATATGATCGATAAGCAAGTTTTGCACCATCTCGCGCTGAATAGTGGCTGACCGGCGGCATCGTCATGAAGTTCATCGTCCGAAACGGCGCAGCAATCGATTCCATCGCCGGCGGAGATTTGGGTGCAAATAAGATAATGGCTGCGGCAATAACGATCCCGATGACCAGGATGATTCCCAGAAACACAAATAGGATTGAGGTCATTTTCATTTTATCTTGTCCTTAGCACGTCAATGATCGGGTATCGTGTCCTTGTCGTTGAAGACACGCATGCATTGAACTCAGATTGCAGCTTGTTAATGCGTCTATTGGAAATTAAATGCAATAGTTAATTTTCACCGGGACCGTGCCTTCTTCATTTTAATTTTATTGCGAACAAAAGGCCAATATGCTAGGAAGCTACGGATTTATTTATGAAACTCAAATTCCAAAATCATAATATGATTTGGAATTTGTAAGTTAAAAGATCCCGCATAGCACAGGGCACAAGCCCTGTGGCTTCAGGATAGGACTATGGACAAAATTACAGCCATCAAAGGTATTAAAGATATTCTCCCTGCGGATACGCCCGCCTGGCATCAGGTGGAACTTGCGGCCCGCAGGATTTTCGAACGCTTTGGATTTTGTGAAATCCGCGTGCCGATCATGGAAAAAACGGCGTTATTTCAGCGCAGTATCGGCGAGACGACCGACATTGTGGAAAAGGAAATGTACACGTTTCGTGATCGTGACGACGAACTCTTAACGCTTCGTCCCGAAGCGACAGCATCCGTCATCCGGGCGTTCATTGAACACAACCTGTCCGCCTCCGATCCCGTCACGAAGCTCTTTACCCTCGGCCCGATGTTCCGCCGGGAAAGGCCGCAAAAAGGCCGCTTCCGCCAGTTTCACCAGATTGACGTGGAGGTCTTCGGTGACGACAAACCGGCATCGGATGCGGAAGTTATCTTCATGCTGATCCATTTCTTAAGCGAGGCGGGATTGACGGAATTATCTCTGGAGATCAATTCTTTAGGTTGCAAGGCCTGCCGTCCTTCGTTTTCCCGCGCTGTCGTCGATTATTTAAAAGACTCACACGCCACATTGTGCCCGGACTGCCAAAGACGCATTCTGACGAATCCGCTGCGCGTTTTCGACTGCAAGGTGGAATCCTGCGGTTCCGTGATCAGCGGCGCGCCGCGAATACTGGATTATCTTTGTGCCGAGTGTGATGAACACTTCTCCGCCGTAAAATCTTTTCTGACCGATCTCAAATTGGACTTTACGGTAAACCCGAAAATGGTTCGTGGTTTGGATTACTACACGAAAACCGCTTTTGAAGTGAAATCCGGCGACTTGGGCGCGCAGAATTCTCTGGCGGGCGGTGGGCGTTATGACGGCCTGGTAAGTTCCTTAGGCGGCCCGGAAGTACCCGGCATCGGTTTCGGCATCGGCATGGAAAGGCTTATTGCCTGCCTGCCGCCCATGACAGGCAATCCCTATCGCACAGACATCTTCATTGCCGCTTTGGGCGAGAGCGCCCAGAAATTCGGCTTTCGGCTGACAAACGAACTGCGTCGCAGCGGCATTTCAGCGGCCATGGATTATTCCAATAAGAGTCTTAAAAGCCAGATGAAGCGCGCCGATAAATTAAACAGCGCCTACACCCTGATTATCGGGGAAAAGGAAATGGCAGAAAACCAAGCTTCGCTTCGCAACATGAGCACGAAACAGCAGCAAGGTCTGCCTCTGGATCAGCTTCCGGAGGCTTTGATGAATATTTTAAAAGAGAGGTAATCGATTTGTGAGCCAGTTTATTACAAAAGAAAAAAGAACGCATTATTGCGGAAATGTAAGTATTGCCGATGACGGCAATGAAGTGATTTTGTTCGGATGGGCGCAGCGCCGCAGGGACCACGGCGGAGTCATTTTTGTTGATCTGCGCGACCGCGAAGGCATCGTTCAGATTGTTTTCAATCCCGAAGCCGGCGAAGCGGTTCACGGCGAGGCGCATAAAATCCGCAGCGAATTCGTGCTGGCCGTCAAAGGAAAAGTGCGCAAACGCCCGGAGGGCATGGAGAACCCCGCCATCTCGACAGGATCAATTGAAGTCATTATCTCCGAACTCGAAATTTTAAATGAATCAAAAACACCGCCATTTTCTTTTGATGAAGACGATACCTCCGAAAATGTTCGGCTGAAATACCGCTATCTGGATTTGCGCCGCCCGGCCATTCAGAAGAATCTCATCCTGCGCAGCAAGTTGGCGATTGCCACCCGTCAATATTTCAATGAAAACGGATTTATCGAAGTGGAAACGCCGTTTCTGACCAAAAGCACACCGGAAGGCGCACGCGACTATCTTGTGCCCAGCCGCGTTTCCAAAGGCATGTTTTACGCCCTGCCCCAATCTCCGCAGATTTTCAAGCAACTGCTCATGGTGTCAGGTTTTGACCGTTATTTCCAGATCGTAAAATGCTTCCGCGATGAAGATTTGCGCGCCGACCGCCAGCCTGAATTCACACAGATCGACGTGGAAATGTCGTTTATCACGGAAGAAGACATCATGCAGATGATGGAAGGTCTGATGAAAGCTATTTTCAAAGTCTGTATGGGCAAAGACCTGCCCCTGCCCTTCCCCCGGCTGAAATATGCCGACGCTATGAGCCGTTACGGCAAAGACAATCCCGACATTCGTTTCGGAATGGAAATTGTCGACCTCACCGCCATTGTAAAAGACTCCGGCTTCAAACTGTTTACGGATGTCGCAGCATCCGGCGGCGTGATCAAAGCGATCAAAGCCGATCAAGCCGCCGCACTCTCACGCAAAGACCTCGACGGGCTGAAAGATTTTGTGGCCATTTATGGCGCGAAGGGTCTGGCTTGGGCCAAAGTCAATGCCGCCGATTGGACATCGCCCATTTTCAAGTTTCTCAAACCGGAAGAAGTCACAGCGATTGGCAAAGCTTTGAGCGCCAAAGAAGGAGACATTATTTTCTTTGTCGCGGACACGGCTAAAGTGGTCAATGATTCGTTGGGCAATTTGCGCCTGAACCTCGGCAAAAAACTCAATCTGATCGACCCGGATGCTCTGGCCTTTACCTGGATTACGGAATTTCCGCTCATGGAATATTCGGAAAATGAAAAACGTTTCGTCTCCACGCATCATCCTTTCACATCGCCGTTTATTGAAGATCTGCCGCTCATGACAACCGACCCCGGCAAAGTCAGAGCCAAAGCCTATGACCTGGTGCTGAATGGTTCCGAAGTAGGCGGCGGCAGTATTCGTATCCATCGCAAAGATGTGCAGGCGCAGGTGTTCAGCGCACTGGGATTGAGTGACGAAGAAGCAAAAGTGAAATTTGGATTTCTGCTGGATGCGCTTGAATATGGCGCGCCTCCTCACGGTGGACTGGCTTTCGGCTTGGACCGCCTCACCATGATCATGACCAAAGCGGAATCAATCCGCGACGTCATCGCGTTTCCGAAAACGCAGAAAGCCGCCTGTCTCTTATCCGACGCGCCGTCGAAGGTCAGCATCGAACAGTTGATGGAATTAGCATTGAAGATTGTCTGAAATTTAAAGACGGTCGATTAGTAATCATTAAACAGCGTCCATTGTTCAAATGGGCGCTGTTCGTCTTTGGAAGACAGAGGGGCTATTTCGCTGATAAAACGAGAAGGGCTCAACGCCAGAGAGCCGGATGCTCGGGAGTAATCCAGCGCGGGGTAACTCAAGTAGAGTTGATCCTTGGCGCGGGTAACGGCCACATAGAACAGTCTTCGTTCCTCTTCCTCCCCCGCAGGCTCCTTGAGCGCACGCTGCAAGGGAATCATGCCGTCGGCGCACCAGATCAGAAACACATAGGACCATTCCAGCCCCTTGGCCTGATGGATGGTGCTTAACACCACCTTGTCCTCCTGCTTCTCTTCGACTTCCTCCTCTTTGGACAGGTTGGTCAAAAGCGCCAGTTCATTTAAAAAATCATCCATGCGCTCAAACTTCGACGCAAAATTTCCCAACTGGATCAAATCCTCTTCGCGAGCGGACGAGTCGGAATAGGTATCCTGAATGTACGTCCGGTAATCGCCCTGGTTGAGAAGCACGTTAATGATTTTCTCCGGCGTCCGGTCCGGAAGATCAAGCGCCAATAAAGACAGCATGGTCTCGCGGCATTGCTGAATACCGGCTTGCGCCGACTTGGGAACGATGCGCAGAAATTCATCGGAAAGCAGCGCTTCGATCGGATGATCCTGCCCTCCCAGCCAGCGCCATATTTTTTCAAACGTGACTTTACCCACTTTGGGGTACATCATCAAAAGCCTTCGCCAGGCCAGCTCGTCATGCCCGTTGACCAGCACGCGCATATAAGCCGTCACATCCTTGATATGCGCCTGTTCAAAAAACCGGATGCCGGAGCGGATTTCAAACGGAATGTCGCGGCGGACGAATTCCATCTGCACTTCCATCGAATGATAATGGGCGCGATAAAGCACGGCAATTTCATTAAAAGGCACGCCGCTGCGGCACAATTCGGCAATGCGCTGCGCGACAAAATCCGCCTGTTTCAACACATTTTGCGCGGAAACGATCACCGGTCTCATCCCTTTATTGCGCACGGCTCTGAGCGCTTTGGGAAACTGGTTTTCATTGTTGTTGATGCTTAAGTTGGCCAGATGAAGAATTTCCGGCGTGCTGCGATAGTTGGTTTCCAGCTTGAATATCTTACAGTCCGGATAGCGTTTGGGAAAATCGATAATGTTGCTGAAATTGGCCCCGCGGAAAGAATAAATACTTTGTGAATCATCCCCCACCACCATCAGATTGCGGTGGCCAGACGCGAGTAAATCCACGATGTCGGCCTGAATAATATTCGTATCCTGATATTCGTCCACCAGTACATGATGAAACCGATGCGCAAGGGTTTGCAGGACATCCGGATGCTCCTGAAGCAGCCTGCGGCAGTTGGCCAGGAGATCGTCAAAATCCATCACATCGAGAGCTTTCTTTTTTTGCTCATACAGGCAGGCAATCTGATGAATTTCCGCGCCCAGATGCAGAAAGAAGGGATAACGGTTGACCAGCACATCATCGAGTGAGGTTTGTGTGTTCACCGTCAAACTGACCATTTCGGCGATGAGATTGTGTTTGGGAAATTTACCAAGCTTGGTGTCGATCTTCAGTTCGGCCATGACCTGCGTGATAATCTGCCTGGAGTCTTCACTGTCGACAATCGAAAAACTATTTTTATATCCGATGCGAAACGCATGGCTTCTCAGGAAGCGATGCGCGATGGAATGAAATGTCCCGCCCAGAATTTTGCCGGTATACGTGTCAACAAGGCTTTCCACGCGACCCAGCATGGATTTGGCGGCTTTGTTGGTGAAGGTGGCCACAAGAATATTTTCCGCCCGCACGCCGGAAGACAGAAGATAAGCCACCCGGTAGGTCAGCGTCCGCGTTTTGCCGCTTCCTGCTCCCGCAAGAACAAGAAGCGGTCCGCCTTTTTCTGTGACGACGCGGTGCTGTTCGGGATTCAGCTCTTTTTCATAATCAATCATTTAACAAGGGCTGCATCAGGCCTTTAGCGCCTTTTTGATTTCGGCAACCGTATCCTTGGAACTCAGCGACAGGAACGTTTTTAAGAGCCCCACCTTTTCATAAAAACCGATCAGCGGCGCGGTTTTCGAATTGTAGGTTTCCAGACGGTTGGTGATCGCTTCTTCCGTTTCATCATCCCGTTGAATGGTCTGATGATCACACAGCGTGCAAGTGCCGTCTTCTTTCGGCGGATTGCTCTTCACGTTGTAGATCGCCTGGCAGGATGGATTGCAGCAGGTTCTGCGGGTGGTCAGACGATCCAGAATGACATCGCGCGGCACATCCAGATTGGCAACAAAATCCATTTTAATATTCAGTTTCGCCAGCAGTTTTTGAAGGTCTTCCGCCTGCGGAATCGTGCGTGGAAATCCGTCCAGAATAAAACCATTTTTACAATCCGCTTCCTGCAACCTTACTTCCATGATGTCCATAATCAGAGAATCAGGAACCAAGTCGCCCCGATCCATGTAGTCCTTTGCTTTTTTTCCAAGGGCGTTGCCCTCTTTCACGGCGGAACGCAAAATATCACCTGTAGATATCTGCACGGATCCGTCAAATTCCGTCAGTAACTTGGCTACCGTGCCCTTGCCGGCCCCCGGTGCGCCCAATAAAATTATTCTCATTTTTTCCTCCAAATCATTAATTGTCCCTAGGGATAAACTGCGGCGCTTATAATGCAAAAAGACTATCCGGTCAAGATAATTAAGGTTTTAAATCGTTTACTTGACCTGCCGAATTTCAAACAATTTCGGCCAGAGCTTGCCGGTGACAAAGATCCGGTCGGCATTCTCGTCATATGCAATGCCGTTAATGACATCAACCTGCGCATGACGAGGCAGATAGGAGCGTAAAGCCGACAGATCAATCCACCCTTTGACTTTTCCATTTTTTGGAGAAATGCGGACAACCCAATCCTCCATGAAAATATTTGCCCAGATTTCGCCTTTGACGAATTCCAGTTCATTGAGCCGCTCGATGGCCCTGTCGGCGTCACGCACATGAATTTTCCGGACCACCTTGAAGGTTTCGGGATCATGAAAGGTAAGGGTGGATGATCCGTTGCTCATCAGTATGTGCCTGCCATTGGTTGTCAGTCCCCACCCTTCTCCGGCGTATTTTAATTTCCTTATTTCCTTAAATGATCGGGCGTCATAAATGATGAGCGTTTCGCTTTGCCAGGTCAACTGATAGATTTTGTCTTTCAGCAGCGTGATGCCCTCGCCGAAGTACTCCTCCGCAACCTTAACTTCCCTCAGTACTTTTCCTGTTTTAATATCTTTTACGGATAAAACGGACTTCCCGTAGCGGCCCGTCGATTCATACAACTGCCCGTCATGAAACAATAACCCCTGGGTAAAAGCATCCGCATCATGAGGATAAGTATTGACGACCTCAATGGCGGCAATCGGCGCTTTTGTTTTCATGATTGGCGATGACTCAAGCTGTCTATACAGAAGGTCTGCCGCATCGACAAAGACTGGAAACCATAGGAAAGCAAAGCATATGAAAGCAACGGATTTTGTGTTGAACCATCGAAAATATTTCTTGGTTTTTTTCATATAAGCCATTTGAGAATTGTAATCGTTCACTTAAAAACACCGTTTTATTATGTCCAAGGAGATTGATGCGGAACATATCTCATAAGTGGCAATTTGACAACCCGCTAATATGACGGAATATTTACTAACTGAGACGCTTCAACATCCTTCTGTGAGCCAGGCCCGGTGCCGCGGAAGAAGGATGGACAAGTCGTATTTTTCTAATATGGTCTGCCTGGCATTGCGCCTGATGACCCGCATCTCGTCGGCATGATCCAGTGCGTCTTCGATGTGATCGGTGATTTGTTCGATATCAAAGAAATTTACCAGAAGTCCGTTTATGCCATTTTTAATCACTTCTTTTACAGGCTGCGTATCGGATGCAACGATTAAGCATCCGGTCGACATGGCCTCCATCATCGACCAGGATAAAACAAAGGGCCGTGTTAAATAGACATGTACGGACGATGCGCGCAACACCTTCAGATACTGTGCATAAGGCAACCTGCCGGTAAAATGCAGGCGAGATAAATCAAAATCATACTTATCCAGCATCGCCCGCTTGTAGGTTTTCCCATCCGGCAGGCGTTTGCCGTAGGCGACCCGATCTTCCCCGACGACAACGACGTGACACTTTTTCCTTCTTTTGTGCAACAGTGAGATGGCTTCCATAAATTGAGGAAATCCCCGATACGGTTCCAGCCCCCGGCTGACATAAGTCACGATTTCTTTTACGTCGGACAAATCCAGTTTAATTTCGGGTAAGATCAGTTTTTCGTCCGGCAAAGGAGAAAAATATGCAGTATCGACGCCATCATGCAATACCTTGATTTTTGTCTGATACTCGGCGGGAAATTGCGACCACTGCCAGGCAGTCGGACACAACCCGGCGTCACAACTATAAAGATCCGTAAGAATCGGTGTATTTTTGATGCGAATCCTGAGCCTGTCGTCAATGCTTACAGGTTCATCCGGATCAAATCCCACATCCGATCCGGATGAATGGTAAAACCATTCAAAATAACAAAGCAGACGTGATTTCGGGAAAATGTCCTTAATGAACAGAGGCGCTCCCCACCCGGAATGTCCGTAGACGACATCCGGATAAAACCCATCTGACTTGAGCTTGTCCAACGCCCGATATACTGCCTGTCCCTGAAGCACCGAGTCTTCCAGGGCTTTCACATAATGATGGGTGTCCTGATGCGGCTTGCGGGTCTGCGAATAAAGAACCTTATAAACCCCGGACATTTGCCCTTCCCGGCGTGCAGTGGCATAAAGCACCCGATTATCTTGATCACGGGCAAGACTTGCCGCCAGATGCCGAAACTGAGCGGGAAAGTTTGAATGAAGAAAAAGAATATTCATTATTCTACTGAATGTGTGATTTTTCCTCCGAAGCCTTCGGCGCTGAGATATCCACTTCGCCATGAATCGCTTCATAGCGGCGAAGCAAATTACCCAGTGTCACGGCCATGCGTTTGGCTGTTTTAATCGATACGGCCATCTTCGATTCTATCCTGACCACATTCGGATCAACCGAATGATTCCCGAAAATAAATACAACTTCTTCCTGGCCGAATCCAATGTTGAAGACATTGGAATATTGCGTCTTCACGCCATCCTCGACAAATCGGATTTGTCTTGGTTGCGCGTTTGGACCTTGACCTGCCTTATCATTCTGAACTTCACCATCCTGCACATTTTTTACCATGATAAAATAACCTCCTTTTAATTTTCAGTTTATCTAACCTTTAAGCCCTCATCCAGATAACGGATAACCGGGAACAGGAAGAATTCAATCACCCGGCGTTTACCGACATTCACCTCCGCCGTCACCGACATCCCCGGTTTAATTTTATGTACATCGCCGTTTTTTGTCTTGAGCGTTTCAGTAAGTATTTTTACTTTGACCGGATAACCGCCGGATTCATTTTCCGCTTCATTTGGTTTTTCCTTATTATCTTTTTCTTCTATACTATAGGGATTGATAACCTGAACTTTTCCTTCAATCGTCCCGTATTTCTGGAAATCAAACGTATCGACCTTTACAATGCACACCTGCCCTTCCTTGATATAGCCGATATCTTTATTCAGAACAACGGCACTCACCTCCAGCGGCGTATCTTCGGGTACGATACCGACTACCGGCTGCGCGGTCGTCACAACGCCGCCGACCGTCTTCACCGGCAATAAATGAATATACCCGGTCACCGGCGCGATAATGAATCTTTTGTCCTGCTTGAATTTTAAACTGCTGACTTCCGCCTCCAGAAGATTCCGGCTTTGTACATTCGTCGAATAATCCGACAAAAGTTTTTCGCGATAATTATTCTTAAATGTTTCCATTTCATCCTTAATCCGGTTTAGGCGGGTTTCCAGTTGTTCCACCTGCCCTGTTTTCGAGTCGCGTTCCCTTTGCAGATTCATTCTTTCCTTTACTTTTTCACGATAGCGATTCTCCGCAAGGGCGCCGATTTCCACCAGGGATTTCTGACGTTTCTCGTCCTCGGTCGTTATGGCCAGCACATTGTTTAACGAAACAATTTCTTCTTTCAGCGTTCTTGCCGAGCCTTGCGTTTCCCGATATTCATTTTCTTTTTCTTTTAAAGTTGAATAATAGGCTTCCCGCTGCGCTTTGTAATGTTCCGTCTGTGCCGCAACCACTTCGCTGGAATGTCCTTTGCCCTTGACTGAGAAATCTTTTTCACCCAGGACCGCATTAATCCTGTCCAGTGAAAGCTGAGAGTATTTCAGATTGCGTTCCTTTCCCGCCAGATCAGCCGTATCCACTGATGGATCGATCTCCAGAAGGATCGCGCCTTTTTTAACATAGTCGCCTTCCTTGACATGAATCTTGGTAATGACGCCCGTCTCCAGGGGTTGAACGACCTTGACGTCGCCTGTGGGAATAATCTTGCCGCGCGCCGTGACCACAACGTCAATTTTCAGGAAAATCAGTCCCAATACAACAACAACCATCAGGGCAATAATCGTCCATAAAAACAGGGTCCCCAAGGGGTTGGTCGGGCGATCTTCTATTTCCGCCAGTATCGGTTTGAAATCATGATGATCGTTATTACTCATCGCAGCCGGTTTTCCTCCTGTTGTTTATAAAGATAGGCATAGAGACCATCCTTTTCCATGAGCGACACGTGATCGCCGGTTTCTACAATTTTGCCCCGGTCAATCACAATAATCATATCGCAATCGCGCATGACTGAAAGGCGATGAGCGATAAAGATAACGGTTCTCCCTTTGCGAATCAGATTGAGATTTTGCTGAATCACTTTTTCGGATTCGTAATCCAGGGCGCTGGTGGCTTCATCAAAGATCAGAATACTGGGATTCATAATCAGCGCACGGGCAATGGCAATCCGTTGCTTCTGTCCGCCGGAAAGCGACGATCCACGCTCTTCAACATAGGTATCGTAGCCCAGTGGCATCTCGGAAATAAACTCATGCGCGCCTGCAATACGCGCCACCTGAATAATGCGTTCCATATTGGCATCCGGCGCAGCCATCGCAATATTTTCCTTGATCGTCCCACTGAAAAGAAAGCATTCCTGCAAAACAATGCCTGTGCGATACCGCAAAAACAGCGGATCCATATGCCGGATATCCACACCGTCAATCATCAGCGCCCCTTCAACCGGCAGATAGAGGCGTTGAATGAGTTTGGCAATCGTACTTTTACCCGACCCGCTGCGCCCGACAATCCCCACCATCATACCCGCGTTGATTTGGAAATTGACACTATCCAAAACCACCGGGCTATCGGGGGCGTAACGGAAAGAGACATCCTTGGCAACAATCTCGCCCTGAAGCTCCTTCACGGTAATCGCTCCGCCCACCACTTCCGGCGGCGTGTTGATAATATCGCCGATGCGATCCAGAGACAGCTTGGCTTGTTGAAAATCCTGCCACATGTGCACCAGCCTGAGAATCGGGCCGCTCAACTGCGACGCGAACATCTGAAAAGCAATTAATTGCCCGACACTCATGCTTTTATTAAAAACCAGACTCACACCGAAATAAATCACCGCCAGTGTCATGATCTTCTGAAGCGCCTGTGAAGACGTCACCGCCACATTTCCCAGATTGGACAATTTAAAGGCGGAAAGGATATAGTCGCCCAGACTCTTTTCCCAGTCTTTAATCATCTTGCCTTCAATGGCTAGCGACTTGACCGTTTGAATCCCGGTGATGGATTCCACCAGAAAGGATTGATTGGCTGCGCCCTTTTGAAACTTTTCATCCAGCCTTTGTTTAATCATCGGTGTGGCTATAAACGAAATGATGGCAATCGCCAGAACAAAGGCCAAAACAATTAAAGTCAGATACACGCTGTAAAAAGCCATGATCACGACAAAGACCACCGAAAATAAAGTATCGAGCAAAACCGTAAGCGAGATATTGGTCATGAACGAGCGGAGATTTTCCAGTTCACGCACACGGGCGATGATGTTGCCGACTTTACGCACTTCAAAATACCGGAAAGGCAGAGACAACAGATGGCGATAGACCTTAGCCCCCAGACTGGCGTCCACCTTGTTGGCCGTATGGTAAAGTAGATAATTGCGCATCAGGTTCATGATCGTATCGAAAAGCAGGACCGCCATGAACGCGCCCGCAACCACCTGAAGCGTCGTCAGCGCGTGATGCGCCAGAACCTTGTCGATAATGACCTGAATGAAAAGCGGCGTGACCAGACCGAACAACTGAATAAAAAAAGATGCGGTAATGATGGCCATAAATACGGGACGGTGCTTATAGAATTCTTTGAAAAGCCATTTCATATTGAGGAAGAACTCCGTTTTGGTAAAACGGGGATAAAGCACAATGGCCTCTCCGCTCCAGAGTTGGAGGAATGCTTCGGCTGTCATTTCCTTTGGTTTTTTTTCATTACAATCAAAGACAAATATCTTATCTTCTTTTTTACCGATCAGAATATGGAATTCGGCGTTTTTGGAAACAAAGATCAGCGGTGTGGGATATTTTAAAAGCTCTTCGACCTTTTTGAGTTTTTTCAATCGTGAACGGATGCCGTGATCGCGTAAAATCCGGAGCACTTCAGCATGATTTAATTCATCTTCAACAAAATAACGGCGTTTGACCGCCGCCATGTCGATGCTGACTGAATGAATTTTTGAAACAACCTCAATAGCTACAAGCCCAGTTTCCATCATAGTCTCTCAAAAATTTATTGTAATCCAGTTCCAGCGCCATCTGCGTTTCATAAACAGCAAGCGTTTGTTCCGTAATTTTCAAATCCCGTTCTACACTCATAGCGTCTTTTTCCAGCTCCAGCACATCCAGAACGCTTCGTTCACCCAGCGTCTGCGCCTTTTTATTGATGGATATCATTCTTGCATACTGATCACTGATCTTTTTGAAATGCTGATAAGACCGGGTCAGATTGTTATAGCCGTCGGAAAGAGTTTTCAGGTTTTTGCTGTTTTCTTCCATCGTTGCCCGAAGATTATGCTCCTGCTTGCGGATTTCGTAAGTATTTTTCTTCCATTCCCAGAGTTTAGCGCCTCCGTCGAAAAGCGGCACACTGACAAGAATCCCTGCGCTATAAGACGACGGCCTTGTGTCCCGGATAGAGGCATCAAGACTTGCAGGCGAACTGTTGAATAAATCGTATCTGCCGTAAACCGAGATGTCCGGCAATAGACTGTTTCTGGCTGCAATGGTTTTGGAGCGAATCGCCTCCATTTCTTTTTGTCTGGCTTGATATTCGGGGGCGGCGGCAACTGCTCTTTTTTCATCAATCGATTCAATCACCCCTTTAAAAACAATAGGATCTATAATCATGTCTTCCGAATAAAGGCCGCCCGTATACCCGCTTAAACGATGATACTGGTCCATCAATTCTTTATTTGTTTTGGTAATCTCCCGTTCCAAGGCGGTCACATCCGTTTCTGCTTTCAAAAGATCCTCAAAAGAATACTGGCCGACAGCAAAGGCTTCTTTTTTAATTTTATAAATAGCTTTCAGACCATGCAGAATCCGCATGGAGTAATCCAGTTTTATGCGGGATTCAACAAGCGCTCCATAGACGTCTGTAACTTCGCGGATGATTTTTTTTGCCTCTGCTCCGCACTGATGAACGCCGGCATCTTTCAACCCTTCATAATATTTTGTTTCATAGCGTTTTTTATACCAGTGGGAAAAATAGTATTGACCGGTAAGATTAACGGCAGACCGCCATGCCGTCTGATTGCCGCCGACGACTTCACTGCCGATGGTTTCAATATTTGTTGTATTACGCGTATCCAGATTTTCATAGCGTTCCGCGCGGCCGCTTAAGTTTATCGATGGCAACAATCCGGCAAAACTTATTTTGTATTGGACGTCGGATATTTTGATGTCTTCAATTCGCATCCGCAGATTCGGCGAATGACGGAGAGCGTCAATCACAACATCCTTGTACAACAAAACATCCGCCTGACATAATTCATGGAAGGAGAATATGAGTGTAGTCACAATCAGTAGAATAATTGACTTGTAACTGAACAATACAGCATTCCTTTCGTAACAGATTTAAAACCGGCTTCTATTTAAGGATTTTATGATCAAACCTTGAAATCACTTTTCCGTTAAACAATGCAGGGAACGGTCGCGACCACCCAGGCGGGTGGCAAGACCATTCCCTGCATATAATGTGATCAACATCTCGCATCTCTGGTGCTACATATGCTTCCAGGTTTGCGCCAGGGTGCTGATGTAGGTCTGATCCGCCATCATGGCATTATACTTCTGCATCACATCCAGTCCGGCATTGTTGTTGATTGAGCTCATTGTATTGACGATGGATTCAATATCCTGCCTGCTGACATAATGACCGTCGGATACTTCCAGTCTTTCAATCCCGTACGTGGTCGCGCTGAACTGACTGGCAATCTTGACATAGTTGGTCCCATTGACAAAGACATACAGATCACCGTTTTGTTTGACGATCACTGGCTCTGTGGAGGTAATGCCATCGGTTAGCTTTAGTGTATCCACATCGGTTGTGGTGGTGCTGTAATCGTTGATCGTATCCTGTCCATCGGTTCTGCGGAATAAGTAAGCGTCATTGCCTGTTCCGCCGACCAGGCTGTCATTGCCTGCACCACCGTCTATTGTGTCATTTCCGGCCAAGCCCGTTAATGTGTTAATGGCGCTGTTACCGGTTAATGCATTAGCTGATGTGTTGCCTGTTCCATTAATGGCGCTTGTGTTGAGTAAGGTCAGATTCTCTACATTGGTCGCTAAGGTGTAAGTCACAGAACTCTTAACCGTGTCTGTGCCTTCACTGGCGTTCTCTGTAATAACGTCGCCGGTATTATCGACAATGTAGGTGTCATTGCCTGCGCCGCCGGTTAGTTTGTCTGCGCCACCTTTCCCGTCCAGGGTATCATCACCAGCTAAGCCGGTTAGCGTATTAATGGCGCTGTTGCCGGTGAGGTAATTAGCCAGCGTGTTGCCGGTGCCATTGATGGCAGTTGTGTTGAGTAAGATCAGATTCTCAACGTTTGCGGCTATTGTGTAAGTTACTGAACTCTGGACGCTGTCTGTGCCTGCACTTAAAGCCTCGGTAATGACATCGCCGGTATTGTCAACAATATAGGTGTCATTGCCTGCCCCGCCGATGAGCTTGTCTGCTCCGCCTTTGCCATCCAATGTGTCATTGCCCGCACCGCCTGTTAAAGTATTTATCGCACTGTTGCCGGTCAGGTAGTTATCCAGCGTGTTGCCCGTTGCATTAATGGCTGTTGTGCCGGTCAGGGTCAGATTCTCCACGTTTGCGGCCAGAGCGTAAGTCACGGAACTCTGGACACTGTCTGTACCTTCATTGGCATTTTCGGTAATGACGTCGCCGGTGTTGTCAATAATATATATATCATTACCAGCTCCGCCGATCAGTTTGTCCGCGCCTGTTCCGCCATCAAGGGTATCATTCCCGGCAAGACCTGTCAGCGTGTCATTGCCGGCCAGGCCGCTGAGCAGATCGGCGCCGGAGGTGCCGGTTAAATTGTCATTGCCGCTTGTACCAATTACAGTGAGTTTGCTTTGTATAATGGTCTGATCCCAGATGGCGCCATTAGCAAACTGGATTTGTTCAACCAGGTAATTAGCTAAAAACCAGTTTTGCACGTTCAAAGTATCGGTCGTTCCGGTAATGGCCAATACCAGATTATCGCCACTGCGGGAAACAGTCACGTCCGTTGTGGCAATGCCGTTTCCCAGAAAAATGGTATCCACATTTCCGGAGGTGGCGTCATAGTCGTTGATGGTATCCTGACCATACCCACGGGCAAATACATACGTGTCATTGCCGGTTCCGCCGATGAGTGTATCCTTGCCGGCCCCGCCATCCAAGGTGTCATTACCGGCCCCGCCGGTAAGTGTATTTATGGCGCTGTTGCCGATCAGGTAGTTATTCAGAATATTGCCCGTCCCGTTAATGGCGGTTGTTTCCGTCAGGATCAGATTCTCCACGTTTGCGGCCAGAGCGTAAGTCACGGAACTCTGGACACTGTCTGTGCCTTCGTTAGTGTTCTCAGTAATGACATCGCCGGTGTTGTCGACAATGAAAGTTTCATTGCCCGCCTCGCCGATCAGCGTATCCGCCCCCGTGCCGCCGTCCAGCGTGTCGTTGCCTTCCCTCCCATACAATACATCATTGCCAGCATACCCGTACATCCTATCTGATGTGGAAAAACCGGTTAAAGTATCATCGCCCGCAGTTCCCTGAAGGGCCAGTATATTGTTGATTGTCCGCATATCCCAGAATGTGCCGTCGGCAAACTGAATATTGCCAATTTGCCAGCTTCCATCAACATTCATGGACACTGTGATGCTGTCACTGGTTCCGACAACTGATATGACCAACGCACCATACTCATTTTTAGTAAGCATAATGTCGCCAGGCATTATGCCAGCGGAAAATAATATTGTATCATCGCTGCCCTGCGTTGGATCGGCATAAGAATTATCTTCAGATATATAATCTTTACCGTAACCTCTTCCAAATAGATAGACGTCCGCACCTAAACCGCCAAATATAGTATCACTCCCTGCCCCGCCATCTATTGTATCGTTGCCTTCCCCGTCGTAAATCTCGTCATCGCCGCCTGCGCCTCTCATATAGTCATCCCCATCACCACCAACCAAAATATCATTGCCTTCCGTCGGTTCCAGAAGTCTTTGCGCAATATCGGATACGTCCCAGATGGTGCCGTCGGCAAAGCGGATGTTTTCCACTTTCCACGTATTGGATTCATCGAACCAATTCTGCACTTTAATGCTGTCGCCGGCTCCGGCAATCGATAGAATCAAGTGGTCGGCAGTATCACTCATCGAAGTGTATCTTTCACGACGAACGATGATATCGGCAGTACTGATCCCGCTACCCAGAAGAATTGTATCCACATTCCCGGCAGTCGCATCCCGGTCGTAAATAATATCCTGCCCGGAACCGCGGCCAAACAGGTAAGTATCGTTGCCATTAAAGTTGTCGTACCATACTTCCCCCCAAGAACCGTTAGCGAAACCATAATAATAATCACCCCCGCATAAGTAATCATAACTCTCGTAACCTGGTGATGCATCATGAATACCACCAGACATTGTATCATCACCGCCACTGCTATATATCCAATCCCCACCAGCGCCACCCTCTAATATATTCGCATTATTGTTGCCAAATATTTGATTATTCTGGCCGTTACCCGTCCCATTGAAAGCATTGTCACCAGTAAGGCGAAGAGTCTCGACGTTGTCCGGTAACGTATAAGCGTGGATGAAATTACGCACTTGATCATAGTTGCCTTCATTGGCATTTTCGATCACCACATCATCCGGGCTGTAAATTACATAATAGTCATCACCAAGTCCGCCGGACATGATGTTCACGCCTGTATCTGCAGACATCAGGGGATCGCCCGCGAATGCCGTATACCAACCGCCGCAGCCGCCTTCCATGGAATCATTTCCCGCGCCGCCGATCAGCGTGTTTCTTCCGCTGCCGCCATATATCTGATCATTGCCGTCACCGCCATTGATTGCATCGTCATCAGAACCTCCGTATAAATAGTCGTTGCCGGTATCGCCGAATATCTGGTCGTCGCCTGCACCTGCGTGCACTAAATCATCGCCACCTGCGCCGCTGATGGCATTTCTGCCTACGTTGCCTTTAATTGTATTGCCATAATCATTGCCTGATCCGTTGGTGTCTCCTTCGCCAGTCAAGGTTAACATTTCCACATAAGCCGGCAGCGCAAAATTAACTGAACTTTGCACATAATCCGTCGTTGCGTAGTCCAGATCGGTTATCACAACATCCGAACCGTCAATAAGGTAAGTATCGCTGCTGCCGCCGCCGGCTAAGGTATCACGCTCATTCCCATAAAGTGAATCATCGCCAATTCCGCCATCTATGTAATCAGACCCCGCACCACCGGATATGCTGTCGTTTCCGGCGCCGCCGTAAATGGCATCACTCCCCGCGCCGCCGTCAATGTAATCATCATCATCGCCGCCGTCGATGTAATCATCACCTGCTTCGCCGTATATGTGATCCCTGTGGCTTTCACCGAAAAGGCTGTCATTGCCACCACCGCCCCAAAGCGTATCGTCTAAATCACCCGCATAAATTACGTCATTGCCGTCACCGCCTTCCAGGTAGTCATTGCCACCACCGCCTTCAATGTAATCATCGTCGGCCTCTCCTGTGATCTGATCGTTACCTTCTCCGCCATAAATTGAATCGTTACCGGCGCCACCCCAGATGCTATCCAGACCAGCGCCGCCGTCCAGATAATCATCTCCGATATCCCCCTGTAAATGGTCATTTCCATCACTACCAAATAGTGTATCACTACCGTCTCCGCCCAGAAGCATGTCGTTGGCGGCAAATCCATCAAGGTAATCATCTCCGGCATCACCCTGCAGGTAGTCTATGTCGCCGCCGCCGAATAGTTCATCATTGCCGTCACCGCCTAGCAACGTGCTATTGCCCTCCCCGCCATCCAAATAATCATTGCCTGTGTCCCCCTGAAGCCAATCGACCCCGGCGCCCGCAAATATCTTGTCATCGCCTTCACCCCCTAAAACGATATTGTTGCCGTCGCCCGCATCGATATAATCAATCCCGGCATCGCCCCGGATGTAATCATGGCCCGTTCCGGCAATAATTTCGTCATCGCCATCGCCGCCATAAAGCGTATTATTGTCTTCACCGCCATCCAGGTAGTCATTTCCGGCGTAACCGACGATATAGTCGTCACCGCCTTCACCGTCGATGTAATCATCCCCCTGTTCGGCCAGGGCAACATTTTCGGCATCGCCATGTAATTGATCGTTGCCGTCGCCACCGAAAAGTGTATCCGCACCGCCAATCCCGGATATGGTATCGTTTCCGCCCAGGCCGTCCAGATAATCATTGCCCTGCGCTGCGTCTTTATAATCGCCTTCCATTAAGTCCGCTTCATCGCCGCCAAACATGTCATCGTTTCCGGCGCCGCCATAAAGCGTATTCATTCCAGCTTCACCATCAAGATAATCGTCGCCGTCGTCGCCGTAAAGAATGTCATTATCATCGCCGCCGAACATGTTATCATTCCCGCTGTTCCCCCAAATTATATCAGCACCATTCCCACCGTCGATGTAGTCGTTTCCGTGAAGCTCCATCGGGACGTCAATAGAATCACCTTTGATCACATCATTATCGTCGCCGCCTTCAATGAAATCATTTCCCGCATCGCCGAATAAAGTATCCATTCCGCCGCCGCCGTATATTTCATCATCGCCCGCGTTTCCTATTGCCACATCGTTCCCTGTACCGGCATAAATGACATCGTCATCACCATTTACTAAATCACTTAATGTTCCTGAAAATCCGGTGATTTCGAAATAATACACATAACTATTTCCGGAAGGCAAAACGTCCATCGTGTAGGACCAGTTACCCCATGCAAAGGTATAATAATCATCAGTAATAACACCCAAACCACCATATATGAAATCATCAGTAATAACACCATCACCATATATGAAATCATCGCCACCACCGCCAACAAGAAGGTCATTGCCCATACCGCCGACAAGCAAACTATGATTGTTTGCTCCGTAAATATAGTCATTCCCGCCGCCGCCATAAGCAACATCGCCGTCAGTATCAATTATGCCTGTTGCAGCATCCCCCTCTGCGATGAGATTTTCCATCTCGCCGTAATCCTCGCAGAAAATCTTATCATTCCCGCTGCCGCCGAGCAGCAAATCGCCACCGCCACCGCCTTCAATAATATTGTCGTAGATGGAATCGATATATCTAACATTATCTTTGCCTAAACCGCACAGTATCCAATCATTACCGCCATACTTCATCCAAACATAGTCACCGCCACCTTGTGTTATAATTTTGTCATTCATTGGCGTGTCATTAAAATAATCACTTTTGTTGGGTGCTGGCTTATCAAGATCACGATAAAGATTACCAAATGCATCGGACATATATTTTATACTTTGCCCAGTCGGATCAAAATCCAGAAAAGCATAATCGCCAAGGTAAGTGTTATTTATCACTGGATTTGATGGAATCGTCAAAAGGTTGATGCCGAAATCGCCGGATTGGAACGTTTCTGCAAACTGAATGGTGCTGCCATCTTCAAAAGTGAGTGTCCAATAATTGAGATCCTGGATGAGCATATCACCATCTGCGTTTTTCCAATTCGCAGCTGCCGCGTCCTTATAGAAATCTCCGGCGGTCATCCAGCCGCCGTCTGCGTCTTTCTTATAGATCCGATTAGCGCCGCTGTCGTTAATTATAAAGCTGTCGCCGTCAGTCAGATAATACGTATCGTAACCGGCACCGCCATTGAGTTCATAATAGGTCGCCTCATCATTTTCGCCGGTGTAAATTTTATTGTCGGCAGAGCTGCCTGTGATGCTTATTTTGCCGCCACCTTCATAATAAAATTCAACACCGGAGACAGCGCTGCCTTCAACTTTCCCCGCTTCGTATGTTTTTTGCGCGTTGTCGTCGATAACCCAGGCAAATTTCGTCGTGCCATCACTAATTTCATAGAGTATTCCATTTGACTGGGCCTCTATTTTTGTTGTTTTTGTAGAGTCATTGGGATCGGTAATTGTTAAATCAACGCCGATGAGTCTCTTAATCTCTTTTTCATATTTGTATGCGTCGGCTATCTGCGCTTCGCTCGCACGATCAGAACATTCCATTTTAATTACAAATGCTGGAGCAAGTAGTTTTGCATACTCTATTTCCGCGCTGTCAAAATAACTTGTTTCGCCTGCTTCCAATATCTGGGTGTATGTCCTTTGTTGTAAAGTGTACACCGTTTCCCCTGAAGTAAAAGTAAGCGCAGGACAATTGTAAACACCGGTTTTAAGGGCAGTGATAATGTCTTGAAACATTATCAAATCCGCTGTGATTTGAAGCTGTGTTGCACGCGCTTTATCTCCGGTTTTTGCTATCTCTTCAGCTTCGGTATAACGAAAGTCGTGGGTTTTGGTGATCGCATCCACGAGGCTGAAACATTGCTCCGGATTGGCGCCAGGCTTTGTTATGCTATCATTCATGCAAGGATCAAGATCCCATTCAATATCCGCATTATTCAAAGGCCGTTTGCCGCCTGCATAGCCGGGGCCCGCCCATAAACCATATGTAAATACGGCCACATCTTTTACATTTCCCATGTTTGTAGATATATCCTTAAAGAAAGAAAAGAAACCTTCCGATTTGAAATATTCAGTGCCGATCGTGCCGATGTCATAATCTATCCCATTTAATGGAAATTTTACCGTTGACATAGTGGTTCCTCCTTATTTATTGATGATTCTTGAAGGCAATTCCGGTAGTAATTGTATTTTCCCTGCCAATTCTTTATAATACTTTTCGGAAAGTATGCTTGGCACATATACTTTTACTAATCGTTTACTATCAGCCATCCTGCTTATTGTAATTGCCGCCTTTACTGATATAATCGCCAGTAACTCTCCATCCGGCGAAATTGCCGCGGAATTTACGGAACCACCACCACCAATAAGTCTGTGATTTCCATTCGGCGAATAGAGATAAAAATCTCCTCCCGAAATACCCTTCTCCACAATCAGATTTGAACCGTCCCGGCTGAGCAGGGGTTTCTTGGCATAAAACTTCTCACCAAAGTTGAAACTTTCCCACGGCAGCGTATCCCCTCTCTTCATGGCGACTACGCCGTTGATGGGTATCGCAGGCTTGATCTGTCCCTGCCTTATCTTCTCTTGATTATCCACGGGGTTGGCCTTTGCCGGCTCAAGGCCGGGAAATGCCGACGGCATATCGCCGTAATAAATGAATCTTTCATCGTCAGGATAATAATTAAGGTTGCCCATGTAGTAATATTTGAAAAAGGTAAGCCGGGTCTGCCTGCCTGTTGCCAGATCCACTTCCCATGCATCATACTGTGAGGCCGGTGTTCTCCCCTGGGTGCGGATATGCGCCGCGCGTGCATAAAGCACCTTCGTTCCGGAATGGGAAAGGACGGGATAAAGTTTGGCGCCCTGTCCTGTCGTCACTTTACGGTAGTTCCTGCCGTCCGTGTCCATGACGGCGATCTGCATTTCCGCCAGATCAAGATGTCCGTCAACAACAGGCATCACCGAGAATACTACCTTCTTGCCGTCATAGGATTGCCGCGCCATGGTCCAGCGTTCATTTTTTGGTGATTGGTAGGCGGCCAGTTCCCCTGTTTCCAGATCGTAGACCTGTATCTGGCAGTCTTCACGGCAACGGTCAAAAAGAACTTTCTTCCCGTCGTGGCTGAAACTCAGGTTGCTGATTGTGTCTTTGATTTCTTTTGGTTTCAAGGTCGCACATCCTCCGATTGCTGTTGATAATAAAACTGTAATGAGAATGAAGCATAGAATGGGTAGTTTGTTTCTGAATGTTTCTTTTTTCTTCATGCCGCCCTCCTTATATTTTCTCGCTTTGAAACCCACTGTCGTGCTGTCGTAGAGACACATAGCGATGTGTCTCCTGAAAGGCTCAGCCGTGCCTGGAATGAGACGCACAGCCGTGCGTCTCTACGGATTAATTTATCTTTCAGGTGAATGATATTGTCCGCTCCGTTGAATAGTTCATCTACGGTTGACCCACAAACAAGACTTCGCCGCATGGCTGTTTGGCAAGCGATTTTTTGATCAATAAGAAAATCCATTTTCTCTTTTCCGTTCCGGGTAGCCTGTGCATGGCTGCCTGGACATTTTGATCTGTAATCCGATGAAACTAATTTTTTGAATTTGTTTGAAACAATTTTGAAGATGGAAAGGCATAAATCAATCGTCTTTCCTTGTCAATAACTTTTTACAAAATAACTTATGTCCAAAGCCCCACGCTTTGCGCATCGCATGTTACATTGACATGACTTCCGCAAAACCGTGCTTTAATGAATTGCCGTTTCTGTCAATCACCAGAAAGCCATCATCGGGCTTTACCCAGCCTTTCCCGGTCTGGGACTCTTGGGGACGTGGGACTCTTGGGGACGCCCCAAGAATACTAAGTTACTATTCTTTCCAGCAACTGATAACCGTTTTTACTGGCTATCTGCTTGCCTCTCTCCACACAGGTTCCTACCCCCGGCCCGCTTATGCTTATGCGTCTGGCTAGCTCCAGGTGTGATATTCCCAACTCACTTGATACCCAATAACAAAACAAACTCCTCGCCTTAACTTTGTCCGGTTGCTTGCCACGGCTGAATATATCACCGATCTCAACGGCGCATATCCCGGCGGCCCGTTCGGCAATCTTCTCCAAATCGTAGCCACGACGCCGCATCTCATAATAACGCTCAAACTTTTCATTCGCCTCCGACAGTAAAGCGTCAACAAAGTCGCCATCTCCCAGTATCCGTTCATCACTTTTGATGCGGGTATCTCTCAAGTCTCGTTTATTAACGGCGGACCAGCCGCCCATGCTCCGGATTAATCCTCCACCCGTCAGTTCGTCTCTGCGTCCCTGCTCGATGCCATCTTCGACAAAAGCACAGTATTGCTTTCTTGCGGCAGACAGTTGTTTTCCAAAATAACGCAGAACATAGTCAGCATCCTGCCATTCCCTTCTTCTATTTCCCATCAGGACGCCATGACCGCAGTAGTCATATTGGTTCAGTTCCGTCAGGCTCTTTACAAGTCCGGCTCTTAACGGGTTTAAATGAATATACCGGACTAATTCCGAAAAATAAGGCTCTTCCTGGCAGAGAACCGATTTATATCTATTCTGAAATAACTGCCCGCTACGTTTATGTCTGCGATTGAAATAACCAGCATAGCCGGTCAGTAGTCGTCGCATTAAAGTAGCGACTGGCACGCTTCCGGTTCGGAAAAGAAAATGAGCGTGATTGGGAATTAAGGCCCAGGCAAAGCACGACGTCTTCGTTGCCGGCAAAAGTTTGCCGAGGCGGCTCAGAAAATCCTCCCGGTCTTCATCATCTTTGAATATCACCCTTCGCTCGATCCCCCTGATGATGATGTGATGCAAAACACCGGGAGCATCAAGTCTTGCTGATCTGGGCATCGGTTATCCTTTCATTTGCTTCTGCTTATACTCCGTCCATCTCAACAACAAATCCCTAGAAACTTAGAATTCTTGGGGCGTCCCCAACGTCCCCCGCTGATTGTCGAATCTTTACACTTTACATTTTCCCTCATGCCGCCCCCTTTGCCTGCTATCATTGTTATTCACAACAATCTCTTTTTGATTCCGCACATACCGTTTTGATTCTGAAACATTAAATTGAACGTCTCTACGGAATACGCAGACCATTGCAGCTGACCTGCACGCAAAACTTCGCCTCATGGCTGTTTGGCAAATGATTTGTTGATCAATAAGAAAATCCATTTTCTCTTTTCCGATCCGGGTGGCCTATACATGGCTGCCTGGATGTTTTGATCTGTAATCCTATGAAACTATTTTATGAATTTGTTTGAAACAATTTTGAAGATGGAAAGGCATAAATCAATCGTCTTTTCTTGTCAATAATTATTTTCGGGGATTTTTTTCGGGAAGTAAATGATAATCATTTTTCTAAAGGTCTAAAGCCCATCGTTTTGCGCATCCCATGTGTCTCAATCGCGCCACAGTCCTGCCGTCGTAGAAACACGTGGCAATGTGTCTCTTGAGACGGCAGCCATGCTGGACATGAGACGCACAGCCGTGCGTCTCTACACATCCTACACATCCTACACATCCGATCACATTTTTACATCTGTTTCCAGGTCTGGTCCGCCATCACGGCGATTTTCCGCACCGTATGGGACAGCCTATGTGTACTCGGGCGTTGTTCGTTTACTCCGGCAAAATCAGCTGACGGGATGGTCAGCCGGTGTGTTCCTGGGCCTTTTGAAAAGCGCAATACTCCGCCAGTTTGGAAAGAGAAACAACCGCGCGGGGCAGTCCCTCATAGACGGGGATACCCGCCGGCAGAAGAATCTTCTCCATCACGGCAACCCACTTTCTGATTTCCGGGGAAGGCTCATATTGCCGCCAGACAACCACCAGGGGTTTACCCTGTGTGTGTTTCCGTCCTTCGCGAGCCAGGTAGGCGGCAATTTTTTCAATATAGGCGCCACCCTCTTCCATGCCGAAGAGCCAATCGAGCGGCACCGAGATGATAAAATTATCGATCTCACCACTGGTTGAGAGGATGTTTAAAACTTTTCCCAGCAGATCCAGTTGGACGAAAGCGACAACGGCATCAATCGGATTGCGTATCATCGTTCCCGCCGGAGGTATGAATTCCCGCAGTTTTTTTATTGTCACGGGAGATAGTTCCGGAAGCTCCAGACCCGCCCGCGTGCAATTGTCGGCTACGGCGACGCCGATTCCACCGCCAATCCCCAAAACGGTGGTCTTCTTCCCCGGAGTTTTTTTCAGATGATGAAAGGCCAGGGTCACATCCGCCATCTCTTCCAAGGAATCCACCGGGACAGCGCCGCTTTGACGGAAGAAAGCCTTCCAGATTTTTTCCCCACCGGCCAGGGATCCCGTATGAGAGGAGACGGCTCTTGCTCCGGATTCCGTCAGGCCGCCTTTATAAATAATCACGGGTTTGCGACGGTTTGTTTCGGTAACCAGGTCGAGCAGAAGACGGCCGTCCTTGACGCCCTCCAGATACATGTTGATAATGCCCGTATCATCGTCATGGGCCAGATAATCCAGAAAGTCCGTACTGTCCAGCGTCAGGGCATTGCCATAACTGACCGACTTGCTGAAGTAAATGCCATAACGGCTCGATGTATAATTGGTGATGTCCTGGGCATTTCCCCCGCTCTGACTGATCAGCGAAACCGGGCCGCTTTCCGGGGAGGCGACTGTCCAGGTCAGCATCCGCGATGCCGGAACATAGAAGCCCATACAATTGGGGCCGACGACTCGCAGACCTCCGTCACGGGCGATTTTTTCTATCTCCTTCTGAAGCAGAATGCCCTGCTCTTCCCCTGATTCCTTGAAACCGGAGCTGAAGATGTGAATGTTTTTATTGCCCGAGGCAACGCAATCCCGGAGGGCGTCAGGCACGAACGGCGCCGGAACGGAGATAATGACCAGATCGACCTGTTCGGGTAAAGAAACGAGGCTGGGGTATGTTTTGAGTCCGCCGATTTCCTCGGCCTTTTGATTAATCGGATATAATCTTCCCGGATAGCCAAAGTTTCGGAGACAGCCGAACATACCGGGAAAACCGCCGCGGAGTGCGCGGGCCGCACCGATCACAGCGATGGATTGAGCATGTGTCATAGCATCAAGCGCCGCGCGGATTTCCATCCTTTTCTTTTTTATTTCATCATGGTTTTCGACCTGATCAATCATTGCAGTGTTTTGATCATTCAGGACCACAAGGGCATCGACGGCTATCACCCGGCCGTCCGGTGTAACAATAAGAGGATTGATATCTACTTCCCTGATCGACGGATGTTCCATCCCCAGGCGGGATAATCCCAGCAGCACCCGAAGCATTTGATCTTTGTCCGCCGCCGCTTCACCGCGGAAAGCCCCCAGGAGCTTACAGGATTTGATTTCATCCATCATCGCCCGCGCCTGAATCTCGTTGAGCGGGGCAATACGGAAGGTGATATCCCTGAGCGCTTCGGTAAAGACACCACCCAGACCGAACATCACCGAGGGGCCAAACTGGGCGTCCCTGAATAAACCGGCGACAAATTCGCGCCTGCCTTCAATCAAAGGTTGAATGAGGCATCCCTCCCAGTCCCGACCTGCCGATTCCCTGATCTCCTGATAGGCGCGGCGGACTTCTTCTGCCGATCGCAGGTTTATTTTGACCAGCCCCCGCTCTGTCTTGTGGGTTAGTTTCGCCCCCAGACCTTTCAAGACCACGGGGAATCCCGTTGCAGCTGACTGGACGACAGCCTCTTCCTCACCGGTAACAATCGTTTCCTCGACGACAGGAATACCATAAAGGCTCAATAGCCTCTTGGACTGGGCCTCTGTCAGGGATTGTTGTCCATTCTTTCTTGCCTGATCGATTAATTCAAACGCTTCCATCCGTTCCACCTTTCATCTTCCCATATTTACCTGACTGACACCACCCAAACAGGTGCTATCTTGAATATTCATAGATCTTCCAGGTATGAATAGATGGCGTTTGGATGACTCCACACCTCTTTCCATCTGCAGGTTCGTTATGCTTTATCATTAACTTTTTCTCTTCCTGGTTTTTCCACCATAAACCGATAGCGCATCAGCGATCAATTCTTCCGCCAAATGCAGCGTATTTTCCTTCAACTTATTGCCTTTCTGATCATCCGACTTGATATCTTCCAACTGGATTACGCCGACAATCAAAGCCCAAATCACATCAGCCATTTCATAGACATTCACTTTTTTAATCAGCCCCAGTTCCATTCCTCTGGTCAACAGTCTACGACCTAATATGAAATTAATGCGACCCTTGTCGTTCAAAGCTGTGCGAATCTCCGGCTTCAGTTCACTCATCAGTCTTTGCTGCTGGAATAATTGGATAATGCCGAAGGTTTCCGGCGACGTTTGATAACCATGATAAAATGCCCGGAATATCGCCTTGATCAGACTGGCGCCATCTTTGATTTTCCCGGTTGCCAGACTCTCTTCGGCTTTCTCCAACTGTTTCTGGATGTCCTCTATCAAGGGCAGCATCAGGGTGAAAAAAAGATCATCCTTGGCCTTGAAGTATAAATAGACGGTAGGTTTGGTTACCTCGGCCTCCAGCGCAATCTCGTCCATCGTTGATTTCAGGTAGCCTTTCGAGAAAAAAACTCTCTGAGCCGCCTCCAGAATACTCTGAATCCTTTGATGCTTCTCGCGGGATCTTCGCTGCTGGCAGACGATTTTGTGTTTATTCTCCGGAATCAACCTGAAATCTCCTTTTCCTGTGGCGTGTTGATCAGCGGTGCGATCATGCAACTTTACTGTTAGTATGTCTATTACCATAAGGAAACAATCTTATCAAGCAGTATCCGCGTGCTGGACATCGATAATGAAAATATTAAAATATACGATACGCGTCGGCGGGATCAACAACAGATCATGGAAACTCCGCCTGATAAAACGCTCCGTCCCCTCAAGCCTGTTTCTTCTGCTTTACAAATTATACAAGAAGAGTAAAATACTTACTGAGGGTTATTCGACGGATCCAACATGATCAAAGGAAAGCTGAATGAAGGATAAGAAGAAAACAGAGATACAGCAGATTGATGAATTATCCTGCCTCAGACAACGGGTTCGTCAACTGGAAGCGTCGGAAAAACGATATCGGGATTTTGTAGAAAATGTCGAGGATGCCTGCCTTGAAGTGGATCTTTCCGGCCGATTCACATTCGGGAATAATGTACTTTTCAGCGCCATCGGATATACCCGGGAAGAATTCTCGCGAATGGAACGCTGGCGAATATTCCCGAGCCGCGAAGAGTCCGATAGAATTACTGCCATTTATCATGAAATCTATCGGACGGGAATTCCCCATAAAATCGTTAATTATACAATAGCACACAAAGACGGGAGCATCAGAAATTTCGAAGCCTCCGTATCGCTGATCATAGACGAAGAAGGCAACCCAGCGGGTTTCCGGGGCGTTGCCCGGGATGTCACGCAACAAAAAACAATGGAAGCGGAGCAGGAACGATATCGAAATTTTATCGAAAATATCGAAGATTTCTGCTTTGAGATTGACCTGGCAGGGAATTTCACTTTTGTCAATCAGGCCATGCGCAACCGGTTTGGATATACGAAAGAAGAAGCACGGGGTATGAACTTCAGAACTTATATCAAACCCGAAGCGGTTCATAAAATTATAGCAGAATTTCACAACCTGTATCGGACAGGAAAACCTCTGACGCTGCTGGACTATGAAATCCTTCACAAAAACGGCAGTATTATTACCCTGGAGCTATCCGTATCGCTGATATGCGATGCGCAGGGAAAACCCGCCGGCTTCCGGGGAATTTCCCGGGACATTACTGAGAAAAGAAAAATGGAGGCGGCGCAGGAGAGCTACCGCACCTTCGTCGAAAACATTGAGGACGGATGCTGGGAGATCGATCTCAACGGCCATTGCACCTTCTGCAACCAGGCAACCCTCGATCAATTCGGATACTCCGAGGAAGAGCAGAAAAAATAACCTCCGCAGATTATACAAAGCCTGAACAAGGCAAGAGAATTCGCAGAATCTACCGGGAGATGTTCCGCACGGGCGAACCCATCAAGGTTTACGATCAGGAGATCATCCGCAAGGATGGAAGTACCAGGATTCTGGAAGTCTCGGCATATGTCATCCGGGATGTCTCGGGAAAAATCATCGGCGCCCGCGGCATCAACCGGGACATCACTGAACAAAAAAAAATGGCTGCGGAACATGAAAAATTAATGGCACATGTTAATCAGACCCAAAAGATGGAGGCCCTGGGCACATTATCCGGCGGCATCGCCCACGATTTCAACAATATTCTCATGGGCATTCAGGGATATACATCATTGATCCTGTTCAACACCGATCCAGCCAACGCCAACTATGAAAAGCTGAAGGCGATTGAAAGCCAGGTGCAAAGCGGATCCAACCTGACGAAACAATTGCTGGGATACGCCCGCAGCGGCCGATATGAGGTCAAACCTACCGACCTGAATGATTTAATCGAGAAGACAATCCACCTTTTCGGAAGAACTAAAAAGGAAATCCGCCTGTTCGAAAGCTATGGACCGAATCTGTGGCCTGTCGAAGCAGATGCCGGACAATTGGAGCAGGTATTTCTGAATCTCTTTGTCAATGCCTGGCAGGCCATGCCCGGCGGCGGTTCGCTTTATGTGGAAACCCAGAATGTCACACTGGATGAATCCTATGTCAAACCCTACAATGTCAATCCGGGACGTTATGTAAAAACAACCATCACGGATACAGGGATGGGAATGGATAAAGTAACACAGCAGCGGATCTTTGAACCTTTCTTTACGACAAAGACAATGGGACGCGGTACGGGCCTCGGCCTGGCCTCCGTGTACGGCATTATCAAAGGACATAATGGCCTGATCAATGTTTATAGCGAAAAAGGTCATGGAACTTCATTCACTATCTATCTTCCCGCATCCCATAAAATACTGATCAGTGAAGAACCTGTCATTTCCATGGTCAGAGGCGGCCATGAAACCATTCTTCTCGTGGATGACGAGCATGTCATTAATGATGTAACGGGAGAAATGCTCATGGGCCTTGGGTATCAGATCCTCGTTGCCGGCAGCGGCAAGAAAGCCCTGGAGATATATGAAGAAAATAAAGACCGGATCGATCTGGTGATTATGGATATGATCATGCCCGAAATGGGAGGCGGAGAAACATTCAGAGCAATCAAAGCAATCAATCCCAAGGTCAAAGTCATCCTCTCCAGCGGCTATACCTTGAACGACGAGGCAAAACAGATCATGGACCAGGGGGTGCTGGGTTTTCTGCAAAAACCCTATAATCTGGACGAACTCACCGGAAAAATCAGAGCGGTCCTGGGATCTGATTGAACCTTTGGGACTGAGTAGGGGATGTTGCTTACTAATGATTCCTGAGAAGTAAGCCCCTTTTTTGAAGTCATAGAAACGGTCATGCGCATAAAAAATGATTTCAATCACAGACGCCTGAGCATTTTCTGAAAGAGTTTCCATCGCGCATATAAACCACTGAAAAACCATTACAGCTGACCTGCACACAAGACTTCGCCTCATGGCTGATTGGCAAGTGAGTTGTTGATCAATAAGAAAATCCATTTTCTCTTTTCCGTTCAGGGTGGCCTATGCATGGCTGCCTGGATATTTTGATCTGTAATCCCATGAAACAATTTTGAAGATGATCAATCGTCTTTTCTTGTCAACGATACTTCATATTATTGTTTCCAATAAAGCATTTGCTATCTGAATTTGTTTCTAGTAAAATCCAATACATGAAATTCACATCGGAAGATTTTTATAAAATTTGCAACGGCATTCCTTTTCTGGCCTGCCTGTCGAAGGCGGAGCTTGCCGAAATTGAATCTGTTGTGATTGTCAAGAAATTCTACAAGAATCAGGTGATTCTGCTGGAAGAAGACGAAAACGCTTATTTCTATTTCATCATCTCCGGCAAGGTAAAAGTTATCCGTTACAATGAAGCGGGCAAGGAACTGATGCTGGCCATCCACAAACGATATGACTATTTCGGTGAAATGGCCATCCTGGATGGACAGACCGCACCTGCAACGATTATTTCCATGGAAGACTGCACGGTCGGGTTCATTACGAAAAGCAACTTCATCAAACTCATCATGAGCAACGAAAAAAGTCTTCAACAGCTCATTTTCCTTTTGTGTTTCCGCCTGCGGGAAGCGTGGGGCATGCTCAACATTCTGGGCTTTGCCGAAGCAGGCGAAAAAGTACGCGCCGCCCTGAAGATTTTCAGTACAAAATTCGGCACGCAGGACAAAAACGGTATTATCATCAACATCAAACTTACGCATAAAGATCTGGCTAATTTTGCCGCGGTTTCCCGCGAAACGGCCAGCCGGATCATCAGCGCCCTGATGAAATCCGGCGATGTCGAACTCGTGGACAATAAATATTTTCTCTTGAAGCCCTCCTTCTTCAATAAACAATCTGTTTAGTGACTGACATCACATAATAATTATTCAGTTTTTATCTAATACATTCGATAATAATATTGACGGAAAATGCAAGGTGTTGGTCTTTGCGCAATTGTTTTCAAACGGATTTTGAAACGAAAAGATCATGGGTCATGGTTGCATTGATGAAAGGGGGTAGATGTATGGAAAGCTTATTAGCCAATGAAATGTCGGTGCCTGTCTATCAAATCGTGTTCCTTCTGGTGATTATGACGGTTGCGCTTCTTTTCGGGCATTTGAGACTGGGGATGTTATTCTCCTATGTATTTGTTTTTTATTGGGGAAACATATTCAATGTGCGTTCGATTTTCAATAATGCCGATCCGACGGTATCCACTTTTTCGTTTATGTTTGTGGGGTTCGGATTAATTATTATCTTTCTGGCGATGGTGGGTTTTCTGCTCAACAAAGAATGACTTGGAGAATACATGGAAAAGGTCTGTCTGGTGAAACGGCGTCAGCAATATCAACCCAATGATTTAATTCATTCAAGTTGCGACAGTCCGTTTGATTTGAGCATGACCGCCTTTGGCAACAAGACGTTTCTGGGACAACCGGTCGTTGAGGAATTTGACGATCAAACCGGTCATATTGTGTGCATCACCATGACCGGGGAACAATCGAAAATGTTGCAGAATTCTGAATACATAAAAAAACTGATCGAGGGCGACCTGACAGATCCCGCCTTGAATCTGACTCTCAACGCAGCAGGCCAGGTGGTGCTTCGTTTTTCAATTACGGAGCCCTGTTTACGGATGATCCGATGCGATCAGGTTTGCCAGATGCTTAAAATCAGTAGAAGTTTTCTGCAAAAACTGATACATGATCACAACATTAAAAGTTACAAAATCGGCCGTTTACGCAGATTCGTGATGGAAGATATCCTCGACTATTTGATCAGCCACGAGGATCACGGATTGAGCCATGCGGTCACCGATTCCGGACCAATACTCGTGAGGAGCTAAGCCGTATGTATTGCGATTACTGGAATTTAAAAAAACCGCCTTTTGATAACGTGCCGGACCCATCAATGTATGCCGACTGCCACACATCGATGGAAAACGTCATTTCCGAAACCATTTTTGCCATCAAAGAAGCCAACGAAGCGTTTGCCGTCATTATCGGCGCGGTAGGGCTGGGAAAGACGCTTTCATTGCGAATCATTATCGACTCTCTTGAGCCCGAGAAGTACAAAGTGGTTTTGATCACCAATCCCAGCCTTTCTTTTACGCAGTTGTTAAGGGAAATTATCGGTCAGATTACAGGCGAACAGTGCGAAGAAAACCGTAAGGTGGACCTGCTGGAAATTTTTAATAACCTTTTATTTCATACCATGGATCAAGGCAGGAAAATTGTCATCTTCATCGACGAAGCCAATGCTCTTTCGCCCGCCAACCTGGAAAATTTGCGACTTTTAACCAACATGCAGGATGATCAGCGCAATTTGTTCACTCTAGTGCTGGCCGGTCAGCTGGAACTCGCCCAGCGCCTGGAACATCCCAAACGGGCAAACCTCTTTCAGCGCATCGGCACTTACGGCCGAATTGATAAACTACCTCGCGAAGAAGCGGTTACGTCATACATCGAAACACGGCTCCAACTTGCGGGGACAAAAATAAAAATTTTCGCAGAAGACTGCATTCCCGTTTTGTGGGAATACTCGGAGCATGGGGTTCCCCGACTGATCAACAAACTGTGCAAATTATGCCTCAAGGCCGGGGAAACCAACAAATTTGATTATGTACGCGG
The DNA here is from genome assembly GCA_964547345.1 of uncultured Smithella sp. Taxonomy (GTDB): domain Bacteria; phylum Desulfobacterota; class Syntrophia; order Syntrophales; family Smithellaceae; genus UBA8904. The sequence goes on along the minus strand of CAZJMX010000017.1, from coordinate 30,502 downwards.
CGATATTGTTTTACAAATCGCACAACGGTTTCAGAAATTAAGTAAAACAGCCATTCAGAAGCGCAAACCACGCCTTCGATCGGATATCGACGACGTCATTCCGGAAACGCCTTCTTCCCTGCTTATGGATAATTTATCCGAAATTGCATCGTCCTTTGATGAAAGCCCGACATTGAATATCGCGCAACAAGGCAATGGGAATGTTATTTTGTTTCCTGTGCCGACCAATGACATCCCGGAAGAGAAGCAGCCTTTGGAACTTCCTGTAACTGAAGCTTTGCCACCCCCGGAGACGGCCTTGCAGGCTATGGAAATCGCGGCGCCGGAAGTTTCCGAACAACAGATAACATCAGAAGCAGAATCAGCGGTCCCTCAGGATTCCGACAGGATTGCTTGCGAAGAGCTTGTCCCGGAACTCCCTGCCCTCGAAATAACCGCTGACAACACCATAAGCGAAAGCTTGCTCAAACCTGACGAAGAGGTTTCCGTCCAAAACACAAAAACCGAGGAAGTATCCACAGAACCCGCAAAAGACATTGCGGTCATTGCCGATGAGGTTCATGAAATTCCGCAGGATCATCCAAAATCAGAAAAACCGGCACGGACTGCCGACTTAAACGATGACGAGGTCATCATCGGTGAATATCGAATTCAGCTGGGCATTCCCAGGGATATTTTAAGACAGGTTAAATCGTTCAACCGTGACAGCGCAAACAAGTCAGCCGGGTTCTGGGCGGCGCAGATTATTAAAAAAAATCCGCAGCTGACACGATCGCCGCAAGCCGATCCTGTTCATATCTGGAATGAAATCAAAGATAACATTTTAAAAAAGATAGCGGTCTGAAGCTAATATTTCAATGGATGGATATGAACAGAGCCAATAAAGATTTTTTCAATCAGAAAAGACCCAAAAAAGAGCAAGACGTCCACATCAAGGATTACGATCTGGGTATCTCGCATTATCAAAGTATGATTAAAAAGGGCGATCATCCGACGGACGCTTATGTCAATCTCGGTTTCATTTACCTGGATAAGGAAGATTATGAGCAAGCTCTGAAATGTTTCATGAAGGTGCAGGAATTGGAGCCGCAAAATGCCGAAGCCGTCAACAATGTCGGTTATGTATTTGAGAAAATGGAAATGCTGGATTCCGCTAAAAAATACTACGAAAAAGCACTGACGTTAAATTCATCCGATGCGGAGGCTGTTCTCAATATCGGCCACATCCTGGAATTGCAGGGGGACTACTACCGCGCTGCGGATCATTACAAAAAAGCCGCTCAAATGGATACTCAATCCCTCGCTCCCCGCTTTTGTCTGGCTGTTTTATATGACCGCTACGACATGTATGATGAAGCCATCCATGAGTATTCGAACATCCTGCGCATGAATCCCCGACATCTCAAATCGCTTTACAATCTGGGCAGGATTTGCTTTCAACTGGGAAATTATGAAGATGCCCTGACATACTTTCAAGGTGCGCTTAAGCAAAACGCCGACGACGCCGATGTCTGGAATAATCTGGGCCTGGTTTATGAAGCAATGGATCACTATTCGGAAGCGGTAGCCGCTTTTCGCAAATCCCTTTTGCTAAATCCTTTCCATGAAGAAACGAACATTAATCTGGCGAATATCCAGTACCTGATCTACAAAACGTCACCCGAAACCATTAAAATCAACGATATTATCCGCAGACTGCATTTCGTCCATTCCTTAAATCCTCATAATCAAAATGTTGAGAAACTGCTGACAAGAATGGAAAAAGGCGCTTAGGATCGGTTATCCGTAACAGAAGATTGTTCTTATCTCGGGTCAAATAACGGTTTTGCCGGTATGGCGTCGGCTGAACGCAGATAAACAGGAACACAGCCTCCCAGATGCAGCAGATCCTGACGCCGGTATTTTTCCATTCCCAGCCGTCCCACAGAGGATGCGCGTATATACTGCTGCTCGGCTGCGGCTATTTGATTTTTTTCTGATAAAACCCCGCGCAAAATATCGGCGTATTTGATTGCACCGTCACCCACATAAATGACATTCTGCCCATCATAATCTTTGATGTTTTCCGGAGACAAGGCCTTTTCGGCTGCAAGTTGAATCAAAGATCCGTCTTGACCATATTGGTAATAAGCCAGATAAACTTGGCCGCGACCGGCATCCATCATCGCCCCGATGGTTTTATCCGTTTTTCCCACATTGAGAGCCAGAGCGTCCAGCGTCGAAATCCCCGCCGCCGGTTTGCCGCTTGCCATCATCAATCCTTTGAGCGTGCTGACACCGATTCGCAAGCCCGTGAATGACCCGGGACCCAGGGTGCAGGCAAACAAATCGATTTCAGATATTTTAACGCCGGAATGGCCGCAGGCTTGATCGATTGCCGGCAGTAAAACCTCGGAATGATTCTGGCCCGTGTTTATAATGGCATCGTATAAAACAGCTTCGTCACGCATAATGGCAACTGAAGCTGTTTTTGATGATGTATCGAAAGCGAGTGTCAACATGTTATTTAAAAAAATTCAAAACGTCATTGACCGGCTTGATGTTAAGCCGCTCAATATCAATCATAATGACAAAAAGCATCAGCATCAGTAAAACAACAAATCCGATTTGCTGAGACCATTCTTTGATCCTTATCGGGATTTCTCTTCGGATCACCATCTCGATGAGATAAAAGAAGATATGTCCGCCATCGAGCACGGGAATGGGGAATAAATTAATGACACCCAGATTGATCGAAAGAATCGCCATAAAAAGGATGAACGGGATGATGCCTTCCTTGACCTGATCTCCCGCCACCTGAGCGATAAAGATAGGCCCGCCCAGCGTTCTGGGTGAGATAACGCCCTGAATCATTTTGACCACGGAAATAAGCGTGAGCTTACTTATCTCCCATGTCTTTTCAAAAGCCGACCCGATGGCCTGAAAAGGGTTTTTCCGTTCAATGACCACATTGCCGGCCGGCGACACACCGATCAGATAGCTGTCGACATCCTCTCCGAAAAGATTTTTTGTTTTGGACAACTTCGGTTTTACAGCAAACGTTTTCTCTTCAGTTCCACGCTCAACGATGACCTTGACTTCAGCCCCTTGAGAATCCGCAATCAGTGGCTTGATTTCATCCCAGTATGTTATTTTTGTCCCGTTAATGGCTGTAATTTTATCACCGGCGACGATGCCCGCCTGCTGCGCCGCGGAATCCGGCGACAGGTTCCCGATCACTGGAATGAGATTGGGAATGCCATACATGTAAACGATAATGAAAATGACAACAGCCAGCAGAAAGTTAAAAACCGGCCCGGCCAGCACAATGAGCAGACGCTTCCACGTCGGCTGCTTGTAAAAAGACCTTTTTTCATCTTCCGGGGGTAGTTCTTCACTGCCGGATTCACCCAGCAGCTTTACATAGCCTCCCAATGGAATCCAGGAGAGAACGTATTCCGTTTCTCCGAATTTTTTTCCGAAAATTTTGGGCCCGAAGCCCAGTGAAAATTTAAGCACCCCCACTCCGCCTGCACGCGCGGCCAGAAAATGCCCCAGTTCATGAACAAAGATCAATATACCCAGCAAAACAACAAATGAAATTAAGGTAACCAAACTGTCATCCTTTCCTTATCTTTATGATAACTTGTTGCGCATCTCTTCTGGCTTCTTCATCAACCGCCATAACCTCCGCAAGTGAGGGGTCCTTCTTCAGACCATGCTTACGGAGCACTTTATCGATCACTTTCGGCAAATCGCAAAACCTAATTTTCTTTTCCAGAAACGCTGAAACAGCCGCTTCATTCGCTGCATTTAAAACAGCCGGCGCCGTGCCTCCCGCTCGTCCCGCCTCATATGCGAGCGCCAGACAGGGAAACTTTTTCATATCCGGCGGATGAAAATCCAAACGGCCTGCTTTTGCCAGATCCAATAGAGGTAAATCGTTGGGTATCCGATCCGGATAGGTCAACGCATACGCAATCGGTATTCGCATATCGGCAATACCCAGTTGCGCTAGAATTGATCCATCGATTAATTCAATCAGGGAATGCACGATACTCTGTGGGTGAATTAAAACATCGATCCGGGAAATGTCCAGATCAAAGAGCCATTTTGCCTCAATAACTTCCAGCCCTTTGTTCATCAGAGACGCAGAATCAATCGTGATTTTCGGCCCCATCTTCCAACGAGGGTGTTTAAGCGCCTGTTCCAACGTGACTTTTTTCAAGTCCTGCCGCGATAAGTTCAGAAACGGGCCGCCGGATGCCGTCAGGATAATCCGCCTAAGCAAATCCTTCTTCTGGCCGGTGAGACACTGAAAGATTGCGTTGTGTTCACTATCGACAGGCAGAATTTTGACCTTTTTTTGTTTCGCTCTTTGCATCACAATATGCCCGGCGACAACCAGGGTTTCTTTATTGGCCAGCGCGACATCCTTTCCGGCATCGATGGCCGAAAGAGTCGGCTTAAGCCCCGCCGCGCCAGAGATGGCGGACAAAACCATGTCTGAAGATGGACAGGCGGCAGCTTCCTCAAGTCCGGTTTCATCATAAAGAATCTTGATTTTAAACGATCCCAGCAGGTCCTTCAGGCGCTTTGCGTCTTGCTTTGACCGGACGGCAACCATCCGGGGTTTGAATTTCAGAACCTGTCCGGCCAGAACTTTAACATTACTGCCGGCCGCAAGCGCCGCCACTCTAAAATCCTTCGGATTTTTTTCAATGACGTTTAGCGCACTGACACCGATGGAACCTGTTGATCCTAATAGGGTAATATTCTTCATCAGCCGATCACAAAAATCCGGTAATAATAAACAAAGGGCGCCACAAAAATCAGACTGTCCATCCGATCCATCAATCCGCCGTGACCCGGCAACAGTGAACTTGCGTCCTTGCGGCCATAATTTCTTTTAATCGCAGACTCGCAAAGATCACCCAGCTGTCCGATGACGCCTCCCATAAAACCAAGAATCAGAAAATGAATAAAAGAAATTGCGGGCATGAAATAATGGCCGAACAGGCAGGCGGCAGTTGTCGCGCCTACGATCAGACCGATGGTTCCTTCGACGGTTTTCCCCGGACTGACCAGGGGAATCAGCTTTCTTTTCCCTATCGATTTTCCGACATAAAGCGCCACGGTGTCGCCGATAATCGCAATCACCAATACTAAAATAATCCAGTAAACGCCGCTTTCGAGTTTTCGAAGTAAAATGAAATGCGAGGTCAGAAGCGGTATATAGACCATGCCGAAAATCACTTTGAACACGGAAGATACATCAAAATTAGTTTCGTCGACCCGCCATAGAAACACGATAAAAACGGTCATGACCATGAATGCAATGAGAGCTGTCAGCAATTGTAGATTGCCTGCATACACAACTGCAACAATGAGAATGGCAAAGATGATGCTTTCGATCTTTTCTTTGAGAAAACCCTTGCTGAAAACGATCGCGTTGTATTCCCAGACGCCGCCGACAACAAAAATCACTATGGCCGCGGCCAGAAGTTCCGTGGGGCCGAAAATGATAATCGACAAAAGTGCTGCAGCCAACACAATTCCTGTCAGCCATCTTTGAAGGTTCGAATTTTTTATCGCCATCGCTTTCCTTCTCTCAAACTAATTGCCCTTGAGTTGTTCGCTGGTCAGTCCGAAACGCCGTTCGCGGCGCTGATAAACGGCAATGGCTTTCAATAACTCTTCTTTTCCAAAGTCAGGCCACAAAACATCTGTAAAGTAGAGTTCGGAGTAGGCGCACTGCCACAAAAGAAAATTACTGATTCGATATTCGCCGCTCGTCCGTATCAATAAATCAGGGTCGGGCATCCCGCTGGTGTCAAGATAACGGGAAAATGTATCCTTGTCGATTCCGTCAGGAGTAAGTTTTCCCGCCTTTATCTCCTCAATGATTTTTTTTGCAACCCCGACAATCTCATCTCGGCTGCCGTAGCTCAGCGCCAGATTCAAGACCATCTTCTTATTTTCCCGAGTCAGTTTTTTAACGTCCAGAAGTTTTTCTTTGACTGCGCCGGTGAGCCGGTTGGTGTCTCCGATTGTGGTCAGCCGAATTTGTTGCTTTTGAAGCTTTGAGGATTGCTTTTCCAGATAATCTTGCAGAAGGGACATGAGGCCGTCCACTTCGCCTTTGGGTCTGCCCCAGTTTTCCGAGGAGAAAGCAAATAAGGTAAGATACTCAATGCCGATTTCACGGCATGCCGTCACTGTCGTATTGACGGCCTGAGCGCCTTTGCGATGCCCGCGGATCCGCCCCATCGCGTGTTGTTTTGCCCAGCGACCATTGCCGTCCATGATGATCGCAATATGGCGGGGCAATTTACTATAATCGATTTTCAACATCCGGAACTCCACAAAGGATGATCATTGTAACAGACAGAACCGCTGTTTTCAATTATGTCCTGAAAAAAAATGGGGAGCTTTTGACTCCCCATTTAAATACTGATTTGAAATTCGTTCTAAATCTCCATAATTTCTTTTTCTTTAGCAGCCAGAATTTTGTCCGTCTTTTCGATATAGCGGTCGGTTAATTTCTGAACCTCATCTTGTGCACCATGAAGCTCATCTTCGGACATACCATTGTTCTTTTTTAAATCCTTCAACGCTTCGTTGGCGTCGCGCCGTTCGTTGCGCAGTTTTATTTTTCCTTCTTCCGCCATTTTCTTGACCACTTTGACCAGCTCTTTGCGTCGCTCTTCCGTCAATTGCGGAATAGACAAACGAATGATCTTTCCGTCGGAGGAAGGCATCAACCCCAGATCGGACTTTTGAATGGCTTTTTCAATCGCGCTAATGGCTGTTGCATCCCAGGGCGCAATCACAATGAGGCGGCTTTCCGGAACGGATAGCGTGGCTACCTGAGCAATCGGTGTCGGTGTCCCGTAATAGTCGACTTTGATACCATCCAACAGTGAAACAGATGCACGACCGGTTCTTACTCTGCTGAATGATTTCTCCAAAGAAGATATTGTCTTTTCCATCTCATCTTTGAAATTCGAAAAAATCTGATCTTTCATCATCATTCTCCTACATAAGTTCCAATTTTTTTACCACAAATGACGCCCCGGATGTTTCCCTTCTTCTGCATATTGAATACAACAATCGGCAATGAATTGTCGCGGCAAAGCGTAATCGCCGTTGAATCCATTACCTTAAGGTTTTCAGTCAATACATTGATATAACTTATATTTTTATACATCACGGCTGTTTTGTCTTTGACCGGATCCGCGTTGTATACACCGTCTACCTTTGTGGCTTTCATGATGACGTCGGCGCGTATTTCCATTGCGCGGAGCGACGCTGCCGTATCCGTTGAAAAATAGGGATTACCCGTTCCTCCGGCAAAAATAACAATTCTACCTTTTTCGAGGTGACGGACGGCTCTGCGCTGAATAAACGGCTCCGCAATTTCCCGCATTTCAATGGATGACTGGACACGTGTCGGCAAGCCGCGCGCCTCCAGCGCGCTTTGCAGAGCCAGGCTGTTGATAACGGTGGCCAACATACCCATATAATCCGCGGTCGTCCGATCCATGCCCTTAGCGCTGGCTTCGATACCCCGAAAAATATTGCCGCCGCCTATCACAATCCCGATCTGCACCTTGAGATCGGCCAGAGACTTGATTTCATCGGCGATATAATTGGCCACATCCGGGTCCACGCCGGTGGACTGCTTTCCTAAAAGCGCTTCACCGCTGAGCTTTAAAAGAATTCTTTTATACGCGGCTTTTTTCTTTTCTGTCATTATGACTTGATTTCCTCGCCCAGCTGGAAACGCGCAAAACGGCGGATGACCATGTTCTCTCCCGTTTTGGCAATCATGTTGCTGAGCAGTGTCGCGATGGTGATGTCCTGATTCTTGACAAACTTCTGTTCGGTCAGACAGACATCTTCATAATATTTTTTAAGTTTACCTTCGATGATTTTATCCCAGATCTTTTCCGGTTTCTTTTCGTCCCTCAACTGGCTGCGATAAATTTCTTTTTCTCTCTCCATATCAGCCGGCGGAACTTCTTCCGGACGCACATACAATGGATTGGAAGCGGCGATGTGCATGGCAACATCTCTAGCCATGGTCTGAAAATCGTCAGTTTTGGCAACAAAATCCGTCTCGCAATTGATTTCCACCATCACGCCGATTTTACCACCCATGTGTATATAAGAAGCAACCGTGCCGTCTTTGGCCGCTTTGGATGATCTTTTAGTGGCCGCCGAAAGCCCCTTCTTTCTCAGAAAGTCAATGGCTTGTTCAAAATCACCGTTTACCGCCAGGAGCGCTTCCTTGCAATCCATCATGCCGGCTCCGGTTTTCGTTCTTAACTCTTTTACCATTGTTGAAGTAATTTCCAATGTGTTTTCCTCCTCGATTGTTCATCGTGTCTTTTTATTACACGCATCAGGCGCGTTTTGAGTTATTTGGTTCCAGCAGCGCCTTCCATCTCGACACTTTCAGGAATATCCGCTTCGGCGTCTTTTACTTCCACGGCGCCCGCTTCCTTGTTGGATTCGGCAGTCAGCTTCTCTTGGAATCTTTTCTTACCTTCCAGCACCGCATCGGCAAATTTTGACGAAAATAATTTAATGGCGCGAATCGCATCGTCATTGCCCGGAATCACATAATCGATATCCGTCGGATCGCAGTTCGTGTCAACGATGGCGACCAATGGGACTCGCAGCTTCTTTGCTTCCATGACCGTGATGTGCTCGCGGTTGGGATCCACAATGAAAACAGCGGCGGGATAAGATTTCATATTTTTAATGCCGCCCAAGACATTTTCCATCTTTTCCATTTCCTTTTGCAGCTTGGTGATCTCTTTTTTGGGAAAGGCTTTGATCGAATCATCGGCAAACATTTTATTGAGGCTGTTGAGACGGTCGATGCTTTTTTTGATGGTGACAAAATTGGTCAACATGCCGCCGAGCCACCGTTGATTGACATACGGCATGCCACAACGCGTCGCTTCTTCGCGAATCGCTTCCTGCGACTGTTTCTTGGTTCCGACAAAGAGGATCTCCTTGCCCTGGCTGACTGTGTCGACCACAAAATTATAGGCCGACTGGAACATTCCCACGGTCTGCTGAAGATCGATAATGTAGATGTTGTTGCGGGCCCCGAAAATATAGGGTTTCATCTTGGGGTTCCACTTGTTGGTTTGATGTCCGAAATGGACGCCTGCTTCGAGTAACAGTTTCATTGAAATAGCTGACATTTTTTTCTCCTTTTTGTTTTTTCCGCCACCCCCATCAACTTGCACGGCCTACTTAATTTCTAAGCAACAGACCGGCAATCCGGAGATGTGTGAAATTTTGCGGCAATTACCACAAATACGTTGAATGTACAAGTCCTAATAACTTTCAGGGCAATAATCTTAGTATTGTTCTTATGTTGAATAATCCGCATTAATTTTCACATAATCATATGAAAGATCGGATGTATGAACGCAATACGATTTATCGCCGCCTCCCAGACTGACGCGAATTTCAATATTCCCGTTCTGAAAGATCTCCTTTAATCTGGCCTGCGGAAACGTGACGGGGGCATCCTGCGAAAACACAGTTAGGTTTCCTATAGATAGGATTATTTTTTCCTTTTCCAGCGGAATGCCTGATGCGCCGACCGCCGAAATAATCCTGCCCCAGTTGGGATCTTCTCCAAAAAAAGCCGTTTTCACGAGATTGGAATTGGCAACGGAATAGGCGACGCGCCTTGCATCTGATTTTGATTTTGCGCCTTCCACAAGAATTGTGATGAACTTGGTCGCCCCCTCGCCGTCCTTCACGACCGCCTGCGCCAGTTCCGCCAAGACATCCGTCAGCATTTCACGAAATCTCTGCAGACGCGCCTGCGCACGCTCCAATGGATTATTTCCGGCCAGCCCATTGGCCAGAATAATGGCTGTATCATTAGTGCTCATGCAACCGTCTACGCTAATTGAGTTGAAGGTAGAATCGATCACCTGATGAAAAACGGTATTGAGCGCCTTGGAATCAATTAATGCATCCGTCATCACATAGGTCAGCAGGGTGGCCATATTCGGCTCTATCATGCCGGCCCCTTTGGCAATTCCGCAAATGGTGATATCCTTGGCGCCGACAGTGCCCTTGCGAATGGCGATTTTGGGATACTTATCCGTCGTCATCATCGCAGCTTCTGCGTCTTCTATTCCATATTCATGAAGTCCCTTAACAAGCTTACCGATGCCTGCTTCGATTTTTTTTACGGGAAGCCTTCTGCCGATTACGCCGGTTGAACACACCAGAAGCTGCTCTTCAGGAATCTTGAGTTGTCTGGCCGCAGCCTGTGAGACAGCAAGTGCATCAGCCATTCCCTCTTTGCCCGTCGCCGCGTTGGCGCAACCGCTGTTGGTGATGATCGCCTGGGCCACCCCTCTTTTGATTCTTTCCGCATCTATGAGGACCGGCGCTGCCTTGAAGGTATTTTTTGTAAAAAGTGCCGCTGCCTTTGCAGGAACAGTGGAATAGATTAATCCCAAATCCTTCTCGTCGCCGCCTTTGATCCCGGTGGCGACCCCGTTGGCTAAAAAACCGGGTACGCTAATTCTACTTGCTAATTTGACCATTACACCACTCCTTAAAATGACTTAAGCACCGCAACATTTTTTGTACTTTTTACCGCTGCCGCACGGGCAGGCGTCATTTCGGCCAACCTTGGCGCTTTCACGCTTCAAAGTTTTATTCACAGGCGTATCCTCGCCGCGACTTAAGACATAATCCTGTTTCTGCTTTTGCCGAATTTGTTCAACTTCCTCTTCCTTTTGAATTCGAACCAGACAAAGCTTTTCGAGCGTATCCATCTTGATGCGACCGATCATTTCCATGAACATCGCGTATCCTTCTCGCTGGTATTCTCTTACTGGATCTTTCTGGCCGTAACCGCGCAGTCCGATGCCTTCGCGCAGGTGATCCATATTCAGTAGATGTTCTTTCCAATGCGTATCAATCGCCTGGAGCATGATGACTTTCATCAGGTAGGCCGTCAACTCCTGCCCGAACTCTCTTTCCTTCTCCCGCAAAAAGTGTTGAACTTTTTCGATTATAAAATTCCGGATGTCGTCCGTATTTTGGAGTTCTTTGGTGTTGGCAATGTTCAGGCGAACATTAAACTGCTTGAACAGTGCATCACTGAGTCCTTTGAGATTCCAATCATCGGGTTGCTTTTTGTCCCCGGTAAATTCATCGACAAGCTCGCCTGTAATTTCCTCAACCATCTCTTCAACATCAGCCCATAAGTTATCGCCACGCAATACTTTTTTACGCTGTTCATAAACAACTTTTCTCTGGTTGTTCATGACATCGTCATAATCGAGGAGATGCTTACGAATATCGAAATTCTGGCCTTCCACTCTTTTTTGCGCGTTTTCAATAGCCCGAGAGATAAATTTATGTTCAATCGGTTGATCTTCTTCAATGCCAATGGTGTCCATAATAGAAGATATTCGCTCTGCGCCGAAAATCCTGAGTAAATCGTCTTCCAGCGAAAGATAAAATCGAGAGGAGCCATTGTCTCCCTGTCGCCCTGATCTTCCTCGAAGCTGGTTGTCTATCCGGCGGCTTTCGTGTCTTTCCGTCCCCAGGATATGCAATCCGCCCAAATTGGCGACATTTTCGCCCAGCTTGATGTCCGTGCCGCGACCGGCCATATTAGTGGAAATCGTCACCATACCGGGCTGACCGGCTTGCGCTATAATTTCCGCCTCCTTGTCGTGCTGCTTGGCATTAAGAACACGATGCTTCACCCCGGCGCGGGTGAGGTGCTTACCTAAGAGCTCTGATTTCTCGATGGAAATGGTTCCGATCAAAACAGGACGCCTGGCTTTATTCAAGGCCTTCACTTCTTCAATCACGGCTTTTATTTTTTCCAGCTCCGTTTTGTAAATCAGGTCGTTGTTATCCTGGCGGATCATCGGCATGTTGGTCGGCATTACCACAACATCCAGATTATATATCTTTTTAAATTCAGCAGCTTCCGTATCTGCGGTGCCGGTCATTCCGGCCAGTTTTTTATACATCCGGAAATAATTCTGGAATGTAATGGACGCCAGCGTTTGGTTTTCGCGTTCAATTTTAACTTTTTCCTTGGCTTCGAGCGCCTGATGCAATCCGTCGCTGTAACGCCTTCCCGGCATGACGCGTCCCGTAAACTCATCGACGATCACCACCTGCCCGTCCTGTACCAGATAGTCCACGTCTCGCCTGAATAACGTGTGGGCGCGAAGAGCCTGATTCACATGATGGACAATTTCAATATTGCGCGGCTCATATAGATTCTGAACATTCAGATATTTCTCAACACTAGCCACGCCTTCTTCAGTCATTACGACCGTTTTACTTTTTTCATCGACCGTATAATCCGCATCTTTCTTTAAGTGCGGTATGATCTGATTGATTTTAGCATATTTGTCCGTCGATTCGTCCGATGGGCCGGAAATGATGAGCGGCGTGCGGGCTTCATCAATTAAAATGCTGTCGACTTCGTCCACAATCGCAAAATTGAATTCCCGCTGGACGTAGTCCTCCAGATTAAATTTCATGTTGTCACGAAGATAGTCGAAACCGAATTCATTATTGGTGCCGTAAGTAATATCAGCGCCGTAAGCCCTTCTACGTTCATCATCATCCATCCCGTGTACAATAACGCCGACGGTCAGTCCCAGAAACCGATAAATCGGCGACATCCATTCCGCATCGCGTCCGGCCAAATAATCATTAACGGTGACGACATGACATCCTTTTCCATCCAGAGCATTGAGATACAGCGGCAACGTCGCGGCAAGGGTTTTGCCCTCACCTGTTTTCATTTCCGCAATTTTACCTTCATGTAAAACAATTCCGCCGATGATTTGTACGTCAAATGGACGCATCATCAACGTCCGGCGTGATGCTTCACGGGCCACCGCAAATGCCTCCGCCAGAATATCATCGAGTGTCGCGCCGTTTTTCAACTTCTCCCGGAAGTACGGAGTCTTAGCCTGTAACTCGGCATCACTTTTCGCCAACATGGCTGTTTCAAAAGTATTGACTTCATCCAAAAGAACAGATAGGCGTTTTAAGTCACGATCATTTTTAGTTCCAACTATTTTTTTTAAAATTGCTTCAAACATTCATCACCTTCAAAAGAACCGGTTAATTAGCCGGAGGATTCTAGCACATTGATTGATTGAATAAAAACAAATATTTACTTGGAGTTTTTATTCCGATACGACAACCTTCAGCTTCCCGCCCGGAACTGAATTCTTCAATATTAATGCAGATGAGTTGATTATTTCAAGTATTTTCTTGGACTAACCGGAACATTGTTGACAAAGACGGCATAATGGAGATGTGCGCCGGTGCTCCGGCCGGAATCTCCCACATAACCGATTAAGTCGCCCCTTTTGACCCGCATTCCCTGTTTGACCGCTGGCTTTAACAGATGGGCATAACTTGTGGCAAGACCATACCCGTGATCAATACGAACCATATTGCCGTCGTCGGAACGAAAACTGACTTCCGTGACAAGTCCGTCTGCCGGTGCGACGATTTCTTTGCCCATTCTTGTTGCGATATCCAGACCTTTATGAAACTCAACACCCGTAGCAAACGGATTTTCCCGTGAACCGAATTCAGAAGTTACCCAGCCCTTAACCGGCCATATGGACGGCGTGGCCGCCAGAAGAGATTTCTGCTCCCTTAAAAATTTAAGAAGCTCGTTGAAGCTTTGTTCTCTCTCGTTGGCATCCTCGTTTAACTTGCCGATGTTTTGACGGACACCGGATAGGAGTTTTTCCTTATCCTGTTCCATTAATTCCTTGAGCCGGATTTGCTCGCTGTTTGGTCCACCAATTCCCAGCGGCATTTTTTTATCGCGTCCGGTCTGATTGGTTGCAAGGATTCTTATTTTTTTGTCTAATTGTTTGAACTCTTCCATCCGGTCGGAAAATTCATCAACCTTGGAGGCCAGCTCATCAATCTGCCGGGATTGTTGAACAGTTTGTGTTCGAAGGCGCATGAGCTCCGCCCGTTCTCTTTTGATGCTGGCGTAATCGTAAACGACGAACAGGGACAACAATACAGCTATGATTGAACCGATAAAAAGACCGCGAGCAAGATTACTCGATAGAGAAATCTTGGTTACCGCACTCTTTCTACGAGGTATAATCATGAGCGTAAAGAAATTATCCGACATTGTCCCCCTATGGATTGATTCTTTATTCTTTAATACAAAAACTGTTTCGATGGCGGAAACTAACACAGGGAAAAATGAAAGTCAAGCGTCAGTCACCCATAGCTATATCGTCACAAAAGCATGATCCTTGAATAAATTCAGCGGATTTTGTGACTTTGATCACGGCTCTGCCCTGCCTTCACTTTATACAGCGCATGAGGAATGGCGGCCTGCCAGCAGCTCCAGCCTAAATCGCCTGACATGTAATTCTTTGATATTTAGAGATAATTTAATTTCAGACAGCGTCACCACGTCTATCTTGGCTTTTAAAATATTCCGCAGAAGTTCCCGAAATTGACGATCAAATATGCCGCCCTCCACCTCGGCATGAACGGGAAGAACATGGTTTTGCCCATCGTTGATTAAATCACATATAATAGATACGCCCTTTTCCGGCTCCAGTTCTTCAAAACAAGGCAAATCCGAAGGCAGCTCCGGAAGTAGTATGCCTTCGTGCATGAAGGGGGCTTTGGCCCTCGTGCAACTGAGATAATCGAAAGCATGTTTTTCGATTGCCTTTAGCACACGGTCATCGATCAGCCACGATGGCGCGCCGAAGGCCGAGGGCTTGTACCCCGTCAAACGTTCAAATCCTGCAATACCCTGTTCAAACCACTGATCAATCCATTTTTCTGATTTCTTCGGCAGGTCATCCTGCCAGCGACGGTGATCCCAGGCATGAAATTGTACTTCATGGCCTTCTTTTACGATTTGTTGAACGGTTTCGGGAAAAGACAAGGCAATCATCGGCGCGGGCAGCAGCGTCCCGTAAAGTGATGTCTTCCACCCGTAGAGGCTTGCCGCCTTTGTTCTGAGCATTTTTTTAAGAAAAAGCGGATTTTTAAGAAGTTGAATTGCGGCACGCCCGGAATTGTCCGGTCCAATGCTCAGGAAAAAAGTCCCACGAAGCCCAAATTCCTTCAACGTCTGCAACAGACGGGGAACACCGTTTTTCATCCCCCAGTAGGTATCGACGTCAATTTTTAATCCCAGCATTCCCATGAAGATTTCGCCTGTGGAATCCTAAAGATTCACTTGCTTGTTTTCTTCCAGGAAGGAATTGAGCGTCAGACGCATGGATTCTTCCAGCGCGATTTTCGGCTCCCAGTGCAAAAGCTTTCTGGCCTTTTCGATGCTGGGTTTGCGTGTGTAGATATCCTGATACCCCTTCCCGTAAAATGTTTCGGCTGGAATCTCGATAATATCCGAATAGGTGGAATCGTTTTTGTGATCCGGATGTTCATGGAATAATCTTTTCAGAATATTGGCCAGTTCCTTCACCGAGCACTCATTATCCGGGTTGCCGATATTGATGATCTGATTTTTGCAGACATCATTTTTATTTTCTAAAATCTTCATCAACGCCGCAATGCCGTCATCGACGTAGGTAAAGCAACGTTTCTGCAAACCGCCGTCAACCAGATTGATCGGTCGTTTCAAAAGGAGTTCGGCAATGAATTGCGTCACAACGCGCGAACTGCCTTCCTTGGCCGTATCCATTGAATCCAGACGCGGGCCGATCCAGTTAAAAGGCCTAAAAAGCGTAAATTCCAGATGTCCGCGCGTGCCGTATCCATAAATCACGCGATCCAGCAGTTGCTTGCAGCATGAATAGATCCAGCGTTCCTTATTGATAGGACCGACGACAAGAAAGCTTTCGTCTTCCTTGAATTCCGGTTCCGTACAGGCGCCGTAGACTTCGGACGTGGAGGGAAACACAACGCGTTTGTGATACTTCACGCATTGTTTGATAATATTGACATTCATTTCAAAATCAAGATTATAAACACCGATCGGGTCTTCCACGTAGGCTTTTGGCGTAGCAATGGCCACCAGCGGCATGATCACGTCGCACTTTTTAATGTGATATTCTATCCATTCCTTGTTGATGGAAATATCGCCTTCCAGAAAATTAAAGCGCGGGTTATTCAGGGCGGCGCCGATCCTCTCCGACCCCAGATCCATCCCGAATACCTGCCAGTCAGGCTTTTCGGCCAGGATGCGGTTGACCAGATGATGACCGATAAAACCGTTGACGCCCAGTATTAATATTTTCATAATAATTTTGTTACCTTTCCCGATTTAAAAAATTCACTTAATTGTGGTTCGCGCAGTCTATTCCCTTGTATTTCGATCTCCAGAAGCCTTATAGCATCATTTCCCGTTTGTACAAGCACATCCTGATCCGATATAAAAACATTCCCCGGCGCATATCCTATCATGGCCTTTGCCGGTTTGGCCCACCACAGGATCATTGCCTCCCCGTTTTCCATAAGGGCATAAGCTCCCGGATAGGGATCGGTCACGGCGCGAATCAGATTGTAAATATCACGGGCGCTTTGTGTCCAGTCAATACGACCGTCTTCCGGGCGCCTGCCGCCGTAATAACTTCCTTTTGTCAGATCTTGTTTCTTGCGGGGAATTTGTTCCGTTTTGATGACCGGAAGGGCTTCGGCAAGCAATCCACCTGCGGCGACACAAAGCTTGTCATATAAAGTGCGAGCAGTATCATCGAACTCAATTTGAACTTCTTTCTGCCCGATGATATCCCCCGCATCCGGCTTGTCCACCATATCATGCAGCGTCACACCTGTTCGATTCTCTCCTTTGACCAATACCCAGTTGACCGGACATCTTCCACGGTATGCGGGCAGAAACGATCCGTGCAGATTCATCGCGCCCAACCGCGGGATATCCAGAATGGCCCGGCCAATCATTTTGCGATAATAAAAGGAAAAAAGAATATCCGGTTTCAGGGATGTTATTTTGTCAATCCACTCCGGGGAATTGATATGCTCTGTTGTATCATATGGAATCTTATTTTTTTGCGCCCACTCCTTCACGGAACCGAACCAGCAATTTTCGTCCGGATCATTCTCATGTGTGAAGATCATGGCAATCTCAAAGCCGTTTTGCAAAAGGGCGTCAAGCCCCGTGATCCCCATATTGTGATAGGCCAGAACAACTGCTTTCATTCGCCCTCTTTGGTCTGATAAACATTTTCAATGACGTATTCCGGTCGTTTGCGGACTTCGCGGTAAATCCGGCCGATATACTCACCGGTGATGCCCAGGGCAAAAAACTGCAAGCCGATAAAGACGAACAAAATGGCAAACAGCGTAAAAATTCCCTCCGCCGCCCAGCGCGCGCCATACGCCAGTCGGGCGATGGCGAGCAGAAGACCGAAACATACACCCAGCATGGACAACAAAATGCCGCCATACATAATGAGCCGCATGGGCAAATCGGAAAAAGCCGATACCAGATCAAATTGGAGGTTAATGAGCTTTCTTAAAGGATAGTTTGATTTGCCGCTGAAGCGTTCTTCATGGGCTACTTCGATTTCCGTCACCCGCTTGGCAAAAACCGTCGCCAGCGCTGGAATAAAGGTCGAATGCTCATGACAGGCGATCATCCGCTCGACAACCGGACGCCGGTAAGCGCGCAGCATGCAACCCCAGTCGCTCATGTGGACGCCGGTAATTTTTCTGGCGACCATGTTGATGACCTTGGAGGGCCAGATGCGCAGGACGGAATCTTTTCGCCCTTTGCGAATGGTGCCGACAACATCATAATTGCCATCTTCCATCACGCCCACCAGATTGGGTATCTCCTCCGGCGGATTCTGCAAATCCGCATCCATGGTAATCACAATATCCCCGGAAGATACGGAAAATCCCGCCATGATCGCCGCGTGCTGGCCGTAATTCCGGGTCAGTTCCACGACTTTCACAAAAGGCTCACGGGCAAATTCCTTTAAAAGGTTCAGCGAATTGTCCTTACTCCCATCATCAATCAGAATAATTTCAAATCGTTTCGCCATGCCCTTCATGACCGGCGTGAGCCGGCCCATCAGCGCCGTCAGATTGGCTTCTTCGTTATAAACCGGGATGACCACCGATAGATGGATTTTAGACATTTTTCAAAATCTCCTTTATCGTAGAGCATACATATTGAATATCATCTTCCGTCATATCCGGAAACAAAGGCAGGGAAATGATTTGATCGCCCGCCCGACAGGTTTCCGGAAGCGATTCATTTTTCACGGCGTATCTTTGTTTTACATAAGACAACGCGTGCGCCGGCGGAAAATGCAACCCATAACCGACATTGTAATCCGCAAGCTTCGCCATAAAATCATCACGGGAATAGTTCTTTATTTTAATGATAAACAAGTGCCAGGCATGCGTGTGGTGATACGGTGGGACCTGAGGCAGATCCAGCGCTCCGATACCTGCAAGACCCTCCAGATAAAGACCGGCCAGCAACCTGCGGCGTGCATTGAGAACCTGCCAGCGTTCCAACTGCGCGAGCCCGAGGGCTGCCAGGAGATCCGGCATATTATATTTATAGCCAGGCTCCATAATATCATAGGAGGGATTGCCCCCTTTGCCGTATCGTTTCCAGGCGTCGCGCTCGATTCCATGAAATCTCAGCAGGCGTAATCTCTTTTCCAGGTCGGCATCGGAAAGCGTGATCATCCCGCCTTCGCCGGTTGTGATGTTTTTGATGGGGTGGAAAGAAAAGATGGCCGCATGGCCGAAACCGCCGGCATGGACTCCCTTATAATACGTACCCACGGCATGCGCGGCGTCTTCAATGACGACCAGATGATGCTTGCGGGCAAGCGCATTAATCCGATCCATATCCGCAGGCGCGCCGGCAAAATGAACCGGGATGATCGCCTTTGTGCGCGGCGTTATTCTTTCTTCAATCAAATCGCAATTCAGATTGAGCGTACCGTAATCAATATCGACAAACACCGGCCTGGCTTGTTGCAGGGCAATCATGTTGACGGTGGACGCAAACGTCATGGACGGCGTGATCACTTCATCGCCGGATTTCAGGTCAAGGGCGGATAGCATCACGTGCATCCCGGCGGTCGCCGAATTAAAGGTAACAGCCTGTTTCGCGCCGGTTAATGCACAAAACTGATCCTCAAACTCCTTGCAAACCGCTCCGGTTGTAATCCAGCCGGATTTCAGACAGGCCACAACTCTGGAAATTTCCGTCTCAGTGATGGACGGACGGCTGAAGGGTAAAAAATCTTTTCTTATCTGCATAAATCATTCATCCTTGATTCCTTGTTGAATGCGCAAAAGATAAAAGGCTCCATTATTCCATAAAATATCAATATCGGAGCACTTCGCCTGAAGCTCCTTCAATTTGTCCCGATGCTGCGTGATACAGTAGATTTCTTTTTCGTTCCTGATCTTATCAAAGAAATCCTTTCTCGACAAAAAATATTTTTTCTTTTCTGCTTCCGGCAATTTGGCAATACCGTCGCTAAGCTCGCCGAAATCTTCCACAATCGGCGTCCGGATTTTGTTGTAAAAATCGATCCCGTAAAAATTTTCTCGATACTGATACAAAAGCTGCCCCTTTGGAACATAGCGGACAATGGCTTCCTTTGCGACCAGCGCGCTGCGATAAGGCGAAAGAAAATCATTGAGCGGAAAGATCATACCGGCCAGGAGTAAGACACAAGTCAAGTAAACCGTCAAAAACCAGTTTTTGCCCGTCTTTCGGGCAATGAAGTCTGGCAAAAACATCAGCCCCACCGCCGCAAAAAATGTCGGCAGCATATAAATCCACCAGCCATCGGACGTCATCACAACCAGCCCCTTCGCGGGATCAGAGTATTGTTTAAGGATCGGCGGCACAACAAGCCCGATCATGATCATCAGAAACTGACAACAAACCAATAAGCGGTAAATCATCTTTTGCTTGCCGGTTATTTCCCGAAAATCATCCTCATCGTTTCTAAAAATGCTTCCTGCAAAAAGGGCCAACGGCAGAAAGACCGGCGCAATGTAAGGCGCAAGCTTGGATGAGGAAACCGTGAAGAAGATAAAAATAAACAAAAACCACGTAAGTAATAATTTATTTTCATCCTTTTTAAAGAGCCATTGATCGACGGCTTTTCGCCGCCAGGCGCGAATCAGAAAAACCGACCAGGGAAGCGTTCCACCGATAATAATCGGCAGAAAATAATAGAAGGGCTCCGTCTTGCCGTGCATTTGGGTGGTAAAACGCAGAAAATGTTCACGCACAAAGAAAAACCACAGAAAATCCGAATTTTCTTTTTGCGCCAGATATATCCAGGGACTGACGACAGCCAGAAAGATGAGGATTCCCACAGGTGAAAACAAACGAAAGATTTGACGCCAGCGACCCGCCAGGAGTTGCCAGAAGACGAGGATGGCAAACGGAAAGACAACACCGATCACCCCCTTCGTCAGAAAGGCCAGGCCGCAGGTCAGGTAAAATAAATAGGAAAGGCATCTTTTCTTTTCCAGTGTTAAAGACAGATAGCCCAGCCAGATGGAAAGGCACAAAAAGAAGGTCAGGGGCATATCCAGAATATGAACACGCCCCAGAACAAACGGAAAAACGGAAATGGTCAGCACGGCCGCAGCGTAGAGGCCGGTCTTTTCATCCCGAAAATGCCGACCGATGAAAAAAGTCAGCAAAATACATCCCCAGGCACACAGACCGGTAAACAGGCGCGCGGAAAAATCGTTTTCTCCAAACACTTTGAAGGATATGGCCGTCATCCAGGAGGCCAGCGGCGGTTTTTCCAGATATATCGTATACTTGATATGCGGCGTCACGTAGTTGCCCGTTTCGTTCATTGCGCTTGCTATCACGCTGTAACGGGCTTCATCCGGTTCCATCTGGGGCATGACGCCGAGTAGCGCGAGATAAAGAATCAGAGGAATCAAAAATAAAATGTATCTTTTTTTCATCTACGATTCCTTTGCCGGAACGGTTAATCCCACCTGGAAACGGTCAAAATAATGTTTGACAACCAGTGTGCAAATGGTGCCCAGAACGGCGCCGGCGATGATGTCGCTGACAAAATGTGATGTGATCATCACCCGGCTTGCGGCAATCGCAATGGCTACCGGAATGGCGAGAATACCTGCCCTGGGATAAAGAATCGTCAAAGCCGTCGCCAGTGAAAAAGCCGTCAGAGAATGCCCGGATGGAAACGACGTCGATTCATAAATGACTTCAAAATAATTAAATCCATACAAACCGGAGTTAAAGAGATTAATCGGTCGATTTCTACCGGCCGCCCATTTGACCAGCATATTCACGATTCCGGATGCCGAAAGCGAAATGACTAAAAACAGCAGCCTCATCGCCCAGATTTTGTTTTTCCGAATAAAACGAAAAATCAGAAAAGCCGGGACAAACATCAAAAAATACCATTTCGAATCTCCGGCCCGGGTTACGATTTCCGCAATATCCAGTACGGACCGGCTCAAGCTCCGGCAAAAATAAGCGATCGGAATATCCCACAGGTTATAAAACAAGACTATTAAAACCGCGCCTGACACAACCATCAGGGCGGCCATCCATCTTTTTTTCACTTTTTAGCTCCTGAATAATTGATGCACCAGACATATTCCACCGTGTTCACTTTGGAACCATTGAGCAGATAATCTGTTTTGGCGGCCACCATAACTTTGTCGCACTGAAGATCTTTGGCGACATTGATATTGTGAAATTCCGTATTGAGAAAAAGAAGATCATACCCATGGGGCGATTTTTTCTGCCAGACATCAAATTGATCTTTTCGGTCATCCAGGATGAAGACATCATGTCCATAGGGAAGATTGTAGTACATCACCCGGCTACCTTCCGTCCAGTTGGTGACGGCAAGCGCTTTGGGTCGCTCCGAGGGGTGCTTTTTCAAAATATCATCCGCCTGGGCGGCCATGTCACGGTATCCGTAAATATCGCGAAAAGGAGATTTATAATCCGGAAGCCGGATAAATTTTCCTGCCAGTTCCGTATAGGCAAACAACGTGGCAAACAAACTGAATCCGATCGCAACGTACACGAAGTATCGCTGCCATTTCTTTTGTGACGTAAATAAATGATAAGCTCCAACAGGAATGAATAAAAGGTAGAAGACCGACGGCCAGTGCGGAAGCGTTCTTTCATAGAGCGACGTGACCATGAAAAATACAATCAACGTCCCTCCAAACAAAACGGCCAGACGCAAATACGTCTCTTCGCGCCGCCAGACTTTGAAAAAACCATAAACAGCGACTACAAACAAAAAAGGGCTGTAGGCGCCCACCTGCGCGGCAATCGATTCGAAAAAGTTTTTGGCGCTGGTTGCGAGCGTCCCGAACACATGCCCCCCCTGATACCGGAAACTGATCCAGTTATGCGTCAGATTCCAGTAAAAGACCGGAACAATCATTAAAAGTGCGATTGCCGCAGCTAATAGCATATAGGGCGAGAATACAATATCGTATCGCTTCCTCATCATGAAAAAAACAATCAGAGGCGGCACCAGCAGAATCGCCGTATATTTGGAAAGCCCCATCAGCCCCAGGAGAATACCCAGAAAAATAAAATCCACAGGTCGTTTTTGACTTTCCAGTCGTTCCACCACAAAAATCAGCAGGAACACTAATGGAAAAAGGATGGAATCCGGCAACAGCATGATCGCCAGCGCATTGAGCATAAACGAACAGTTCAGCGCCAGAACGGACACCAGCGCCAACTGAATAGACTTTGTAACGCGAAGAATAAACACATAACAGCAATAGGACGTGGCGGCAAAAAGCAAAATAGCCGGCAGACGAACCAAAAACTCATTGGTGCCGAACAGGTTGAAAATGATGGCATGCAGCCAGCCGACCAGTGGTGGATGATCCACATAACTTAAGTCCAGAAATCTGCCGTACAACGCATAATGGGCCTCGTCAACGCCAAGACCGAAAAAAGGCGCCACGATCAGACGGATCATTGTAAACAGGAGAATCAATATGAATATCTGCTTGTCAGCTTTAAGCATTGATGCGCTCCAGATCGGGGGTAATGGCATTCAACACGTCCAGGGGTTGGATGACTTGCAGGCAGACATTGTCTTTACAGGCAGTTTTGCGATGGTTCGACGCGCTCACGCAAGGCGAGCAGGCCAAGCCTGCGAAAATCGGCGTGGTCTTCCCCAGCGATCCGTAAAGCGCAGGGGTCTCCGGCCCGAAAATGACGAAGGTCGGCATATCCGTCACCGCCGCAAAATGACCGGGACCGGAATCGTTGGTCACCATAAACTCGCTGATACTGTATAAATGCGGCAACTGGGCAAAACGGACTTTTCCGGCAAAATTGATGCACCGGTGATGGGACACCTGATTTTTTAACTGCTCGGCTTCTTCCCGTTCGCGGGGATCACCTGTAATTAAAACCAGCGCGCGCGGACATTTTTCCAGAATTCTCTTGATCAGCTGTACATAATGGGGCGGCGGCCATCGTCTCTGAATCAATAATTCGCTGGCATTGGGATTGATCAGAACGATCTTATGCGTCGCCGGATCAAAGCCTGTAGCACAATCCCGAATGAGTTGACGGACGATTTCCTGTTCACCTGGAACTATTTCAGCTTTAGCGAGTTTCAGGTCTTCGGCGGCAATCAGCGTCTTGGAATAAGGAATCTCTGCCTTATCCGAATTCAACGCATTGATGAGCGCAACGAAATTGGCGGCAATATGGATATGCGGATTATAGGCGACCTTATGCGTCAAAAAGTTTCCCCGGTAGAGGCCTTCGTTGTGAAAGGCGTGAAACCCGACTTTGGCGTCAGCGCCGGAAAAGCCGGTGAGCAAAGCTGTAAATCGCGAAAAAAGCTCCAGGTCGATGATGGCATCAATCTTTCTTTTTCGAGTCCAGAAAAAGAAGTTCAGGGTATCGAAGACAAACAACAACATATTGTTTTCCCGAATCGTATAAATATTTTCATCGGGCACGGTATTGAGCAGTTGCAGACTGGGCTTATTTTTTTTAAAGATGGCAAAAAAAAGATTGGCGCCTGTTTCGCGCTGGAGTTTTCGCATGGCGGGATCGACCAAAATGGCGCTGCCCATCTCCGACAATTCCAGAAATAAGACATTTTGCGGCTTTCTTCGCTTGGGTGCGCCAAACAGCCGCGATAGCCTATTCAATAGGGTTCCGAAGAAACAAAGGGGAACGCCGATGTAGTAATCAATCTGGCGCATCGTATCAACTTTCATGAGGTGCGGTCTTCCCTTCTTCAACGCGAAATCATTCTAAAATGTGACTGGAATATAGGCAAAATGCTTCCGGCTGTCAACAAAACAATGTCATTCATTTTCATCCCTGGAAAATCTGGCCCCCCTCTGCCTGACCCCTCTGTCGACCCGGCAGATAAACACTCCCCCTCTGTCATTCCCGTGAAGGCGGGAATCCGGTATCTAACTCAAACCCCCTTTCATTATTGATAGTTTTGTATTGACTTACAACTGCATCTTCCCATACACTCTTGCCTTAAAATCAAGTTCTTAT
Source organism: uncultured Smithella sp. (assembly GCA_964547345.1). Taxonomy (GTDB): domain Bacteria; phylum Desulfobacterota; class Syntrophia; order Syntrophales; family Smithellaceae; genus UBA8904. The sequence continues at coordinate 5,958 of CAZJMX010000017.1, read as the reverse complement.
GAAATCACACAGGAGGATCATGATGAGTAAAGACCCCCTTTTTGCCGAAATGCCCGGAGCGGATCATCGCGAATTCGGCGGCATGCAGCTTGATATCGTTGCGGCAGGCTCTGGCCGTGTTAAACGCATGATCTACCCGCCCGGCTTCCGGTGGTCAACAAACATCAAACCCATCTTGAATACGGAACTGTGCATGCATGCACACGTGGGCTTCCTGGCCCGCGGACACATCCGGTTTCAGTTTGCCGACGGCTGTATTGTTGATTTTGTCGCACCGCAAGCCGTTGTTGTCGAACCGGGGCACGAAGCCTGGATTGTCGGCGAGGAAACAGCCGTGATGATCGAGTTTGATTTTGAAAAGGACACGGTGCAGCGCTTCGGCCTGCCGGAAGCCCATCACCACGATTGACCAACAGGCGGTAGAGTGTAATCTGGGCTGTCACTTAAATACTGAAGGTCTCCAACATCATCTAAAGTCGTCATTGCGGCGCGAGACTTTGTCACAATTCACTTTTTTGTCATTTCGACTGAAAGGAGAAATCTTAATGTTTAGTGATACGAAAAACTTCAGATTCCTCACATACATTCGGAATGACAATTTTCCAATAACGACACAGTCTCGCAGGCCGGAATCCAGCATCAAACTAAAACCTTTTTCCTTGTAATGAGCAGTAATCTATTGTTTTATTTTGTCCGCAACTCCATGTTTTTTGTTGCATTATTATTATGAAGTAGTATTGTTCATCACGAATCATTATAGTATTTCAAATCGTTAATTGGCGGCTGAATACTGATATTTCAAGACCTGACCATTTTTGTTCCACAAGAGAATCGGAGCTACGTCTATGACACCGACAGCAACTGAAATTGCCGCATGGGCGAATAAACGCGAAGCCCAAGGGCTTATGCCTATTCTTTTGCGCCGTCTCATTCACGGATCAATGACAAGTATCCGGAATATAAACTTTCCAGGTGGGGATTCTGTTTGTCTCGGAGGATTTGATGGAGAACTTGATGTTGACTTGGGCAATGCGTGGGTTCCGGGAGGCAAATCCTTATGGGAGTGTGGATGTAATAAAGCGGTTAAAGGTAAAGCTGACAGTGACTACGAAAAACGTACTAAGAAGGTTGTAACCGAACAACGTAAAGAGATTACGTTCGTATTTGTCACACCGCGGCGCTGGTCAGCCAAAAATAACTGGGCGAAATGCCGTAGAGCTGAAAACAAGTGGAAAGATGTACGATGCCTCGATGCCGATGATATTGAGCAATGGGCCGAGCAGACAATATCGGCCGCAGTTTGGCTAGCGGAACAGATTGGATTAGTAAATTCATCATTCGAAACAGCTCAGCGTTATTGGAAAATTTGGGCAAATGCATGCAAACCTGCTCTGTCGCGTGAACTCGTTCTCGCAGGCCGCAACCATGAAGGGTGTAAATTAATCGAGGCACTAAAATTGCCATCTGGCCAATCCATAGTGATTGCCGCAGATTCCCGTGATGAGGCCATCGCGTTTGCTTGTGCCGTCCTCTCAGGTGATGAAGGTAGGGGATTGGGAGACCAACTTCTCATTGCCAATGCTGCTTCCCTTATTGAAAACCTCCCAGAGAAACCAAACTTGATCCTAGCCATTGAATCAGACGCACTTGAACGTCGCCTTGGTGTGCTTGGCGGCAAGATTCACGTCATTGTTCCGCGAGCGCGTGGAGAGGCGACTGAGTCTGCGGAAATCGAACTTGGTTCAATCCGGAGCGATGCCTTCGATAACTGCTTGAAAGAAATTGTTTTCTCCGAAGACAGAGTAACTACAGCAGCGCGTGAAAGCGGTAGGTCGCTGCCTATCTTAAGACGTCGATGGGCAATATCGCCAGCACTTCGCCAACCCCTATGGTCCGGTGATACGGATACGGCGCGCAAGTTTATCCCCTTCGCGCTCTGCGGAGCTTGGACTGCTGACCGTGAGGGAGATATTTCAGTGCTTGCGGGAATTTCTGGTCGCGACCAAGCGACGATTGAGCGCGACCTGGCTGATCTATTGGCGATGAATGATTCGCCCATAGAATCTATCGGTGCTGTTAATCGCGTTCTATCACCTATCGATGCAATTTTCGCAATCGGCAGACGCCTGACACTTTCGGAGCTTGAAGGATACTTCGGTTTTGTTGAGCGCATCTATAGCGTGCTTGATCCTGCACTAGACCTTCCTGAAGACAAACGCTGGATGGCAAATATATTGGGAAAACAGCATCCATTTTCCGGTATGTTATTTCGTGGATTAGGCAATACTCTAATCCTGCTTACAATTCACGGTGATAATATTTGCGGGAATCGACTTGGTATAAGCATCTCTGGGCGCGTATCTGCCATAGTTCGAAAGCTTCTAACTGACTTGAATTCTGATCAATGGTTGTCGATTCGTGGTAAGTTACAACTTTTGGCAGAGGCCGCGCCTGATGCATTTCTCACCGCGATTGAGCACGATTTGGCCAAACCCTCACCGCCAATCCTATCGCTCATGCGCGTTATTGAAGGAGGCATCTCTGGAACTTGTCTGCGAACAGAGTTGCTTTGGGCATTGGAATTGGTCGCATGGAATCCAAAGTACTTGATTCGTGTAGCGCAGATTCTTGCACAACTCAGTCTTTACCCGATCACTGACAACTGGGGTAACAATCCCCCCAGCAGTCTCCAATCTCTTTTTAGGGCTTGGCTACCAAAGACGGCAGCTACCATTGATAAGAGGATTGAGGCGCTTCGACATGTTTATAAAAGATTTCCAGACGCGGGCTTTAATCTGTGTGTTAGCTTGGTAGATAACCGTATGGATCATGCGATGGACAATGCCCGACCGCGCTGGCGCAACGATGCTGCTGATGCTGGTCGCACTGCTACGCAAGGAGAGTATGCTCAGATGGTTCTTGCGGCAGCCGATCTCTTGCTTGCGACCGTTCCGAGAAGTGTTAGTGAAGTACAGGAACTCATTATTCATAATTCGGTATTTTCCCCTGATCGTAAAATCAAACTGTGGGAATTGATTAGATCATGGATGGACGCCTTTCCAAACGATGAAGACAAGGCGGCTGTGAGGGAAACGATAAGACGCAATCTACTTCTAAGGCGAGGAGGTAGAACTGAGACAGAAGAAGATGATATAAAAATTGCTCAAGATGCATTCGAACGCCTTCTTCCCTCTAATCTAACGGCTAGACATCGTTGGCTTTTTGATAACAATTGGGTTGAATTCTCGGCCGACGAATTAGAAGGCGAGATCAATCATAAATTGCGTGAACGCAAGCTGAGCGAAGCTCGCAAGGCCGCGCTATCTGAGATATGGCAGGCAAAAGGTCTCGATGGCATCATCGATTTTGCCTGTGCGACAAAGGCTCCCTATTTAATCGGAATTATGCTTGCGGATAACCCACCAGAGGGTTTTTCGGTGCGTGACACAATAGACCGCGCCCTATTGAACTCTCAGGAAGAACCGGTCAACGCTTTCATCGGTGGGATTCTGAGTGTCCTGAACATCGAGGATATTTCCTCTTTACTTGGCGAAAGTTTGGATGCACTGCAAAAAGGGAAACAGGACGAAAGGAAAACGCTGCGAATCTTTTGCAGCGCTCCTATGAAAGGAGCAACATGGAAAGTACTCGCGACAGCTCCAGCAGAGACAATAGATCAGTATTGGAAAACCACGCCCCTAGGATGGAGACAGTGGTCGCGTGATGAAATCGAGTTGCTTGTAAGATCTCTGCTTAAAGCCAATCGTCCTAGAACAGCTTTTCACGCCGCGCACTTGAATTGGAAAGATTTGAATTCAGAAAACATCGTAAGACTTCTTGAAGCAATTACTTCTCTTGACGAACCCAACATTGCAATGCCGCAGAGTTACCATATTGAAGATGCATTTGAGTGTCTCGATGAGAAAGAGGATATAGACCGCGGACGTATTGCACGACTGGAATTTAGCCTATCACCCGCTCTTGTTCATAGCAAGCGTGGGCCAGCCGCTCTCCATGAGGAACTTGGCAGAGATCCAATGCTTTTTGTACAGATGATTTCATATATGTATCGTCGAGATGACGATGGCGCAGACCCCGAGGAATGGAAGATAGCAAATCCTGACGCTGCAAAGAATATTGCACACCTATGCCATGATGTGCTTCATTATTGGCATCGACTGCCCGGCTTACTCACAGACGGAACAATAGAACCTTCTGTACTAAAGGAATGGGTTGTGCAAGTCAGAAAGCTATGCCAGGAAAATGGTCGAAAGACTATTGGCGATATTATCATTGGCCAACACTTAGCTTTTGCACCCGTCGATGCCGATGGCACTTGGCCGTGTATTCCTGTGAGAGACATCGTTGAGGAGGCCGGTACGGAGGACATCTGCCGGGGTTTGCATACAGGGGTCAAAAACAAGCGGGGCGTAACATCTCGTAGCAGGTACGATGGCGGCTCTCAAGAGCTTGCAATTGCGAAAAAGTATGATGGCTATGCCAAAACCATAGAGGCAAAGTGGCCACGAACAGCCGCTATACTTATTGAGATTGCAGACGACTATCGACGAGAAGCCGAATACCACGATAGGCGCACACGGCTTGATGACCGTAGTGACCTGTAAGCTGAAAGGCAAAGGACCAAAAAGGCACAATGGGACGTTGTTCACTTATAAACTTATTATAGAAAATCACTGTTACTTCAATAGTATACACTGACTAAATCTTACCACTTCAAACCACAGCGTTTATGCAGTCTCAAATAAACAGTTCAAGCAGGACGTTTGAAACAGCAGGAGGAAGGCACAGAGGTTTTTAATCAGGTTTCTATCTTCCTGTATTTTCAAAAAATCAAAAAGATTCGGGAGGTGTCATATGGAACTAAAAGGCAAGACGGCATTCATCACCGGCGCGTCGAGCGGCATTGGGGAGGCAACAGCGCGGGCACTGGCATCCGCAGGCGTTAAAGTCGCTCTGCTGGCCAGAAGAAGCGATCGGCTGGAAACTCTGAAAAACGCAATCCAGGCAGGTGGAGGAGAGGCGCTCGTCACATGCGTTGATGTAACTAAAAAAAACGAAGTTAAAAAGGCAGTGGATGTTTGCCTGCAAACATTTGGCAATATCGACTTCCTGATCAACAACGCAGGCATCATGCCCCTATCCTTGATGAAGAACCTGCACGAGAAAGAAAATGGAGTCAGGTCTTGCATTATCAGTTTTCTTCCGAGGCCTTAATTGCCTTACTCACATCGAGTAATAAATTCCCAGGTGATCAGCAATTTCCTGCAACGTGTAACCATGCTGGATGTCCGCTTGCATGTATTCGCTTGCTCCTTTCCGCCTCACCATGATTCTTCTACTATGGTGAAAATGTTGACAAATAAACTTGTTTATAGTACTATCTATAAAACTATAAAGAGGATTGTTTAAAATGGCGCACACTATTACAGCCAATGAATTGAAAACAAGGGGTGTTTCTATCCTGGATACTGAAACTGCCGATGGGGAAGAAATCATTATAACCATAAGGGGTAAAAACAAGTTTGTGGTTTTGCCCATTGAAAAATATAATTATTTGCGAGAGTGCGAATTGGAAGCGGCTCTGTTGGAATCCAAAAGAGATATTAAAGAAGGCAAATTTATTAAAGAGTCCGTAGAAAAACATCTCAAGAGAATAACGCATGGCTGAAATCTTATATACGGATAGCTATGTAAAACGAGCCCAAAAATTCATAAAAAAACATCCCGCATTATTATCGCAATACGAAAAAACATTAAAACTGCTGGAAATCAATCCCCATCATCCTTCTTTACGGTTGCATAAGCTGCGTGGAAAGTTATCGAAACTACATTCAGTCTCCATCAACATTTCATATCGTATTTCTATTTATTTTCTAATTGAAGATCACTACTGTCCGGTTAATAGTCGAATAAAGTTAGTTGGTTGCAATTTTGTTC
>CAZJMX010000016.1:0-98245 GCA_964547345.1 uncultured Smithella sp. | reverse complement strand
CATCTTCAATGTTTACGCGGCTTCCAAGCCGCATTTTTCAGGACGGACTAATTAGAACCATCCCCCGCTATTTTAGTTTGACTGGCCCAAGGCTTGCGCAGGCGCTGATGCCCCGGAGATCAATTGTGCGATATTTTCGTGGAGCTTCCGGTTTTTGAGGACATAGAAAAGTCCGCCGCGACCGTTTTGACTGCTGCCGCAATTGGGGCCGGAGAGAGAGCCTTGCTGATTCATATCGCCGAAGATGACAGCGGGATCAACGCCTGAGGTGGAAACGCCGATCTTGGCATGGTTGAAGTCTGCACCAAAACCGCCGGCAAGGCCGAGTGTCTGGCTCTTCCAATGTCCGGTGGTGGCGATTTCAACCGCACCCGGTTTGCCAAGCGATGAATCCCAGCAACCGACAACCGTGGATTCGGTAGTCGAGTTGATCTCCGGGTCGGTCCACCAGGTCGCGGTACGCAGGGAAGTTCCGTCAAGAACGGCGGAAACCATCTGCCATGGCGGAACGTGCAGGCTCGAGGGTTTCGAGATCAGCACGACGCCGCTTGAGAGCGTGGCCTTGATATAGGTGCGACTGGCGGATTGACGGCCTAGCGCGCCGACGCGTTGCTGAATCTCCGCCGGACCGCCGTTGCGGACAACTTGAGGATTCGCGGGGTCGGTGACGATGCTTGCGTTGGCCAGAGCGGTGAGGACTGAAATCACGTCGTCCTTCGTAAGCCTGAGCGCGAAGAAGTGCTGGCTGACCAGCAGATTGTTGTCCTTAACGCAGCCCAGGGTGTTGCCGTCGGTCTTGCGGGGTGAAGACTTGTTTCCGGCGGCGGGCCAGGACGGGGTTGTGACCTGCAAAACCATACCGTCTCCATTGGCATTCCAAACCAACATGCCTTTCGAGTGTCCCCATGGAGAGGAGCAAGACGTGGTGCAGCCTTCAATTTGCGGGTCTTCGTAGAACTGGTCGTTCCAGACGACGTAATTGAAGTTGCCGTTGTACACTGAATCAAAGGTTGCGCCAACGGGGTCTGTGGACGTAACGCCCAGACAACCGGAACCATCCCGGAGCGTTTCGTCTTCATTGCTGGCATACACAAACTGCTGCCCGAACGGCGAGGAGTATTGCTGCACCTCGCCACCAAACGGGCAGGAACGCGTGGCAGCCCCGCTGCATCCGGGAAAGTTGGCGGAGTTGAATTTGAAGACGAACCACCAATCGACAGGATGATCGGCAGAAAGAAGCGGCACAGGTGTGGATGGAGCGGACGAGGACGAGCTGCAAGCAGGGTTGATGGAAACGAGCAAAAAAAGAGCGAAGGCAAGCGGAGCAAAATTCCGGGAGATTCGCTTTAAGTTGCGGATGGTCTTGTCCATTATGCCGCCGATCTTGCACAGGCGAGCCACCCCAAAGATCAAGAAGGCGATGAGGAGAACAATACTCAGCTCAGTTACTCCGATTTTCAACATGGCAATCACCTCACTTAGGGACGCATGTCCCAAACATTACATGGGTTGCCTAAACACGGGACGCATGGCCAAAAAAGTAGAGTTTCCGAATCCCAATAACCAATCCGAGGGCGCAAACCAAGAGGATCAGCAGGGCCGGAACAAACCCGATTTTTAAACACAGAAAACCAAACCCTACCGCCGGAATAAGGAGTATTCTCACGGCTGCTTTTGCCGCCTCATTTGTTTGTATTGCATTGGCGACGGGGGGAGACATTCTGTAGTACCAGGACACAAATGACCGTCCTGCGGCATGGGTGTTGAGAAATTTGTCCCTGAAAGAAGTAAGGACTGCCACATACGGATGGAGGTATGAGCCGAAGGCTGCTGTGGCAATAAAGCAGCCTGAAGATCCTGAAGATGAGCCTCCGGAACTAACAGGCCCTCCTGTGTCTCTAATGACCCCCAACCTCTGATCAGAATCTCCGGCGCCATTGTCTGTAATCGTCAGAATACCGTTTCCCTGAGAATTGACTTCAAAATATGGATATTCTTTAAGTGGACCGGAGGCAGCGTCAAACCTGCCCCACTTTGTCCCCTGGGTAAATGGTTTTGGCGGAACAATCACTATTTTGGCGGTACTGCCTTCCGTCACATTTCCGATGAAATCAAATATTCCATAAGGGAGATATCCTCCGGACGGAGCTTCAAACGTTGCAACTTTCTTCATATTCCCCGAATTATCCCTTACGGTATACCCACTATTGCTGATGGGCATAATGTTTGCGACGATACCGGCGTCACTGACAGCAACGGCGATGGACTGTCCGATTCCTCCCTGTGTTTTCACCAGGCTGAATCCGGCTGGATTGATGGTAATATTGTTTCCCGATAAATCGGTGATGCTCCCCGCTGACAGGATCGCGGCAATAGCATCTATCCGGGGTCCAAAGACTCTGAAAGTGTTGTCCGCCTGAAGATCGACCACATTGGCACTATTAATCACGCTTACGGGCGTGCCCGATTGATTGTTGACCTGATTTGCCGTGACAGGGATTCCATAGGCATTGGTGTCACTTGTCTGGGCAGGCGTATGGAAGGGTGTGACGGTGGATGCCTGGGTGGTGTTCCCATTGGAATCCTTGTACACAACCTGCCACTGGTAATGTTGACCGCATTTTAACGGGGGCGGGGTGTAACTGGTTAGATTCTTTGTATCAAAGCAGGAATAACTATTATGCGTATTCACATCAATACAGCTTGTGACATGGACAATACTGCTATTTGAGGCATCTCTCACAATCCACTGGCTGGCCTGATGTGTAGCGCCATCCTGACTCACAAATGCAGACGCGCTCAGGGTCGGCGTACAGGTTGATGTCGTCTGGCCGCTTATGGGAGAGGTATTGGTGGTGGGTGGTAATATTTTAAAGGTATCGATAGCGGTATTGTCCGGCACGTTTATAACCGTTACGATCATCGTGTTGCCCGATATTTCAAACCGGGCATAGTGGTAAAGCTTTGCCGATTTTACGGTGTAGGGCGCTGACACAGGGTCTTCGGGTGTAATATCGCTTAAGGCCGCCCCGCCTCCACCCAGGGTGAGGTAAGTAATGCCGTTCACCAGAAGCCTGGAATAAAAATGCTGGTGGCCCTGTATCACCAGAGGAACATAGTTTGCCTCAAAGACCGGCCCGAGGGCATCTCGAAGCTCCACCGCTTTCACTGCATCAATGGGATACCGGACAGCCCACATGGGGGCATGGAAGACCGGGATATTCCACCGCGTTGTGGATCTGATGTTGGCTGAAAGCCAGGTATACTGCGGACTGCCACTGGTAAAAGTCGCAAAGAAACTGTCCAGCATGAGGAACCGCGCAGGCCCGTAATCGCTTAGGAAATAGTAATCCTTGTACTCCCCCGGGCCTTTGGCTTTAGGATAAAAGGCATAGGGGAAATATTTATTGAAGAGCTTTCCGTGGTTTGTCGGTTCAATCACATGGCAGGCGTTGGCAGTAGTCATGCCGGTATAAGGATAGAGGCTCAGATTGCAGTTGCCTGAGCCATCCTTGATTCCCGCCCAGTATCGCTCGTGATTCCCTACGGGCGCAATCAGCGGAAGGTTGGCCATGAAATCCAGCGAGCCTGTGAGGGTCCTGTTGAAATACTGGCGATCCCAGTAGTGCTCATCCATTCCGCAATTGACAAAGTCGGAGGCATTAATGAGGACGGTCTGCTGTGTCGAAACATTCTGCCGCACATCGCTCATGATCCGTTCTTCGACAAGACTGTGCTGGGTGAATTCGGTATCTGAAAAGATCTGATTTCCCCTGATGTCCCCATACCCGTAAAAGGTGAGGGAGGTTGCCGCCAAATCCGGTGGCGTCCGGAAAGAACCACTTGCCGGTGTGCCGTCAACGGTAATCCGATAGTAATACAGCGTCCCCGTGTTGAGACCCGTAATGGTGTGTGAGAATTGATGTTCATCAAGACCGCTCCCGTTTTCCGTGACCGTAACCGGGGCGCCGTAGCTGCCCGCGCTTGTTCCCCACTCAATGGTGGCGGTAGCCGGTGTTGAATCGGTCTGCCACAGAACGGTCATGCCGGTGTTGTCGACGGTTTTAGTGCCTGTCGCCGCAAGCAACAGGTAGGGCCCCTTTCTTAGATTGGCTGCGCCGTAAGAAACGCCGGCGAAGACGAGGAAAGCAAGAAACAAACAAATCAAAGACTGCGTCGAAATGCTGAGAAGCCTGCCTTTTCTAGAACGTGTACCCATCATAACAATTTCCCCTGTATAAAAATAATTTCTACCTGTCTCATAAACCCTTGTTGTACCGGACATGCAACCTTCGACTTGATACTTAAGGGTACAGTGACTGCATCTTCGTCTTCATGGCCGGACTCAATTTTTTCACAAGCTCCGCGTTGTACGAACCGGTTGGCATGGGCTTTACGGTAGGATCATTCGTCGGATTATTTTTAGTGGTGAGTTCCCAAGCCCCGATAATCTGCGTGGCCGCAACGGCATATTGACGCGATGTCGCGGCAGGCGTTCCGTCTTTCACTGCCGGGTCAACATCGGTTGTTATGATGGAAATGGAATAGTCGCTGTTGAGGTGAATCTCGAACGTACGGAACTGCTGCGGGAAATCCCGCAGCGACGGTGTTTCCACCTGCCAGAAGCCTCTTTCAGGCGCATTGACCGGATCAGGCGATACGAAAGCTTTCACAGTATTTAAATGACGATGGCCCGCAAGCCACATGATCAAGTTTGGATGGTTTTGCAGTTCCGCAATCAGATTCGGCAGGGTGACGGCATTTTGCGCATCCGTCCACCAGCCCATCTCGGAGTTAGGCGCGGTCACTTCGACGTCGATGGGAATGTGGGCGGCAATGATCATGAGCTGGCCTGCGGCATCACCATCGGCGAGTTCTTTTTTAAGCCAGGCCCATCTGGCCTTGTCGAGAAAGCCATGCCCGTGAATGTCGACAGAGCCGTCGTCTTCCTTTTGGGTATTGTCCAGGACAATCACTTTGAGCGGAATCTTTGATTTGGGCACAAAGCTATAACAGGCAAAGCCAGTGCTTACGTCGGCCAGGTTAAATCCGTGACCAACCGGCATGGAAGATGTTTTGAAAAATTCGTTCAACCACTCGGTTCTTAAAAGCGAACGTCGATCCGGATCGGCCGCAACCTTGGGCGGGCTTGCGAAATTGCCGACAGGCCCTGCATATTTAATGTCACCATAGGGTGTCGAGCCGTCGAGCACGCCCATATAATAATCGCGGCTGCTAATTTTTCTAGGGTCTCTGAGAACATCACCTGTGGCGAAGACTTCATCGGTGATGTAGGACTGCCGAAGATCCTTGCGCAGGCTGTGGTCCACAGGGATGGAGCCCATCCAGAAGTGATCATGGTTGCCGAGCGTCTGATACCAGGGGATGGTCTTATCCAGCCCTGCCGCCTTAAAAGGTTTCTGATAATCGATGGTAGCGGCTCCCAGATGGGCGCCGGAACTGGGCGTAATCACCTTGCCGTCCAGAACATCGATGTACCACCGTGTTTCATTGTATTGCGTGGTGTTGCAGGTATCGCCCAGCGAGAGACCGAAATCAACCGGATTTTGTTTATGCAGGGCGTTCACCGTCTGAACGGCGGCGTCCAGGACATGCGTTGTATAGAGCATAATCCCTGAATAGATAGAGGCCCCCACCGGCAAGGTGGGATGCAGGCGTTGAATATAGATCAACTGGTTGGGAGATTCTTTATCGGTGATATGGATATCGGAGATGGTAAAGAAATTTAAAAGCTTTGTTTTTTTAGTCACAGCGGATGCGCTATAGACGGAGGGCATGATATCGAGCCGCTTGTCGTAGGGAAGCCCCGGCCCGTAGGTCCAGTTTCCATAACCGTATTGACTGTATTTGGAAATCTCCCAGAGATTAATCGCCGTTGATGGTTTTGCGCCGGGCGCGACTGTCCTTTGAGCCGTCGTTTGCACGTCGGAGGCAATCGGGTAGCCCACGGGCTGACTTTGTTTTTTAACGAGGCACTGTGAGCATCCTGATAAAGAGAAAATCAGCAGGCCCGATAATAAAACGAAACAGATTTTTTTTAACTGATACGATGGTTTCATGAAACGCCTCCTAAGATACTTCATTCAATTTTCCAGAACAAGGGGTCTTGCCACCCTTCAGTGGTGGTTGCAACCACCTAAAGGTGGCAAGTCCCCTTGTTCCGGCAAAGCATGGATCATTTTTTCTCTTCTATATTTCCACTGTTCATTGGGCCAGTGACGGTTGTACGGCCAATGCCGCGGCTTCCGCATTGCAATCGCGTGAGGGCTTAAGGCCTCTTTTGCGGACAGATTCAAGCTCGGCCCTGGCGGACGCAAGATCAGCCAGGAATGCGGGATCGGCGTGCAGTCGGGCCACAGTGCCAGCTGCTATTACACGGCCCGCAACAACGTCGCTGTGCCAATGGGCGTTACAGACATTGCGACTTTCTCCAAAAGCCAGGCCGCGTGCGAGGATGGCATCGGTCTCGGCAGGCAAAATTTCGGAGAGGATCAGCGCCCACCCGAAGCCTGCTGCCGTGTGTCCGGACGGATAAGAACCATCCTTTTCCAGAAATGCTCTGTCGTTCGGCGTGCAGATGGGCTCCTTATTCCACACAAAGGGGCGAGTGCGATTATAGTGCTTTTTGGCGGCGTCGGTGGAAAGACCCACGTCCGTCAGGGTTCGACGCAAGAGAAGGTACAAATGCGGTGTATCCTCTTTCGTGATCGGGGCGTTCACCACGCACGAAAAAGTACCAGCCGCGTGGGGGAATATAAGATCGGCATCCGAAGCAGCAAGCAACCAACGCGGCGTATCGCGCAGGACAAAACTTCTCTTGCTGATCTCCTGGTCGTAAGCCATGGCAGCCGAACCTATGGCAGGGGGAGGAGGAAGCAAGGCAAGGCTGTTCGGGAGCACCTCAGTCGACAGATAACCCTTGAGAAACCCCGGCGCCAATTCAGGCACATCAGCAGGTTTACTCAGGCGATTATAACCCGCACAACCTGCCATGACGGCAATAATCACCAGGATCGGCAAAATCCTGCCCCATCCACCTCTGATCGTAAAGTTCATTATCATATCATCACCTTTCGTTTACAAGCTTACTTTGACCACCGAAAAACATGTGGATAAATTTATCTTTACCGATGACGCGAATCAGTTCCCGCATGGCGCAGAAGATCAAAAAAAGCACGACCAGCCACATTTGCAAAAGCCAGAAGTGAGGCCACACAACTTCAGACCACAGATGCCGGTTAGCCTCCATGAGGCCATCGTGTTTGCGGAGAAAGTGAACGAGCTGGTCCAGATAGCAGACGACAAACGCGGCCAGAAAATAAAGAAAGCTTTTCCATAGTGTATTATAGACCAGCGGACGGTCGGGAAATCTGTTGACAAAGGGCAGCTTGTCAACCATCAGCACCACTTTGCCGGCAAGGATAGCGCCGACAAACGCCGTGCCAAAACCTGTCCAGGAAATCTGATACTCGCTGAGAATCATCCATTTGGTGGCTAGAATAAGGACAAAGGCAATGAAGAAAAAAATCATCGGCGGAACAATTTCCAGAAAATCTTTTTTGAGCGTTTCGAAAAGCTTCATGGGGGACCTTTCTTTCCGAGAGGAGTTTTTCCAGCATCACACTTTAATCATTGAAAAAAAGGCTCAACTTGCAGCATTTGTCCGCTTGTTGAGCCTTTTTTCGTTCATAATCTCCGGGTTGCCTCTTTACTAACTTCACAGACCTTTGCTTCACTTACGGGAACAAGGTCTGCAGGTACGCCTTCATGGCCGGACTCAATTGCTTGTAAAGGGTTGCATTGTAAGATGCATTGTACGGAACGGGGTTGACCGTCACGCCCGAGAGATCGACATACTTAATCGTCGGATCAATGTTGGGATTGCCGGCAGGGAATTGCACGCCAGCCTGCAACCGGGTCGGGTCAATGCTGGGGAGCAACGTAGGCGTGGCGCTCGCCGCAAGTATTGCAGGATTCGGATTATTTAAGGCTAAATTATTCTGAACAATTTGCTGGGCTGCAATGGCATATTTGCGCGATGTCGCCGCAGGTGTTCCTGCTTTAACCGCCGGGTCAACGTTGATCGTCTTGATGGATATTGTATAGTCGCTGTTGAGGTAGATCTCAAAGGTGCGCAACTGCTGCGGGAAATCATGCAGCGAGGAGGTTTCCACCTGCCAGAAGCCTTTTTCAGGAGCGCCCGCCAAATCGGGTGAGGGAAAGGCTTTGACGGTGTTGAGATGACGATGTCCGGCAATCCACATAAGAAGATTCGGTGTGTTTTGGAGCGTTGTAACCAGTTGGGCCAGGGTTACTGCATTATCGGTCGTCGCTATAGAATCGGTCCACCAACTGTCCGTGGGCCTGGCAATCCTGTCGCCTAACCACCATTCGGTCTGATCACCAACCTTGACGACGGCAATCGGGATATGCGCCGCGATAATCATGAGTTGATTGGCAGCCTGACCCGCCGCAAGTTCCGCCTGAAGCCAGGCCCACCGGTTAGCGTCAAGATACCCATGGCCGTGAATATCTTTTGACCCGTCGGTTTCCGACTGGGTATCGTCGAGCACGATGACTTTGATCGGTATATTCGACTTGGGCAGGAAACTATAACAGGTAAAACCGCTGGCTTGGACGGGATTGACCAGATTAAAACCGTGACCGACCGGATTTGAGGTTGTTTTGAAAAATTCACTGATCCATTGCGTTCTCGTGAGCGAGCGGCGATCCGGATCGGCGACAATCGTCGGGGCAGTGGTGAAACCGGGATCTCCGACCTTACCGGCCTTTGTAATCTCACCTAAGGGCGTTAGGCCATTGATGACGCCTTGATAATACTGCGGTGTTGCCTTCAGATTGTCCATACTAAACAAGATGGGGAAAATAGCGGGATTGGGGACTAATAAATCCGCTACGGACCAGACCGTGCCGCTGATGTAGGAATCGCGGATACCCAAAGACGGGTCGGCGTCGACAGGGAACGAACCGATGAAGAAGTGATCGTGATTGCCCATTGCCTGGTACCAGGGGATCGTTCTGTCGAGTCCTGCGGCTTTATAGGGTTTCTGATAATCGATGGTGCCGGCTCCAAGATGAGCGCCGGAACTGGGCGTAATCACCTTGCCGTCAATGACGTCAATATACCACCTCAGTTCGTTGTACTGCGTGGTGTTGCATGTGTCGCCCAGGGAGAGGCCGAAATCAAACGGATTTGCTTTGTTGTCTTTGTTGTGCAGAGCGTTTACCGTCTGAATGGCGGCGTCGAGAACATGGGTTGTATACATCATAATCGGTGAATAGATGGATGTGTTTGACCCGGAGTAGGTTGGGTCCAATTGCTGGAGGTAAATCAACTGGTTGGGTGATTCCTTGTCGGTGATATGGATATCGCTGATGGTAAAGAAATTTAACAGTTTTGCTTTGGCCGGAAGCGCCGGCACAACGTAACCTGCCGGCATGATGCCGAATGTCGTCGAATCGGCTCGCGTCTCTACAGGGAGCGGCGCTCCAAATGTCCAGACGCCATAGCCCCAGGTATCATATTGTGAGACCTGTGAGAGTCTTGTCGTATCAGGTGTGAAATCGTAACGAAATGAAAGCATTCGCTGATCCGTTTTTTGAACATCGGCATCAATCGGGTATCCTGCAACCTGATTAGCGTCGTCTTTTGCGCATCCTGCTAAAGAGATAATCAGCAGGGCGGCCATTAAAAAGATGAACCCGAACTTTTGAAATTCATAAGCCTGTTTCATAAATCTACTCCTTATTATGATAAGTTATCGCTTCCATGCTTTATTGCTTTCCGGGACATGCCTGTCCGGCCAAAGACGATGTATAAAAACGTGGTTAACTTGCTGCCTTGGGGAGAATGGAGTATTTTTTTGGTGATGTCCTCGCTCCTGTTGATTGAGTTGACCCGCTGCCATTCATATCGGCATCCTGCGGGAAAGCTTTAAGTTTAAATGCAAGTTGATTAGCATTTGAACCTATCGGCTGGAGAGGAGACCAACCGAAATAAACTTTACTATTCTCAAGCGGAAAAACATGATGAAAAATCGTGGAATGCCGCCAATGCTCTTGACTCGGCATCAATACGTACATCACAGCATATTGACGGATTACAGGATGGTCCTCCGTCCGTTATATCTTTGCGTATCGTAATACTTTTCTACGTCTACTAGTTTTAATTTATTGATAATTTCTTTGAGGGGGATGCCTGTGATCTCTCCGTCCCATAAAGCGACCATGCGTCCGAAATCCTCATTGATGATCATGTCGATCGCGGCAATGCCGAACCATCGAGCCATCAGGCGGTCGCGGGCGGAAGGCGATCCGCCGCGTTGAAGATGGCTCAGGATGATATGTCGCGATTCAAACCCTGTTTTGCGTTGAATTTCCGTGGCAATGTAGTTGGCCACACCGCCGATGGACTCATGTCCGAAATCGTCGACGTGGTTGTCTTTGACGAATTCGCGCCCTCCCGAAGGTTTGGCCGCTTCGGCGGCGACAATAATGGAATAGTTGATTTCGCGGCCGTGCCGCTGTTTTAAAAGCTCACAGATTTGTTCCATCTCAAAAGGATGCTCCGGGATCAAAATGATATACGCCCCGCTGCATTCGCCGCCGTGGAGCGCCAGCCAGCCGGCATGGCGTCCCATGGTTTCCACGACAAAAATGCGGCCGTGCGATCCGGCGGTTGTCCTGAGGCGGTCGATTTCTTCCATGATGACGTTGACGGCCGTGTCAAATCCCAGCGAATATTCGGTTCCCATCAGATCGTTGTCAATGGTCTTGGGAATCCCCACGGTTTTGACTCCCAGTTTGTGCAGTTTATAGGCGACCCCCAGGGTATCCTCACCGCCGATGACCACCAGCGCGTCGATGCCCAGCTTTTTGATGTTCTCCACAACCTTTGCCGAACGGTCGTTTTCAGGATTAAACGGATTGGTTCGTGATGTGCCCAGGTTGGTTCCACCGTAACGATCCCAGGTTCGCACGATCTCTTCATCGAGATGTTTGGTGTAGCGCTCGCAGCTTTTCGGATCATCGGGGTCCACCTCGACCAGGCCCTTCCAGCCCTCTTTAATGCCGAGAACTTCAAATGAAATAGACTGGTCCGCCGACATTCTCGGGTCAAGCGCACTTTTCGTTACCCATTTGATTGCGCCGTTGAGGCCCGGACAATCCCCTCCGCCGGTTAATATGCCGATTTTCATGTTTGTCATTTTTTCCTCCCTGTGCTGTGGGGATGATGAAAGTGTTACACGACAAGGAAACAACAGCCTTTGCCTGCGTGCTCGTCCGGTTTTTGCTGAGGTCGAAATTCAAAAAGTAATGCTTACCTGCCGATGCCTTCTTGCGCAGAAGGGGTGAAATCATTTTAGCTTTTAAAAGAGATGGAGAATGACGCTTGGAAATCAGGATCAGGATCTTGGCTGTCATTTTTTAATCCAGCAAACGTCCTTTGCTTGTCTATAAGTATAGGTACAATATAGCATCCTGTCAATGACATCTATATAAGGATAAGGAACGAACCCTTATTTAGTGATGGAAAACCGGAGGATAATTTTCTATAGTGCAGGGTAATTCTTGAAGGAGGACGGATTCATGACGGATCGTCAGTTCGGTCGGATTCGCTTCATCGGCGGCGAAAACGGAGGTAAATATCCATTTAATCATTCTCTTTATCTGAAGGGAGACAACACGCAGGTCGTGCTGGATCCCGCATGTTCATTAAAAAAGCTTACCTGCCTGAGAGACGAAGGGGTCGATCAAGTCTGGCTTTCGCACTGGCATGAAGATCACATCCGCTACATCAATCTTTTTGAAGCCTGCCCGCTATGGATTTCAAAGCGTGACTTTCCGCCGCTTACGGATCTTAATACTTTCATGGACTGGTATGGTTTGCTGGGGCCTGCGCAGCGTGCCTATTGGGAAAGGATCATGCATGACGAATTTGAATTTAAACCCCGGCAGGAAGCGTGTTTTCTCGAAGATGACGCAATCATCGATTTGGGCGGACTTACCGTGCGGGTGATTGCCACCCCCGGTCATACGCCGGGGCATCTGTCCTTCTTTTTCCCCGAAGAAGAGCTTCTGTTTCTGGGGGATTACGACCTGACGTCGTTTGGGCCCTGGTATGGCGATGTTGCCTCCGGCATTGAAGAGACGATCCACTCCATCCGTAAGCTCAAAGCCATTCCCGCAAAGCGCTGGGTGGCCGCGCACAACACAGGGCTTTATGAAGCCGACCCGGGGCCTCTGTGGGAGGCTTACGAAAACACGATCCATGCGCGCCAGGAAAAGCTTTTAACCTTCTTAGACCGGCCGAAAACGCATGATGAAGTTTATGCGGCCTGGATTGTCTATGGCCGACCCCGCGAACCGAAAGAGTTTTTTGAATTCAATGAAAAGGTGATGATCGATAAACACCTGGACTATTCATTGCGAAAAGGTCAAATTATATTGGAAGGCAACCGCTTCCGGCGGATTTGATTGGAGCGGGAGATTTGACTTGATAAAAACCCGGTACAAATGTAAAAAAGGCGTAAATGATTTATTTCCGGAGGATTAGATGTACTGGGAAAAAGATATCGAGACCATGTATCGCTCCAAACTGGAAGCCATGCAGCTTGCCGCGCTTCAGGACACCCTCGTTAAAGTTGAAAAATCTTATTATTACGGAAAAGTATTCAAAGAACAGGGGCTGGGCGTAAGCTCCGTGAAATCGATTGCGGATATTACCAAATTTCCCTTCACCAACAAAGATGATCTTCGCGAACACTGGCCTTACGGATTTATCGCGGTTCCCAAAGAGGAGCTGGTGCGGATGCACTCGTCATCGGGTACGACCGGCCGGGCAACCGTTGTTTTTCATACGGCCAAGGATATCGCCGTCTGGACGAATCTGCTCGCGCGCTGCATGTACATGGCCGGTATGCGCAAAGGCGATGTCTTTCAGAACATGATGACCTACGGCCTGTTTACAGGCGGCCTGGGTTTTCATTACGGCGCGGAGAAAATCGGGGCGCTGGTGATTCCCGCAGGCGCAGGCAATTCCAAACGCCAGATTCAGCTCATGCAGGATTTTGCGACCACGGCGGTGCATGTCATTCCCAGCTACGCACTGCATCTGTCAACCGTT
This sequence comes from uncultured Smithella sp., assembly GCA_964547345.1. Lineage (GTDB taxonomy): Bacteria > Desulfobacterota > Syntrophia > Syntrophales > Smithellaceae > UBA8904. Next base: position 85,077 of record CAZJMX010000016.1, on the reverse strand, counting down.
TTTGCCGATCTCAAGATCGATCCGCGCAAGGACACGTCCGTGAGAATCGCATTTCTCGGGGCGGAGCCTCACACGGAAAAAATGCGCAAAAAAATCGAGGAAATTTACGGCTACAAGGCCTTCAACTCCTACGGCCTGTCCGAGATGAACGGGCCGGGCGTGGCCTTTGAATGTCCCTATCAGGACGGCATGCATATCTGGGAAGACAGTTTCCTGGTGGAAATCATCGACCCGAAAACGCTTCAGCCCGTGCCCGACGGCGAGGAAGGCGAACTGGTCATGACCTCCATCCAGAAAGACGGCATGCCGCTCGTCCGTTACCGAACCAAGGATTTGACCCGCATGATTCCGGGCGTCTGCGCCTGTGGACGGACGCACCGCCGCATTGAAAGAATCAAGGGCCGGTCCGATGATATGTTGATTCTTAAAGGCGTAAACATTTTCCCGATGCAGATTGAAAGGAAGCTGATGGACATTGCAGGCGTCGGCACGAACTTCCTGATTATTCTCAACCGCGAAGGGTTCAACGACGACATGACGGTGAAAGTGGAAGTCAATAAACAGTATTTCTCGGGCGACCTGCGGCAGTTGGAAACGTTAAGAAAGAAGATCGTCGAGGAACTCAAGGGCGAAATTTTGATTACGCCTAAAATTGATCTGGTGGAACCGGACAGCTTGCCGAAAGGCGAGGGAAAAGCAGTCCGGGTAATCGACAACCGAAAGGAATAAGCCCTGGGAGAAAATTATGATTGCTTATCAGTTATCCGTGTTCGCGGAAGATAAACCGGGAAAACTGGCGCATGTGACGAGTGTTCTGGCCAAAGCCGATATCAGCCTCCGGGCGACGACCCTATCGACCTCCGACACGTTCGGCGTCATCAACCTGATTGTCGATGATCCTAAACGGGCGGAAAAGGTTCTGACGGAAGCGGGCATGACCGTTCATCTCAAGAGCGTACTGGCCGTACTGATTCCTGATCGGCCGGGCGGGCTCGATAAGTTGATGCAGCTGCTGTATAAGGAAGGGATCAATATCAACAACGCTTATGGTTTTGTGCTCGAATGTGCGGCCAGAGCGGTATTTGTCGTGGATGTGGATCAAATTGAAAAAACGGAAAAGCTCGTGGAGAAAAATGGATTTAAAACACTGGATGTAGAGGCGCTCTCGGCGATTGAACCATTCCATTATATGAAGTACTGACGAGGAGACATCATGGCTCATCAAGACAAAGGCAAATTTTTCACGAAACATCCGGAAGGCACGAAGGTGGCCGAAGATTTGAAACAGGAAGTCCTTAAACAGGCTAAAGACAACAGCATGGCCTGCAAGGCGGCGGAAAAAATTGCTCAAAAAATGCAAATAACGCTGAGCGATGTCGGCGTGGCCATCGATATGCTCAACATCAATATCGCTCAGTGCCAGCTGGGTCTTTTCGGTTATGAGCCAAAGAGCAAACGGGTTGAAGCCGCAAGCCAGGTATCCCCGGAGATGGAAGCCGCCGTCCGTCAGGCGCTGGTCAATGACCGGCTTTCCTGCGTGTCGGCCTGGTCGCTTGCGGAGCAACTGGGCGTCAAACGAATGGACGTCTGTGCCGCCTGTGAGAAATTAAAGATTAAAGTCAAACCCTGTCAACTCGGCGCTTTCTGATGTGAAGCGTATTGCGTTGCTGGCTTTAAATCTTTGATGACTTTCCGCGATGCTGAAGGTTATCGTATCCTTTTTCGTGCACGAAAGAAGGGAGCATCGAAATGATCCTCGACTGGCCGAAGGTCTATAAAGAGAAACTCACTGACGCACACAGCGCCATATCAAAGATACGGCGCGGGGCGAGGATATTCATTGCGTCAGCCTGCGGAGAGCCTCAGTTGCTGGTCTCGACGCTTCTGGAAATGGCGCAGGATTTTTCCGACGTGGAGATTATTCACTTTCTCGATCTGGGACTCACCGACTATACCTCGGATATCTATACTGAACATTTCCGGCATAACGCGCTCTTTATCGGTGCAAACGCCCGCGCGGCGATTAAGCAGGGTCATGCCGACTACACGCCGATTTTTCTTTCGGAAGTTCCTCTCCTGATGCAGCGGGGTTCGATGCCCATCGACGTCGCCCTGATTACCGTGTCCCCGCCCGATATGAATGGCTATGTCAGTCTGGGCATTTCAGTCGATATTACCAAAACGGCGGCCCAGGTGGCGCGCTATGTGGTGGCGGAAGTCAATACAAATATGCCCCGGACACTGGGTGACAGCTTCCTGCATGTCAGTCAAATATCCGCCTTTGTGCAAAACGACACGCCGCTTCTGGAATTTCAACAGCAATCGCCTGATCATATTGCCCGGGCCATAGGCCAGCTCATTGCCGAGCTGATCGATAACGAATCCACCATCCAGACCGGCGTGGGTAAAATTCCCAATTCGGTCTTTCCGTATCTAAAAAATAAAAAAGACCTGGGAGTGCATACGGAAACGTTTACCGATGGTCTGATTGATTTGATTGAAAGCGGCGTGGTGACCTGCCGTAAAAAATCGTTGCATCCGGGAAAAGTCGTTGCGGCTTTTTGTATGGGCACGAGGCGCCTCTACGAGTATGTGAACAACAATCCGCTGTTTGAATTCCGCCCGTGCCAGTATGTCAACGATCCGTATATCATCGCTCAAAACGACAAGATGGTGTCCATAAACTCCGCGCTCACCGTTGATATTACGGGTCAGGTTTGTTCCGATTCGCTGGGCTTTGAATTTTACAGCGGCATCGGCGGGCAGGTGGATTTTGTACGCGGTTCGGCCATGTCCAAGCGGGGCAAATCCATCATGGTGTTGCCTTCCACAACCGAGGACGGCAAGATCTCCCGCATTGTGCCGTATCTTTCCGCCGGTAGCGGTGTGGTCGTGACGCGGGGAGATATTCACTATGTGGTGACGGAATACGGCATTGCCTATGTTCATGGAAAATCTATCCGCGACCGGGCTCTGATGCTCATCAATATCGCCCATCCCGACTTCCGCGACGAACTTTTGGAGGCGGCCAGAAAGCAAGGCTACATCTACCCGGATCAAACGCTTCCGGTGGTTTTGTACCCGAAAGAATATGAAGTCAACTGGATCGATCAAAAAGGATTATCTATCTTTTTCCGTCCGGTGAAGGCCACCGACGAGCGGGCCATTCAGGATCTGATCTATGGTCTGCCGGAACAGGATATCTATACCCGCTTTTTCCACAGCCTGAAATCTTTTTCCCATAAAGTTGCCATGCCTCTGGCCGCCATCGACTACAACGACAAAATGGCCATTGCGGCGTTCATCGGCAGAGAAGAGCCGGAAGGTCGTGAAGAAATTGTCGCGATCGGACGGTATGTCAATGATCCGAATACGCGTCATGCCGAGGTGGCTTTTACCACCCATCAGGACTGGCAGGCCCGCGGCATCGGCACGTTCCTTTTGAGGTATCTGATCCGCATCGCGAAAGAAAAGAATCTTGAAGGATTTACGGCGGACGTGCTGTCCAGCAACAAAGCCATGATGCATGTGTTTTCCAAATCCGGGTATCCGATGACGACCCATCTGGATACGGGTGTCTACGAACTGAAAATTGATTTTACGAAAGATGAAAAATAAAGTTTGGTGAAATCCAATGGGTGAAAAATCTATGGACACAAGACGAAGCTTCATTAAAAAAAGCGCAATCGTCTGCGCCGCTTTAAGCCTGCCGTTGCCGTTTCCCGCAACAGGGATGTCAGCCTCCGGGGAGTTGAAAACCCGCGACCCGAAACGCGCGCTGATCTTGTTCTACAGCCAATCGGGGTTCACCTGCCGGTATGGCAAGCTGATGGCCTGCATGCTGAAGGAAAAGGGGCTTGCGGTGGATGTGCTCGACATGCAGGGTTTTGATAAAAAAAGGATCCCGCAATATGATTTGGTGATTGTCGGCTCGCCGGTTTTTTATTACGATGTTCCCGCCAATGTCAGCGACTGGCTTGCTGCCATTCCGAAGATTAACGGAACACCCGTGGCGGCGTTTGTTTCCTTCGGCGGGCCTGCGGGCAATCAGCATAATGCCGCGTGTCATACGCTTCGCTTGCTTGCCGAAAAAGGAGGCGTTGCCGTGGGGATGGATGCCTTCCGCAGCATTCCCGCCTATCCCACGCCTGCCTGGGACAGCGCAAATCAACGATCAGGCGAGCACCTGCCCAATGAGACCACCTATGAGCAGGTGCGCCGCTTCACCCAACAGATTCTGGAGAGAGTCAAACGCGGCGAATCGATTGTCTACGAATCGGAGATTGCGCTAAGAGAAATGGTGCGGATGTTACCCTTGGTCTGGCTCAACAAGAAAGCCATTAACCTTCATACTGTCGATGCAACCCAATGCATTTTGTGCCGGACTTGTGTGAAGAAGTGTCCGGTGGCCGCCATCCATCCCGAAAAGCAACGGGTGGATCGAGATGCTTGTCTGGCCTGCTTCGGGTGCCTCAACAACTGCCCGGCGGACGCCGTGGTGATGGAGTATCGCGGGAAACGTCTTTACGGTTTTCCGGAATACCGCAGGCGCAGGAAGCTGACGATTCTGGAACCGCGGGAATTTCAAAGCTGCGCGCTTTGATCAACTACCGCTTGACGGACTTCAATCAAATCAATTAAGATGGAAATCGATCCAGCGGACGTCAACCTGTACGCGGCGCAAATATTATTTTCGGAAAGTAAACATTATGGAAGTTCTTGTCATTGCCCTGCTGCTTTTACTCAATGGCCTTTTTGCCATGTATGAGATTGCTTTAATTTCCGCGCGCCGCTCCAATCTGCAAGAGGAAGCAAGCTCCGGACGGAGGGGAGCGAAAACGGCGCTTTCCCTTCTGGAAGAGCCGGAAAAAGTGCTTTCAGCCATTCAGGTAGGCATTACGCTCATCGGTATTGTGTCCGGCGCCTATGCCGGCTTGGCTCTGGCGGAAGATCTTGCGCCTGTGTTGAGAAATGTCGGATGGCTGGTTCCGTATGCCCATCCACTGTCTGTCGTCATCGTCGTGGGTATCATTACGTACCTTTCACTCATCATCGGGGAATTAGTGCCAAAATCCATTGCGCTGAATAATGCCGAAGCGATTGCCATCTTCCTTTCCCCTGCCATGAAAGTATTCAGTTTTGTTACTTATCCCGTGGTGTGGATTTTAAGTATTTCCACAAAGCTGGTTCTGAATTTTTTCGGTGTTCAAAACCGCAATGAAGCGCCCGTCACGCAAGAAGAACTGCGCCTGTTCTTAAAGAAAGGATCCGAGCACGGCGTGATTGAAAAAGAAGAATCCGATATGATCAATGAGGTCATCCGTTTCGGAGATAAACGCGCCAATGCCCTGATGACGCCCCGCGTGGATGTGGACTGGATCGACATTACGCAGACCGAGGAAAAAATTATGGCCACGGCGCTGGCGTCTCCGCATCCGCGAATGCTGGTGTGCGAGGATCAGATCGACAGCATCAAAGGCGTGGTCAACATCAAGGATGTTCTTTCCTACTATATCAACCACCACCGGTTGCGTCTCAACGATATTCTCTTCGATCCCCTATATATCCCCGACCAGGCCCCGGCGTTGAAAGTGTTGGAGATGTTCCGAGGCACGAAAAAACATTTCGGCGTCGTCGTCAACGAATACGGCTCTATGGAGGGCATTATTACCCTGCACGATCTGACGGAAAATATAATGGGGGATCTGCCGGCAGCAGGCGATTCGGGTGATCCGGAAGTGTTCAGGCGCGACGATGGATCCTATCTGATGGACGGCTCGATGATGGTTGAGGATGTTGAAGATTTGCTGAAGGTCTTTTCGCTTTTCGATGAGGATGAAGAAAGACCGGATGTCAATACCCTGGGGGGACTCGCGATGTATAAACTCAACCGGATCCCTAAAACCGGCGACAAATTTCTGATTGCCGGCTATGAATTTGAAATTGTCGATATGGACGGCAATCGGGTCGATAAATTACTGGTGAAAGCTATTCCGGATATTGAAACACCCGCCTGATCTAATGCAAATATTCAATATAGCCTTCCAGAAGGCGTATCATCAAATCAGCGTTTTTACGGGTTCCTGCAATGATTTCGTCCATGCTCAAAGGTTTTGCAACAAGCCCGTTTCCAAAATTGTCAATGGAACAGGCCGAAGCATAAGGCAACCCCATTTCCAGCGAGAGAACCGCCTCGTTGGCCATGGTCATGCCGACCACGTCGGCAAAGTTTGCCATCATTCGTATTTCCGCCCGGGTTTCCAGACGCGGGCCCGCGACCTGCCAGTAAACGCCATTTTCCACCACCGGAATATCGCAGCGTTTGGCTGCGGCGATCAGTTTATTCCTGACGTCGTCATTGAGAGCCGGCGTAATATGTACAGACCTGTTCTGATGAATGGTCGGTGTTGGCGTCAACGTGATGAAATCGTCGGGAATGACGACCAGGCCGGGGTATAAATCCTTTTTCAGTGAGCCGGTTGAGTTGATGCCGATGATCTCCGTTGCACCCAGATCCTTCAGGGCCTGAAGATTGGCGCGGTGATTGATCATGTGAGGCAGAATATATTCAGCGGGGTCGTGACCGTGACGGAGAATGAAGACCATTTTCTCACTGACCATGGCCAGGGCTTCGCCGTATTGATTTTTAGCCGGCTGTCTTTTGCATTTCCGGATCAGATGGCTTTTTTCCATCATGATGGCGCCGGATAATATGCCCACGCGTTCCATATCCACCTCCTGATTTAGCCATTCTCTATAGCAAATAAAAAAAGTCCCGTCAAAAAAATGAACAGAATCAAACTGCGGCAAATAGCATTTGACTTTTTTTGCCGCGCTGTGACATATAGTCGGCAAATAAAAAAAGGAGGGCGTTTTGTCATGAGCAGCCAGTTTGTGGGTGTAGCCACCGACGACAATTTTGAAGGAGAAGTACTGAAAAGCGACAAACCGGTCCTCATCGACTTCTGGGCGCCCTGGTGCGGTCCCTGCAAAGCCATTGGACCGATTGTGGAAGAGCTGGCCGCCGCCTATCAAGGCAAGGTCAAAATCATGAAGATGAACGTTGACGAGAGTCAGAAAACGGCGTCGACATTTGGAATCCGCAGCATTCCCACCCTGATGGTGTTTAAGTCAGGCAAAGTGGCCGATACGCTTGTCGGGCTCGCGCCCAAAGAAAAGCTCGAAGAATTCATTAAGAAAAGTTTGTAATGTTTTATTAATCGTGGGCGGGAATTTTTGTGAAGATAAAAAGAATCAGCATCATTTTGGCCTTACTGTTCATTTGCAGCGGTTGCTCATTTGACAAAGCGACAATCTTGTCATTTTTCCAGAAGTCCGAGCCGGTGCGCTCGACGCCGGAAGCGCTTTACTCGCGCGGAACCCAGGCATTCCAGGATGGCAGCTATAAAAAAGCGCGGGAATTCTATACCCGCCTGAAAGAAGAGCACCCGCTGCACGATCTGGCCATTCTGGCAGATCTGGGCATTGCCGATTCTTATTTCAGCGACAAAGAATACGTGGAAGCGGAAAATGCCTATCGCGACTTCATTACGTTGTATCCGACCAATGAGAACGTTCCCTATGCGCACTATCAGACCGGCATGTGCCATTTTCTGCAAATCGGCGCCATTGACCGGGACCAGACCGAAACCATCAAGGCCAGGCGAGAATTTGAAAAACTGGTTACCCGGTATCCGCAAAGCAAATTTTCCACGCTGGCGGAGAAGATGATCCGCGAATGCAAATCAAAGCTGGCCGAACATGAATTCTATATCGGGAATTTCTATTTCAAGCAGAAAAAATACGAAGCTGCTTTAAAGCGCTTTGAAGCTGTCGCGCGCGATTATGCGGGCGTCGGTCTTGATTTAAAAGTGGACGCCTATATCGCGGAAGCGAAAGCCCGCCTTGCCGAAGAAGAAAAAGACAAAAAGCTCAAAGAAGAAAAAGAAAAGGCGAAAACAAAAGGCAAAGAAGCGTCCAAACCATAACCGCTTCACTTCACTATCTGTCTGTCATTCAGCCATGTTAATTGAGCGGACAATGTTCTGGCGGAGAATTTCCGGATTGTCCGACGTGTCGATTTTAAAGTAGTTTTCGGCAGGGATTTCATCGACCGGTTCATAATATTTTTTCTGCTCCTGCAAAATCTCCCAGCGACCGTCGGATGGATTATCCTGCTCCTGCCTTCTTTTTTCCAGGCGCATTTTTACTATATCGTCGGGGCACGTGCATTCAATAACGTAAAACGGAATCTGAAGTTTGTCCGCGAGATCGACCGCCAGCGCACGATCTGCGCGGTTTCTAAAAGAGGCATCGATGATGGCCGGCTTGCCTCGCCGGAGAATCTTTTCCGCCAGATCAAAGGCTTTGTCATAAGTCCTTCGGGACATGTCGTTTGCGTAGATGCCCTGTCCGAAGGCATCCGGGTGCTTTTCGGCAGGTGTGATATTGAGCAGTTCCTTTCGTAAAATGTCCATGCGGATCACCTCCGCGCCAAGCCTCGCGGCCAGATGCCGCGTCTGATAACTTTTACCGGAACCGATCATGCCCGCGGTCAAAATCAAAACCGGTTTTTCCAGGCGGGCCGCGTAGGTATAGGCCAGATCAAAATATTTTGAGGCAGTCTGCTTGATTTCCGCACGTTCTGGGTCCGGTATTTCTTTTTGATCCAGCCGGAAACTGATGACCTTCCCGCGCACATAAGCGTAATAGCAGCGGTAGAAATTTAAGAGCTTTGTCATGTCCGCATCGCCGGTGTACTTCAGGTAGGATCGTTCAAAGTCTTGTGCCTGGCGTGTGTATCCATTATAGTCGAGATCCATGGTTAAAAATGCCACCTCGGCTGCAACATCAGCAAACCGGAATCGCTCATTGAATTCAATGCAGTCAAAAATGATGATATCTTGGGCTATGCAGATATGTTCCAGATGTAAATCGCCGTGGCAGTCGCGGATTTTATGCTCGGCCACTCTCTTCTCCAGAAGCAATCTTTTGGCGTTAAGAAATTGCTCCACATAATTTTTAATGAATAGATATTGATAGGAGGGAGCGGTGAGGTTGATATATTTTTCGGTTTGTGCGAAATTTTCTTCCTGATTATGGCGGATGGTCTGGATGGATCCCATCTCGTCGATTGCGCCGCCTGTTTGCGCGTCCTGATGAAAGGCGGCGATTTTTGCCGCCACTGCATCCAGAGTCTCTGCATCTGCCTTGCCCTGAGCCAGAAGGATTTTGAGCATTTTATCCAGCGGCAGTTTTTTCATCAAGACGGCGTATTCGACGACATTCCCTTCGCCGCCTGCGGTCAGTTGGCCCCGGCCATCCTGCTTAATCGATACGACATCCAGATAAATGCTGGGGGCCAGACGCTTATTCAGGCGCAGTTCTTCTTCGCAGTAGAATTTTCTTTTTTCAAGCGTGCTGAAATCCAGAAAACCGAAATTCATCGGTTTCTTTATTTTGTAGACATAGTCGCCGGCGATGAAGACCCAGGAGATATGTGTTTGAACAAGTTCTACCGTCTGAGGGTTGTGGGGATAAAAATTATTTTGCATCATGCTGTCAATCAGCCGGGGGTGTGTCATGGAGAACTCCTTGCAAGTTTGGTTACGACGCCGTTTGTATGACGGATTATCTAAACAATCGCCTGCAGATAATCAAGCGCAAAAATTTTTTATTGCGGAGAATCGCTATTCATGATTATTTCTTGCAGGGCCAAACATGCCGTGGAGTGAAGAATGTTCAAGAAACTGCGCAGGATCGCGACCATCAAATTGGGTGGAAGCATTATTTATCATCTGGCCCGCATCTATTCGATGACGTTCCGTTTAAAAGTCGTCAATGAAGCCGAGTGGCTTGATTATCTGGAGAAGGGTGGAAGAGTGCTGGTTTGTTGCTGGCATCAGCAGTTTTTTATCGGTGTCCGTTTATTTTTGCGCTACCGCAAGTATCCCACAAGCGTCATGATTTCCAAAAGCACGGATGGAGACATTGCCTCACGGGTGGCCGAGGCGGCAAAAGTTTTTCCTGTTCGAGGATCGTCATCGAAAAACGGCGGACCTGCTTTGAAGGAAATGATTAACCGTCTTTCGTCCGGACGGCTGGCGGCCCATCTGCTGGATGGTCCGCGTGGTCCGGCGGGTATCGCCAAGGCCGGCGCCATCGCAATTGCCGAGGGCGCGGACGCAGCCATCGTGCCGGGGTTTGTGGAAGCCGACCGTGCCTGGTACATGAAGAGCTGGGATAAGTATATGATCCCCAAACCCTTTGCTTGCGTTACCGTAACATTCTGTCCGCTGATGAAAATTCCATCACTGCCGGATGACAACGATTTTGAAAAATGCAGACAGGTACTGGAAGATACGCTCAAACCCTATTTAAAGCGCTAGCTATGCCCTCTCATGTATAGATTGCAGAGCCGAATCTCTTAACACCTATTAGCGTCTATTTCGCCTCTTTAAAGAAATCGTCCACTTTTTTGAAGTTGTCGTCCACAACCGTCTTGAAGTCTTCGCAGCCTTTTTTATACGCTTTCATCCAGTCGGTAATGGCTTTTTTCCCTTCTTCGGGAAACATCGGTGTTTTTTCCCAGAACCGGCCCACCAGCCGCTCGGTTTGTTCCTGCAGTGCCTGCATGGCGCGGAAATTATTATCAAATGCTGTTTTGTTAAAAATGATCATTTGTTTGGCAATTTGTTTGGGGTCCATTATTTAGCCTCCGTTATGGTTGATATGAATTTTTGCTGCTTTTATCGTTCTTATTTTTCTGTCCGGGCAAAATATTCCGTAACTTTCTGATAACGTTCATCGGCTGTGTTCTTAAAATCTTCACGGCCTTTCTTGTAACTTGTGATCCAGTCATGAACAGCCTTTTTCCCTTCAGCCGGAAACCAGGTTGCATTATCAAAAAAATTTAACATGAATTTTTCCGTTTGATCCTGCAGGGCAGTCATGGCGTTGAAACTATTGTCAAAAGCCGTTTTGTTGAATTCCACCATCTGCCTGGCTACTTGTTTTTGGTCCATTGCGCTCATCCTCCTTGTTGTTGAATTGTCCTCGTAAACCATTAATCTAATGATGACTGCCGATTTGTAAACTCAGTTATTCCTCTTACGGGTATCCGGCCCGGAGAAGTTATCGGATAAAAGCTCATAACTTTCATCGCCGGTCGATTGGACAATATGTCGTTTTTTGCGTGAAGTCAGAAGGTATTTGTTGACGGATTCTAAATGGTTATCTTCAAAGAATGGATTTTTATCAACAAAGCGGAAAAATTGTTTTTCTGAATTATTCTGAGGCGGTGTCATTGAGGTTACCCTATCATCAATGGACATCTCACTGGATTCGATCAGATGCTTGGCGATTCTTTGGCGATCCATGGCGCACCCTCCGGCATCATAAGTTTACATGATCCTTCCCGACAATTTGCTTTGTTTACGTTTAACCGGTCGAATATTAAAAAAGAAAAGTCTAAGTAATTTTATTCTTTCCTATCTTATCGGTCTGACCGGAATAAAGTTAAATAATTTCTGCCGTTTAAATTAATAGCAAATCACGTGCCAGGGTATCATTTAAAATATGTAAATAAAAACAATATGTTGTGTAATTTTGGCGAAGTTGTCTGTGTTCGAAATGTCCAAAAAGTGACGCTAACCCGTCAATAAGACGGCGGTAAAGTGCACTCTGTACCTTTGCCCCTCTGTCGCTTTCCCCTTTATCCTTGTTCCTTCTTTAGCCACTTTCCCAGTTGTGGCTTTTCGTTGTCCGTCCATTGGGCGGAAAAGCGGATTTTCAGGAAGTATTCGAAAAGTTGGTCTATCGTCTTTACGGCACTTTCAATGACATAAATGCGTTCCAAAAGAGAGGCGGAGGGATCTTCGGGGATTTCCTGCCAGTCTACTACCGGCATTTTCAAAGATTGAAAATAAAAAGTATCCGCCTTGAAGTTAAAATCCCACTCGTTTTGGTCGCGGTGAAGCTTAATGCACGTTTCCTTCACTTTTTTACCCTGACGGATGGCTTCCTTGCCTTCTGTTAATTCGGCATGAAGCCCCGAACAAACAACGCCTTGCGAGTACTCTCCTTCACCCGCCTCCAGCGCAATGCGTTTGAGCAGATGCAGTTCCACCTCTTCGTTTGGGGACAGAGCAATATGCCCGTTTCTTTCCTCGGATTTAAACCAAAGCCAGGTGAGAAATTCTCGGCCGATCAATGAAATCTCATCGGCGGGAACCTCGCTTTCCGATTTTCTTTTCAAGGCCAGCGGATGTTCGTGCGGCAAAATGCGTTTCAGGCTCAGTGAAAATGTTTTTTTGAACAAATCAACAAAATCATCCGCCACTTTATCTGAAAGCGAAGAAAAATAAACTTTATTTTGTCCTACCGCCCATAAGACGTCATAAAAAGAGGGAATGGGATCGCTTTTCGTCAGAAGTTCCAGTTTGACCTTGTCCTTGATGCCTTCGTTCATGGCTTTGCCGATGCGGGTTTGTCCGCTTTCGGCAAGAAAGCGCCGCTGTTCTTCCATCAGACGGATTTTCAACAATTTTGGGGAAACCAGCTTGCGGTCGATGCGCAGTGAAAAAATCAGATAATCGCCCAGCACGTAATTTGCTTTTTCAAAATCGGAATCCAGGATGTCGGTTGCCGACACCCATCCCATCCGTTTTTCTTCGGTGGAATTGCGCGCCTCTCGAAAAGCGTTGCCCTTGATCCGGTTATTGATAAACGTGGTAAAAGCCTGTGGAAGTTGCCCTTCCACCTCAAAACGCATAAAAGTAAAATTGCCCTTGACTAAACCCATATTTCTCACCTCTCAGAGGCGCACCCTACCTTATCAAAAGCACGCCTGTCAAGGATTTATGAATAAGAATTGCCTTTGTATATCATATAGTTCTTAGCAATTTCCCCGAACTATTTATCCATAGACAGAGCCTTTTTTTTATGTTACGAAACGTCGTCTTTTTTGGAGAAAATCGTCATGAAAATTAAAAAAGTCGGCATTGTTGCCAACGTCGAAAAGGAAAATATCGCCGAATTTGCGGCTGCGTTGCAAAAGTGGCTGGAAGACCGCAAAATGAAAGTTTTTCTGGAGGCGAACATCGCCGCCGCAGTCGGCAAAAACGGCGGCTTCAAGGTGGAAGATCTTGCCTCGCACGTGGATTTGATAGCTGTGTTGGGTGGAGACGGCACCATGCTGCGCACCGCCCGCTACGTTGCCCAGCGCGACGTGCCGATTGTCGGCATCAACATGGGCACGTTCGGCTATCTCACGGAAGTCAATTTAAACGAAACCTATGCGGCGCTGGAATTGATTCTGAAAGGAGATTTCCTGACGGAGAAGCGGATGATGCTCGACGTGAAAATCCGCCGGGGCAATAAAATCATCGGATCCGGCATTGTTTTAAATGACGTGGTGATCAACCGCGGCAATCTCTCCCGCATTGTCGAGTTGGAGACGATGATTGATGGTCAGTATCTGACCACCTATAAATCAGACGGTCTGATTATTTCCACCCCCACAGGATCGACGGCTTATTCGCTTTCGGCGGGCGGACCGATTGTTTTTCCAGGCAAGGATCTGATTATCATCAATCCGATCTGTCCGCACACGCTAACCAATCGCCCGATCATTTTTCCCGAGAAGTCTGATTTGCAAATTACGCTGTGGTCGAAAGAAAGCGGTGCGACAGTCACACTGGACGGTCAGGAATCCTACCGGATTACCGCAGGCGACGTGATGATTGTCCGCAAATCAAAATTTGTCACCCGGCTGGTTTTGTCACCGCACCGCAGTTACGGGGAAATTTTACGTTCCAAACTGGGTTGGGGCGGTCTGCCTTCAGGCATTGGAAAAAGGAAAAATGCTTAATGAGCTGAGCATTACCAACTTTGCCATCATTGATGAACTTCAGGTCTCGTTTGATGAAGGCCTGAACATTATTTCCGGCGAAACCGGAGCGGGCAAGTCGATCCTGATCGGCGCGGTCAGCCTTCTGTTGGGGGACAGAGCGGCGGCGGAAATGATCCGGACGCAGGCGGACACCGCAACGGTGGAAGCGCTCTTTGATATTCGCAACAATACAATCCTTCAGGAAAAGCTTTTGCAGTTGGGTTTTCCCACCTCAGATGAACTGATCATCCGACGCGTCATTTCGCGCGCCGGAAAGAACCGGGCGCAAATCAACGGACAGATGGCGACGCTGTCCAATTTGGCTGACGTCAGCGAATCGCTCATTCATATCTGCGGTCAGCATGAACATCAGGTCATTCTCAACGCTTTAAGTCATATCGACATCCTCGATGAATTTGGCGGTTGTCTGGACGCGCGAAAAGCCTATCAGGCGGATTACGACCGCTATCAGCAGTTAGTGGGCAGAATCGAGAACCTGGAAAATATGCGCCGGAATCGCGCGGAAAAAATCGATCTGATCCAGTTCCAGCTCAAGGAAATTGAAAAAATCAATCCGGTTGCAGAAGAAGATGCGGCGCTTGCCGACGAGAAAAAAGTGCTGGCCAACGCGCAGAGGCTTTCCGACTGGGCCAACCACGCCTATGCCCTGCTTTATGCGGAGCAAGGCTGCATCAACGAGAAGCTCAAGGAAGTTCTTGCGCAAATTAAGGAAATTCAAAAAATTGATCCGGGATTGAAAATCCCGGCAGCCGATGTGGAAGGCAGCTTTGTCGTACTGCAGGAAGCGGCGCTGACGCTGCGCGATTATACGCAGCATCTTGTTTTTGATCCGGAAAAGCTGTCCGCCATCGACGAACGACTCGATGCCATCAACCGGCTCAAACGCAAGCATGGGGGGACGCTTGCGGCCATGCTGGCGGCAAAGCAGCAGATGGTCCAGGAACTTTTAAACGTTTCCAATGTGGAAGAAGAGTTGGCAAGGTTGAGCAAGGAAAAAGAAAATCTTACAAGCAATCTGCGAAAAAAGGCGCTCGCGCTCTCAGCGCTGCGGTTGAGTGCGGCCATGCGGTTGAAGAAGGCGGTTGACACCCAGATCCATGACTTGAATATGCCGCATGCATCCTTCTTGGTGGAATTTCTGCGGCGAGGTTCGGAGATGGACGAGACCTTTGGCCCCAAAGGCGGTGACGACGTCGAATTTTATCTGGCCGCAAACATAGGCGAGGAGGCCAAGCCCTTAAACAAAATTGCTTCCGGCGGAGAACTGTCGCGCATTGTTTTGGCGCTTAAAAATGTATTGTCGCAGACCGGATCAATGGGTACGGCAGTGTTCGATGAAGTGGACAGCGGCATCGGCGGCGCAACGGCGGAGATTGTAGGACGCAAATTAAAAGATGTGTCCGCCAATCATCAGGTCATCTGCATTACGCATTTGCCGCAGATTGCGAGTTTTGGCGGCCTGCACCTGCGCGTGACCAAAAAAGTGGCCGCGGGTCGGACGTCCACGGTTGTGGAGAAACTCGATGAACAACAGAAAATTGAAGAAATCAGCCGGATGCTGGGCGGTGTGGATCTGACGCAAACCGCCAGAGACCATGCCCGCGCGATGCTTGCCGCGGCCCAAGCCAAAGTGAAAACCTCTGATTCGGGAAGGAACAAACATGCTGAGAAAAGCACGCATCGGTGACGTCAAAACCATTCACCGGTTAAT
Organism: uncultured Smithella sp.; assembly: GCA_964547345.1. GTDB lineage: Bacteria > Desulfobacterota > Syntrophia > Syntrophales > Smithellaceae > UBA8904. The sequence goes on along the minus strand of CAZJMX010000016.1, from coordinate 69,454 downwards.
CAATCAGTCGGCGGGCAAGGGAGAAATGCTGCCGCGCTCTTTAATGGATATCTATAATTCCGTGCGGGACTTTATCGTGTATTTTGACGAGAATGAGCAACGGATCATCGGGATTTGCGCCATGAATATTATCTGGGAGAATCTGGCTGAAGTCCGTTCTCTCTATGTAGATAGCGCTTACCGGGGAAAAGGCATCGGCCGAAAACTGGTGGAGTTTTTTATTTCCGAAGCCATCACGCTGGAGTTGTTTCGAATCTTTGCTTTGACCTATCAGAAAGAATTTTTCGCCAAACTCAATTTCAAGGAAGTGGATCGGTCCACGCTGCCGGAAAAAATCTGGTCGGATTGTTTCCGCTGCTCCAAGTATCCCGACTACTGCGACGAAGTCGCGATGATCATCGAATTATGATGCGACGACGTACGGTATCTCTTGTTTTTCTGATCATCGCCTTTGTGATGGCAGGCTGCGCCTCCCGGGCGCCCTACGTCCCCGAAGTGCCGCCGCCCGAGCGTGCGCTGGAGAGGATGGATGCCCGTCAGATGGCTTTGGATGACGATTTGGATACGGCATCGCTCATAGTGGCCATTGAACGCAGTCTGGCCTATTATGAGGGCGCCGGACGCGATCAAATCGTAAGCGTTGCGGGTCGGCAGGTTGATGCAAAACACATGAAGCAAACCTTGGCGGTTTTCCGCGACATCATCCGGTCGGACACCGACGTGGAACAAAAGAAAAAGCGCATAGCCGATGAATTTATTCTATTGCGCGCTGCGGGGCAGACAGGCGCGGGCGATGTGGTGTTTACCGGTTATTATGAGCCGCTCCTGGACGGGTCTCTGACAAGGACCGATCGATACAAATACCCTCTGTATAAGCCCCCGCCCGACGTCGTCATGGAAAAAGTATCGCCCCATGAAACAAAAATTGGCCGTAAAGTGAATGGCCGGATCGTTCCCTATTACACGCGCCGAGAAATCGATGTGGAGGGTGCGTTGGCGGGCAGGGGACTGGAATTCGTCTGGGTGTCCGATCCGGTCGAGCTTAATTCTTTGCACATTCAGGGTTCCGGAAAGATTCGCCTGGAAGACGGGAAAATGCTTTCGGTGAGTTACGCGCAGAATAACGGCAGGCCTTTCCGCTCCGTGACGGTCAATATGCTGGATCAAAACAAAATCGACAGAAGCGATTCCTCCTACCGCGGTTTCAAAACGTGGCTCAAAGGTAAAAGTGAACAAGAACTCTTTGAGATTCTCAGCCACAATGAGCGCTACATCTTCTTTCGATTTGTCGACCGGGAACCGGTCGGCGCAATCGGCCAGCCGGTGACGCCCGACCGGTCGATTGCCACCGATCCAAAATATTTTCCGCAGGGCGCGCTGGCGTTTATCCGTTTGCGCAAACCTATTCTGGATAACGAATATAATGTCGTCCGGCGTGTCGAATTTTCAAGATTTGTCTTGAATCAGGATAAGGGGTCGGCCATTAGAGGCCCCGGCCGGGTCGATTTGTTCTGCGGGTTTGGTCCCCAGGCGCAAGCCACGGCAGGCAGCCTGAAAGAAAAAGGCGAACTGTATTTTCTGCTTCTCAAATAACGGAAATATTAAAAAACGGCAGGGGAAAAATATTTCCCCCTGCTTTCCACAATGGTCGATCCGCCAGTTAGCCAAGGCCTTTTATGATATTTGGGCTTGCCGGAAAAAATCATACGAAGCCATTCTACATCATGAAATGAAACAGGTTACATTTTACGGCTGTCATAAGCCCAGTGCAACAGGGCCTGGCGCTGTCTGCGCCGGCAATTCAGGTCGCCTGCCGGACAGTGTTTGGTGAGTTGCGCGATGTGCCGTCGCATGGCGATCCAGCGTTTGATTTGTCTTTGATCATCGGGACCGCGTCTGCCCAGATAGTAGCGGCAATACCACTGAAACCAGCCGCGGGGGTCTTCGGAATAAATCCAGCCTTTGGAAATCCAGTAGGAGAGGGGTTTGGAGGCGTTGACGCCGAAACAGTTTAGTTTCGGGTCATGGCGATCGGAACAGAGTTTGGCTTTTGTAAACCAGGATGCAGGAAATTCATTGCGGCAGTCGGTCATATATTTTCCGCCGAAGACACCCATTTCCAGCATCCGTTTGGGCGTCAATTCAGGCCGAAACTCCGGATCGAAATTTTTTCCGGCCGGTTTCGTCAGAACATACCGGTAGTTTTGTTGCATCTTGTCGTTGACGAAAATTTCTTTTGTCTTCATGTTCGTCCGGGACAAATCCCCGCTAAATGAGATGTAACGGTCGATTTCCGCTTATGAATACTGGCCGTGGCTCTCCATCGGCGCGAGATTTTCAAATGTTGTAAATTGATTGAGGAACGCCAATTTAACAGTGCCGGTGGGGCCGTTACGCTGTTTGCCGATGATGATCTCGGCTTTGCCTTTTTCGGGGTTGTCGTCCGCCTTATTGTAAACTTCATCGCGGTAAATAAACGCAATGACGTCGGCATCCTGTTCAATGGCGCCGGATTCACGCAAGTCGGCCATTTGCGGACGGCGGTTGGGGCGGTCTTCCACTTTTCGGTTTAACTGCGAAAGGGCAATGACGGGCACCTGAAGTTCTTTGGCCAGGGCTTTGAGCGACCGGCTGATTTCGGATATTTCCTGCTCGCGGGAATCGCGAGAAGAGCCGCCGCGCATGAGCTGAATATAGTCCACAACGATTAAACCGAGATCTTTGTCCGCTTTGAGGCGGCGCGATTTGGCTTTCATCTCCAGGACGGTGATGGCAGGTGTGTCGTCGATATACATTGCCGCTTCGGATAGACGGCCTGCCGCTTCCGTGAGTTTCGGCCAGTCCATTTCACCCAGAAAGCCTTTGCGCATCCGCTGCGAATCCACCCGGGCCTCAGACGCCAGCAGACGAAATGCCAGTTGCTCTTTGGACATTTCCAGCGAGAATACTGCCACGGGGATTTGCGACTCCAAGGCGGCATATTGCGCGATATTAAGAGCGAAGGCTGTTTTCCCCATGCTGGGGCGTCCGGCGATGATGATCAGATCGGAGTTTTGCAGGCCGGAGGTCATATCATCGATTCTCTCAAATCCGGTGGCCACGCCGGTGATCAGTTCCTTGCGGTTGAAGAGATTTTCGATGGATTTGAAACTTGTTTTGATAATGTCCCGCATCGCATAAAACGACGGCCGGACTTTGTTTTCGGATATTTCGAAAATGCGATGCTCGGCTTTGTCCAGCACCTGATCCACGTCCGATCCTGTTTCGTAACAACTATTGATGATCTCGGTTGCCGAACCGATCAGACCCCGCAGAATCGCTTTTTCCTTGACGATTTTTGAATAGTTGGCGACGTTGGCCGCGGACGGGACGTTATCCACCAGGGATGCAAGATAGGAGGTGCCGCCGACGGAATCGAGCTGATTGCGGTCTTTGAGTGCGTTGCTGAGTGTGATCAGATCGACCGGCTCGTTTTTTTCGGAGAGCTCCACAACCATGGAAAAAATCTTGCGGTGCGCTTCGCTGTAAAAATCATCCTTGCGCAGGATTTCCAGCGCTGCGTTAATCGTCCCGTTTTCAAGCAGAATGCTGCCGAGAATGGACTGTTCGGCCTCGGTATTCTGAGGCGGCAGTTTATACAAGGACGGATCGATGTCTTTCATCATGCTTCGCCGACGACATGCAATTTAAGTTCTGCGTCAATTCCCACGGCCAGTTTGATTTTTACTTTGAATTCGCCCAGTGACTTGATCTGTTCGTCGTGCACGATCATTTTGCGGTCGATGTCAAAGCCTTTCTCCTTCAAGGCGGCTTCAATATCTTTGGACGTGACGGAGCCGAAAATTTTATGCTGATCGCCGACCTTGCGCGAAAGTGTCAGCGTCACCTGCTTCAGGCGTGACGCCAGATCCTGCGCGTGGGCTTTTTCCTTCAGAACCTTTTGCTGAACATTCTTTTTTTCGCTTTCGAACACCTTGATGTTTTTATCGTCGGCCTCGACTGCAAGCCCCTTCGGGATAAGCAAATTGCGGGCGTAGCCGTCGTTGACTTTTACCAAGTCGCCTGCCTTACCCAGGGAAGGCACGTTTTGTCTTAAAATCACCTTCATGAATAACCTCCTGTGAGCGTTGAAGAATTCGTATGTTAATCTGTTGCCTGATCGTTACGGAAATACTTGCGAAAATCAACCCAGATATCGAAAAACCCCAGTGCCGCTATTGCTATCATAAGAATTTGCTGGATCGCAATGAAAAAATAAAAAAGCGAGCGGAAAAATGGGGAGATATTTTTTTGTTCAAAAAAGAAGCTAACAATAGCAAAGCCTTGCAGAAGATAAATAAATGAGAGGGAAAGAAACAAATTGACGCCCGCAAAGCTGATTTGCGTATGGGAGATGACAATCAGTGCGCCTGCGGCAAGAAAAAACCAGACCAGCCAGGCGGGCGCTTTCCATTCGGATAAGTTTGCCAATTGCTGCGGAACAATACCCGACTTCATGAGGATTCTTTTAGCGATCAGCAGATTGATCCAAACGGTAAACAAGACGGCAATGGCGCAAAGCGCCGGGAAGATATCGGTAAAAAGCCTGATGATGGAATCCTTGCTGTTCTGAATAGACCGGATTTCATCGGGGCTGAGCGGCAATCGGCTATAGAGACTGATGTTTAATTCGACAGCTTCCTGAATATGTTTTTGAACCAGCTGCCAGGGGGATATGGATAGCTGCATGCCGCCGTAAATAAAATAAAAAGCAAGCACACTCAGGAGGATGAATGATGGGAGAAGCACAAGCGTTTCGAGGGAGTAATTTTTCCGGACAGCCCGTGCCATGGCCAAACCGGCCAGTCCCATCGTCCCCAGAGCCAGAACGGGCATGACCGTTTTCATCAACGCCAGAATAATTAAAAAGGCGCAAAGCGGGATGAGAAACGCAATCACTGTTTTTCTCTGATCGTTTTGCAGGCAAAGAACAAACATCACCTGCGGCAACATGACCAGAAATGTTACGCCGACAAAAGGAATTAATGCGGCCGCGAGGAAAAATGTAAAAATCAAAACAAGCCGAAGCAATGGACTATTGGATGAGAAAAAATTCAAGTTGATCAAGAAAGACTACCTGTGAAAATAAGAATGAATGTGATGATAAAATACAAAATCAAATAAAAAAACCTGCCGGTCGTTTAAGGTTTGTCAGGACCGGCAGGTTTCTTGAATGATGTTATCTGCCTTCCGCAGTGACAAAAGGCATGATCGCGATGGTGCGGGCGCGCTTGATCGCGACGGTTAATTCTCTCTGGTGCCCTGCGCAGTTGCCTGTGATTCTTCGGGGCATGATTTTGCCGCGTTCCGTGACAAAGTTATTCAGAATGATCGGATTTTTGAAATCGATCTTAATATTGGAGTCCGTGCAGAACCGGCAGAATTTTTTTCTGTGGAAAAATTTCTTCTGGGGCGGACGCGATGGTCTTTCACCGTTGGATATAGCCATGATTATTCCCCTTTCTTTTAACGCTCATCTCTGTTGTTTTGTCTTCTAAATGAAGGTCTGCCGCCTCTGGAATCGCCTGCTGACCGTTCTTCTCTTCTTGCATCGGCGGTTTCCGCATAGGCTTTGGCCTCAGTGCGCTTGATTTCCGCCTGCGCGACCTCTTCATCCATGCCTTCCCGCGTGATGGCGCCTTCTTTGGCGACCGTCATGAATTTTAAAATCCGGTCGTCGATTTTAAAATTACGTTCCATCTCGGCTACGATAGCACCGTTGCCTGCGTAGTCGATGAAGAAATAAAATCCGTCTCTTTGTTTGAGGATTTCGTAGGCCAGACGTCGCTTGCCCCATTTCTCAACTTTGGCAATGACACCTTTTCGTTCGGTGATGATGGTGGAAGACCGCTCAATGATGGCGGTAATGTCTTCTTCCGTCAAATCCGTTTTGACAATAGCTATAACTTCGTATCTTTTCAAAATTTCCTCCTTTCGGCTCTAAAAGCCCGCGATCCAGGTCGCGAGCAAGGGAGTCCTAAAAATTTGTGATGGTGGCTTCTATACCAGAGTGCTTTGAAAATCAAGGATTTTATTGAGGGTGATGATCCGCATGATCATTTCCGGAAAGCGACCTTGGTTCGTAACATCATGAAAACGTAACAGTTTAGTCATTTCTGTAAAATAAATAGCATCTTTTTTCACCCGATTGCAATTTTTGCTGGACAATCGGGGTTTTTGCGTATAAATATAGGAGTATAAGTACTCGTTAGGAGGTCAACATGAAAAGTGAGGATATGCTGAAAAAGCGGCAGACAAAACTGAAAAACGACATTACAGAGATGCTCGACAGCTTTATCATTGGAACCGTGGCCAAGTCGCCGTCCATGACGGGGCATAACCTGACCACAAAGGTTGAAGGCAAAACCGCAACGCTTTATGTTCGTAAGGACATTGCCCCCACGGCGACCCAGTGGAGCAAGCGTTACAAGAAAATGTGGTTGATGATCCAGGCATTGTCCAAAGTCAACTTCGAGTTACTCAAAGTTGAAGACAAATAGCATGGCCTATCCGCCGCATGATTTTGCATGTCCCTACGCGCGTAACTGTTACCTAGTTACTTGACCCTAGTTACTTCTGCCTTAAAAAATAAGGATAAGTCTTTATTAACCCTTGTTCCCAATAAACAAAGACGTTTCCCGTCTTGTTGTTGTCATGTGAAGGGTATAAAATAAAAAAAGGCAGGGTCAATGGCCCCCTGCCTTGAATTAACACTATTTTACCCAATTCTTATGCGTTGAATTTTCTTCTCAAGCCGGCAATTCCGGCCAGGCCAAAAAACAGGAGAGCCATGGTCCCCGGTTCCGGCACGCCATTGACAGGCGGGGCTCCCGTATCTGCAAGAAGAAGGTTTTTAAACATCACCTTATTGTCATTAGTAGAAAGAGAAACATTATCCCATACATTCTGATCCGTAATCAGGAATATGCTGCCCGGGCCGATGTTTTCATAGCCCATCATGACTTGATTATGATTGGTTCCCACCATCAGTGCTTGTGCCGCTCCACTCAAATTTAGCGATGCAAAGCATGCATAATTATAAGTGTTGACACCCGCCGTCAGAGAGTGAGCCAGTATCTGACTGTTTCCGACGGTTGCATCATGAAAACCAGCGTCCGGGAAATCAACATTAATGGTTATATGGCCACCCAGTGCGGCAATTGCTGCTGTGATACGGGCATTTTCATCCGGGGCATATGTGCCATGTTCTCCCATAAAGGCGATGCGCCCGCCGCCGCTCAGAAATGAAGACATGGTGGATATCTCGTTTGTGGTAAAAGGACTGGCCGGCTGAACCGCCCACAGCAACTCTTTGCCTGTGAGGTTAGCCACATCCAAAGATCCAATGATCGTCGAAGTCGTGCCTGCCGGCACAGAGGTGCTATTGTAGAAGCTATTAATATAGTTAAGATCATAACGTTGTCCCCATACAGCCACATCAGATGCGAAAACCTGTGATGCAAATAAAACAATGAAGCTTAAACAAAGTATTACTCTTTTCATACTTACCCCCTTTTTAAAAAAGTTTTTAAATCATCTGGCTTTAAATTAACGCCAAGCAACATAGCGCAGTTGATCTAATGTTGTTAAAAGCAATTCAAAATAATAACTAATATAACGTGAAACTGAAACTAAACTTAGCAAAATAAGTGCCATAAAAAAATATGCGGAAATCTAACTTACAACACATTGTATTTATTTATTATATATTTATGAAAGGTTCTGAACGTCTTATTATTGTTTATTGATAATTAGAAAAATGTAAAGTAAACCGACGCGTGCGACTTTGTTTTGGGTTTTAAAATGAAGGTAAATATCCACTGCTACAAACATTGCAAACGATACCTATTCTGAAAATGCTTCGTAAATTAGAATGCTTACAACAATATTTTGTTTTAAGTTTTATCATCGCCAAAGAATGATTATATATTTTCCAGAATATTAACGATGCTTTATGTGTTTGTAAATTATTCCGACACTGTGTTTATGGCCGTTGGCTTTTTTATAAGACGGACTGCGGTCTTTATAAAAAAACCGCAGCCGTTTTGCAAATTATTTAATCAGTTTCAGATAATTTTTGACCAGATACGCTGCTGTCTGCAGAGCGCCTTTGGCAGCGCCGAGCTTGGTGTTGTGCAAATAATGGGGACGTTCTATTTTCTTTTACCGAGTCTCGATAAAGGTCCCCAATGGTCCCTTAGCACAACTCAATCTGACTACGACTCAGATCGCAAAAGAGACTAAACTGCTACATGAAAACATATGTTATTCCACTTTTGCTGGTTTCTGAGTTGTTCGAACTCCCGGATGGTTTTCCGATGCGGGAAGTCTGGTGATCGGTTTTCCGGTGGATAGTGCCAGGCAGTAAATGTGTGCGGTTTTCTCTAGAAGCTCCGCGTGCAGAATCGCCTGGTCCAGAGTCTTGCCCAGTGCGAGAATACCGTGATTCTGGATGATGTAGGCGTTGGCGTGGTTAGCTAATTTTGAGCCCGTATTGGCGGCAAGCTCGGTGCTGCCGGAAAGCGCGTAGGGGATGACATCGATGATTTGACCCAGCGCTAATGACACCTCATCAAACAAGACGGGAATCGGCGTATTGAGAACAGCAAAGACACTGCCGTAAATTTGATGCGTGTGGACGACGGCATTCACATCGGAACGATTCTGATAAATGATGCCATGGAGACCCGTTTCGATGGACGGTTTAAAACCGGTTTTCACGTCGATGGCCCTGCTGTCAAAGTCGACCACGCAAATATCATCAACCGAGAGCTGCTGATATTTGACGCCCGATGGCGTAATGGCCATGACGTTTTCATTGAGCCGTATGGAAACATTGCCGCCGGAGCCTCTGCGCGAGCCGAAAAAACCCTGCTCGGACAGCCAAAGACTGGCATCGAGGACTTCTTTTCTCTCTTTATCAAAAGTTGGCATAAGGGGTGAGTGCGCTCCTTTTCTGTTAATGAATTAGGATGAAGACGGTAAGTTAAACTAAAGCACAGGGGGAATATTTATTTCCCTGGTTCGTGTGAGCCCCGAGATACGAGGTACGAGATACGCAAGTGGTGGGCGATGTGAGATTCGAACTCACGGCACCTGGCTTCGGAGGCCAGTACTCTATCCAGCTGAGCTAATCGCCCGCACTGCGAACTTCTACTATATCCTGAACGAATCTTCAATGAATAAAGTGAATCCTGAACTTTCCTTGCAGTTGTGCCGAAAATTTGTTACTTCTTTTCCATGCATTGCATAGAAAGAAAATGGATATGGGTTCTTCTTTATTGTCTGGTGGTATTCATCACGGTTTCCTGGTCTTCGTTTTGTTTTGCGGCAACAGAAATATTAAAAGTCCGGAGTTGGGCCGCGCCTGATCATACGCGGGTTGTTTTTGATCTTGGCGACGAACCGCATTATCAGTTTCAAATCAAGGACAATATTCTCACCCTGGCATTTACCGACACGACGCTTCACCCCTCGCTTCCTGCTGAAAAGAAAATCGGGAAACCCGGAATCATCAAAATCAGCTTCGCATCCGTAGGCGATAATCAATGTACGATTGAAATCGTTCTGGATCAGTATTTGAAAGCGGATGTGTTCACATTAAAGAAGTTTATGGATAAGCCAGATCGCGTTGTTGTGGATGTGGTAGTCAGTCAGGCTGTAAAAGAAGAAGTAGCGAAAGAACCGGCGTCATTGTCGCCCGGTCGCAAGAGAATCATTGTTCTCGATCCCGGTCACGGAGGCGACGACCCCGGCGCCATTGGCAAAAATGGAACGTATGAAAAGCACGTGGTGCTGGCCATCAGCCGCGAAATCAAAAAAACGATTGATAAAATGCCCGGCTATCGGGCGATATTAACCCGTGACGGCGATTACTATGTGTCTTTCAGCCGCCGCTTGCAAACCGCACGGGAGGCCAATGCCAGTCTATTCATCAGCGTTCACGCGGATGCGGCCAGAAATCGCCAGGCCAGGGGCACTTCCGTCTATTGTCTTTCCAACGGCGGCGCCAGTAACGAAGCAGCAAAGCTCCTTGCCAACAATGAAAACCTCTCCGACGTCATCGGCGGTGTACCCAACGGCGGAGGAAATAATCAATCCGATCAGATCATCCTCAATATGTTTCAAACCCACACGATTAATCTTTCGAAAACGTATGCGACGGATTTGCTCGATCAAATTGGCCGCGTGCACTCTCTGAAATATCCCATTTTCCATGAGGCCCCCTTTCGGGTTTTGAAACTGCTGGATATTCCCGCCGTACTTCTGGAAACGGCTTATCTCTCCAATCCCCAGGAAGAACGCATGCTCAGGAAAAGCAGTTTCCATAAAACTATCGCGCAGGCGGTTGCGTCATCTGTCACCAATTATTTTTCCGTTCCCGCAATGGCCCAGACCGGTGATGGAGGCAACGTCCCTGACGGTAGTAATATGCCGATTGTGAAAAAGCCCGACGAAACACTGCGACCGGCTAGAACGACAATCTATCGCGTCATGCGGGGCGATACGTTGAATTCCATCGCCCGTCGGCATTCAACGACGCTCGCGGCTCTATTAAAGCTCAATCAATTGGCCATCAGCGACCCTCTCTATGCAGGAAAGAAAATTATTGTGCCAGTGGCCGATGCCGCAGACGTAAAACCCCTGAAGAACTATGTTGTAAAAAAAGGGGACACGCTTTTTTCTCTGGCCAAAAGCAGTTCTACCACCATTGATGAATTGCGACGACTCAACAACATGAACGATTCCAATGCCTTGATTTTGGGACAGAGAATAAGAATCCCGGTTTCTGAATAAAAACCCAACGACCAATGCGAAAAATGTGATGGTGATCCATAAAAAGGCAGGGATCCTAAAACTTCCTGCCTTTTAAGGGATGTTCATGCTAAGTTGTGAACGCTTAAACTATAATCCTTCAGCCCTTAGCTACTTTGTCCCAGCATATCTTTGAGGGAAATCTCCGGATGGTGGTATCGCTTTTTGTTTTTCGTATTTTTTCCGTGTTGAATGGCTTCTTCCGGGCACCACTGGATGCAGGCAAAGCATTGTTCGCAGTGGTGTTGCCATACTGGTTTTTTCCCTGATATGACAATGTTTTGCGCTGGGCATATTTTTGCGCAAATTCCGCAGGCGTTGCATTTTTCATCGGCACAAAAGGATTTATCCATCTTAGCAATATGCGGGAAAGTTTTGCGGTAAGTCCATGAGAAAAAAGGATTTTGCCAGAAGGGGCCTTTTTCGGGTGACCGTTCGTCGCGGTTTTGCACAACTGCCGCAATGTGCTCCATTTTCTTGAGTGCGGCTGCGAATTTCTTCTGCTGTTTCTCCTGTGAGACAGCGCCGCGCCAGACAATGTAATTACTGGGCAGCTCTATTGAAAATCCCGAAGAGAGACGCAAATGCTTTCTGCCCAGAAGCTCTTGCATTTGTACGAGCGTTGCGGCCACTTGACCGGCGTTGACGGCAACGGCAAAAAGATAAGCGCCGGGATTTGTTTTTAGACGGGAAATCAATTCGACGACGGGCGTAGGCAGTCCCCAGATGTGGACGGGGAAAATAAAGCCGATGCATTCCGAATCGCATCGGAGGGATTCTTTGTGATGATGGCTGATGGGAATCAGTTGCGCCTGATTTAAAAAAGCTCCGATTTTGCGGGCCGTCCAGAGGGAGTTGCCTGTTCCCGTGTAGAAGTAAAGAGTCGTTTCCATCAGGGTGCTGATTTCAGGGCGCGTTTATAAACCGTTTCGGAAAATCCATAAACCTGAGCGCGATTGATGACGGCAAACGGGACATCGTTTGTGTCGTCGAACTCTTTTCTTTTGGCTGCCGCATTTTTATCCGTATCCATGTTGTATTCCGTAAAGGATATTTTTTGGGATTTAAGAAATGCACGGGCTTTGTCACAATCCGGACATTCATTTTTAGTAAAGAGTAGAATGTCCGGCGTTTTTTCCGCTTTGACTGCCGGACCGGCGGCCTGTGCGTCGGAGGTCTGGTTGTTGTCGCCTTTATAAACTTTTACGCCCTGGCTTTTTTTGCTCTGGGGCGGTGGATAATCGGTAATATGGGTGGTGCCGTTTTCATCCTCCCACGTATAAAAATCGGCATAGGCCATTGTGGTAAAGGTGAATATAGCAACAAGGAACCATAGAATATTATTTTTCATGAAGGCCTCCCATGTAATCAAATTCAGCGGCGCATGTGCATGTCCGGCATAGTCAAATCAAATTCCTGCCAGGTTTCTCTTCTTCCGTTTGGACTATAATAAATAAACGGATGCAGGCTGATCTTAGCGGTTTTGACGTTTGCCGGAATATTTTTGAAGATCAATTCCATCGTGACGGATGTCTGAGGTTGTATTTCCACGCCGCGTCCCCGGGAGTCAAGGTCCCACATCAAGGCTTTTTTAGAGCCCTGCCAGACATAGGCAAGGGAGGTGAGGTATTGTTTCCCGGCTTCATCACTGATCCTGGATCTCGGCCAGCTCCCGAATTTGTCGTCGTAAAAGGCTACTTTCCGCGCTTCTGCATCCAGATTGACAACCTCCACTAAAACCCGGATGCCTTCCTGCGTTATATTCGCGCTCCTAAGTTCAAAAGAGCAGCCCAGGGCGTCTTTGGCTGCCAGTGGACGGTATGCGCGCTTGAAAGGAGGAACGGCTTTGGCTACAACGACAGGCGGCTTAACGGCAGGAGGGGGTGTCGCTTTCGGTTCCGGCGCCGGGGAAACCGGTGTTTCCGTCCGCACAGGCGGTTCGGTACGCGCTTTGGCAGGTGGCTCTATGGCCTGCTTGCCCGTTTCTTCTGCGGCAGGTTGTTCTTCCAGAATCGTCCTGACGCGAAACGCCATTTTGACGCGGACGCTGTCACCTTCATTGATAAAAGAGATCAGGCGGATTGCCGTGATTCTTGCTTCTGTGATCGATTGCGTGGTGGTTTCCGCGGTGACGCGGAAATTGGTCACTTCGGTGGCCGACGAGGAGTGCTGGGTTTTGGCGTCGTTTTTGACTTCCGCCAGTTTGTCCAAAATGACTTCCGCCGAGGCTTCCGCCGGCGTCTGCGAGCCTTTGGTGGCGGCTAAAGCGGATTTGATGATGATGGATTCATGAACGCGCTTTTTGTCCTGCAGGACGCTTTGCGACTGATGAAAAGTTCTTTCCGCCAGATCCTTTTTTTCCCGGATGGAGGCGACATCGAGACTGAGTTTGTAATAACTTTCTTCTCGTCGCTTGAGCTGGATTTTCTGAGCGTCGCGTTCCGTTCGGGCTTCCCGAATCTTGTTTTGCAGGTTCAAAATTCTGTCCTGAAATGATTTGACCTGTTCGTTCAACCCTTCTTCCGCCAAGGTATTGCCCTGGTTTGTACTGGATATGATTTTATAGGCGCGATCCAGTTCATACTTGTCCGGAGAATACTGGTTGGTTTTGAGAAATCCGTCCAGTTCCGTTCGGGAAAGCACAATGGCCGCTTTATAGCCTGAGGAGCCTCCCGGTTTGACTTTGCCGGTTTTGTTTTCCTGAAACGGATAGAGCTCGTATCGCTTCAGTCTCAGATAAGACGTGCCTTTGTCGGTTGTATCCAGGGCGATGCGGATCGGCTCTTCATTGTTCCATTTGGCTGTGCCTTCTTCCGTGGCGCGGATGAAGTCAATTGCCGTGACATTATTGATGACTTTGGAGAAAGACTGGATGTAGGTTCCCATGTGCGCGGCGATGAGCGGGGCGGAAGCCATATCCGCTTTGCCTTCCAGCGAGTGGGCGCTGTCCCGGAAGCCGCGCGTGTAGATGACGGCGACCAGAATCTCTCCTTGTTTTTCAGTTTGCAGCCAGCGTTTGAGCGATTCCTGTTGCGTTTTGATGTCCAGTTCGTAACGGCTGATCTGACCTTCCAGATTTTCAATGGTTGATCGGATGGTTTTGATGCCTTTAGCGGATTCGTCGAGGTCGGTTGATGACATCTGAAACTGCGAGGTGATGTCGTCGCGTCTTTTTTTGGCGCGGACAAATTCTTTGTTGGCGGAGATGATCGCGTTTTTATAATCCGCGTCTTCTTTTTCTTTTTCATCTTCCACCGCTTTGAAATTTGTTTTTTCCTCCTGGCGGGAGGAAAAAGATTCCCGGCTGTCTACTTCGGAGCGGATGATCTCACGCACCGTATCGCGCGAATCGGTCGAAAGTGAAACCCAGCGCAGGGATTCCTGATGCGGTTGCTTTCCTGCCTGCTTTGGCGCGGCGGATGCCGTTAAGGCCAGACAGGCAATCCATACGACAATCAACGGCAAACTAATTTTGTGTTTCATCATTAAAACCTTTTCAAGTTCATTTAAATCCCGAATCGATTAAATATTGGGTAAATTAACTTAAAAACCATCAAGATGTCAATTTTTTTTAAGGCTTGGTCCGTCTTATTATCCAAGTTTATCGGCTGATTTCCCGGAAAAACAAATTCAATGGTTGATTTTTTCAGGATCAACGGGTTAACTTAAAGCACATATCCCGTTATCCTTAAATTTTTCTGCCTGGATGGGTTATGATGATCTAAGAATGAAAGGGATTAAGGATTCAGATGTTCGGACGTTCCATCCCGCTTTTTAAAATATTGGGTTTTGAAATTCGAGTGGATCTCAGCTGGCTCGTGCTAGCTCTGCTGATTACCTGGTCTCTGGCCACGGGCCTCTTTCCAGAGTTTTATAAGGGGTTGCCGCGGTCGTCTTACTGGTGGATGGGCGCGGCGGGCGCAGGGGGCCTTTTTTTATCCATCGTCATTCATGAACTGGCGCATTCGCTGGTTGCCAGGCGATATGGCATTTCCATGAAAAGCATTACGTTGTTTATTTTCGGCGGCGTGGCGGAAATGAAAGAAGATCCGCCATCACCCGGTGCTGAGTTCTGGATGGCGCTGGTGGGGCCGCTCACAAGTGCTGCCGTCAGCGCCCTGATGTTTTTGGCGCTAACGGGGGCCCAGATGCAGGGCTGGCCTGCCCCGGTTGCAGGCGTCCTGGCCTATCTGGCGTGGCTTAATCTGGTGTTGGCCATCTTCAATCTAGCGCCGGCGTTTCCACTCGACGGCGGAAGAATTCTGCGCTCGGCTCTATGGCGCTGGAAGAAGGATTTGCGCTGGGCGACAGCGGTTGCCGCCCACGTGGGTTCCGGTCTGGCCATTGTTCTGATGGTTCTGGGCGTTGTTTCTTTCTTTAGAGGAAATTTTGTGGGTGGCCTGTGGTGGCTGATGATCGGCTTTTTCGTCCGGATGGCCGCGCAGGGTTCTTATCAGCAGGTGCTGGCGCGCAGCGTGTTTCATAATGTGAAAGTCAGGGATGTCATGACCCAGGACCCGGTTCTCATTTCCCGCTCCCTCTCTCTTGAAGAATTTGTCCACAACTATGTTTATCAGAATCATTTTCAGATTTATCCGGTGATGTCTTTCGGCCGATTTACCGGCTGCGTTTCCGTCAACGCCGTGAGCCGGGTGCCGCGTGACGAATGGCCGCATTTAACGGTTGGCTCGGTGGCCGAGCCCTGCGGGCCGGACACGACCATCGGCCCCGACCAAAGCGCCGAAGCAGCTTTGACCCTGATGAACCGGACGGGTGTGGGTCGCCTGCTCGTAGTCGAAGGAGATCAACTTGCAGGCGTGGTTTCGCTCGAAGACATGCTCAAACTCCTTTCTCCTAAAACTGAAGCCAAAGATATTCAGAAGAAATAATGTAATCGACAACATTATTCTTGACATGACGACTTGATATGGATATTTATTTGGCCAATTAAAACGGAATCTCATTTGCCGACTCTTATTTCACGAAGAAGATCATCTCTCCCGTTACTGTTGAACCTGAAACTGAAACCACGCTGCGCATCTTAATTTCTCGGAAAGGAGTCAACAACTGTGTCATGTCTTACACTGAGACGATTAGATCCCTGTCTTTATTTAGGCATGTATTTTGTAGGCAAATTCACACAATTGAACCATATTTTTCATCAATCGTTTGGTAAGCGGATGGGGTAAGACGTCGCGCTCATTTACGTGAATAATCTCATTTTGGAGATGTAATAAAGTGGACATTGTGTTCGATGGCGTCAGTAAAATAGTCAATGGCGAAACCCATATCAACAATATCACTCTCAAAATTGAAAGCGGTGCAACCAATGTCATCCTTGGCCATACCCTGGCGGGCAAGACGTCACTCTTGCGTTTGATGGCCGGCCTCGATCGCCCTTCATCTGGTCGCATTTTGCTGGATGGAAAAGACGTCACGGGGCTCTTTGTCCGCAAAAGAAGCGTGGCCATGGTCTATCAGCAGTTTGTGAATTATCCCTCCATGAATGTTTATAACAATATCGCCTCACCTTTGAAAATGAGCGGCATGTCTCATGTGGACATCGATCAAAAGGTCCGTAAAGCGGCGGCGATGCTGCATATCGATAATCTTCTCGACAGGCTGCCCGCAGAGCTCTCCGGAGGACAGCAGCAGCGCACGGCCATTGCCCGATCTCTTGTGAAAGACTCTGAACTGTTGTTGCTCGACGAGCCGCTTGTGAATCTGGATTACAAATTGCGTGAAGAGCTGCAGGTGGAGCTTCAGGATATTTTCAAAGAGCGAAAAGCCATTGTCGTCTATACCACCACGGAACCGTCAGAGGCGCTGATGCTGGGCGGCAACATTGTGGTGATGGATGAAGGCCGTGTTTTGCAGTCGGGTTCTACGCCTTATGTCTATCATCATCCGGCAACCACCCGGGTGGCTCAGGTTTTCAGTGATCCGCCGATCAATTTTCTTCCGGGCGTTGTTTCGGGCCGTATGGCAACGTTGGGGTATGACATTGATATCCCGATGGAAGGTCATCTCCAAACCGTGCCGGATGGACAATATATCTTCGGCGTCCGGCCGAATCATCTTTTTTTGACTGACGGCAATAAAAATAACGCAGTAATCCACGTGAAGGTTGCCCTGGCCGAAATCAACGGGTCGGAAACATTCATTCATGTCAACCATGGAGACACGCATCTGGTCGTTCAGGAAGACGGAATTCACTCGCGGCAAATTGGGTCGGAGATTGTGGTGTATGTGAATCCATGTTGTTTTTTTGTGTACGATGAAGCAGGCCATTTATTGGCGTCTCCCTTCCAAAATGAGTAAATGAGGAGTCCTGCATGGCTCGAATTGAGTTTGACAATGTCGCACACAGTTACCAGCGGAATCCGGTAAACGAATCAGATTACGCCATCAAGACGATCCGCAATGTCTGGGATGACGGCGGCGCCTATGCGCTTCTGGGACCCTCCGGCTGTGGCAAAACCACTCTGCTTAATATTATTTCCGGACTGGTTACCCCCACAAAGGGGAAAGTATTATATAACGGAACAGACGTCACAGGCCTGCCACCGGAGAAGCGCAACATTGCGCAGGTCTTTCAGTTTCCGGTTTTATACGACACGATGACCGTGTATGAAAATCTGGCCTTCCCTCTGAAAAACCGGCGCATGGAGAAAAATGCCATTGACAAGCGTGTACATGAAGTGGCTGAAATACTCGATCTGACGGTCTATCTCCAGAAAAAGGCCGCAGGCCTCGCCGCAGATGCCAAGCAGAAAATATCCCTGGGACGGGGGCTTGTGCGAAGTGATGTAGCGGCCATTCTTTTCGATGAACCTTTAACCGTGATTGATCCGCACCTTAAATGGCACTTGAGGCGAAAGCTAAAAGAAATCCACGAACGCCTCAAGCTGACCTTGATTTATGTGACACATGACCAGACGGAAGCGCTCACCTTTGCGGAAAAAGTGGTGATCATGTTTGAGGGCGAAATTGTTCAGACCGGCACACCTGAAGATCTGTTTGAAAACCCCGAGCATAAATTTGTTGGATATTTCATCGGTTCTCCCGGAATGAACTTCATGGAATGTCGCATTGACGGCGATGTTGCTTATGTGAACGGAACCGGAATAAAACTCGATATGAAGACGGCGGATGCGGCACAAAAGGCGCGGGGCAAGCTTGAACTGGGCATTCGACCCAAATATCTGGAAATCAGTTCTACGCCTATGAAAAACGGGATGGAGGTTGTCGTGAAAAATTTCGAAGATCTGGGAAGCTATAAGATTGTCACCGTCCTTCTTAAAGATAAAACCTTATATGCCAGATTGCCGGAGGATTCACCCGTGTTCGCAGGAAAAAGCTGGATTGTTTTTCCGCCTCAAAAAATAAAACTTTACGAGGATGGACGGTTGCTAAAATAACGAGGTGAGCCAATGAATAAGTGGGAAAATAATCGCGCATGGCTTTTGACGATACCCGTTTTGATTATCGTGGCTTTCAGTGCCATTATACCACTTATGACCGTGGTCAATTATTCCGTCCAGGATATTTTCGGACCAGGGAATCGCCTGTTTGTCGGTACGGAAATGTTCAGGTCGGTATTGCGCGACAGCCGTCTTCACGAAGCCTTATGGCGGCAGTTCCTTTTTTCCGGAATGGTGCTGCTTATCGAAATACCGCTCGGCATTCTACTGGCGTTGGCCATGCCGAAAAAAGGGTGGGGTGTTTCTTTTTCTCTGGTGGTCATCGCCCTGCCACTTTTGATTCCATGGAATACGATTGGATCAATATGGATCATATTTGTCCGGCCGGATATTGGTCTGCTTGGTTCGTTTGTCAACAACGTGCTGGGTATTCCATTCGATCATACGGCAAGATTGCTCGATGCCTGGGTCACCCTGATGTTGATGGAAGTCTGGCATTGGACACCGCTGGTTGCCCTGCTGGCGTACGCGGGTCTCAGGGCGATTCCGGATGTTTATTACCAGGCGGCTAAAATTGATGGCGCTTCACCCTGGGCGACATTTTGGTATATTCAGTTACCAAAAATGCGCGGTGTTCTAACGATTGCCTTGCTTTTGCGTTTTATGGACAGTTTCCTGATTTATGCCGAGCCTTTTGTGCTCACCGGAGGCGGTCCTGGCAATGCCACCACCTTCCTGTCTATTTATCTGGTAAAAATGGCCACCGGGCAATTCGATTTGGGAACAGCCGGAGCCTTCTCATTGATCTACTTATTAATTGTCGAGGTTATCTGTTTTGTATTTTATCAGGTGTTGCAAAACGCAGGGAAAGGAGACAAATCATGATGAAGGGAAGAAAAAAAACAATCGCACTGGCTGTCTATTTTTTTCTAATGTTTCTTCCGATCTACTGGATGCTCAATATGTCTCTGAGAACCAACACCGACATACTCGGAGCATTCACACTCTATCCGGCTGATCCTACGTTTGCCAACTACATTAAGATATTTACCGATTCGTCGTGGTACATGGGTTATGTCAACTCCATCATTTATGTCACGATCAATACCCTGATCTCGCTTGTAGTGGCGCTGCCTGCCGCGTATGCCTTTTCGCGCTACCGGTTTGTAGGCGATACACAGGTATTTTTCTGGCTTTTAACCAATCGCATGGCGCCGGCCGCCGTTTTTCTATTACCTTTTTTTCAACTCTATTCAACGATCGGCCTGTTGGATACGCATATTGCGGTCGCACTCGCGCACTGTCTGTTTAATGTGCCGCTGGCGGTATGGATACTGGAAGGGTTTATGTCCGGCATCCCCCGTGAAATTGACGAGACCGCTTTCATTGACGGATACAGCCTGCCCCGGTTTTTTATTACGATCTTTATTCCGCTTATTCGCGCCGGTGTTGGCGTGACGGCGTTTTTCTGTTTTATGTTCAGTTGGGTGGAATTGTTGTTTGCACGGACGCTTACAATAACGAACGCAAAACCCATTCAGGCTGTTATGACGCGGACGATCAGCGCCACCGGCATGGACTGGGGTTTGTTGGCTGCCGCGGGCGTGCTCACTATCGTGCCGGGGGCTTTGGTTATCTGGTTTGTTCGCAACCATATGGCCAAAGGCTTTGCCCTGGGCCGGGTATAGAGGAGGTGAAACGATGAGTTTAGAATGGATGGCCTGGACCCTTCCTACTGCAATATTTTTTACCGTGCTCTTCCTGATCCTGGTTGCCATGACTATCTGGCAGACAGTAGCACCTTCCGTTCCCCGGCGTGGTTTTCTGCCGATTGTCACAACTCCCGGCACCCGTCTTTTTGTCGGGATCATTAGCGCTATTTTCATTCATCTTGCCTGGATCGGATTCACTGATCTCACTTTGTGGGTTGTGTTTCCTTTCGCGGTGGGCGGGATTATTATCGTCATGATTTGGGGGTAAAAGTAATTAGGAAGGTTTTATATTGCGCGGTGGTTGCGGCCTTCACGCTGGCAATATAGAACTGGTAAAAGAAAGTCAACCATTGAAGGCCTGAAGGAGGAGATCAAATGAAAGACAGGTTGTTCAAGAAGATGACCGGGACGTTTTTTACCGGTTCACTGGTCGCTGTGTTGTTGATGTTCCTCGCCGGTTCGGCAATGGCGGACATGGCCGCGGCCAAGAAGTGGGTCGATAAGGAATTTCAGCCTTCGACTCTGACCAAGGACCAGCAGATGAAGGAAATGGAGTGGTTCATTAATGCGGCCAAACCTTTTAAGGGCTTGGAGATCAAGATTGTCTCCGAGACCATCCCGACTCATGAATATGAGTCGAAAACTTTGGCCAAGGCGTTTTATGAAATTACCGGAATCAAGGTGACCCATGACCTGATCCAGGAAGGGGATGTTATTGAAAAACTGCAAACCCAGTGGGCATCGGGAAAGAATCTTTACGATGGCTGGATTAATGACTCCGATCTCATCGGCACCCACTATCGTTACGGTTACGCAGTATGCCTGGAAGATTTTACAAAAGGCGAAGGCAAAGACGTCACGCTGCCAACGCTCGACGTTAAGGATTTCATGGGTATCTCATTCACCACGGCTCCGGACGGCAAGTTCTGGCAGCTCCCCGATCAACAATTCACCAACCTTTACTGGTTCCGTTATGACTGGTTCAAGCGTCCTGATTTTAAACAAAAGTTTAAGGCAAAATATGGTTATGAGTTAGGTGTGCCGGTCAACTGGTCCGCCTATGAAGACATTGCCGAGTTTTTCACCAACGACATTAAAGAAATCGACGGAGTCAAGGTTTATGGTCATAACGACTACGGCAAGAAAGCCCCGGATCTGGGCTGGCGTTTCACCGATGCCTGGTTGTCCATGGCCGGTAACGGCGACAAGGGGCTTCCCAATGGTTTGCCGGTTGATGAATGGGGCATCGCTGTGGATAAAACAGGCCGTCCGCTAGGCTCGAGTGTTTGCCGCGGTGGCGATGTGAATGGTCCGGCAGCTAAATATGCCCTGCGCAAATATATTGAATGGCTGGACAAATACGCACCTCCGGGATCACGTGGATTGGATTTCTATACTTATCTGCCCTACCTGGAAAAAGGCAACGTGGCCCAGCAGATCTTCTGGTACACGGCATTTGTTCCGGGGATGGTTGCCCCCGGGCCCACCGTCAACAAAGACGGAACGCCGAAATGGCGTTTGGCCCCTTCGCCGCACGGAGCCTACTGGAAAGACGGCATGAAACTGGGTTATCAGGATGCCGGTTCCTGGACGTTCTTCAAGAGCACGCCTGTGGAGCGCCGCAAGGCTGCCTGGCTTTATGCGCAATTCTGCGTAGCCAAGACCACCTCTTTGAAAAAGTCCCATGTAGGCCTGACCTTCATTCGCAACAGTGATGTACGTCATCAGTCCTTTACCGAGCGCGCTCCGAAACTCGGCGGTTTGGTGGAATTCTACCGCAGCCCGGCCCGTGTCATGAATACACCGACCGGAACGAACGTTCCCGATTATCCGAAAATGGCTCAGTTGTGGTGGCAGAGTATCGGGGAAGCGTCTTCCGGCGCCATCAGTGTGGATAAAGCGATGGATAATCTGGCGGCAGAGCAAGACAAAGTGATGGAACGTATTGAGCGGTCAGGCGTCCAGGGAGATAAAGGTCCCAAACTCAACAAATGTGTTGATGAAAAGACTTACTTAGGCAGACCCGGTGGCGTAGCGCCGCAGGCAAAGCTGGCCAACGAGAAACCGAAGGGCGAAACACTGGACTACGACAAACTCATTGGAGCCTGGAAAGCGGGCCGTGTAAAGTAAATATTCCCGGATAAATTTGAGGGAACAATTAATACAAATGTCTCTGTTCTGAAAAGGTGTTTTAAAATTAGAGAGGTTAAAGTTGATGCTTTAATCTCTCTTTTTTTGTGTACTTATTCAACGAAAATAATATCAGGCCATACTTGTCATCATAAATGATCAGCAACGGCCAGTTATTCATTGACATACAATTATTTATTCCATAAGCAAAGGCAGGGAAACAAGTGCTGATAAATGTGATAAGACAGCAGGGTATTGAGTTTGATTTGGGTGATGCTCTCGAGAATGTCGAATGGAGGCGCACGTTGGATTTTTTAACGGTTTTGCATAAACGGCCTATTATTGCAGCTTTTAGAAAGATTGAAAGCTTTCTCATTGAAGAACTCGACAACGTTGATGTTATCTTAATTCTGGGCGGAAGCATTTTCGACCTCCCCCCCATTGTCAAGCTGGCCACAACATTTAAAAAGATTGTGTTTGTCGATATTGATCTTTTAAAAGGGATTGGCAAGGATGCGGCGGGAATCCGTTTTTTGGCTAAAGAGAGTAAGATTAACGGGATCGTCACCACCCATGGGAATCTCATAAAAAGCATACAACAAGAGGGGTTGTTTGCCATTCAGAGATTGTTTTTTTTGGACTCTGAGTCTCTTGCCGGGAGCCTGAACGCCATAAAGAAGTCAAATCCGGACGCGGTAGATATTCTGCCCGGCTTGATTCTCCCCAAGATTGCTAAAATGATCAAGACGAAAATATCAATCCCGATTATAGCCGGAGGTCTGATTACAGCAGAAGAAGATATCCGCGAGATTCTTGCGTCCGGGGCCATTGGGATATCCACCACAGATCACCGTCTTTTTAACTTTTCGGCAAAAGGATGAAAAAGGATCCTGTTGACTTTTTCGGGCAATCTTTTTCCACAAAGCCTTTATTGCCGGAACGCCAGCAGATATCAACCATGTAAAATATCTTTTCTGTTAAAAAAAAGTTGACAAATAAGTTTGCATTACGATAGACATCTTTGCGCGACAATTTTAAGATGTTCCGCTTTATAATATCGATTTAGGGCATGAGAATAAAGAGAAAGCCCTAATAGAGACAAATCACTTTTTGTGGTGGTTATTTCTATTAGGGCTTTTTTATTGGGTCAAAACTGTAATAACGAGAGAGCACAATGGAAATGAATCGTTTATCAGAAAAGCGATTTCCCATCGTACCCGTTATGGCAAATAAAAAGAAAGGAGAGTATTATGGCAAAAAGGCAGGAAGATCGGAGTATTTTTTCATTATCATTAGTTGTTTCAATTTTTGCAGAAGAGTGACATTCATTCAATCTTAATAAGGAGGGAAAAATGGACAACAAAAAGAAACTCGTTGCATTATTATGTATTTCAGTTGCCCTCGTTTTGCTGGGTTCGTTAGGTGCGTACCTGGTGCATACCAGTGGCGGTAAGGTTAAAATCACAGACATTACCTATATTACAGAAGACGGCGCCCGCCTGAGCGCATTGCTCTATGTTCCTGATTCTGTGACGGTTGAAAATCCTGCTCCCGCCATCGTCTCCTCCCACGGATACAATAACACCCGGGAAGTGCAGGATATTAATGCGGTTGAATTATCCCGCCGCGGCTATGTCGTGATCGCGATCGACGCGTATGATCACGGCAATTCGTCATTCCCTGATCCGCGCATCAATAAAGGTGTGGCTGCCGACATGGGCATGTACCCGGCTCTGCAATATCTTGGCACTCTGCCGTATGTTGATACCAAGAGAATCGGCATGGTTGGCCACTCCATGGGTGCCGCCACCGCCCAGTTGGGCGCCTTGAGGGCATTTGCCAAGCAGGAGAAAAATCCCGCAATTATCGTTCCCAAAGTGGTCATGCCTACATCAAACGCTTTTGTCACGGATAAGGATGCTACCGTTGCTTTACTGGGCAAATATCCGGTCAATATCGGCATTGTATTCGGTCGGTATGACGAGTGGGCGGAAAACATGTGGAACGTTCCCAGAGGCAGCGATATTAATATTTCGAAGAAAGCGATCGCCGGCATGGGATTTCCCGGGGCTGAATACGGCGCTTACTATGTGTTTGGAAACAACACGAAACTTACCCGGGAACAAGCCATTGCCGCTGCCGCGGAGGGCAAGCTGAGAGTGCTTTATCAGCCGCAAATCGAACACCCCAAACTTCATTTCTCGACCGTCGCGGTAGGCTATATTCTTGATTATTTCGATATCACGTTAAAAGGCGGCAAGGAAGCCATGCCCCCAGCCGAACAGACCTGGCCGTGGAAGCAGTTCTTCACCGGCCTGGCTTTGGTAGGCTTTTTCCTGTTTATTATCCCCTTTGCCTTCCTGATGCTGAGAATCCCCTTTTTCAAGACGATTATTCAACCGGAACCGGTTTCTCCGTCGGTTATGACAACAGCTAAGGACAAGCTGGCGTATTGGATCATATTCATTATATGTTTGCTGCCCGCACCGTTATTATTCAACTGGGCTACGGGTTATCCGATCGGCATCAAGTCGATGAACCGCTATGTCCCCACAGTATTCCCTTTAAACAGTTACTTCCAGTTGCCTTGCGTCAACGGCACGGTTCTGCTGATGCTGCTGGTCGGCGCGATTCTGCTGGCGATATTCCTCGCTACCTATTTCGTGTTTATGAAGAAAAACGGGGCAACCTTCAATAATCTGGGCGTGAAACTCTCCGGCGTCAATATCTGGAAAAGTGCTCTTCTGGCCATGATCATTTTCGCGGCAACCTACTGCCTGCTGGTCATCAGCAACTTCTTCTTCCTGTCTGACGCGCGGTTCTGGGTCTTCAGCATTAAGACGCTCACACCCATTAAATTCTGGATTTTGCTGAAATACTTACCTTTCTTCTTGTTCTTCTATCTGATCAACAGCCTACTGTTGAATTCATTTACCCGAATAAGAGGAGCCGGTGAAGCAACCAATATCGTGCTGATGATTTTATCAACCATAACCGGTTTAGCCATCCTGACCATCCTCGATTATACATGGCTGTTCAGTACGGGGATTAAGTTATTCCCTTATGTTCCATTCCCTCCCCCCGGCAAGATGCCTTCGGCGCTCGCCGGCTTGTTTGTCTGGAATTTCCTGTTTATTCTCCCCATAGCCGCTGTGTTCGCCAGGCTTCTTTTCCGAAAGACAGGGTCGATCTGGCTGGGAGGTTTTGTTAATGCGTTGATTGTCACTTTGTTCTCCATTTCGAATACCGTGGCTTCGGCAGGGATTATCTAGACAAGAAATTATGGATACAGCATTGCGATTTGTCTGTGAAGGCAAATCGCAATGTTCCATAATTATGGTTTATGCAAAGGAGGGAATGATGTATAAGGGTAATAGAAGTGGTGTCCGGTATGCCACTTGATCGCTACATCGTGCAGAGCATCTTGCAGCCTCTGCGGATGGACGATACGGGATTTTACGTAAAAGAGCAGCGACAGGAGCGCCTGTCTGAAGGCCAGATTAATCCGCAAACAGGAAAAAAACTGCCCATGATTGATGTCACCAAACCTCCGCAGTTACTTTCCGGCGGCGGTATGGTTGGATCGACCATGGATTATGCACGATTCGCTCAAATGATGTTGAATGGCGGCCAACTCGACGGCATTCGTGTTATTGGCCGTAAGACGGTTGAACTGATGACCAGTGATCAACTGGGCGGAATACCGGGCATGCCGGTAACCGGCTATACTATGGGACTAGGTTTTGGCGTGCGCATCCAGAATGGTCTTGCTCCGCGTCACGGAACAGCCGGAGAGTATTACTGGAGCGGCCTTGCGGGTACGCACTTCTGGATTGATCCGAAAGAGCACCTCATTGGTATAATCATGGTCCAGGACATGGTACTTGGCCCTCCCAATTACTATCGGGAGCTTATCCGTCCGTTGAGCCTGTAGAATAAGTCGGTGAGCAGCACTTGGCGGCAGATGCAGGAAAAATCGACAGCGGAGAATGCCCCACAAGCAACGATCGTGTGATGAGGAGTGGTAAAAAGACCCCTAAAAATAGCACAAAAATTGTGTTCTGGAGTTATTCTACAGACTCGTTGGTCTATCAGGCCATTATTGATTAATTTCAACCAGCATCAGAGAGAATTCATATGAAAAAGTCATACATTCTAGCGCTTGATCAGGGCACCACCAGTTCGCGCGCCATCATTTACAATTCCGAAGGAAAAATTGTTAAAATAGCACAGAAGGAATTCACTCAGATTTATCCGAAACCCGGATGGGTGGAGCACGATCCCATGGAGATCTGGGGCACTCAGAGCGGTGTGGCAAGCGAAATTTTGGCAACAACCGGCATTACGGCGGAAGAAATCGCGGCCATCGGGATCACCAATCAGCGGGAAACCACCGTGGTCTGGGAAAGAAAAACAGGTAAACCGGTTTACAATGCGATTGTCTGGCAGTGCCGCCGCACCTCGGCAATATGCGATGAGCTGAAATCCGGTGGGCTGGAAAATTATATTCGGGAAAACACGGGCCTTGTGCTGGATGCCTATTTTTCCGGCACCAAAATCAAGTGGATCCTTGATAACGTGGAGGGCGCAAGACAGAAAGCGCGCAATGGCGATCTGCTTTTCGGCAATATTGACACTTGGCTGATCTGGAATTTAACAAGAGGGAAAGTGCATGTGACGGATTACAGTAATGCGTCTCGCACGATGCTATTCAATATCAAAGACCTTAAGTGGGATCAGAAAATATTAAAAGAGCTCGACATACCGGCCTCCATGCTGCCGGAAGTGAAACCCTCGAGTATGGTTTACGGCCAGACGGATGGCCGTATATTTGGGGCGGAAATTCCCATTGCCGGTGACGCAGGCGACCAGCAGGCGGCGCTTTTCGGTCAGGCCTGTTTTTCACCCGGCATGGTGAAAAACACTTACGGCACCGGCTGTTTCATGCTCATGCTCACCGGTGAAAAGCTTGCACATTCAAACAACGGTTTATTGACGACCATTGCCTGGGGCGTGGGGGGGAAAGTGGAGTATGCGCTTGAAGGCAGCATCTTTGTGGCCGGGGCCGCGATTCAATGGTTGCGCGACAACTTGCGTGTGATTTACGACGCCCGTGACAGCGAATACTTTGCCACAAAGGTTCCCGATTCTCAGGGGGTTTATGTGGTCCCCGCTTTTACCGGCCTGGGCGCACCGTACTGGGATATGTATGCGCGCGGCGCGATTCTGGGGTTGACGCGCGGCACAACCCGCAACCATATTATCCGTGCTACGCTGGAAGCCATCGCCTATCAGACCCGCGATGTGCTGGAATTGATGCGCACCGAATGCGGGATTGATTTGTCTGAGCTGCGCGTGGACGGCGGCGCGTGCGCCAATGACTTCCTTATGCAGTTCCAGGCCGACATTCTGGGCGCACCGGTCGAGCGTCCGGAAGTCATCGAAACAACGGCCCTGGGCGCAGCTTATCTGGCAGGACTGGCTGTCGGTTTCTGGAAAAATCAGGAAACGATTGCCGAGAAACGGAAGGTGGATCGGAGATTTCAACCGGCAATGGAAGAGGAACAAAGACAAAAACTCTACGCCAAATGGAAAAAGGCAGTGGAACGGGTTCGGGGTTGGGAAGAAGAGTAAAGGCAAAGATGATGGGTGATAGGTCATAAATGATCAAGACGGATGTCATTATTATCGGCGGAGGGGCGACAGGTTGCGGGATTGCGCGTGATCTGGCGCTGCGTGGAATTCCTCACTGCCTGATTGAAAAGGGCGATTACGCCGCCGGGGCGACAGGCGCTTGCCACGGCCTTTTGCACAGTGGGGGGCGCTACGTGGTGTCTGATCCCATCGCAGCCAAGGAATGTTACGACGAAAATCTGATTCTCCGGCGCATCGGCGAAAAGTGTGTCGAGCAAACCGGCGGACTGTTTGTGCGCCTGCCCGGCGATTCCAAACGTTACCGGGAACAGTTTTTGAGAGGGTGTGAGGATATCGGCATTCCGACGGAGGTGCTTTCATCCACCCGGGCGCTCGGACTGGTGCCGAATCTCAATCCCGACCTTGAGGAAGCAATCAAGGTTCCCGATTGTTCGATTGATCCGTTCCGCCTGTGCATGCTGAACATGAGAACATCGCAGCTCAAGGGCGGCCTGAGTTTTACGCGTCACCGGGTGACGGAAATTGTACGGTCTCACGGTCGCTGTATCGGCGTCAAAGCCATTGACTCGGCAACCGGCGAGATGCGGGAAATTCACGGCAACATCATTGTCAACGCCTCGGGCGCCTGGACGAACCGGGTGGCAGCTCTAGCCGGCTGTGAGGTGCCCATTACGCTGTCCAAAGGGAGTTTGGTGATTACCAATCACCGGCTGACCGATATGGTCATCAATCGCCTGCGGCCGTCGTCCGACGGTGATATCATCGTACCCAACGAAGCCGTCTGTCTGGCGGGCACTACGTCGCTTGTCGTGGAAGATCCGGATAAGATTCCGATTCAATCCGCCGAGGTGGATGTCATCATCCATGAGGCGGGTCGGATGATTCCGCATTTCAACACCACGCGCATCATCCGGGCGTTTTCCGGCGTCCGTCCTCTGCTCAAATCGCAAAAACTCGACAGCCGGGAGATTTCGCGCGGCTTTCAGATCATTGACCATGAAAACGGTATGTACAGCATTGTCGGCGGGAAACTCACCACCTTCCGGCTGATGGCGGAAAAAATGGTAGATACCATCATGCACGCGTTCAATCTCAAAAGAGAATGCGAAACCGCCGAAAAGCCGCTGGACGGCCAGGAAGAACTCAGTGGCTATCCGCTGTTGAAACGTCTGGCGGATATGAAAAATATTGTCTGCGAATGCGAACTGGTTTCCCGAAAAGAAGTAGAACGTATCATCGAGCAGACCGGCACGCGGCATGTGGGTGACATCCAGCATCGCACGCGTTTGGGGATGGGGCCCTGTCAGGGCGGGTTTTGCACGTTTCGCGCGCTGGGTATTATGCATGACATGGACATTCTGACGGCGGAGCAATCCGTGCAGTCGCTTCGGGAATTTCTCCAGCGGCGGTTCCGCGGGATTCGCTACGCGCTATGGGGCGATCAGTTGCGGGAGGAACAGCTTGTCGAATATATCTATCTGGGGATTCTGGCGATGGAGAAAAACAAGTGAGCGTGGTTGAATACGATGTCATTGTGATCGGCGCGGGCGTGGCGGGTCTTACCGCGGGCGCCTGGCTTTCCGGGCGGGGCTTAAAAGTAGCGCTGGTTACCACGGGAGAACCGACGGCTTGCCTGTCCACCGGATGCATCGATGTTTGCCTGCATGAGGCCGACCCTTTGCAGGGGATTGCCCATCTGCAAGGCGACCATCCTTTTCATCTGGTTTCGTCCGAGCTGGTTGGTCAATCGCTTTCTGATTTTCAGCAAATCATGACCCGGATGGATCTGCCCTATACGGGTGGGTTGGAAAAAAACCGACGGGTGCTTTCCGCCATCGGTACGTTTAAGACCACCTGCCTGACGCCGGTGACGATGGAAGCTTCCCCGCAGGATGATCAGGATAGCATTCACATCATCACCTTCGCCGGGCTCAAGGATTTTTATCCCAGCTACATTATTTCCCGGCTGAAAAACGCATCGTTTTCAACGTACAATGCCTCTGTGTTTACAACGATGGGCATTGCCGCTAATTTCGAGGATGACGCGTTTCTGGAAGCTTTCATTTTATGGCTGGAAAAGCTCAATATCCGCGAAAACAAGATCGCTTTTCCGGCGGTTTTGGGTCTGGAGTCGGCTTCGGCCATTTTGAAAAAGATTGAGTACCGTCTGGAGCGCCCGGTGTTTGAAATACCCACCTTGCCGCCTTCCATGCCGGGCAGAAGGCTGTTTAGCGCGCTGAAAGATCATTTTCGATTGCAGGGTGGCGTCATTTACTGGGGCTGGCCGGTTGTCGGGGTGGAAAAATCCGGAACGAAAATTGAAGCGGTGATGGCCGAATCACAGGGCCGGCCCAACAGTCTCAACGCCAGAGCGTTTATTCTGGCGACCGGTTCTTTTGTCGGCGGAGGGCTTCATGCGAAGCGTGATACGATTGTGGAAAAAGTGCTGGATTTGCCGGTTCATATCCCCGGACACTGGGAAGACTGGTATGAGCAGGATTATTTTTCCGCCAACCACGGCATCGGCCGGGCGGGCATTGCCGTTGATGCCTCTTTTCGACCTGTGGATTGCCGCTGGGACAATATTTTTGTTTGCGGCGCGATCCTTGCCCATATCGAAGCATTGAAAAACGGGTGCGGCCATGGTTTTGCAATAGCGACGGGATATGCGGCGGCCCGGGCTTGTCTGGAGCATCTGCGATGAATCATGAACATTGCATACGCTGTACGGTCTGCGTGGAGAATTGTCCCGTGTTTCGCGTTAATCCGGAATTTCCGGGGCCCAAGCAGTCCGGTCCCGACGCGCAGCGCTTTCGCAGCGACCGGGAAAAATCGGTCGATGACTGGGTGCTTTTGTGCAGCCAGTGCAAGCGCTGCGAAATGGCCTGTCCCTGCGGTGTGGAACCCGCGCAGATCATTCTCCGGGCTCAGCAGCGCTATGGCGCACAGCACCCTCATACGGCGGCGCACCTGCTGTTTGCCAACAACTACTATCTTTCTACGCTCGGTTCCATCACTGCGCCTCTGGCCAATAAAGTCGCTTCCACGAAAATCGGGAAAAAGATATTCCAGAGTCTGGGGATCGCGACCTATATTCCTTTTCCCAAATTCAGTTTCAAGACGCTTCGGTGGGAAAAGAAAACCCGCAGCCGGTCGGCCAGAAAAGTCGCTTTTTTTCACGGCTGCTTCATTAATTTTTACCGCCCCGACATCGGCAGGAAAATTATCCGGTTGCTTCAGTCTTTTCATGTCGACGTTGTTTTGCCGCCCCAATGGTGTTGCGGGCTGCCCGCGCTCGGCAACGGCAATCTGGCGTTGGCGCGGTCGTTTGCCGTTAAAAATGTCGCCTCTTTGTCCAATTATATCGATGCGGGATATGATGTCGTCTATACCTGCACCTCCTGCGGCCTTTGCCTGCTGCATGATTATCAGGGAGTCATGGGTATTCCCGAGGCGAAGAAAATTGCTGAAAACAGCTATGACCTGCATGAATACGTGTTGCGGCTGATTGACGAACAGGTGATCCGTCCCGACTTTAAAGAAGTTAACCGAACGCTCGCGTACCACATTCCCTGCCATCTGCGGGCGCTCAAGATCGGGTATCCGGCGGTGAACGTCATGAAAAAAATTCCCGGGCTTACCTGCCGGATTCTGGATGACGCCTGCTGCGGGCTCAACGGCAGCTACGGGTTTAAAAAAATCAATGAAGCCACGGCGGTTCAACTGGGAGGGCGCGCTGTCTCCCTGATTAAAAAGACAGGCGCAGAGGCGATTGTGGCGGATTGCGGTTCCTGCCGGATGCAGCTTAGCGGACTGTCCGGTATGGAGGCTTTCGATCCGGTCGAGATTATTTGCGAATCGCTGGGGATCAAACCGGCGGAGTGAATCGTGGTCGGGATTTCAGCAACGTTCGATATTTAATCAAAATCCTTTGTCTTAAGATAATCCAGGAAAACGCCTGCGTCAGAAGCAGGAAAGATAATAGAAACATTAACAAGCCTGAGGCGCCATAGGCGAGGGTCAGGTAAGCTGTTCCGACAACCGGCATCAAACTCCATCGCGTGAGGAATCGAAGTCTTTCCGACCGGGCAATTTGGGCCGCAATGGCCGGGCTTGTCTGATAATAAAATCCGACAAAGGTTCGACCGGCAGGCAGGCTAAGCAGGATGCGGTCGCGGAAGTCCCGAAGAATCCGCACATGCTTTTCCAGAGGCGAACCGAACGCCGCCGTGGCGATAAAGCAACCGCCTCCACCGCCGCCCGAATCTCCACTTGGGGTGGACGGCGCTTCAACGATAAAATGGATGGAAGCGGATGTTCCCCCGCCGGGGGATGGATTATCAACGCTGACGGTTGCCGAATTCCCGCTTGCGATGTCTGCGGCCGGAATTTCCGCTGTCACCTGACTTGCTGAAACAAAAATTGTAGCTCGATTTTCATTATTCCATCGGATCTGCGAGTTGCTCACAAAGTTGCTGCCGTTGACGGTCAGTTCAAAAGAGCCGCTTCCCCGGATCGCTGATGCGGGATTGAGGCTCGTTGCAACCGGTTGTGGATTGTAAATGCTGCTGGTTGCGGACGCCGTGTTGTTGGTTGTATTCTGATCATAAATGTTGGAGACGACTGATGCCGATGCGGTTAACGATCCGGTTTCGGTGGATGTGAGAATCAGGTTCACTATTGCAGTGGCGCCCGCGTTAATTTTACCCAGGTTACAAATGGTATTGCTTCCGCAGGTTCCCTGACTGACGGAGATGGATGATTGTGTGGCGTTTTCGGAAAGCGTTCCGGTTAGTGTTACCGAATCTGCAGGTCCCGGACCGTTATTTGTTACGGCGATGTTGAAAGTGATCGGTTGACCTGTAAAGGCCGTTTCGACTGAAGCGGAGAGGCTTACCGAAACGTCGGCGGCGATGGCCGCCGCTGCGTTGATAATGCCGGCCCCGCAAGCGGATGTTAAACAATCCGACCCGGTTCCCGTGGGAAATGGACGCGCCGATGATTGAATCCGCGCGAGCATCTGAGCGGGGGTGAATGTCGGATTCAACGACAGAATCAGGGAAGCAACTCCCGCTACGTGGGGCGTCGCCATGCTGGTGCCCCGGTAAACTCTGTATATGTCGCCTGCCGGGCTGGGAACCGGCGACGTGGTTCCGCTGTTTAATGTGGACAATACGCCGTAACTGCCTGCGCCGCCCGGCGCGGCGATTTTAACGGAGGCGCCGTAATTGCTGTAGGAGGCGCGGCCGCCCGAGCGGTTAAGCGCCGCGACACTGATGACGCCGGAACAGCTTGCGGGGGTGTACATAGACGCATCTGAGTTTTCGTTTCCCGCTGCAACAACAATCGTGGTTCCAGCCGCCAGAATGCCGTCTACGGCATTTTGCATAAACAGGCCGCAAATACCGTATCCGCCCAGACTCAAATTTAAAACTCTTGCGGGATTTGCGTTGACCGGAATGCCGCTTACGGACAGGCCGGCCGCCCATTTCATGCCGTCGATAATGTCGGATGTATAACCGCCGCACTTGCCTAAAACGCGAACAGGCAGGATTTTGGCCGCCCAGTTGACTCCGGCAACGCCTGTGATGTTGTTGGTTAATGCGCCAATGGTTCCGGCGACGTGCGTGCCGTGCCATGAACTGTTTTCAGCAGGCGAGTCATCATCGCACTCATTTGCGGCTACCCAGTCGCCGGGATCCGACGGGTCGCTGTCGCGTCCGCCGCCGTCGCCTGCGGTATCGGGATCGGAAATAAAATCATATCCGGGAACGGTCCGGCCGGAAAGATCGGCATGAGGAACGATTCCCGTGTCAATCACTGCCACAACAATGCCCGGCGAGCCGGTTGTCAGATCCCAGGCAGACGGAAGATTGATGCCGCCTGGTTCATTGTCCGGCGCGTAGGGGGATTTGTAATGCCACTGGCTGGTGTACTGCGGGTCGTTGGGCTGTATAAGCGGAAACATCCGGATATCCGGTTCCGCGTATTCAATACTCGGATCGTTTTTCAGGATTTGCGAAATGCGCCGGGCCTCAGCCAGCGTTATTTTGCTGGGTAATGTCACAACATGCCCGTCTCCGGACATGAAACGGCGGTGGGAGAGTTGGACACCGGACAACAAACTCAGCGTCTTTACGCGTTCTTCGATCATTCTGGGCGTTGTGTTGTCGAGCGCCGCACCACGCACGAAGGAGGCATCGCGGTACTTGACGATTAACTGATTGCTTTTGCTGTAAAAACCAGGAATCTTCCGGGGAGAATCAAGTTGGAGATCGTCTGCCGCAATGTTTGCGGCTGCAGCCAGGATCAACGTAATAACAATAGTAAATATCAGTGCGTTTTCGTTTCGGAACCATGTGGTTTTCAAAGGCTTTTCCTCTCAAGACGGATGCGGTGGCCTCTACGGGAGCGCGTGGCCGGAAATCCTATCTCATCTCCTTAATACTTAATCGGTTGGCAGCTGTAATGTGTTTAATCATTTTTATGGTCTGTTCATTAAAAAATGTCCGACAATAGGTCAACTTTTTTCTATTTCCAGGATGCGGTTTTTTTGTAAAATGGATCCTCGTGTGCCTGGAATGTGCGCCGCTATTGAGGAACAAGTGATTGGGCGGCAGTTTTTTCTTGCGTGTTTTTTTTTATTATGTTAGGCCTAGCCTGTATTTGAAGCATGGTGGTGCTTCGTCAAACAAAGAATTAAGCAGGATCAATCAGTTTCCGGATGTGTCTTGCCACCCCCAAAAGGCGGCTGGCAGGTCAGGGAGACATAGAAAGTTTAAACATCGAATGAGGGGATGTCCATAGGATGCGGCAGGTTATAAAATTGAACGCTTAATTTTATGAAAGGGGGTTTTCGGAAATGACAAAAGCAGAATTGATCGGGGTTATGGCGGATGGCGCAGATATTTCCAAGGTGGCGGCGGCAGCGGCATTGGATGCCTATGTAACGGCGGTGACCAAGGAACTCAAAAAGGTCGGCAAGCTTGGCCTGGTGGGATTCGGTACATTTTCTGTTGTCAAAAGAAAAGCAAGAGAGGGCAGAAATCCTCAGACCGGCAAGACCATTAAGATTCCCGCAAAGAAAGTTGTGAAGTTCAAAGCCGGCAAGACTCTGGCCGACAAAGTGAAATAGTATTTCAAAAAATAATATTTAAACCAAGGCCTCCGCATTTTTATTTGACAATCGGAGGCCTTGGTGCATTTATCCATCTCAAGGTAAGGAGCGTGGTTTTGGCGAGAAAAAGAATTCTAAGCGGAATGAGACCCACAGGCAGGCTGCATCTGGGCAATTTGCACGGTGCGTTGGGAAACTGGGTGCAATTGCAGGATAGCGGCGATTACGATTGTTTTTACTTCGTGGCTGACTGGCATGCGATCACCAGCGAATACAGTTCGACGGACTGCATTAAGGATAACGGTGTGAGTATGGTGATTGACTGGCTTTCGGCGGGTCTCGATTCGCAAAAAAGCACGCTGTTTGTCCAGTCGGCCGTCAAAGAACATGCGGAATTGTTTTTACTATTGTCCATGATCACGCCGCTGGCCTGGCTGCAGCGCAATCCGACTTACAAGGAAATGCAGGCGGAGTTGACTTCAAAAGATCTCTCCACGTTCGGTTTTCTAGGCTATCCCGTTTTACAGGCGGCGGACATCATCATGTATAAAGCTTATGGCGTTCCGGTCGGCGTTGATCAGTTGCCGCATGTTGAGCTGACGCGCGAGATAGCCCGCCGGTTTAATTTTATATATCAGAAAGAAATTTTTCCCGTTCCGGAGCCGCTTTTAACGAGTGTGCCGAAACTGCTGGGCATCGATGGACGGAAGATGAGCAAATCCTACGACAACTCCATTTATTTGTCCGACCGCGGCGAAGCGCTCCGGCAGAAAGTGGCGTCCATGTTCACCGATCCGCAGCGGATGCGGAAAAAAGATCCGGGCGATCCCGATATCTGCAACGTTTTCACGTTTCACGGTCTTTATTCTTCCTCGGAAACGGTTACCGCGATCAACAAAGACTGTCGAAGCGCGGGCATCGGCTGCATCGAATGCAAGAAAATGCTTTCGGCCAACATTGAGGGAGTCATGAACCCGATCCATGAGCGGATGGATTATTATACAAGCCACCTGGATCAAATCCGGGATATTATTGCAGACGGCAATGCACGGGCCACGAAAATTGCCCGTGAAACGATGAACGAGGTTCGCGAAGCTGTAAAAATTTAAGGGCGTCTATGATCGAAGAACTCAAGTCCGATTATGCCATCAAGCTGGATGTGTTTGAAGGTCCGCTCGATCTGCTTTTATTTCTCATAAAAAAAAATGAGATCGATATCTATAATATTCCTATTGCGCTCATCGCGCAGCAGTATCTCGATTATCTCAACATCATCAAATCGCTGAATCTGGATCTGGCGGGCGAGTATCTGGTCATGGCCTCTACGCTGATTCACATCAAGTCCCGGCTCTTGTTGCCTGTTCCGGACGTGCTGTCTGATGAAGATTCCGAAGAAGATCCGCGCGCCGAGCTGGTCAAACAGCTCCTGGAATATCAGACATTCAAGGAAGCCGCGGCCAATCTGGCGCTAAGACCGCTTCTGGAGCGGGATGTCTTCAAGCGGTCGGCGGCTCTGACGGAAGAAAAGAAAATCAAAACAGATGAAGAGGATGAACTGCTCGAAGTGAGTATTTTCGAGCTCATCGAAGCGCTGCATCAAGTCGTTTCGCGTCTGGATAAGAAAGAACTGATGGACATTGATTTGGAAAAATTGTCGTTGACGGAAATGATCAATGATGTCATGGAACGCCTCACGCGTGAGAAAAGCCTCACATTTGAAGAATTACTGGGTGAGAAAAAAGATCGACGCCGGATTGTTTATACATTTCTGGCCATCTTGGAACTCATTAAGCTCAAGATGGTCAAGGCGTATCAGACGGCGGCTTTCGGAGCCATTCGAATCTTCCCGGCTGTGGAGTCTTAAATGGAAAATATACCGGCAATTATTGAAGCGTTGATTCTTGCGGCGGAGGCGCCGCTGGCACTGGAAAAAATATGTGCCGTACTCGACGGTCTTGACAAGAGCGAAGTGAAAGACGCCGTCGATCGGCTGATTGCCGACTCTGATGAACGCGCAAGCGGAATCTGTATTCAGGAAGTTGCAGGCGGTTATCAGTTCCGGACGCGACCTGCGCTTGCCGCCTGGGTGAAGAAACTCAAAGGCGCGA
Organism: uncultured Smithella sp.; assembly: GCA_964547345.1. Classification (GTDB taxonomy): domain Bacteria; phylum Desulfobacterota; class Syntrophia; order Syntrophales; family Smithellaceae; genus UBA8904. The sequence continues at coordinate 32,454 of CAZJMX010000016.1, read as the reverse complement.
AACCTGCGTCGCTGTCGCCTGCCGCGCTGGAGACGCTTGCCATTGTCGCCTACCGCCAGCCGATTGTGAAGGCGGAAATTGAAAGCATCCGCGGCGTTGATGTCAGCGCGCCGCTCAAAGGCCTGCTGGAAAAGAAGCTCATCCGTATCGTGGGACGTAAGGACGTGCCGGGAAAACCCATTATTTACGGCACCACGAAGAAATTCCTCGAGGTGTTCAACCTCAATGAATTGACCGATCTGCCGACGATGCGGGAATTGAAAGAAATCACCGAGCATCAGGAAGTCTATGAGCAGGAAACCATCGACTTCGAGCCGACTCTGCAGAACATTCAGGCCGTTGAAGATGCCGAGCAGATGGCGGATGTGACCGAGACGCCGGAAATGCAGGATGTACTGGAAATACCAGATACGCTGGAAATGTCGGATACGCAGGAACATCGGGAGACCGAGGAAACGAAGGAGACTGAATCCCCGGCGCCGGAGATATGCGGGGATGAGACCACTATATGAAAGAACGTTTACAGAAAATTATCGCCGCAGCCGGTATTGACTCCCGCCGTCATGCCGAAAAACTGATCACATCGGGAAGGGTGAGCATCAACGGCGAGGTCGTCAAAGAGTTGGGCGTCAAAGCCGATCCGAAAAAAGATGTCATCCGGGTTGACGGCAATACGATCTCAGTTGAAAAAAATTCCTGCTACATCGCGCTGTATAAACCGGCGGAATATGTCACAACGATGTCCGATCCGCAGAAAAGGCCGACGGTTGTTGAGCTGGTGGCCGATGTCGGGGAGCGGGTTTATCCCGTGGGGAGGCTCGATTACGAATCCTCTGGATTATTGATCTTAACCAATGACGGGGCCTTTGCTCAAAAGGTTCAGCATCCGCGCTTTGAGATTCCCAAGACTTACCGCGTGAAGATTTCGGGGCGCTTAAGCGCAGCAGAATTCAAGCAAATCAGTAAGGGGGTGGAATTGCCGGACGGCCCCTTCAAGCCGGAAAGTCTGAAAATTGAAAAGTTCAACGACAAGAGCACCTGGTTGACGCTTACCTTGCGCGAAGGTAGAAATCGGATCATTCGCCGCGGCTTTGAGGCTTGCGGTCGCCAGGTAACACGATTGGTGCGCCTTTCCATCGGCCCTGTCGGACTTGCCGGTTTGAAAGAAGGGGAGTGGAGGCATCTGACCGGCCGTGAAATCCACCAGTTGGCCGAAAGTCTGCAAGCCAAAAAAGGTTAAAATATTCTTGACAATCGCTGAAAAATCCATCATAGTCGCCGACGTGTTGGATGACCTGCATGATCATCAGCAATTGCATTTGTTAACAGTTATGAAGGAGGGTCTATGAATAAATCCGGTCTGATTGAAGCTTTGAGCAGAAAGCTGAATTTAACGGAGAAAAAAGCTATTGATGTTGTTAACCTTGTTTTCAAGGGTTTCACCGAAGAATTAAAAAATGGCGGCCGCATTGAAATTCGTGGATTCGGTAGCTTTGTTGTTAAGGAATATGGTTCCTACACGGGAAGAAATCCTAAAACCGGCACAAAAATCAAAGTTGAACCTAAGAAACTGCCCTTCTTCAAAGTCGGTAAAGAGCTCAAAGATCGGGTAGACGACAAAGAATAAGTAAATCCTGCAAATGTTCTAATAAAAGAGGGAGGACTTGGTTTCAAGTCCTCCCTCTTTTATTTTATGCAGGGATTATCGCTTTTTACGGAAAATCAGCTTCAGCGGAACTTTGTCGAAGCCGAATTCGGCGCGTATGGAATTCATCAGATAGCGTTCGTAGGAAAAATGGACGCCCTTGGGATGTGAGACGAAAAAAACAAATGTGGGCGGTTTGATGTTCGTTTGCGTAGCGTAGGAAATATTCATCGAGCGGTTCTGATATCTCGCCATCGGATTCTTCCGGAGGCTTTTTTCCACCAGATCATTGAGCGGTGAGGTTTCCACTCGTTTAGAATACTGACTGAAAACCTCGTCTATCATGCCGAAGATTTTGGGAGCACGCTGTCCGGTCACGGCGGAAATAAACAGAATCGGGGCAAAGTCCATGAACTTGACTTTATCCTTGATGTCTTCCACAAACTTGCCCACCGTGGAATTATTTTTTTCAATCTTATCCCATTTATTAACCACGATAATGCAGGCTTTGCCGCGTTCGTGGGCGAGCCCTGCGATTTTGGCATCCTGTTCCGTCATGCCTTCTTCCGCGTCGATCAATAGGAGAGCGATGTTGCAGCGGTTAATGGATTTGAGTGCCTGGATAACGCTGTATTTCTCCAGTGTGAGGCTGATTTTGTTTTTCCGGCGGATGCCCGCCGTGTCGATGAGCAGATATTGTTTGCCATGCACTTTAACAGTCGTGTCGATGGCGTCGCGCGTTGTGCCGGGTAAGGGATTGGCGATAGTTCTTTCCTTCCCGCATATCAAATTGACAAGCGACGATTTGCCGACATTGGGTTTGCCGACGATGGCCACGGCAATCGGTTCGTCTGCGTTTTCATCATCTTCCCTCGCTCGGGGAAAGTTTTCCGTCATGACCGCCAGAAGTTCATCAACGCCCAGGCCGTGCTGGGCTGAAATCGGGTAAATCTCATCGATGCCCAGGCGGTAGAATTCGGGGAGGAGCTCTTCATGGCGTTCGCCGTCCACTTTGTTGGCGGCATAAAAAACATTTTTACTGCGGCTTCGCAATTGACGGGCGATTTCGATGTCCGAGGGCGTCAGTCCGTCTTTGCCGTCCATGAGGAAAATAATGACATCCGCTTCTTCAATGGCGAGATTCGTCTGTTCCCGCATCTGCACTAATATGCGTTCTTCGGACGCGGGTTCGAAGCCGCCCGTGTCGATCAGAGTGAAGCCTTTGTCGTGCCAAACGCAATCCATGTAGTTGCGGTCGCGCGTCGCGCCCGGTTCGTCGATGACGATGGCTTTTTGTTTTCCCGCGATGCGGTTGAAAAGCGTTGATTTGCCGACATTGGGACGGCCGACAATGGCGATGATGGGTTTTGCCTGCATGAGTGCCTCTATTTTGTCAGTCCAAACTCTCGCAAGAGTCTGTCCGAGCTTGACCAGTCTTTCTTCACGCGCACGAACAATTCCAGGAAAACTTTTGCTCCAAAAAGATTTTCCATGGACAGACGCGCCTGTGTGCCTATTTTCTTGAGCATCGCGCCTTTTTTGCCGATCATGATGGCTTTTTGCGATTCTTTTTCTACATTGATGGTCGCACTGATGCGGATGAGATTTTTCTCCTCGTCCTCCTTGAAAGCGTCAATGGTTACGGCCGACGCGTACGGAACTTCCTGTGAGGTGAGCAGCATAATCTGCTCGCGGATGAACTCTCCAGCAATAAACCGCTCGGTGGAATCGGTGACGATGTCGTCAGGGAAGAGCTGCGGACCTTCGGGTAGTGCTTCTTGAAGGTTTTTAAGCAGTGCATCCAGACCGTCGCCTTTTAAAGCGGAGACGGGAAAGATTCCGGCATAATCGTAGAGCTTACTTAACTTATCCATCAAAGGTAAAAGTAGTGGTTTTTCGATGCGGTCAATTTTGTTGATGGCCAGAAACACCGGCACTTTCACCTGCGCCTGCTTCAACGATTCAATTAAAAACAAATCCTGCTCTCCAATGGCGGCCTGGGCTTCGATCATCATCAAAAGCACGTCGGCGTCGCCGATTGTGTCACGCGCCGCCTGCACCATCGCGCGATTTAGCGGGCTTTTCGGCTTGTGCATGCCCGGCGTGTCCAGAAAGATCAATTGCGCATCAGGCAAGTTTTTGATGCCGGTAATGCGGTTGCGGGTCGTTTGAGGCTTGTTGGCGACAATGGAAATTTTTTCGCCGCAAACGGCGTTGAAAAATGTTGATTTGCCGACATTCGGGCGGCCTAAGATAGCGATAAAACCGGATTTAAACACAAAATACTCCAATGGTTTATAAAATTCCCGGAATGGTCAGAGAAAAAGTTTCACCCGTTTCAATGTTCAGCGTTATTTGTCCCTGAATTCCTGAATGTGCAGACTCTACAATGATATGGGCGTCGGGGTAAAGCTTTTTTATCGCGTCCATGTTTCTGTTTTTGTGACCGCGGAAGTTCGACAGGTCGCGTGGATCGATTGTGAACCGTAAATTCCCGGAGAGATTGGGAATATCAGCGAGTAGTTTCAGTGTGCAGGAGTAATAAACGGCTGAATAAACCAGACTGCCGAAGGCCGGGTGTATGGGCCCCGCAACGATCGCTCCTTCTCGATTCATATCCGGCGTCACCTGTAAACCGAAGCGGATGATGCGAATGCCTGCGGGCGCGAGCGTTTCCCAGGCGAGAAGGCACCAGAAAACCGCCTCATGGAGAGACAGCGGCTGATAGCGTCCTAGGCGATAATCATCAGCCAGCGGCGTATCGGCAAAAACGAGGACCGGGTGGATGCGTGCGGTGTCGGGCCGCAGTTCAACCGTTTGCGCAAGCGATTGGAGGAAACTCTCCCTGGAGTCGCAAGGCAGGCCGGCCATCAGGTGCAGGCCGGTTTTAAATCCATGCGTCTTGATCTGTCGGACGGCGCGCACCGTGGCTTCCGCGTCATGACCGCGGCCTGTATTTTTCAGCGCCTCGTCATTGAAGGATTGTGCGCCCAGTTCAATGGTGCCGACGCCGCGGGCCTTTAAATAGTCCAATTGACCATCATCCACGTAATCCGGGCGCGTAGAGATGCGGATGGATTGTATCTGCCCTTTGCTAAGATATGTGCCCGCCCAGTCCAGTAACTGTTTTTGATCATCAGGCGGTAGACCCGTAAAACTGCCGCCGTAAAATGCGATTTCCACCGTGCGCAGTTTATCTTTGTTCCACTGCAGATAGGATGCAACTTCAGCGTCAAAAAAGCTTTTGGTGACCCGGGGCGCAAAATTTCCGGCGGCGATTTTCTGGTTGCAGAAACTGCAGCGTTCGAGACAGCCGCTGTTCATGATGAAAATAGGAATGATCAGCGGCTTTTCTCGATGAGGCACATCATCTTTTGTCATCGCCGGAAATGCTTTCCCAGGCTTTTTGCGCCGCCTGTTTCTGCGCGTCTTTTTTGTTTTTTCCGCAGCCAATCCGGCGGATGCCGTCTCCGATGGCCACTTCGACTTCAAATGTTTTGTCATGATCGGGGCCGCTTGCGTCAAGGAGTGTATAAACCGGCGCGGATCGAAATTTTTTCTGACAGAACTCCTGCAGGGCGGTTTTGTAATCGAAGCATTGTGCTTTCAGTGATTCATTCTCCAAGAGCGGTTTCATCAGCTTTCTGAGGATGGATCTGGTTTTACTGAAACCTGCATCGAGATACACGGCGGCAATGACCGCTTCGAGCGCATTGGCAAGAAGCGATTCTTTGGTTCGACCGCCCGAATGATCCTCCCCCCGTCCCAGAAGCAGGCATTCTCCCAGCTGGAGTCCGGTCGCGAGATCCGCGAGGGGTTTTTCATTGACCAGAAGGGAGCGGATTTTGGTTAGCGTGCCCTCGTCAATATCGGCGTATTTCTTAATCAGCAGATCGCTGATGCAGAGACCTAAAACCGCATCTCCCAGGAATTCCAGCCGTTCATTATCGCCCATGGCAATCTGCGGATTTTCATTGGCGTAAGAGCGGTGGGTCAGCGCGGTGGAAAGCCGATCGATATCACGGAAAGTGTAATGCAGTCTTTCCTCAAGCGCAGTCAGTAGGTTTTGTCTGTCTTCATTCATGAATGACTCTGCCTGTGAGTTTGCCTTCCTGATAGTTGTCGATTTTTACTTTTGCAATCGTATTTACTAAACAATGAGGGTGTTTGTCCAGTATTACGGGAAGATAATTATGCGAGAACCCTTTCGGCAGGCCTGTTTTTTTGTCCTTGGACTGTTCCACCAGTACCGGAAGGATTTTCCCCAGAAACCCCCGTGAGAAGGCTTCTCTTTTTTTTGCGGAAAGTGCCCGCAGAATCGCCGCCCGCTCTTTTTTTGTTTTTTCGGGAACCTTAGGCATGATGTCAAGTGCGGCGGTTCCCGGTCTTTCGGAATAGGGGAAAACGTGCAGATAAGCCGCGGGCAAATCGGTAAGAAGCGAAAGGGTGTTTCTGAACTCGGCGTCTCCTTCGCCGGGGAAACCGGTCATGACGTCAATGCCGATGGCGATGTCCGGCACTGCCTTTGCCACTCGCAAGATGAGCGAGTGATAAAATGCCACATCATAGGTACGTTTCATCATTTTCAGGACGGTGTCGTCGCCGCTTTGCAGCGGAATGTGCAGGTGAGGGCAGAGATGGTTGTATGTGTTGAAAAGACGAAGCAAGTCATCCGATATTTCAGCAGGCTCAATAGAGCTCAGGCGAATGCGGACATCGGTATGACGCGATAAAATCCGGTCGAGCATCAGCACAAGTTGTGCCTGAGGCTTAAGATCAAGACCGTATTGTCCCAGATGAATACCCGTCAATACGATTTCCCGATAGCCCTGTTCAACAAAAAGATTAATGCCGTTTAGTGTTTCGTCGAGCGGCAGACTGCGGCTTTTTCCACGGGCATACGGCACAATACAGTAGCTGCAAAACGCATTGCATCCGTCCTGAATCTTGAAGAAAGCGCGGGTGCGGTTTGCAAGTTGCCGGGCGGGAGCGGACAGGAAAATTTGTTGTTGGAAAATGTCATCTGAAAAAATATTTTGAGCGTTTGAGAGCGGGTGATTCAGGAGATCGATGATTCTATGTTTTTGATCATTGCCCACGACCCATGTAACGCCTTCCAGACCGTTAACGGCTTGAGGCTGGGTTTGCGCGTAGCAACCGGTGACGAGAATCCGCGCCTGAGGATTGGCGCGCAGCGCCCGCCGAATCAGCTGCCGGGCCTGAAAATCGGCAAAACCGGTCACGGTGCAGGTGTTGATGATATAGACGTCGGCAAAGGCGTTAAACGGTGTGACGGTGAAGCCCGCAGTTTCCAGAAGGCTGGCAAGCGCTGCGGAGTCGCACTGGTTGACCTTGCAGCCCAGTGTGGTCAGGCCGATTTTCACAAGAGGCATTGCTTCGTTCAATGTTTTGTGTTTCCTTTGTTTTTATTCATCCGGCGTGTTATCTATTCGCCAATTTCTCCTTTGTCAAGGCAAACAAAAAATGGATTTTATGCTGAAAATAAGTTAAATTAAGACCCATTAAATACGGAATGGAGGGTTTTATCATGGAGGCTATCTCGGATTATTTTGCGTCCAACCCGGCAGCCTTTACGCTGCTTGCGATTTTCATCGTCGTTATGATTTTGTATTCCATTGCAAAAAAAATGATCAAATTTGCCATTGTTGTTGTCTTTCTTGTTTTACTTTTTGGCGGTATTTATCTTTTCAAAGATCCAGCCGGCATGCCCGGTAAGATCAAAAACTCCGTTGAGACATTGAAAGCCGGCGGAGGGCAGATCAAGGACAAATTTACGAATCTCTGGGAGGATACCAAAGACCTGGCCGGTAAGGCGAAAAAAGTTCCCGGCGATATCAATAAAATGCTGGATACATCAAATGAGCAAGCCGGCAAGTAACATTTTACATTACAAACAGGGCAGAAAATAAGGTTACATTAAATTGATTTCCATGGCGCGGACGGGGCAGGCGGAAACACATAGCTCGCAGCCGTTGCATTTTTCGGGATCGAACAGAACTTTTTGTGATGGTTTCTCAAAAGACAGAGCACCCGTCGGGCAGAATCCCGTGCAGGCGCCGCAGTGAACGCACTTGTCGGCATTCTGGCTCACGCTTTTGGAAAGCGATTCAACCTTTAAGCCCATTCCCTTGAGAAAAAGGATACCCCGGTCGAAATCCTCTTTCTGGCCGGAAAGCTCCAGCACGATCACGCCCTCGCGACGTGGAAAGATTCTGGCCTTGAGAATATTGAAAACCAGGTTGTGCTTTTGGGCCAGAAGATAAATTACCGGTTGCTGAACCACTTCCGGCGTATAGCGAATAACAATTTTTTTTGAATACATAATCTGAAACGATCACCGTTAAAATTTGCGGCATGTTAAGGGATAGAGTCAATAATGTCAAGGCAATACTGCAAATCTGGGTGTTCGCTTATTCCTTTTTCTCTTCTTTGACGGTTTGGCTTTCCGGCTTTGCGGCAAACAAGTCGAACATCGACTTGAAGGGCGCAAGACCGGTCATGGCCTGGGGATTCATTTTGGGATAATTTTCACCGTATTCCAGCCATTTTTTAAATTGATCATCCGCCATGTTGCGGAACAACAAATAATTCCGGATGGTTTGTTCGAGATATTTTTCAAAAAAATCCGTCAGGACGTTTTCACCATATTGAATGATCAGGTAAAGCAGGGGAGGGGGCAAAAGGTATTTCTTTTTTCGGGCCTCCTCCAAAACAATTTGTGTCAGAACCGATGAGGTGACGTCTTCACCCGTTTTAGCGTCCGTCACCTGAATCTGTCTGCCTTTACGAATGATGTCGGTTACATATTCCATCGTCACATAGATGCTTTTCTCCGTATCATAAAGCCTGCGGTTGGTGTATTTTTTAAGCAATAATATTGGATTGTCCATGGTTTGCCTCATCGGTTTTATGAAATCAGACTAAGGGATGATTGGAAATAATGCAATAGAAATAAAATATATTGCACTGCAACAATTATGTATTGACAAAGACATATAACACCTTATAATATAGCCAGTGACTAAACAATAAAAAGGAGATAATATTATGGAAAACAAAGATTTCGCTAAGCAGGTTATCAGTTATAACAAGGCGGCATTTGAAAGCGGTTTTAATTCAATGGTTATGTTGCAAGAGCAAACGAGCAAGGCGGTTGAGAACATGATGAGGCAGGCGCCGTGGATTCCTCCTCAGACCAAGGCGCTTTTCAATGAATGGACTGACATGTATAAGAAGAGCACGATGGATTTCAAGGAAGCCGCTGAGCAGAATTACTCAAAAATGGAAGAATATTTTGTGTCCGGCATTGAAGCCATAAAACCCAAAACAAAAAATTAAGGGAGGAGACATTGCCATGCAATCTGCTGCTTTGATTAAGCAAATAATGGATATCAACAAAAAGACCTTCGAAAACAGCTTTGATGTCATGGTTGCTGTTCAGGAGCATGCCGAAAAAATGGTAAACAACTTTTGGGAAAAAGGTTCATATTTCCCGGAGGAAGGGAAGAAAGTGATCGCCGATTGGGTCGATCATCAAAAGACGAGCTTGAAAGAATACAGGGATCATGTTGATAAAAAATTTAAATTGGTTGAGGAGTATCTTCTAAGCTCTGTTGATCAGATGGAATCATCTTTCAATAGTGTTATTCAAAAAACAGCTTCGGGAGAGAAAGATCATCCGGTTACGGATCAAAAAGAGGATGTTACGGGTAAGAAAACCGCCGCCGTGAAAAAAGCCGTTGCCGCGAAAAAAGCAGATGGAAAGAAAAAATAAATCAATACTATGGAGGAAAATATGGAACCGAAACAGATGGCAAAGCAGATGGTGGATTTTAACAAAACAGCTTTTGATAACTCATTTGAAGCGATGTCGGTCATCCAGGATCAGACTGAAAAAATGTTGGGATCCATGATGACACAAACGGCAATTTTTCCGGAAGAAGGAAAAAAACTGGTTAATGACTGGATCAAAACCTACAAGAAAGGTCGTGAGGAGTTCAAGGCGGCCGCCGATGAAAATTTCAAGAAGGTCGAAACGTTTTTCGCCGCAAAATAAGCAGGACGTAAAAAAGCCGCCGCAATCGATTAATTGCGGCGGCTTTTTTATTGGAAGTCTCAAAACCTTTTCATGATTTTGGCGCTTTAGGCGGGCTGACCAGGCCTTCGCCGGACAGCACCACAACGCCATCCTGATTACTGCATGTGGTTTTCAGGCGGACCCGGTTTTTCTCCGCAATCAATTCCAGAATCTCCACGCGCCCCGTGATGGTGTCGCCGATGTGGACAGGCGCAAGAAAGCTCAAATCCTGTTTTAAATAGATGGTTCCAGGCCCCGGCAGCTGATTGGCGATAATGGCAGAGATAAATCCTGCCGTCAGCATGCCGTGAGCGATACGGGTTTTGAAAAAAGTGTTTTTCGCGTAGGCTTCATTAACGTGCGCGGGATTGAAATCACCCGTGATGCCTGCGTATAAATAAATGTCCGTTTCCGTCACGGTTTTTGCAAATTCCGCAGTATCTCCGATTTGTAGCCGGTCAATACTTTTTCCAGCGATCATCTTCTTCCTCCTTTTGGATTCTTTAAAAAGGGAATATTATGCTCCGTCAAATCAGAACCAGGACTTGTGGCTCCAGATGTTTTCCTTTAAATCCTTAATGTCGTCCTGAATAGTCATGTAAAGACAGGCGTTGTTGATGGCCAGGCCGCCCTGATAAGCCAATGCGGTCACCAGCAGAATTTCGTCTTCCGTAAATTCCCGAATGCGGCTGCTGTATACATTCAAAATGCCGATCACCTTGTCCTTGGCTTTGATCGGAATATACAGCAGGGAGGCGATGCCTTCTTCTTCTTTTTCTTTGCGGTATTGAATTCCCGGATCATTGGAAACATCCTTGATGGAAATCGTTTTGCCTTTCAGCGATTCAGCGATATTTTTATCCGCCTGGACAGGACCTTTGTTGAGATATTTAGCGCTAAGTCCATAACTGGCGACGAGCTCCAGCGTGCGCTTCTCATCATCCAGCAATCTTACCGATGCGGCCTTGATTTGGAGGTCTTGCACGAGATCCTGAGTCAGGGCCTGCAAGATGGTTTTGACATCAAGGCTCTCCGAGATGCTGGCGGCGAGTTTTAGAAATATTTGAGAATGGCTGCGCAGTTTTCGAATCAATTGTGTGTTTTCAATTGCCGAACCGCCCTGTTCGGCAAGAATGGAGAGAAAATCAATTTCGTCCTGCGTGAAGGTGCGGATGTCTTTGGTATAGAGACTCAAGATACCCAGCATTTGTCCCTTGTCCATAACCGGAACGGTAAGGATTGATCCAATGCCTTCCGCTTTTTTCGCCTCCCGGTTCATAAGCCGGCGGTCGGTGGTTGCATCGCGGAAGTACATATAGCCGTCTTCGAGCAACTGTGGACTGATCTTGACGGCGTGCGCCGTTCCGGCGTGAATATATTTATCGGAAAGCCCGACTTGCGCCGCTGCGACGTTGCGGATGGAACTATTGGACTCATCATCCGTGAGAAAGATGACGGCCGCTTTGGCCTTGAGGGTTTTGACCGCAGCGGATACAATCACGTGCAGCATTTGATCCTGTTCCTGCGTTGCGCCCAGTTCCTTGCTCAATTTGCTCAAAGCTCCAAAAAAACTTTCTTTTGTCGACATAGTTCTTTCTCCCTTTTTCAAATGGCTTCAGCAATTTTTTGGATGAGTAACAACTTGCCTTTTTTAGAAGGCATTCGATGGATATCCTGAGATTTTACCGACTGTTTTTTCTTCAAGCGGGGCCGGTTCGCAGACGTTTTTATCTTTCCTGCTGATACCCGGGCTTTCGGTTTTGCGGAGGTTTTGGCGACCCGCCGATGTTTTTTCAAGGAGGCAGGCTCAGGCGAAGCCACAATTGCGGCAACCTCTGCCTGATCGCGATCCTTCAGCCACCGGACGATTTTCGGAGCGAACAATTTCTGAAATCTGGAACTGACATAAATGCCGATATGACCGGTTTCCAGGCAGATATCCTCCACATCCTTGCTGCCAGAGGCTTTGGTGAGTTGATTGCAGGCTTCCGGAGGCACCAGGTGATCGAACTGGCCGAAGAAATTCAGAAGCGGCATGGTTAGTTTTTTCAGATCCACAAGTTTGCCGCCCAGGTGCATTTTGTTCTGAATCAGCAAATTCTTCTGATAGCCGTCTTCAACAAACTGCCGGAAGGTTTCTCCGGGCACGTCGGGACTGTCGAAAATCCAACGCTCCATACGAACGAAGTTTTCGACAAAATCCTTGTTATCCATGTTTTCCGCAAAGCCCACGTATTTGTCGATCATCAGGCGCGCAGGGTTGAGCAGCAGAAAACCGAAATTCATCAGATCGCCGGGGATATTGCCGAATGTCCGGATCATGCGGTCGACGTCCAACTCTCTCATCCAGACATGTAGAAGGCCCTTGTCCGTGTCAAAGCTCGACGGCGTGACGGTGGTGATCAGATTCTTGATTTTTTCAGGATGCAGCGCGGAATACATCACGCAAAACGTGCCGCCCATGCAGATGCCCATCAGATTGATTTTGGGGACTTCATGTTTTTTCCGGATGAAATCGATGATGTTGTTCATATAGCCGTTGACATGATCATCAATGGTCAGAAAACGATCTTTGCGTGTGGGATAGCCCCAGTCCACCATGTACAGATCGATGCCGCCTTCCAGAAATGTTTTGACGACGCTTCGGTCCGGCTGGAGGTCCAGCATGGTTTCGCGGTTGATAAGCGCGTAAACCACCAACAGGGGGGCTTTTAACTTATCATCCGCATTTTCATTGCGACGGTAATGTTTAACGCGGACCCGGTCTTCCTCATAGACAATATCATACGGCGTTTCCGCAATTGCGCAATTGAGCTCGCTCAGCAGGACATCGGATGCCCTGGAGACGCGCTGTTGCGTTTTCTCGGCATCTTCAGCCATTCTCTCCAAAATGAGGTCAATGGGGATTTTCGTTGAAGTCATGCGAATGTTTTCCCTCCCGAGAATCTTCGGTTCTCAATGGTTAAGAAACAGAAGGCGGGTTATTTGCCGCCGCCAGGTTGTTTGGTGAAATATCGTGCTGCTTTTCCAACTCCCTGACGCGTTTCTTCAGCAGATGGAACTCTTTGTACAGATCGTCCATATCCTTATGCGTGACGACAGGCAGCAACTGCAGAAAATCGCGCATGGCTTCATCTTTCGCAATGAGAAAATCCTCCAGTTTGTTGAGCGTCCGGTGCAGCGCATCCGCATATTCCTTGGATTTAAAAAGATTCATGTAGTGGCCTTCCAGAATCTTGAGCCACATCCCGTAGCTTTCCCGGCCTTCTTTGGGGAGATTCCCTTCTTCCGCCATCTGTTGCAGTTTTTCCGAAAGCACCTTGAACGATTTTTCCATGGGCAGGTACAAGATGGAAAGGAATTCGGCAAGCGTTGTTTCAAAGAGGTTGTGCTTGTCCATGAGCACATTGAAACGTTCCTGGTAAAAACGGGTTAGTCCCAGCGGCGGTATTTTCAAATATTGGCGCATCTCTTTTTCATAGACCTCCGTCAGCGCCTTGAACATTTCCTGATCCAGGTTGTCGAAGTTGTATGCTTCTGTCCGCTTTCCGATTCTTCCGGATTTTTCCGCCAGATGATTTTGAATTTGAGCCGCCGCATCAAATCCTGATTTTGCCATTTTCAGCAGAATTTCGGGCAGCGCAGAGACAGAGTTGGCCGCGGCCGACATGGATTCCGGTTCGCTCATCATCCGGAAATAGGATTTTAGGAGATTTAAATTGGTTTCCAACTGCTGCGTAAAACGATTCTGTACGGCGGTTTGCGTCTTGAGAGCGGTCTCCGTTTGCGGCGAAGCGGTTTTGGCCAGATTAAGCCACATATCCGCAGCCGTCTTGAGCCAAGGGAAAACAGAAGGGTCATTCAGCGGGGATTGCTTGCCTTCATCAGCCATTTTACACCTCGTGTTGAAAAACGTGTTGAATATAATGGGAAGTCTTACCCGATCCAATGGGTTTTATTTATAATGTTGAAGCCAGTGTTTGTCAATGTCTTTTGATTTGATCGGCGGATCATTCACTGGCCTGTTCCAGTAACTGGGACCAGTTCAGCTTTGGAAAGATCTGATTCAATGCATGATCATCATCGACGAGATGATGCGTGAGCCGACTGAATGCTTTTTCGGCGATAGCCTTGACGGCAGCGGGATTCACAATATCATCGTTGATGCCGTGGTAGAGAATGACGGGAATGCTGAGCGGTTTGGATATGGCTTCTTCAAATCCTTCCAGAATGAGCGCGGGAGCGATCAGAATCAGTTTCGAAATCCGCTTTTCGTCATTCAGTGCAAATCGCGCCGCCATCAGGCCGCCGAAGCTTGACCCCACAAGAATCAGGTGGTCTTTGCCTTCCAGAATCCGCTTGAGTTTATCCATCCGGGTCTGGAAATCTCCTGTGTAGTCCTCGATAATCATTTGGGGAAATAATTTTCGGAAATATTGTGCCTTGGTTCCCTGGGAAGTGCTCTCCAGACCATGAATAAAAACGAGCGTGTGTTTCATGTTTTGTCTCCCGCTGATGCTGCATTGGATGTCATCAATTTGACATTGCCCGGATTATGCCATTATGTTACACCCTGCGCAACAGTATTTTCAAAAAGGAGATCAATGATGGCACGGGTATTACCTTTTAAAGCGGTTCGTCCGCAGGCAAAATATGCGGCTCAGGTTGCGGCTTTGCCGTATGACGTGATGACGCGCGAAGAAGGACAAAAAGTGGTGGAAGGCTCGCCGCTGAGTTTTATGCATGTGGAAAAATCGGAAATTGACGTACCGGATGGGACGCGTCCCGACGACGCCCTGATTTATTTGACGGCAAAGCGCAACTTCAGCAAACTGAGGGAAGATGCTATCTTAACGCAGGACGCTTCTCCCTGCTATTATGTTTATCGTCAGCAGATGGGGGCTCAGATCCAAACCGGTATTGTCGGCGTGATGAGCGCGGCTGAATATGACGAAGGCAAAATCAAAAAGCATGAGTTGACGCGCAGGGACAAGGAAGAGGACCGCATCCGCCACGTTGATGTCGTGAGCGCGCAGACCGGCCCCGTGTTCATCAGTTACCTGACACGTTCGCGCATCAATGCTGTCGTCGAGACCGTGACCGCCTGCGCGCCTGAATATGATTTTACGGCGGAAGACGGTGTGCGGCACACAGCCTGGGTTGTAAACGATGTGGCATGGATCGAAGAGCTGAAAAAAGAATTTGCGCAGGTGGATGCGCTATACATCGCCGACGGGCATCACCGCGCAGCTGCCGGCGCGACGGTGGCCCGCAGTCGACGTAAACCCGGTGTTGAGCAGGAATCGGATCATGTGCTGGCTGTATTCTTTCCACACGATCAATTAAAAGTCATGGATTACAATCGCGCCGTGAAAGACCTGCATGGATTGACCAAGGCTCAGTTTCTGGAGACGATCAGCGCCAAATTTACCGTGACCAAAGGGTTTGCCGCCCGGTCGCCGGAGCGTCTGCACGATTTCGGCATGTACCTGGACGGTGCTTGGTACTGCATCACGATCAAAGACGGCGTTTATGACGCAAAGGATCCGGTAGCCAGTCTCGACGCGGCCATTTTGCAGGATCACCTGCTCGCGCCGGTTTTGGGCATTGCTGATCCGCGCACGGATGATCGCATCAAATTTATCGGCGGTATTCGCGGCATGGCGGAACTGGAAAAACTGGTAAATGCCGACGGCTATGCTGTGGCGTTTTCGCTTTATGCCACAACGATGGAACAGATTATGAGTGTGGCCGACGCCGGTGCGATCATGCCGCCCAAGTCCACTTGGTTTGAACCCAAATTACGCAGCGGTTTGTTTGTTCATACCCTGGAATAAGGAGGAGATGATGAAAAAGATACGATCCTTTGTTTTGATGTGGCTTGCTTTGGTTCCGGCGCTGGGAATCTGGGGTTGCGCCGCCCCGTCCATTTATACGATTAATATGAGTTACGATGCCGAACATGCGGCTACGCCATCTTATCTGAAACCGGATCAAAAGGCATTACAATCCATCATTGCCGTGGCGGAATTCTCGGATGTGCGTAAAGTCGACGATCCGCTGGTGATGGGTCGCGTTGTGGAAAAAAACGGCATGAAAGTGCTGGTGTTGCCCAAACATGCCAAGCCGACACAAGCGGCCGCCCAGGGGATCAGAAATTACCTCAGAAGGGTTGGCTATAATGTGTCCGGGGTTGTTAATCGATGGGATTTACAGGAATCGACCATTCCACAGATTGCCAACAGTAAGATTCTGATCGGCGGTTCGATAGACGAGATGGAAATTACCTGCCGCCGCGCGTTTCCCACCAATGCTTATACGACCAAGATGAGACTGACCGTTTATGTGGCGGAC
Source organism: uncultured Smithella sp. (assembly GCA_964547345.1). Taxonomy (GTDB): domain Bacteria; phylum Desulfobacterota; class Syntrophia; order Syntrophales; family Smithellaceae; genus UBA8904. The sequence continues at coordinate 16,357 of CAZJMX010000016.1, read as the reverse complement.
GTGGTCCATAAAAAAATCCTGCACAAAGCCACTGTGGAGGCCACCACATCGCTGGAGCATGTGTCGTTTTCAGAAGACCGCATGGGCTCTCAGGCGGGTGTTGCTCTGGGCGATGCGATAGAAAAAATATTCGAAAAACGGGAGTTGGCGCAAAAAATCCGCGAGGTTCTCGGTCAGTAAACATATCTTGCCATATTGGCAAATCTTCCTATATGGTGTTCATCAACAGACCGGGAGGGCACATGAAAATTATCAACACGGCGCCACTGTCAGACATGCGCATCAAAGAAATTATCGGAGGTACGGCTCCGGGGTTGATGTTTAGCATTGTCGAAGCGCATAGAATGCCGGAAGATATGCTGGCTGCGCTAATTGTTGATGCCGATATTGTTCTGGGCGACTATACGGGCGGCACACCGATTACGCGACGGATCATTGGCGCAGCCAGGAAACTAAAACTGATTCAGCAGCCCAGCGTAGGATACAACCATATCGATGTTGCCGCCTGCACGGACGCCGGCATTCCGGTAGCCAATACGCCCGGCGCCAACGACATTGGCGTGGCCGAACATACTATTATGCTGGCTATGGCCTGCCTGAAAAATCTTCCTTTTTACAATACAAAAACTCATGAAGGCGAATGGTTGTTTACGCATGCACAGCGTACCGGTGTCTTTGAGTTGAACGGAAAGACTTACGGACTTTTAGGTATGGGGCGAACCGCTCGGGCCGTGGCCGAGCGGCTTTTACCTTTCGGCGTTCGACTTCTTTATTATGACATCTTCCCTCTTAGCGCAGAAGACGAAAAAAAATACAATGCTGCCTTTGCCTCGATGGATGATATTCTGAAAACGGCGGACGTGATCAGTGTTCACCTGCCTCTTGCGGAAGCGACGACAAAAATCATCAACGCGGAAAAACTTGCGCTGATGAAATCCTCAGCGGTGCTCATCAACGTTGGTCGCGGCGCGTTGGTGGATGAGGCGGCGCTGGCCTTCGCCCTGCGCGCAAAAAAAATTGCGATGGCCGCCGTCGATGTTTTTGTTGAAGAACCGCCGCCTAAAGATCATCCGCTCTTCGGGTTGGAAAACGCTATTCTGACGCCGCATCTGGCCGGCTCCACCCGGGAATCCGGCGGCCGCATTCTCGCCATGGCCATGGATAACCTCATTCGCGTCATGAAGGGCGAAGCGCCTTTGTGGGTGTTGAATCTCTGAGCATCATCCCCGTGAAAAAATACCTCGCCGGGCCAGGGAGCATGATCTACTGTGATAAATAGTGTAAATATCGCTTGTAATTTTTTATTCTTACCGTTAATAAATCAAGCAAGATGACCATGGAAAAGAAAGTAAAAATAGGTGTGTTATCCGACACGCATATTTCCGGCTTTGATGAGAATTTAATGCGTGTCATCGACGATAATTTTTCCGATACGGATCTGATTTTTCATGCCGGAGACTTGGTTGATTTACACGTTCTGGATATGTTCGGGGAAAAAGAGGTTCGGGCGGTGTGCGGGAACATGGACAATGCCAGGGCCCGGCGGGAACTGCCCGAACAGTTGATCATGGACGTAGGCGGTTTCAAAATCGGATTGATTCACGGGTGGGGCGCCCCCGACGGGATGGAAAAGAAGCTTTTGAACCAACTCGGTAGGCTCGATTGCATTGTGTTTGGTCATACGCATTACCCGGTGAATCAGAAAATCGGCGGCGTTTACTTTTTCAATCCGGGGTCAGCGGTCGATAAACGATTTGCGCCGTTTCGAAGCATCGGCATTCTGGAAGTGGGAAACGAAATAACCGGCAGAATTATAACGCTTAAATAATGCATCAATCATTTCTTGTGTGTGGACGATATGGAAACAATGTTTGCGCCTTGGCGGATGGAGTATCTCGTGGGTGAAAAGAAAGAGGGTTGCGTCTTTTGTAAATGTTCGATTCGATGCGATGATTATGTCGTGTATGAAGGGAAGACCTGCTTTGTGATGCTCAACCGCTATCCCTATGTTGGCGGCCATTTAATGATTATTCCCGAGCGACATTTGGGCGGTGTTGATGAGTTGACCCCAGAAGAGCGTACGGAAATATTCTCCCTGCTGGATATCTCCATTAAGGTTTTGAAGGAAGCGATGAACCCGAATGGTTTTAATGTCGGCATGAATTTGGGTAAGGCGGCAGGCGCCGGCATCGCCGAACATGTGCATATGCATGTCATCCCGCGCTGGGAGGGCGACACCAATTTTATGAGCGTGGTGGGGCATGTCCGCGTCATTCCCGAAGATCTGTCAAGCACAGCAACCAAGCTTGCACCACTTTTCAATAAATATACCGAGGAGGATAGGACTCGATGAAAATATTCTATTTGATTCTGGTTATTCTTTTTGCTTTTTTCATTGTCACTTTTTCGCAGTTTAACGCCGAGCCGGTGCGTATCACGTATTTTAAATTTATTGACACCCAAGTGCCGGGTTATATGCTCATCTTTGCCGCTCTGTTAATCGGCGTGGTCATTACCTGGTTTTTGGGTGCGGTGGAAAGATTCCGGCTCAATCGCACCATTTCCAAGCAGAACAAGATCATTCGTGATTTGCGAAAGGAATTGCGGGCGGGTGAAGCGCCGCCGATGATCGAGGAAAAGAAAAAATCCGTTTGATCTTCATCCATGCATGACGATTCCAAATTCATTGCCGATGTGTCGCTTTCGGGTCTGGCCAAGTGGCCCAGCTATTGGGCTGCGAGACCATTGTCTAGGATCGGGAAGCGGGGCGTTCCATGATGCGGCAGGCTCAAGCCGATCAACATGTTTTGCGACCAGACGACGGGACATGATGGCGCGGCAATTTTCCGGTTTTGTGATTCTGGCGCCGGGAATGAAAACTCGAGAACAAATCCGTTATACAGGCCTTGCGCAATCCCGGTCATCTCCCTTGATTTTCTCAATGGCGTGTTTAAGGGCAGGCATGACAGCGGCCAGGTTTTCCGTCGCGCCTTTGGGACTTCCGGGAAGGTTGATAATGAGCGATCGACCGCGAATGCCGGCCACGGCGCGCGAGATCATGGCATGCGGCGTGATCTTCATGCCGGCTATCCGCATGGCGTCGGCCATGCCGGGGATTTCTTTGTCGAGAACTTTAAGTGTGGCGTCCGGCGTGAGATCGCGCGGGCTCACGCCCGTGCCGCCGGTGGTCAAAATTAAATCCAGTTTGTCAACATCGGCAAATTGAATAATCGCTTTCTGAATTTGATCGACTTCATCGGGAATAATAAGAGTTTTTTCAATTGAAATAGCGGCGCCCGCAAGCATTTCTGCGATTGCGGGGCCGCTTAGATCCTGCCTTTTGCCCTGAGAGCCTTTGTCGCTTACCGTGATGATTCCGGCGTTAAACATGAGTGATCATTCTTCCGCGTCTTTTTTCGATTCAGCAATAATCTTATCTGCGATATAGGACGGGACTTCTTCATAATGCGAATCGGTGTAAGTGAAGTTACCACGGCCACTGGTCATGGAACGCAGATCGGGAGCATATTTTAAAATTTCCGCCAGAGGCACCTGACCTTTAATGACCTGATTGGTGCCGTTGGTATCCATGCCTAAAACGCGTCCACGACGGCTGTTGAGATCGCCGATCACGTCGCCCATGTATTCATCGGGAACTTCGATAGCAATATTCACGATGGGTTCCAGCAGGATCGGCTGGCAGTCCGTGACACCCTTCTGGAAAGCCATTGAGCCTGCGATTTTAAATGCCATTTCCGAGGAGTCGACGGTGTGATAGGAACCGTCCACCAATGATATTTTGAAATCCACGAAAGGGTAGCCTGCGATGACACCCTTGGCGGCCGCTTCCACAATGCCCTTTTCGACGGCCGGACGGTACTGACCGGGAATCACGCCGCCGACGATTTTATCGGCAAACTCAAAACCTCCGCCGCGAGGCAGCGGTTCAATGTCAATCCAGCAATCGCCGAACTGACCGCGTCCACCGGACTGTTTCTTATAACGTCCCTGAATATTGGTTTTGCCTTTGATCGTTTCCAGGTAAGGAACTTTCGGTGTGGTCAGATTCACTTCGACGCCGAATTTCCGCTTCATTTTTTCAATGTTGACTTCAATATGCACCTGTCCCATACCGGAAAGGATCATTTCCTTGGTCTGGACATTGCGCGAGAAAACAATGGTCGGGTCTTCTTCCGTCAAGCGGTGAATGGAAGACGCGATCTTGTCTTCATCGCCCCGGGATTTTGGTTCGACGGCGAAAGACATGACGGGTGGCGGAACGGCGACTTTTTCGAAGACGACGGGAGATTTTTCGTAACAAAGCGTATCGCCGGTGACGGTTTCCTTAAGTTTGGCGACGCCCGCGATATCGCCGGGGATCAGTGTCTCCGCCTGTTTCTGTGTTTTTCCTTCCAGGAAGAAAATGTGGCCGAATTTTTCCGTAATTTTTTTTGTTGAGTTATAAACAGCGGAATCGGAATTGAGCTTACCCGAATAAACACGGAACAAGGTCAGCCGGCCCGCGTAAGGATCGGCGATGGTTTTGAAAACAATCGCGGAAAAGGCTTCGTCTTCCGAAGGCTTTCTTTCTTCAGCATTGTCCGTGCCCGGTTTTTTGCCTTTAACCGCTCCGCGGTCGACAGGCGAGGCAAAAGAGCTTGCGGCCAGATCCATCAACATGGTGACGCCAATGCCTTTGCCGGCTGAGCCGCAAATGAGCGGAACAATGCTGCCGGCCAGGACACCTTTTCTTAAACCGGTTTTCAGTTCATCTGCGGAAAGCTCGCCGGCTTCGAGGTATTTGTTCATCAGATCTTCGTCAGCTTCCGCGATATCCTCCACCATGGAAGCGCGCAAGGAATTGGCCTCATCCATCAGTTCGGCGGGAATCTCCGTGGCTTTGCCGACGCCTTTGTTGTCGGCAAACGTATAAGCCTTCATAGCGATGAGATCGACGATGCCCTGAAATTTATCTTCCGAGCCGATGGGCAGGCAGATAGGTGTTGCTTTCTTTTTGAGTTTTGTTTTGATGCTTTCCAGAACCTTGTTGAAATCTGCTCGTTCACGATCCATGCGATTGATGAAAATGGCGCGGGGCAGTGAATATTCATCGGCCAGTTCCCACACCTTTTGTGTCTGGAATTCCACGCCGCCCACTGAATCGATCACGACGACCGCATTATCCACAACGCTCATGGAGCATTTGATGTCAAAGGTAAAGTTGGAGTCGCCCGGCGTGTCGACGATGTTGATTTTATGTTTATCCCATTCGACAAAGTTTGCTGCAGACGAGATTGAAACGTGCTTTTTTTGTTCTTCCGGTTCATAATCCATGGTGGATGAACCGTCGTCAACGCGGCCCAGCCGTTCATTTTTCCCGGAAACAAATAAAAGGGATTCGCAAAGAGAGGTTTTGCCTGTGCCGCCGTGGCCGATGACGGCCAGATTTCTGAGAGATTTTGATTCGTACTTTGCCATGAAAACTCCTTTCAATACCTCAATGAGATCAGCAGAATATCTGATGAAACGGGTTCATTTCAGAATGCGGGGATGTTTAACGTATCCTACGACTAAAAGCAAGATAATTTTCAGTTTCTGACGATTCGGAAGGGGCTTACGCGCGCCCCTGTGTTCCTGGATGAAAAAAGAGGTTATCTTACTATTTTTTAAGCAGATTTCGCTCGCCCAGTTTCATCGGATAAAGCGTTGCGAAAACGCAAAGAAAGAGTGCCAGAAAAAACGATGCGGCAAACCAGAAAATTTGCATTCCGGAAATGCTCTGATCATGCATTCTGGACATGAAGATGCGGTAAACCGGTCCCGCCTCCAGAATAATCACTGCCGCAATGAGGCCGAAGCTCAGCAGCATGAAAAGCAGGCCGCCGAAGCTGGTGACGGATAGCGCCGGGTTTTCCGATTTGAAATCAGGATAGCGCGCGCCCAGACCCACCGCCAAGCCGACAATGGCCGGCACCAGGCAAAAGATGGTGACCATCGACAAAAACATCATAAACGGTGTGACGCCCAGAAGAATATTGGTGGTGACAATCAGACCTTCCGACAAAATCACAAGCGGAATGTAATAAAGAAAAAACTTGATCCACAGAAAAGTTTTCATCGAAACGGGGGCGGCCTGAATAATCCAGAAAGCCTCGCCTTCCATACTGACCGCCGGAAAGACAAAGCGGGCGGAAATGGCTGCAAGCACAAAGGAAGCCAGTCCCACATTCAAGAAAGAGAAAATATTTTGCAGGTAGATCGTTTTAATCGGCGATTTGTCCAGAGGCAGCACGGAAAAATTATACAGATAAACGACGATAAGCGCGCAGATTAAAAAAAGCTGCGGCCATTGCGTGGAGTCGCGAAAAAAAGAACGGACTTCCTTAATGGCGAAAGCCTTTGCCGGTCGGGACAGAAAAAATAGTAGACCTTCCCAACTGTGTCCCCGGAAGGTTGCCTGCGTGAAAAAACGTTTGGCCGTCGTCTGGGCTCTGGAGAATCCGCGAAAATACAGATAGCTTGCCGCCATTTGGTTGATAAAAATCAGGGCAAAGACAAAGCTCAAAGACAACGCCAGATTAAACAATGAGGTTTTCCATTCGCCGTTTAAGGCATGCCGCACCGCATCCGCGATCCAGGTGGTCGGAAGGTACGGCCAGGACAGCGCCTGCATGGAGTTCAAATAAAGTACGACAGAAGCAAAGCTGTCGGGATTGACAAGCTGTTCCGGTCGGATCATTCTCAAAACCACAATGAGCAACATGGCGAGCGCCACGCCCAGGATGACGAAAAGCGTGCGGATTTTTCCCGCGGGAAGCGCGGCTGCGCCCAGTAAAACCACAAGGCTGCTGATGGCAGAAGCGCACAGGCAAAGACAAAAAACAGCACAAAGCGCCGCTATATAAAAATAAACTCCGGCTTCAAAGACCAGGCCGTAGGACAGGAAAATGGGCAGGCTGAAGGCTGCCACCATCCAGGAGGAATCAAAGACGCTGCTAAGCCAGCGTGACATGAAGAGGTCTTGAAGGGAGACAGGCAACGAGTGCAGCAGGGGAAGATCGCGACTTAAATACAGATGAGACAGGCTGTTGATGATGCTGCTGAACAGCAAAAGAGTGAAAAAAGTAATGATCATCATCGACAGAAGTTTTATCGCCAGGATATTGCCGAAATCCTCGACGCTTTGGAAATAAGACAAAACGCGGTAGAAAATCGCAAAAGTGCCCAGCCAGAAAGTCAGGCCCACAGCGGCAAAAAGGAATATTCGAATCCGGGAATTGCTTTGATTGCGGCGGCTTAACCCGTTTGCCGCGGCAATACGCCGTGGCCTCAATAATGTCCATACCGTTGAATTCATAGGCTCACGCTTCCCGCACCAGCGTTAAAAAGACTTCTTCGAGTTTGGCAACGCCTGTTTGCGCGGCGATATTCAATTCGGCAACCGTACCCTGCGCCAGAAGCGTACCTTTATGGATGATGCCGATCCGGTCGCAGAGGTCTTCGGCAATGCTGAGTGTATGCGTGGACACAAAGATGGTTACCTTTTGAGCGGCAAGTTCCTTGAGAATGTCCTTGACCATCCGGACGGCTGCGGGATCCAGGCCGACCATCGGTTCATCAATGACCAGTACTTTCGGATCATGCAAAAGTGCGGCGGCAATGATCAATCTTTGTTTCATGCCGTGCGAGTAGGCTTCAATAATTTCGTCCGCCCAGTCCCAAAGCGCAAACTGTTTTAAAAGCTCGTTGGCCCGCCGCGGCATCAGCGAGTGATCGACGCAATACAAATCCGAGATAAACTTTAAAAACTCCATGCCGGTGAGTTTTTCATACAGGAATGGTCGGTCCGGCACAAAGCCGATCATTTGCTTGGCCTGAACTGGATTTCTTTTCATATTTATGTCGGCAATCAAAATGCTGCCGGCTGTCGGTTCGATAATCCCGCCCATCATGCGGATGGTTGTGGTTTTACCGGCGCCGTTGGGACCGATAAAACCATAAATTTCTCCAGGCGAGACACGCAGGGACAAAGCATTCACTGCCACGGTTGTGCCGTAATCCTTGGTGAGATTTTGAAGTTCAATCATAAGATATGGAAATGACCTCCAGTTTGATTTTGCCCATCGCGCCCAGCAAGTCGAGTTGTTCGCCGCCTTCGCCCCGCACCAGACGAAGATGCGTCACGTCGGCGGGAATTTGATTAAAAACGGAATCCACCGTTACCCAGTCGCCCAGGTAGGCTGTATTCCAGGCGTGATAATAAAAACGGCCGTTTAAATAAACCAGACCCGCTTCTATTTGGGCGGGAACGCCCGCAGCGCGAAGCAATGCGGCGGTTAAAACTGCATGTTCATTGCAATCCCCGATTTTATTGTTTAAAACCTCAACGGCATTGGGCACGGAGAGAACAGGTTTTTTTGAGATATTTTTATAAACCCAACCGACGATTTTGCGTATTTTTTCCTGCGGCAGATCCTCGGGCGTTGTGATTTTCTTCACCTGGTCCTGGATTTGCGCATGATCGCTTTGGACAAGCGGCGATGGTTTTAAGTATTCCTGAAGAAAGACCGGTATCGTAGTTTGCTGAACCGTCTTAAGCGGTATCCGTTCTTTGGTGATGGTTAAAATGTTCTTTTGAAGCGCCTGACGTCCACCCGAAAGCATAGACACATGGGTGACGCCGTCGATTTTGATTTCTATTCGGGCCAACTTTGACGCTTCGGCAATTGTTAAATTTGAAGGAATAGACGCGAGTTGAGCAAAATCGGCGCTTTTGCCGGCGCTGATGCCCTCTTGCGCTTTTTCCCGACTGACTTTTTCCATGGAAAGGCCCAGAAGCCCTGTTTCTTTTAAAACATCCCCTTCCTTATCCAGCCAGGCGCAATGTTTCGCGCCCATGAAATCAGCGCAGTATTTTTGCGTAAGGACGCGTTTTCCCATGATCGGGATAATTTCATCCGCACTGCGAGTGACGGCAATTTTACGGATGCCGAGTGTTGCGGGATCGAAAATACTGAAATCGCGGGTTTTGTCTTTTTCCAGACCGCCCAGAAACGCCGCCTCATAAATATTGCCGCTGATATGGGGAATATCCTTGATCGGGAGAACCGTTTTCGTCTGGGCATGCGGAAGTCCACTGAAAATGATGAGTTGATCCTTCCCGGCATAGCCGCGGGCGACAAAACGGAACAAGCTGGAATTGAGCTCAAAATTAAAAGATGAAAAAGACATGTCTGGATTGAGCTGGGTTTCCGTTGCTAAGTGAATCGCCTGCGTAATGCCCATGGTGTTGATCTGCATGGTGACGTTTTCCCCGGTCTGATACCGTCCGTTTTCCAACGAGTTGAATGTACGATGAATTACCCCGATTTTCTGTTTATTTTGATAGATATTCATCCAGGTTTCAGAAGGCCGTGCGCTTCCCGGCTTTTGACTTGGGGGTTGGGGCGGGGGTGGGTCTTTAAAATATCCCAGGCGCACGGCCAGAAGACCGGCAAAAACAACAGTGATTGCAATGCCCCAGACGATGTTCCCTTTTATTTTTATCATCACGCTAAACTTTCTAAAATGTTGTGCCGAAATAGGTATAGAACTATATCGGTAGAAACGGAAATTATCAACAGGCCGAAATCAAAAAAAGTGGTTAATATCAAATATTAGCTTGACAAAATGGTCCAAAGTATATAGAAGGCCAGACTCTTGTTTACCAGGATCGATTTCGGTGAATCCCCCATCTGGCAGAGATTCTTCCAAATGCGGGGTTTTTTTTATCAGAAGACTCAAATTTCAAGAGCAAAACGAATTGACATTTGTAAATCGAATTATCCTGTAAGCTATACAAACAGGGATAGTTGAAATAACAGGCAAAAAAATTAGAGTGAGAGGAAAGTAAATGAAGTTCGACGATCAGAAAATACGCAATATCGGAATCAGTGCACACATCGATTCCGGCAAGACTACCCTAAGCGAGCGGATCCTTTTTTACACGAAAAGAATTCACGCCATTCATGACGTCAAAGGTAAAGACGGCGTGGGTGCAACAATGGATTCCATGGAGCTGGAAAAGGAACGCGGCATCACCATCGCCTCGGCGGCCACGTATTGCGAATGGAAAGGTTTTGAGATCAACATTATTGACACGCCCGGCCATGTTGATTTTACCATAGAAGTGGAAAGATCCTTGCGCGTGCTCGACGGCGCGATTCTTGTTTTGTGTTCCGTCGGCGGCGTCCAGTCGCAATCCATCACCGTCGATCAGCAGATGAAGCGTTATAAAGTTCCCTGCCTCGCCTTCATCAACAAATGCGATCGCAGTGGTGCCAACCCCTTCCGCGTGATCGAACAACTGCGAACCAAGCTGGGGCATAATGCCGTTGCCATGCAGATTCCCATCGGCCTGGAAATAGACCTGCAGGGCGTTGTGGATCTGGTTGCCATGAAAGCCCTTTATTTTGACGGAGACAACGGCGAAAACCTGCGGGTTGAAGACATTCCGCAAAACCTTCTGGCGGAAGCCAAAGCCAAACGGGAAGAACTGATCGACGCCGCCTCGTTGTTTTCCGATGAGCTGACGGAAGCGATCCTCGAAGAAAAGGAAATTGCGCCGGAAATGCTTTATGCAGCCATCCGCAATGGAGCGCTCAAACGCCAAATCACGCCCGTTTACATGGGCTCGGCCTATAAGAACAAAGGCGTCCAGCCGATGCTGGACGGTGTGACCTATCTGCTGCCCGTGCCGTCGGAAGTGGAAAACATTGCGCTCGATATGGATAAAAATGAAGAGCCGGTCATCCTCGAAGGCGATCCGGAAAAGCCGGTTATCGCATTGGCCTTCAAACTGGAAGACGGCCAGTACGGCCAGCTCACCTATATCCGGGTTTACCAAGGAACCATTGAAAAAGGGACAACGATCATCAATGTGCGAAACGGCAAGAAAGTCAAAGTAGGCCGCGTGGTGCGGATGCACGCCGATCAGATGGAGGATGTCGATCTTCTGCGTGCGGGTTACATCGGCGCCTTGTTCGGTATTGAATGCGCCTCCGGCGACACGTTTGTTTCACCGGGAATCAATATGACGATGACGTCCATGTTTGTGCCCAAACCGGTTATCTCTCTGGCGATTGTGCCAAAGGACAACAAATCGCAAATGTCCATGTCCAAGGCGCTCAACCGTTTTTCCAAAGAGGATCCGACCTTCAAGACCTATGTCGATCACGAAACCAATGAGACCATCATTGAGGGCATGGGCGAGCTGCATTTGGATATCTATGTAGAACGCATGAAGCGGGAGTACAACGCTGAAGTGACCACCGGCAATCCGCGTGTGGCGTATCGTGAAACCATCACGCAGCACGCCGACTTTAACTACACGCATAAAAAACAAACAGGTGGTTCCGGCCAGTACGGGCGAATTGCCGGTTATCTGGAGCCGATCAGCGATGCGGAATTTGTTTTTGAAAATAAAATATTCGGCGGTTCAATTCCCACGCAATACATTTCCGCCTGCGAAAAAGGATTTAAGGAAAGCATGGCCAAAGGCCCGAAGCTGGAATTTCCGATCACCGGCGTCAAGGTCGTCATCAACGACGGCGGGTCGCATGCGGTGGATTCTTCGGACATGGCCTTTCAGGCAGCCGCGCGCGGCGCATTTCGGGAAGCCTATCTGCGCGCCAAGCCGGTCATCCATGAGCCGATCATGAAAGTGGTTGTGGAGACGCCGACGGAATTTCAAGGATCTGCTATGGGATTGCTCAATCAGCGACGCGGCATGATCATCGGTTCACAGGACGAAGGCGTGATGTGCGTGATCGAAGCGCAGGTTCCGCTTGCGGAAATGTTTGGGTTTTCGACCATCCTGCGTTCATCTACGCAGGGGAAGGCGCAGTTCACTATGGAATTTGCTCTGTATCGTCAGGTTCCGCAGTCGATTGCAGAAAAGATCGCTCTGGAAGCTGCGCAGAACAAGAAGACGGCAGCGTAAACAGGTCGTAGACGATTAGGCTGTACCCCTGAAGGGGGCGCGAGGCTTTTATTAATAACGATGGCAGTTGGAAGAGCTTTAAGACGGGACGGCAATGTCATCCATTTACCTTATGAGGATATGATTATGATAAAAACGGAAATCATTGAGCGCAATCCACTGATTAATCTCGGATATGACAATGAATATATATTGGCAAATGGCGGTTTCGGGGCGGTTCTGGCCTATGCCGGCGTAGGAAAAACGGCGCTTCTGGTTCAGATGGCGCTGCATGCGATGCTGCATGAACAGCCTGTTTTACATGTGAGTTTGAATGATGCCGTGAGCAAAGTGGATGTCTGGTACCACGAGTTGTTCCATGATATTGCCAATAAATACGAATCCCCGGAAATCCGCCAGCATTGGGAACAGGTTCTGGGTTACCGTTTCATCATGACTTTCAAAGTCGAAGGTTTCAGCGCACCCAAACTGGAAGAACGCCTGTCGGACTTAATGCAGCAGAATATTTTCAAGCCGCATACCGTGATTATCGACGGCTTGAAGTTTGACGAATCCGGCCGCGGCCTGCTTCTGGAATTGAAGGAAATAGCCAGAAAATATGCCATGCGCATCTGGTTTACAGTGCATACGCACCGCCATGAACCGCCGCAGGAAAATGGTCTGCCTTTATCATTTCTGCATGTGGCGGATTTATTCGACGTACTGGTGCAGCTTGCCGCCAAAGGCCCGGAAGTTTACATCAAAGCACTCAAAGGCCAGTCGCCCGACGCCAAGCAAGATGCATTGCTCTTGGATCCCGCGACCATGCTGATCAAAGCCTGAAAGATCGACCTTCGGAAAAATAGTTGTAAAACAGTCGGGGATGCCGATCAAATCCTTGACACCTCAGGCCAAAAATAATATAAGCCGCAAAGTTTCTTCCGTTATTTTTACATTGGGCCTGGGTGGCGGAACTGGTAGACGCAAGGGACTTAAAATCCCTCGACCCTTGTGGTTGTGAGAGTTCAATTCTCTCCCCAGGTACCAAGTAATAACAAAGAGTTAGCATTAAGTTGCTAACTCTTTTTTCTTTTTATGCGAAAATGTTGGCGGAAGAATGGCGGAAGAAAAATCCCTTACAGTTCACAAAAGGGATTTTCAAAGGACTTTTTTATAGTAGAGCAGAGTTTTATTCCAATTCTTTTCTGGCTAACTCTAATGCCTCTGGCAAAGTATTAGCGATTAAAGTCCCCCGGCTGTTATAATCGGAATTAATCGCGTAGCCATTTTCTACAGACTGTATTCTGACGCTTCTTAATTTTTTTGGCGATGAAGCAGTTAAAGCGCCAACACATATCTCTCCCATAGATTTTTGTTTAGTTAATTATTGATTATGATAAAATTATAACGTATCAGAAAAATCTGTCAACTCAATCACTGTGGATAACTCAACAGGGGGATTACTTTGGAATATATTAAGTGGAAAGAATGGCCACCCGATAGGGCTAAAAAGGCTTACGACGAAGGATATTATATTGAGGCGATGCAGACGCTTCATGGAATGTTAGAAATCAAATGCCAAGAGTTGTTTATGCTTATCGGTGCCGAGCATTATAAACAAAAACACGCCGAGATTTGGGACATAAGCAATGAAATTCCTTTCAATATGCTTTTAAAAGTTTTGTTTGTTTTGGGCCAGATTTCCAAAGAAGAATTTGATAATTTGCAAAGCCTAAATTCGATTAGAAATAAAATTATTCACCAAATGTTTAAAGAGCCATACGAAAAAGAGTATTTAGGTGTTCCTAAAAATATTTATGATGAGGTATTTAATAGGTCGTTAGAATTTACAGCTATCATTGAAGAAAGAATACATAAAATTGTATGGCCAGATACAAAAAATGAAATTAAAGAAAAATAAATTACAAGTTGCATAAAAAATCTGTCAGTGTGGATTTGCTAAAGGATAATTTTATGTCTACAGTTGATTTATTTGGTAACGTTACACCAGAAAAAACCAAAGAACAAAAGTATAGGGAGTATATTAATTCCCCAGAATGGAAGAAAAAAAGTAAAGCGCTTATTGAATCCGTTGGTAAGTGTCAAAAGTGTGGTTTTTCAAAATACGCCAGAAAGCTTGAAGTTCATCATTTAACCTACGAACATTTTAAAAACGAACCGCCAGAAGATTTAATTGTAGTGTGTAGTAAGTGCCACAAAATAAAAGACAGGCAACGTGAGAAAGAAACAGAAAAAAGGAATTATGAAAAATTAGAGGATGCTCGTTTTGAAGGTTGGGCGAGAGCCGTTTATGGTGATGATTGGATGGTATATAATGACGAATATGTTGTCTATCAAGAATTTCAAGAATGGCTTGAAGATAAAGGCGAATGGTAATTAAAACGGAGAAAATTATGATTACTCTACGTTACGGCGGGCGGTTTAACGAATTGGATTTAGTGGCATATATTAAAGCATCAAATCGCAAACACATAATTCAAGGCCAGCAAGCGGTATCTCTCAAAGATCACACCAAGCCAAACTCTCTGGACCATTGGCTTCGGCAATTTGGGTTAAACCAAGACACCAAACAGGCAGAAAATAGTGTCATTGATGATTTGGTAGCTACTGGGCTGTTTAGGAGAGCGAGTGCGCTTCCTTGTCCCGATTCAGGTAGATTATGCAAGGGGTTAATTCTCATTTAAAGATCTTTAGGAAAATTTAGGAAAGTATTCTTTCTCGCGGAAATCTGGCGGTAGAAAACTGTTAAAAATAGGGTTTTTCGTTCTTAAATATACTTAAATATTCTACGTCAAATATATAACAGTATTAGAGACTTGTAAAATTTGACATTTTAAGACTTAAACGGGGCGACACCCATTTTAATGCGGGGTGTTATTATGATGGGAGTACCGCCGTGAATGCCTGTCCGGTTATGACGACAAGGCGGGGATCAATCCTCTCCCGCCCCGACCGCCTTCTTGCTTGCCTTCCGAAAAACAACAGGTTGCCTTAAAAGGTTAAATCGGTCCCAATGTAATATCCGTGTCTTCTTTCGGGAGCGGGATGATGAAGACCGGTTTTCGGATTCGGCGGAGCACCTTTTCGGAGACGCTGCCGAGGAAGGCATGGCTGAGCACCCCTTTCCCGTGCGTCCCCATGATGATGATGTCGGAATCCAGCTTGTCCGCCATATTCAGAATTTCTGTTGCGGGGTCGCCTTCGACAACATGGGTCCCGACGACGCGCTTCAAGGTCGACGGATCATCCGTGAGTTCTCTTTCGGCAAATTGTTTCAGGCGTTCCTTAATTCGTTGACGCAGGTTGTCTTTTGCATCCTTACGCCGCCGGTCGATTTCCGCCTTTTCAACGTACACGAGGACAAGCGCTTCCTCCTGCGGCGAAAGGGGCTCGATGACGTGGAGAAGATGGATTTCTGCGTCGTGTTTCTGCGCCGTGTTGACTGCGTAGCGGAAAGCGTAGGCTGAATTCTTGCTCAGGTCGGTTGCGTACAGAATAGTTTGTATCTTTGGGATCATAGTCTCTTTCCTCCCTTTTCATCTGAAAACAAATCCGGTTGCCCGGTATTTTTAGGCGGCGATGTCTATCTTTACTAGAGAGCTCAGGCTTCAGCCGCTGCCGGAGACTCCCGGCAACGGGCTGCGAGGCCATGAAGCCTGAACTGAAACGACCCGTGCAGTTGTTTCAATCGTTTCTATTGACAGACCAAACCCACGCAAAAAAAGATGCATCCCTGTCATTCACCATCACCAGGCGGCATCCCCCTTCACGATACTCAATCTCTGCTCCAGCAACTCGCCTTCGGGTATTTGCCCATGCATGGTCAGCTTATCGATCACATCGGGCAGCATAGCCGCCAATTTGCCTGCCGCCTCGTCTTCAGATACCCCAAGCGCGCGCGCGATGTCCTGCACCAGTTGTCCGCCGCCGAATACTTTCTTGATTTGGTCGGATGAAATCGGCAGGTTGTCTTCGGTACTCACCCACGATTTAATTTGTTCACCCAAGCCGTTGTCCTGAAATAACTTTACCAGCCCCTTCACGCCTCCGCTTTTCGGGTCGGCAATCATTTTCGTGACGATCATCATCAGCTTGGCAGCGTTCTCTGTATCGTCGCTTTTAAAAACACTTTTTAATTTATCCAAAAATCCCATGTTCATCTCCTTTTGTGCATCGAACAAATATGTTGCTGGGGTTTAAGTTTAACTCCCCCCGGGTTAACTAAAAAGCCTTCTCTCATTAACCACCCGCAAGCCCGGCCATCCTTACCGGCCACATTAAGATGTCGGGGAAAATAGCAAAGATAGCCACGGCCACGAGCATCAGCAGGATAAAGGGAACAACACCCCTGTAAATGTCGTTTAGCGTTACCTCGGG
>CAZJMX010000015.1:0-99413 GCA_964547345.1 uncultured Smithella sp. | reverse complement strand
CCGCCAATTAACCAATTGGCCTTGGATTAGTGCCATTTTGAAGACATAATGGAATCAGTAAGAAGGCGGTCCATGGTTTCCGGCGGGAAGCGATAACCCATCATTGGCTCTTTACATGCTTTCTTGGTAACGGGATGAATTACATCATATCGATAACCCTCTTTGCCAGGGTTATGGACGCTACGCATACCTGTATAGATGCCACCTGCATCAATAAACTTATAATCTTCGAATGGCCATAACTGATTTTTGTTTTCACGAAACCACTTTGTATATGCTTCCTGCCGTTTTTTTTGATCTTGGAAACGCTTTACGAATTCATCCCCTATTTTCAGCAGTTTCTCTTTGGCTTCTAAATTTTGAGACTTCCATTCCGAATCAAGGTGCGTTTTGTTTTTCGCATAACATAGGACATACTCGTGTTCTATAGCGATGTTAGTTGGATTATTATCTGTAGCATTATCCCAGATAATAATACCAACACGATTGGTAATTCCAAATATTTCGTCGAAAAGAAGGCGCAGATTGGCAAACTCAACTTCGTCAATGCTGGCAAAGATAACACCGTCTTCACGCATAAATTGGTGAAGCAAACACAAACGGGGGTACATCATACAGAGCCATTTATCATGTCGAGACAAGTCCTCGGCTTCTGGACCTACAACACGATGCAACCAATCACGGATTTCAGGACTGTTGACGTTGTCGTTATAAACCCATCCGGTTCGTTTCCCGTCCGCGCCTCGTTCATCAACTCCGGTATTATAAGGAGGATCGATGTATACACACTTAACCTGACCGGCGTAGTAGGGCAGCAGGGCCTTGAGAGCGATCAGGTTGTCGCCCTGCACCAGCAGGTTGCCCGATCCGGGATCGCCCACGGAAAGCTCATCGTTGTTCTTCAGCAAGTGAAAGGGAACGGCGCGGTGATGATTGACAACAGCCTTTTTGCCGATCCAGTCGAGTTTGGGCATGAATGATTGAGCTCCTGTTCTTCTTGAGACGTCATATACGAAATATGGACAAAAAGTTTTGCGCGGCGAGTATAGGTTTATGCCCAATCTGTGTCAAGAAAAATGATGAAGCCATTAATCAATATCTCATTGACATTACTTAGAGAATACGCTTTTATGACGGCGTTTTCCAGAATTTTAATTCTTAATAGTCCAATACTGGTCTTGATATTTGCAGTTCGGTCCGAAGACCAGATGTCTTCCCGGCGCAGGCCGGGAACCAGTTATAATAATGCTGGATTCCGGCCTGCGCCGGAATGACAAATGTGAAAACGGAAACCATTAATATCTAATTTGCGTTAGCCGTCTGTCATTGGAGGAATACTGATGAAAACAATTAAGGATCTGCCTGCGCATAGCCGTCCGCGTGAAAAGTTACAGGAGAAGGGCGCTGCGGCGCTGACCGATGAGGAACTGGTGCAGGCAATCCTGGGCATGGGCACAGCCGGGCGCGACGTGCGGGCGATTGCCAAACAGGTGGCGGTGCTGATCCGTGAGAAGCAGCAAAATCTTACCCTTGCGGATTTGCTGGACGTGCCGGGAATGGGCCTTGCCAAATCAGCCCAGATTCTTTCCGCCTTTGAACTGGCGCGCAGACACTTGCTAAAAGAAACAGTCAAGATCAATCGCGCACAGGATGTTCTGCCGCTGGTTTCCGATCTAATTGAAAAGCGGCAAGAACATTTCTTGTGCCTTTCGCTAAACGGCGCGAATGAAGTCATTGAAAAACGGATTGTCACCATCGGGTTGCTTAACATGAGTCCTGTGCATCCACGTGAGGTGTTTGCCGACGTAATTCTTGATCGTGCGGCAGCAGTGATCTTTGTCCATAATCACCCATCCGGTGACCTTCAACCCAGTGACGCCGACTTGCGAATGCATGAACAATTGACGGAGGCGGGAAATATTCTAGGCATTCGCGTTCTGGATCACATTATCGTTTCCCGTCGCGGCCATCTGAGCTTTCAGGAAGCGGGGATCATTAAGAGTTAACAGGAGCTAAAGGTAAATAACGAATGTTGTATCTCTATCTTGATGAAAGCGGTGATTTGGGATTCGATTTTGTCAACAAGAAGCCATCAAAGGTTTTTGTTGTAACGATCCTCGCCGTCAAAGGGCACGATGCCAACAGAAAGTTAATCAACGGCGTTAAGAAAACATTAAGAAGAAAACTTAACCCGAAAAACAAACGTAAAAGGATGGTTGACGAACTGAAAGGCACAAAAACAACCAATGAAGTTAAAGAATATTTTTATCATCAGATCAAGGATCTTGATTTTTCTATTTATGCACTCGTTCTTAACAAGCGAAGGATATTCTCATATCTGATGAAAGAAAAATCCCGTGTCTATAACTTCATAGCCAGAACTGTCCTTGATCAAATTCCTTACGAAAATGCTGAAATGAAGGTAGAGTTGACGATTGATAAATCAAAAAGCAGGCCTGAAATTGTGGAATTCAACGGCTACCTTCGCAGGCAACTCGAATCAAGAATTGATCCGGCGGTTCCTTTAAATATTTACCATGCAGATTCAAAAGTGCACTTTGCATTACAGGCAGTGGATTTGTTTTCGTATGCAGTTTTTGAAAAGTACGAGCGACGGAAAGAAACGTGGTATGAAGTCGTCAGTGAAAAAATTAAATATTGTTCTGTTTATCTGCCGGACAAATAAAAAAGAGCGTGCCTCATAGATTTTTTGCGCCGAAGCTTTTGCCAACCGATGGATGGGAACACCTCGAACAACCTACGACGGACTAACCGCTCGGCCTAAACCTGCCATACGGCTATAAATTTGTCAATAAGTAAAAGGGCAGTAGATAACCCTGCCCTTTTACTTATTTTCTCACTTTGACCTTGAATCCCTTGCCCTTTTTTTACTTCGGTCTGTCCAGTCCCTTCACAATCTGCGAGCGGATGATCCGGGGGAGAATCAATTGATGCTGCGGGCAGATGGCGCGGGGATTCTGATAGGCGCAGTTGGCAAATCCCACCAGATAGTTTCTTAATTCATGGTAGCGGACGATTTCATCGACAAAGCCCTTCTTCGCGCAAAATATGGGACCTGATGTATCATCATAGTGCTTGACCATCTCGTTCATCTTGTCGATGATGGGGCCAAGCGGTTTGCCCGCGTCTTTTTCCTTGACCAACCGGCGTGCGTAACTGGCTGCTGCGGCTGTTTCTCCATGCATCACGTTGATTTCAGTGGTGGCGGTGCCCAGAGAAAAAGCATTGTTGTTGTTGGCGGTGGGACCGCCCAATACGTAATGGGCGGCGGCTGTGCCTTTGCGCAAGACGACCAGCATCATCGGCAGTTTTGAATTTTCAATCGAGTAAATCAGCGACTGACCCAAGCCGAGGAGTTCCGCCTTTTCCGACGTGTCGCCCACGTCAATGCCGGAAGTGTCCTGAAACCAGATCATCGGCACTTTATCGCGCGAACACAGGGTGACGAACTCGCTCATCTTAATCAGGCCCTGCCGGTAAAGCTTGCCGCCCACGCCCATATATTCGTTGGTGTACTCGGGATAGTTCGGAAAGGCGCCTTGTCGGTTGCCGATCACACCCATCAGATAACCATCCACCTTCACAAGTCCTGAATAGATTTCCGGTCCGAAGCCCGGTCGGAATTCCAGATGCTCCGAACCGTCCACGAGTCTGGCCAGCACCTGCTCAAAATCATAAACACGCTTCTTGTTCACCGGAATGATAGAGGCGATTTCCGCCGGAGAATAGGCCGGGTCGGCAGGCTGGGCCACGCGGAAAAAGCGCGGATTGTAGGCGGGCAGATCGTCCATGTAATCTTTAATGGCGTCGAGCACTTGTTTTTCTTCATCAAAGACCGCACGGAAAAATCCGGTGACGTCGTAATGGACTTTCACACTGCCGGGCGGAACGGATTTGAAATGCCTTGTGGCGTTGATGATCTCTTCCGCGCCCGCTTCATCAAACGACCCTTTGGGTGACATGCCGCTCACGATCCCGCCGCCGCCCACAGCCATGTTGGCTTTCTTGTGCGCAAGCAGAATGGTGGGGCTGATCGATTGATAACCGCCGCCTGCGGGGTTGGTGCCGTAAATCCCGGCGATAATGGGAATGCCCATTTGTTCAAGCTCCGCGTGGCGGAAAAAGCAAGTGCCCTGCCCCTGGCGGTTGGCGTACATTTTTTCCTGTTCCGGCAGTTTCACGCCGGAGCAGTTAACCAGCCATACGAGCGGAATGTGCAGGATCTTGGCAATGTCTGTGACGCGCAGGTTGTTGTCCGGCTGGCCTGCAATCCAGGCGCCCGCCATCCATTTGTTGTTGAAGCCGATAAGCGCGCACCATTTACCGTTGATGCGTGCCAGACCATCGACCACACCCGTGCTGCCGGATTCTTCATTTTCCGGATCGAAGATGCTGTGCAACGGGCAGAAAGTGCCGGGATCGACCAGGTAGTCGATGCGTTCCCATACGCTCATCTCGCCGCGCTCATGCAGCGTTTTTAAAGGAACGCCGACGTTTTTGATGCGGTCGACTTCCGCATCGATTGTTTTCATGATTTCTTCGAGCTTCGCGCCGTTTTCCTGCATGCTTTCCATCTGTTTGGCGGATAGCGGCTTCCCCAACGGATCCATTTTTTCAAAATACTGTTTCATGCCTTGCTCCCTTTAGAACAAGGGGATGCATCCCATTGTTCTGTTAGTAATCGGATAACCCGCTTATGCCCGGTTCGGCGCAAATCCCATCGCCGCGTTGGCAACAATCATGGTGTGCATATTGGACGTTCCTTCCAGTGTTTCAAACTGTTTGGAGTCTCTGAGGAAGCGGCCGCAGGGATACTCGTCGGAATATCCGAAGGAACCGTAAAGCTTCATGCACTCATTGGCGTCGTGGACGACGGCTTTCGCGCCGTAGAGTTTAGACATGGAGGTCTCCATGACATTGGGAAGCCCCTTATCCTTGAGCCACGCTGCTTTATAAACCAGCGCCTGGGTTGCTGCATGACCCATTTTCATGTCGGCAATCTGCTGTTGGATGAGCTGATATTTGCCGATCGGCTGACCGAACTGGCAACGTTCCGTCGCGTATTTGGCCGAAGCGTCGAGAATCGCGCCGGAAAGCCCCAGAGCGCCTGCGGAGCAACCCAGACGGGTGGAGTTGAGCTGTGTCATGCACATCTGGAATCCGCGGTTGAGTTTTCCCAGTAAAAGACTTTTGGGAACTTTCACATCTTCAAAGGTCAATTCCGCCGTGTCGGATGCCCACAGGCCGACTTTATCATGAATGGCTTTACGCGTAATACCGGGAAGGCTGTAGTCCATAATAAAGCAACTTACGCCGTTGGCCCCCGCGTCTTTATCCGTTTTAACATACAGCAGGCCGTGATTGCAGACTGTGCCGTTGGTGATCCACATTTTGTTGCCGTTTAACAGATAGTAATCGCCCTTGTCTTCGGCGCGGCATTTCATGGAAGCGACATCCGATCCGATGTCCGGTTCAGTCATGGCAAAGCTGCCGATGTATTCGCCGCTGACAAACTTGGGAATGTAATGCTGCTTCTGCTCTTCCGTGCCGAATTTCTGAATGGTCAGCGCCGGACCCCAGCACTGCATGTTGAAGGCCATGCGCCAGGAGGTGTGCACCTTGGCGACCTGCTCGATGGCCAGCGCGCCTTCCAGAAAGCCCATGCCGTTTCCGCCGTATTGTTCGTCGATGGAGAAACCGAAAAATCCGAGATCCGCCATCTTCTGAAAAATTTCCTTGCGCCAGAAGTGATTTTTCTCGTCTTCTTCCACATGCGGCGCGATTTCTTTTTCGGCAAAGCTTCTCGCCGTATCCTGAATCATTGTTTGTTCTTCTGTTAATGCAAAATCCATATTCTTTTATCCTCCCGGCTTTTAATGAATGTAAATGTAGTTTCTTATGCTAAAACTATTTCCTCTCGATGACCATACAAATCCCCTGTCCACCACCTCCGCAGATGGTTTCCAGGCCAAAACGTTTGTCGCTACGGACCATTTCGTTAATCAGCGTCGTGAGGCGCATCGTGCCGGTCGCTCCGATGGGATGTCCCAGTGAAATGCCCGACCCGTTGATGTTGACTTTGGCGTCCATCTGTTCGTCGGAAAGACCGGAGAGTCTTGCGTCCGCGAGACACTGAACGGCAAAGGCTTCCTGCACTTCAATCAAATCGATCTGATCAATCGTCGCGTTGATTTTTTTCAGCGCTTTTTCGACCGAAGCGGGAACGGCAGGATAGGTGAGTGTCGGGTCGGTGGCCGCCACCGCGCAGGAGCGGAAATAGGCCAGCGGCTTTACGCCCAGTTCCTTGGCTTTCTTCTCGGAGGCCATGACGACCACCGCCGCGCCGTCGTTTTCGGATGACGAATTGCCCGCCGTACAAACACCGTCTTTATAAACGGCTTTAAGTTTGGCCAGGCGTTCGAGCGTGGTTTCACGGCGCGGGCCTTCATCGGTTTTCAAATAAATCGTTTCGCCGTTTTTGTCTTTGCCGGTCGGAATCGGGACAATCTCATCGACAAACTTTCCCGCATCCTGAGCGGCGATGGCCCTCTGATGTGAGCGTAGCGCCCAGCGGTCCGCCTCTTCACGGGTGATCTTTTCTTTTTTGGCTGCGGCTTCCGCCCAGGTCATCATGGAGCTTAGTTCGCCGTAGCGCGCGATGGGCTGGCTCATGACGCGTCCGCGCTGAATGCGGTCATAAAAGGGAATACCCCACATGGCAAGCGCGCCGTGTCCGCGGGGCATGAATCCGTACTTTTCGTGATTCTTGCCGCCCAGTCCCCATTTCACGTCGCCGGGAATGTACAGCTCGCTCTGACTCATCGATTCCATGCCGCCTGCGATGATCAGATCGGCATTGCCGGTCTGAATTTTCATGGCCCCGTAAAAAATAGACTCCAGTCCCGAACAGCAGCGCCGATCCAGCATGACGCCGGGCACGGTGTCCACCCAGCCCGCATCAAGCACCGCCATACGTGCGCCGTTGGCGCATTCGCCGTTCTGGTAGGCCGATCCCATGATGACATCATCAATCATAGCCGGATCGACCTTGGCTTTTTTGACGGCTTCCTGCAGAACCAGGCTGCCCAGTCGGTAAATCGGAACATCCCTGAGCGCGCCGCCGTACGCGCCGATGGGCGTACGTGCACAACTGATAAAAACTACATTTTCCATAAATTCACACCCCTCATGAAATTTCTTACTTAATTCTATTTAATCCTTTCAGACCGCCAGACGGTTTATTATAATAGGAATAGGAGACGTTCGAAACCATCAAGATTTTGGTAACCACGCGCCTGTAATCAATGGCGTTTCTTTATACATCTCCCTGTTTTATTTAACCACAATTTTTTATCATTTATACGGCTGATAGGCCGGGTCGTACATCTTTGACTTGATGTAACCGGGTAAATTGGATGGTTCCTTCATTGCGGTCAGTTTTCCGGCAAATACGACCTTGGCGACGGCCAGCGCGATCGCGGCCGAAACATCGCGGATGCGTGTCAACGATGGGAAAATCCGTCCCTTTTCAAAATCCTCTTTCGATACCTGTTCATCCAGACATTTGGCCGCCGCGGAAAACATCTCTTCCGTCACGCGGGTTGCTTCCGATGCCATTATGCCTAACCCCACGCCGGGAAAGATGTAAACATTGTTGGCCTGCCCCGGCACAAAAGTTTGCCCCTCCATCTCGACTTTAGGAAACGGACTGCCGCTGGCAAAAACGGCGCGCCCTTTCGTGTGATGATAGGCTTCTTCGGCCGTGCATTCCGCCTGGGAGGTTGGATTGGAAAGCGCAAAGACAATCGGACGCTCGTTCAGACGCGCCATCGCCTTCAAAATCTCCGGGGTAAAGGTCGCGGGTTGTCCCGAAGCCCCGATGATGGCCGTTGGCTTGACGGCTTCGACCACTTCAAGAAGATCCCGATGAAAGGGAAAATCATGGGCAAAGTGCTGTTTGTGTTGGACCAGATCTGTCCGGCTCTCCACGACAAGCCCTTTGGAATCGACAAACCAGCAGCGTTCGAGGGCCTCTTCTTCGGAGAGGCCCTGCTGGACCATTGCAGAGACCACCAGGGTCCCGATACCGAGCGCCGCTTCACCTGCCCCTAAAAACACAAGCCGCTGCTCGGCCATTTTGCCACCGATCATGCGCAGGGCGGAATACAGTCCGGCCAGTGTAACACCGGCGGTGCCCTGGATGTCGTCGTCGAACATACAGTATTGATCGCGATAACGGGCCAGCAGGCGGAAAGCATTCTTGTTGCCAAAGTCCTCCAGTTGAATCATGACGTTGGGGAATACAACGCTCGCCGCCGCCATAAACTCATCGATAAGCGCGTCATAGTCTTCACCTTCGAGCCTGGGCTCCGGCAAACCGATGTATTGCGGATCACTCCACAGTTCGTTATTGTTTGTACCGACATCGATCATAATGGGGAGGCATGCCGCAGGGTCAATGCCCGCGCAGGCGGTATAAAGCGACAATTTTCCAACGGGGATCCCCATGCCGTTAGAACCAAGATCGCCCAGTCCCAAGATGCGCTCGCCATCGGTTACCACGATGACACGGACATCCTTGCAGGGCCAATTTTGCAGAACCTCTTTAATGCGGCCGCGATCGTATCGGGTAATGGACAACCCACGGGGACGACGGTAAATATGACTGTATTCCTGGCAGGCCAATCCCACGGTCGGCGTGTAGATGATCGGACTGAGTTCCTCCAGGTTGTCAACGAGTGCTTTATAAAACAGCTGCTCATTGCGATCCTGCAAACCGATCAGATAAAGGTACTTCTCCAAGTTGTTGGGCTTGCGGCGAACATTATTGATCACGTGTTGAACCTGTTGTTGCTGGGACGAAATGCGCGGCGGAAGCAACCCGTGCAGGCCCAGCGCATCGCGTTCGGCGGCGGTAAAGGCCGTTCCCTTATTCAGACTCGGATCGTGCAGCAACTCAACACCACGCGGAAATTTTTCGATGCAGCCGTTATTCATTCGCCCATAGCCTCCTTTATCTTTCATCAATCATTTGCCGCCGGACTGGCCGGCGTATCGTGTTCATACTTTGCCTGCAGATACTTTTCCATGGTCTGGGGGAATAAAATCCAGCCCAACAGGTCTTCATCCGTTCGCGCCAGATGGCCGATCGTTTTTTTCGCTTCCTCAATTTCCGGCGGCAGCTCATCGGCCGGTCGGCCTGTGATCGGCGTCTGTCCGCGTTTATAATTTTTGAGTATTTTTGCGGTCAGATCCTTATCAATCGGTGCGGGGGTTTTACCATACAATCCCAAAACGAGGTCCTTAAGCTGATTGGATATTCTGACATAGCGGCCAAACAGAACATTCAATACAGCCTGTGATCCGATAATTTGCGATGCCGGTGTCACCAGAGGCGGATAACCCATGTCCTTGCGCGTCTGTACCACTTCTTTATAGATCTCACCCAGTCGATCCAATGCATTCATTTCTTTGAGTTGACTGGTTAAGTTGGAAATCATCCCGCCTGGAATCTGATGAGCCAAGACACCGTTGTCAATAATCGAGAGTCTATGATCCGCTAAAAGGTGTTTATATTTAGGCGCAATATTTTCCAAATGCTCACTTAATTCCAGAAGCTTATACAGATTAATTCCCGAATCTCTGGGGGTTCCCTGAAGCGCCGCCACGATGGGTTCGGTGGCGGGCATCGACGTTCTGAGCGCAAATGGCGCAAGACAGGTGTCGATAATATCGACGCCGGCCTCTATGGCTTTCAAGTAGGACATGCTGCCCATGCCGCTGGTATAGTGCGTGTGCAGATGAAGCGGGACTTTAATCTCCTTTTTTAATGCGGTGAACAGATCGAAGGCATCATAGGGAGAAAGCAGTCCGGCCATGTCTTTGATACAGATGGTATCCGCGCCCATGTTTTCAAGTTCTTTGGCTTTTGCCACGAAGAAATCGAGTGTGTATATTTCCCCGCCCAGACGGCTTTCCGTCAGCGAATAACAAACCGTCCCTTCAAAATGCTTGCCGTTGGCTTTGATTCTTTCCACGCAAGTTTCGATGTTGCGGAAATCGTTGAGCGCATCAAAACAGCGGAAAATGTCAATTCCGACCTCGCAGGACTTGTCGACGAAAGCACGCACCACATCATCGGCGTAATGACGATATCCGACCAGGTTTTGTCCGCGCAGCAGCATGGTAAAGGGGGTTTTCTTGACATACTTTTTAAGAACTCTGGGTCTCATCCAGGGATCCTCATTCAGAAAGCGATGCATCGTATCAAAGGTTGCGCCTCCCCATACTTCCATTGCCCAATAACCGCAATTATCCATTTCTTCCGCAATCGGAATCATGTCTTCCGTTTTCATTCTTGTCGCATAAATCGACTGATGGCCGTCACGGAACGTATTATCCTGAATTTTGATGGGATCGCCTGAAATCTTTGTTGTGTTTTTCATATGAACTCCTTAATGCAAGATTGTTTTTTAATGCTGAAAATAGCTCCATCTGGCAGTCGAATCCGAATAAAATACATTTCATGTCCAAGTCTCGTTTGCATCCGGGTCAGGGAACAGCAAAAAACTGGTCGGGATCATTCTGCTCTACGGAGAGCAAATAGCATACCAGAAAAGTTTTTTCACTTGTTGTTTGTAGGCATAAGATGGGAATACCCCTTAATTCTCAATAACATCTTTCAATTACGAACCGGCCGATACGCGCGCAGGGTCCAGGCCTGCTATTTATATTGTGTTTGACAGGAGTGTATTTATTGTATACATATTGGGGTATGAAAGACATGACTTCTTTTTTGCAGGCGGCTGTGATGGAAATGTCTGATGCAGCAGCGGTTTTATCGGAGCAGAATGATGTTGAGTTCTATAATCAGCCTTTTGGAGCCCTGTTTGATTTTCCCCACCGACCCGAGATATTCAGGGGCGCGCTGGCGGCGCTGAATCTGAAAAAGCAAGGCGACCGCATCATCTCGCCCCAGATTATTACGCTGATCCGGCGAAAGACACCGCTGGCCGTATTTGTATATTTGTTAGACAACACCGGAGCCAAGCAAGGCAGGTATCTGCTTCTGGTCAAGGATAAAGAGTCACAAACGGGCATACCCGGCGCTAAAACAGGTAATCCTTTCAGCTCCCAAAAGGCAGTTCCGACGGAGACACTGGGCGCGGCATTTGACGAGCTGATCGGCGCCGACATTACGTTCCACAAGGCATTGATCGCCGCGCAACGGGCGGCAAAATCCGATATTTCCGTTCTCATCATTGGCGAAAGCGGAACGGGCAAGGAAATTCTGGCACGCGCCATTCATCAAACCAGCCGGCGCAAGGACAAGCCGCTGGTGGACGTCAATTGCGCAGCCATTCCCGACAGTCTCATTGAAAGCGAGCTTTTCGGTTACGAAAAAGGCGCGTTTACCGGTGCGCGCACGGAAGGACGCAAAGGGTATTTTGACGAAGCACACGAAGGGACGATTCTGCTCGATGAAATCGGCGATTCGTCTTTGCCGGTTCAGTCTAAGTTGCTGCGCGTGCTTGAATCCGGTGTTTTTAAAAGAGTCGGAGGCACAAAGAATATTAAGGTGGATGTGCGGATTATTTCTTCCACCAATCAGGATCCGGCAGATCTTATCGAACAGAAAAAATTCCGCGAAGATCTGTTTTTCCGACTCAATACGTTTACAATCTACTTACCGCCGCTTAGGGAGCGCAGCGGAGATATCCGCCTTTTGGTGGATCATTTTTTAAAGCAAACCGGTGGGGCGCAAAAGCAGAAGTGGAGATTTTCTCCTACGGCTCTCAAGATGCTGCAGGTGTATCACTGGCCGGGCAATGTCCGGGAACTCAAAGGAGTGGTGAGTTACGCAATGAATATGTCCCAATCGCCGGTCATTGATCCCGGTTCCCTGCCCAATTTTCTTTTTTCACAAAACGCGGATGTGCCTGAAGCACAAAGAGCCGCTGATTTTGAGGCACCCGGGTCATACAACCTGATCCAAGCTGTATGCGAGCTGGAGCGAAACCTGATCGGGGAGGTTTTATCCGTTGCGTCCAACAAATCTCAAGCCATCAAGATGTTAGGCATCAGCCGGCGCACTTTTTATCTGAAATTAAAAGAATACGGCCTGGGATAAATCATTTTTTCTTCATGGTTGGAATGACTTATGCATTGCAGTACAGGAAATTCATTTTTCGGATGAAAGAATAATGCCCAGCAACGTAAAACAGGTCGTTAGAACCACTAAAAAGAAAGATGTCCAGGTCACGATTGTGGAAGTCTCTCCCCGAGATGGCCTGCCGGAAGCCTGCGAAGGGCTATCCACGGCTGACAAAATCAAATACATCAACAAATTATCAGAAACCGGCCTTCAGAAAATCGAATGCGCGGCCTTCACGCATCCCCGTCTGATGCCCGAAGGCTATGACGCCGAAAAACTCATTGAAGGCATTATCAAAAAACCGGATGTAACCTATGTCGGTCTTGTCCCCAATGAAATAGGCTGTCGCCGCGCCGTGATCACACAAATCGATGAGATCCTGGTATTGCTTGCCGCAAGCGATACATTCAATAAATTGAATCTCGGCCGAACGCTCAAGGAAAGTTTAAATAAGATGCTGCCCGCCATTTTAGATACAGCGGTGAAAAATTCCCGCAGTACCCGGGTTTATATCATGACTGCTTTCGGTTGCCCTTACACGGGCGCCATCAGCCCGCAGGATGTCGCGCAACTTTTACTAAAACTGGGTTACATGGGCGCATCCGAAATTGTTCTGGTGGATTCCACCGGAATGGCCAATCCCAAAACGGTGAAGGCAAC
This sequence comes from uncultured Smithella sp., assembly GCA_964547345.1. Classification (GTDB taxonomy): domain Bacteria; phylum Desulfobacterota; class Syntrophia; order Syntrophales; family Smithellaceae; genus UBA8904. Next base: position 86,578 of record CAZJMX010000015.1, on the reverse strand, counting down.
CCTCCGCACCCTTCTGGATTTGCAGCTTGATGTGAATCTGGCCGTTCATTTTCACAACACCCGCGGCGCCGCCGTTGCCAATTGTATCGCTGCATACGAAGCGGGCATCCGCATTTTCGACACATCGCTTTGCGGCATGAGCACAACACCCTATGGCGTCTTGCGCCTGGATTTCGGTTACTGGAACGTTCCGACGGAAGATCTGGTTCATCTGTTCGAAGAAATGGGCATCAAAACGGGCATCGATCTGGAAAAACTTCTGGAGTGCGCCCGCCTGGCAGAGAAGATGGCAGGCACCCCCCTGCCCGGCCATCTGCTGAGAGCCGGTCTGGCGTCGCAAATTTCTGAAATTCCAAAATATTTGACACGACAGCAGATCCTCGATTGACGACCCATAAAAAAGGCGGTTTTAAAACCGCCTTTTTTGAAAATTAGAATGTTTTGTTTGTATACACTTTAAAGCTTCAACCCTTTTTTTATTTTTTCCAGCATTTCCTTTTCGGCGTCGTTATACACGCCGTCTACCAGGCAGAGCCTCCGGGCGATACTCAAGGCTTCCATCCGGTCGTCCTTATCTTTGATCAGAACGGACAGGGCACTGATCGCCTTTCCTTCGTTGGCCTGAAGGATGGCGGTTTGCTCATGCAGAATCTTTTTAAATTGCACTGGGCTTATTTTATTAAGAACCTTATGCGTCTTGGCAATTTCGTTGGCCATTTCAAAATGACGTCGCTTTACATTCTGCCCGATCCGGGCAATGGCCATATAGACGCGGATCAAGCCTGCGGCATGACCACCCGTTTCCATCGCAGCCAGCCTTTTGTCGTAATCGGGACGCTCATGTTCCGGAACCTCTGCGACGGCTTCTTCTTCCTTGAGTGCCGGAAAGAAACTCCGGAGCAGGCCGCTGCCGTAAATCATCTGGAACAAGGCCTCCGACTTGCGATCACGGTGATCGCGGTAAATATCCAGTACGCCGTCGATGTACTCGGAAACGGCTTTTTCCATGGCGGTAAAAGGGTTATCCGGCGCCGCGGGTTTCCGGTTCTGCCGGACAATGGACGCAATATTTTTTACGGGCCGCATCATGGGATTGGCGTCAGCAAAGATATAACGCTGTAGGCGCAGCGGATGCAGGTAGCGAAGGATTTCCGCAGACAGTTCCGTCGTCATTAATTTGACCCACGGCCGCGCATACAATTGATACGCGTTGTCGTTGGCTTCCGACACTTTGGCCACCACGCCGAAATCCGTTTCATCCGCCGTGCCGTCGTCATAGGCGGCAATGTCGGCAAAGGTGCGCGGTTCGAACCGGGTACTGAACTTTTCGCTGCGAACGTCTCCTTCAATCACCATTTCGTACAGGCCGGGCTGCAGGAAATCGATCATGTCGAAATTACCGATGATCTCTTTATGCTCTTTTTTGGCAATGGAGCCGGCGACGAAAATACCCAGATGGCCGATGTCTTTGTGGACGATATAGACGATGACCTGACCGTGGCGCTTGATGTCTTCCACGGAGGAGTAAACGCGGGGAATCCAGTTGAGCGCCTGCTGAGCCGGCGTGATGTTGTCGCCCATCGACGCGAAAACAAGAATCGGACTTTCAATCTTTTTGAGACTGATCTTCTGGCCTTCGCGCAGCTCGAGCTCGCCTCGTTCCAGCTTGTTGCCGACAAAAAGATTGCGGACGATGTAGTGGATTTCATCACCGGTCAGCATGAAAAAGCCGCCCCACCAGCGTTCAAAATCGAGAAAACGTCCTTCTTCCGTGTCCAAATGGGAGTAAACATTGTACTGCTTGGCCCAGAGTGTATTGGCGGGATTGAGCGTTTCAAAGTTCGAGACGAGATTCGCGCCGTCGAAAGCGCCGTTGCCCAGGTCGCTTAAAAAGGAGTTAATCCAGACACCGCCCACCAGACCGCCTTTGTAGCGCATCGGATTGACGCCCGCCACACCGCTCCAGTAGGATAAGGGTGCGCCGCTTAATACCAGCGGTCCGGTTACATCGGGACGTTCGGCGCAAACCAGAGCCGCCGCCCAACCGGCCTGGCAATTGCCCATAATGGCCGGCGCGTCGGCATGAGGGTGAAGCTCCACAATTTTTTCCATGAATTTTTCCATGGCCGTAATGACATCGGGCATGGTTTGGCCGGGAATGGGTTCCGTGTAAAACAAAATGAAGTAAACCGGATGGCCGTGTTCCAGAGCCATGCCGATTTCGGAGTCGCGCTTCGATCCCCCGATGCCCGGGCCGTGTCCGGCGCGCGGATCAACGATGACAATCGGTCTTTTCGGTTTGACGAGGCGTTCCTTGCTTTTGTGGCGGCGGTTCTGTTGATCGGGCGCGTCCTCATCATCGTGGCGTCGATCGGAGATGCGAACCAGCGCGTAATTGCAGGGGCGTTCAAAATTTTTTGCGTTGAGAATCATTTCGTAGTTGAAGGTCAGAACAGGCGGCTGGCCGTTGCGGATATGCCGGATGTAGTTATTGCCTCGCTTGCGGAGAATGTCTGTTAAAATAACCCATCGCTGGGAGGCATCCACAAGGTACTCATTGAGATTCTTCTGCCACTCGGACCACTCACCGGCTTGCTGATTAACGGATGCTTTATCCATGCCTGTTCTCCTTATGCTGGTAATACGGTAGTATCGGACATAACTTGCATTACTTTAATGATGCAGCCATTCCTTGTCAAGCACTTCCCGGACGCTCGTCAATGCCGGGAGTGACCGGGGCATCAAGAAACCACGGTCAGGAGTGATGTTCGGCGCGCCGGGGGATGCTGACGGCAGGATCGTCAAGGGCTTTTCGCACGGCCAAGGCCAGTGTTTTACGGGACAGGGGTTTCAGAATAAAATCTTTAATGCCCATTTGGGCGGCTTTTTCCGGATTGATATACTCGCTGAAGCCGGTGCAGAGAATAACCGGCTGAGCGGGACGCAGGCAGGCGATCTGACGGGTCAGTTCGCTGCCGGAAATTTTGGGCATGGTCATGTCGGTGATGATCAGGTCAAAACCGTCGGGATCGGATTGGAAAATTTTTAAGGCTTCCTGACTGTCCGAGCAGGCGGTCACGCGATACCCCAGCGCGGACAAATTACGATGAGCCAGATCGACCAGCGTTTTTTCATCATCAACAAAAAGAATGCTTTCCCGGCCGCCGGCAATCGGCTCCATGCCTGCGACATCCGATACGACCGCATGATTTCCCTCCAGACGCGGCAGATAAATGTCAAAGGACGCGCCCCGGCGCGGTTCGCTTTTGACCTGTACATGGCCTTCATGATTTTTCACGATGCCGTAAACGACGGCCAAGCCCAATCCCGTCCCTTCGCCGATTTTCTTGGTCGTGAAGAAAGGATCAAAAATGCGGTCGATAACACCCGGATCAATGCCGCAGCCGGTATCGGAGATGCTCAGCCGCACATAACTTCCGGGTTTCAATTGCAGATCGTCAGCTTGCGACAAAGACAGTTCTTCCCCCGTCAGGCTGAAATTCAGCACACCGCCTTTTTCGCCCATGGCGTGGGCGGCGTTGGTGCAGATATTCATGATAATCTGATGCATCTGCGTGGGATCGCCGTCAATCGTGTGCGGAATATTTTCGATAGCCTGGCGGATTTCGATGCTTGCAGGCAGGGTCGAGCGCAGCAGCCGAAGGGTTTCCTTGGCAATGATTTTCAAGTCCATCGGTTTTTTATCGCGTTCGGAATGACGGCTGAAAGTCAGGATTTGGGACACCAGGTCTTTGGCGCGCATACCCGCAGCCAGAATCTGATCCATATAGCGCCCCATTTTCTTCGGATCCGGCTGTAAGGCGGCCATTTCCGCATAGCCGATAATCGCGCCCAGGATATTGTTGAAATCGTGCGCGATACCCCCGGCCAGCGTTCCGATCGCTTGCATTTTCTGAGACTCATAGAGCTGCCGTTCAAGCTTTCGCCTTTCCTCCTCCGCCTGCCTAGCTGCCGTGACGTCGACAATAATGGACAAAAGACACGACTCCGTCGCCAGTTTGACGGATTCCGCGGAATAGTTTGCAATCAGTGTTTTACCATTTTTGGTCAGCAGCCTGACTTCCCGGTCGGCGATAGATGATTGCCCGGACAGCGCCTGCATCACGACATTCCTTTCGCTCGCGTCCGCCCACAGCCCCAGAGACGTGGCGTTCTGGCCAATGAGCTCTTCGCGCCGGTAACCGATCAGGTTTTCAAACGCGACATTAACATCCAGGATACAGCCGTCGTGCTGGCGGCAAATGGCGATGGCGGCCGGATTGGCCTTAAACACCTTGGCAAATGTTTCCTCGGAGCGTTTGAGCGTTTCTTCGGCACGCTTTTTTTTGCTGATGTCGTTGAAGATGATCACGACGTCCCCTGTGGGGAGCCGGTAGACGGAATTTTGTTTCCAGCTCCGGCGCCGGTCTTTCCGATAATAGCGGGCTTGTAGATATTCGGACTCACCGGTTTGCCAGACCCGGTGCAAGAGATCAAACAAGCCGAATTCCCGCACACCCTCAAAGACGTCACAGACGGATTGGCCGATGACATCCTGACGGACGAGCCGCTCGGAGGAGAGCGCCGCCTGATTGATTTCTTTGAACACAAAGTCCTGCCCGTCCGCCCTGGCTCCAAATATAGCCACACCGCTGCTCATATTCTCAAAGAGTTCGTTCAACCGGTGTTCGCTTTGCCTGAGTTTGACTTCCGCATCGAGCAGGTTCCGGGCTTGCCTCAAAAGAAAAACCTTGCGCAGGTAAATGAGAAAAACGCTCAGACAGGCGAATAACAGAAAGCCCATCACGGCGATTTCGATGAAATACCGGTAGGCCGAGTGCAGAATATCTTTTTGCTCCCGTTCAACGACGACCTTCCAGCCGGTGTTTTCGACGGCCGAAAGAGACAGATAGGTATATGACGCCGGTTCTCCTTCGGAAGTGACGGTGATCTGCCGGCGATTATCCCTGAGCGCCTGCAAGGCTGTGGCAGACTCCGGGTGCAGCGAAAGGCCATTGAGATAAGGATGCCGGTTGCTGAAAAAAATACGGCCCGAGGCGTCGATGACGGAAATGCCCGTCCGGGCGCCTAATTGCAGTTTTTCGATCCCGCGGGCGATAAAGTCGAGCCTTTGCACGGCAGCCAGAACACCGACCAGTTCATCATTACCGTTTAGCACCGGCGTGGCAATGAGAACGGCCGGCGGCGAATGATGGGCCGGTGACTTACTCACGAGGGATGCAGCGGGCTTATTGAACGAGATCGCCTCTTTAAACCATTTTTGAGTGGACACCTTGTTGCCAGACGTGTTTTGAGACAGGGGGCTCTGTGTCTGAACGACGCCCTGGGCATCGGTTACAATGGCCACATCCACTTCAGGATTTTTTTTAAGCTCGGCCAGATGCCGGCGCAAGGCCGTGCGATCCTGATTGGCAAGCGCGGCGATAAACGAAGATCTGCCCGCATATGCCTGCAAAAGACCGGAGACGGCCTTTTCGCGTTCCCGGATGAAAACGGCCAGGAGTTCGGAGGTCATCTGATCGGCGCTGAGCGCTTTGGTTTCAGCCGTTTCGTAATGCCGGTAACACAGCATGGCCGCCATGCCTGAAATTAAAACAAACAAAACGGCAATCACGATAAGCATGGGATAGGTAGATATCAGCCAATGGGCAGCAGACGATGTTTTTTTTGCAGCACTCTCGCAATCGGCATCGCCGGGTTCAAAAAATGACGGGTTTTGTGGCATCTGATTCACAGCCTCCCTCCCCTCAGAAAGACTCTGTTTCACCAGTTTTGATCCACTCAGAACGAAAAGACCGACAAAAACAATTAAATGAATTGGATAAGATTGCGACCCATGATAGGCCGACGGGCAGGCAATGTCAAGTTGAAAAACAGTTGCAAAAACAGATGAAAACAGGGGAATTTTTAGGGAAAAAAGGAGTCAATGCGCGTTAAACAGCAGGCGTGTCGGCGACATGACTCTCGTCAAGCGTTTTTCGCACGGCGGCCGCCAGATCCTTCGTGGAGACGGGTTTGAGTAGAAAGGATTTAATGCCCATCCGGGCGGCTTTTTCGGCATCGATGTAGGAGCTGTACCCCGTACACAAAATAATGGGCTTCCCGGGACGCAGTTTGATGACCTCCAGGGCCAGGTCGCTTCCGGAGAGATGCGGCATCGTCATATCCGTGATGATCAGATCGAAATCATCGGGATGGGCCTGAAACAGGGTCAGCGCTTCGCGGCTTTCCGAAAGGGCGGTTACCTGGTAGCCCAGGCGGCTCAGGAGCGTCTCTGCTAATTTAATCAGGTCGGGTTCATCGTCGACAAAAAGGATTCTTTCCTTTCCACGCGCAATGCCCTCTTCGGGGCGAATGTCAATTCTACCCGTTTCGTTTTCCAGGAAGGGGATGTAAATGTGGAATGTCGCTCCCGCTCCCGGGAGGCTTTCGACCCGAACGGCGCCGTCGTGGTTTTTCACAATGCCGTAAACCACGGACAAACCCAGACCGGTTCCCTCGCCGACTTTTTTGGTCGTGAAGAAAGGTTCAAAGATCCGGCTGACGATATCCGCATCGATCCCGGGGCCGGTATCGGAGACGCTGAGCTTGACGTAAGCACCCGGCTTCAAATGATACTCCTTGGCGGAAGATGCGGTTTCAAAAATTTCTTTGGATAACGAGATGTTCAGAATCCCGCCCTTTTCACCCATGGCGCAGGCGGCATTGGTGCACAGGTTCATCACGACCTGATGCATTTGCGTCATATCAGCGAAAACCGTGAATGCTTTATTCGCGATATTTTGACGAATCTCAATACTTCTGGGCATGGTGGCCCGAAGCAGTTTGATTTCCTCTTTGATAATCAATTTTAAATCAATCGGTTTTTTATTATGTTCAACGCGGCGGCTGAAAGCGAGAATTTGACTGACCAGGTCTCTGGCGCGTTCCGCCGCCATCAGGAGCCGTTCAAGATTCTCCCGGCGCATCCGCTGATCCTGTTCGTTGCGGAGCAAGTCACCGTATCCCATAATGGCCGCCAGGATATTGTTGAAGTCGTGGGCGATGCCTCCGGCCAGCGTGCCTACCGCCTCCATTTTTTGAGCGTCAAACAGCTGCTTCTCCAGCTCGATGCGCTCTTCTTCCGCCTGCTTGCGCTCCGTGATGTCCCGGGCGACAAACAAAACGCCTGCCGGATTTCCGTCCGTTGTCAAAAGCTGTGATCGGACATCCAGCAGATAGGATCGTCCCGACGCATTCGCAATCTCCCATTCGAACGAAAAAACGTCGCTTGCGCCCTGGCGTCTGCGGGCCATCATGTTTTCCTGCGAAGGGCGATAGGCCGGCGGCGTGAAGTCATTGATCATGAGTCCCAGCGGATCGATGCCTTGCAGCAAATCATAGACCGCCTTGTTGGCAAAGGTAATTTGATAGTCGAGGTCTGTGGTCATAATAAAGTCGTAAGCAGTTTCGGCGACCAACTGGTATCTTTTTTTGCTTTCCTCCAGGGCTTGCTGCGCCCTTTTTTGCTGGGTAATGTCCCTCATGATATGGACGAATCCGATCAGCTGGCCGCCTTCGTCGCAGACGGGGTCGGCCGCGACGAATAAAATGCCTTTGTCCGTTTCCAGTTCCATGGTTTCACGGGCCTTGCTTTGCAGGGCGCGAACCAGCGGGCAGCCTTCGATGTGGGTTGAACTGTTGTGAATCAATTCATGGCATTTACGGCCTTTGATGGTTTTGATGTCAAGGCCCAGATAGTCGGCAAAGGCGTGGTTGCATTTTTCAATGCGGCCGTCCGTTGCCAGATAGGCCACCGGATCGAGCATGGCGTCAAACGTGCTTCGCCACAATTGGCTGGCCGCATAGACTTCCATCTCTGCTTTCTTTCGTTCCGTGATGTCGATGATGTTTCCGAACACTCTGACTACCCGGCCATCCTGCAATTCGGCCTGTCCCATGGTGCGGATCCACTTTGGATTTCCAAGTGCGGTTGTGAAGGACAATTCCAGATCATAGCTTTCACCTTGAGAGACGGCGTTGGAAAACGCCCGACGGATGACGTCCCGGCAGCCGGGTTCGTAAAAGGTTATGTTTCTCTCCGTATCGTTGGGATCATAGTCTTCCGGTACTTCGTGAATGCGGTAAGTCTCTTCACTCCAGGTCAACTTTCCTGCGGCAACGTCATACTCCCACCCGCCGGTTCGGGAAATGGCCTGAATATCGTTGAGCAGTTTTTCGCTTTGGCGCAGGGTGTTTTCGATGGCTTTGTTTTTCGCAATTTCTTCTCGCAGGCGAAAGGTTCGGTCTTCGACCATTTTCTCTAAACGGGACTGATAGATCTGATTCTGACTGCGCTGGGTGCGTTCCTCCAGAATAACGGCCAGCATGAAACAGAAATTGCTGATATAATCGTGGTAAGGGGCAAAAGCCGCCGGGTCGGATAACTCCAGAACCAGCTCGCCCAGGCAGGTGGTTCCGACCGCCAAAGGCAGGCTTACAATGCCCGGACTGGTTTGTGTGTCTCCCGGATCGGGGTTGTAATGGACGGATGTCACGCCCGGAATGTCCCGAAGGCCTCGGCAGGTAAAGCTGAAAATATTTGTCTTATCCGGTAAGCCGGCCAGAATGCTTTGCATGAGCAGCAATTGGCCGATGACTTGCGCTTTGAGGAGGGGTTGTTCCATAGTCATCACGAAAATCGAACAGGTTTAGTGCTGCTTGAGAAATTCTTCCGGCGTCACGTAAAACGGATTATGAACGACGGATCCTCTGACCACCATCAACGGATGCACTTTTAAAATATCCATAATGGTCGCGCCGTCAAACAAGCGGGCGTCATACTGGCAAACTGTCGTCAACGGGCATTGCCGCTGGAGCAGGCTGACACGCGATTCATACTCCAAAAGCCGGTCTCCGCCTGGTAGTCGCTGCACATCCGGCGACATTTCGCCAATCACGCGCGCGGCGGAATGTCCCATTTGGATGGATTCTTCATAGAATTCACGCAGCAGACTCAGCATTTCTTCCGGATCGAAGCAATTATCACGGAAATATACATCTTCCACGTTGGACATAGCCAGCAGCCTGGAGTCTTTGCTCTCCTTGTACGATATTCCATGTTGCCTTAAAAATACCTCCATTTTACGCTCGGACGTTTTGCTTGAAAAACAGCTTGTTCTTTCTTTTGATTTCACGCCGCTTAAGACGTATTGGAGAAGCGAATGCTCCCGTTCATCATCGGCGCTGAATATCTGGCAGATATGAACACCCGGGGCAAACTTCTGTGGTGTAAACCCAAGAGAAATGCTTTGTGCTTCATTTTCCATAGTTATTCCTCCTTTGTCATTATTTAACATATTGTTTTGCGATAGTGAACAGGGAAAGTTAAGCCATTATTGGCAGGTTGTAATCCATATGGTAAAATTCGCATGGTTCTGTTAAATAATATCGACATAACCGCAAAAAAACTTAAAGAGAGAACACTATGGCCCAGGATGACTTAAACAAACTGAAAATTGACCAGGCAGACAAGAAAAACGTTACCACGGGTCGAAAAAAAAAGCCATTTGTTATCGCGGGATTGATTCTGTTGTTGATCACCGGGGCTGTCTTATACCGGACCGGCGTCATTGGGCCGACTGCCACAGTGGATGTAACGACAGTATCGATGGTTTACCCGTCGCAATCGTTGTCTGTTTTGAACGCGAGCGGCTATATCGTCGCCCAGCGCAAGGCGGCGGTGGCCTCTAAAATGACGGGCCGACTGACGGCGCTTCTGGTTGAAGAAGGCAATACGGTGAAGAAAGGGCAAATTCTCGCGCGGATGGAAAACGCCGACGTCACCGCGATGAAAGGCCAGGGCACGGCCAATCTGGCCAACGCCCGATCGATGCTCAAGCAGGCCACGGTGGAGCGCGATAATCTGGCACAGGAGCATGACCGCTTCAAAAGGCTGATTGCCGGCGGTAATGTGTCTCAATCGGAATACGACCTGATCAATACCCGCTATCTGCGCTCACAGGAAGCCGTGAAAGGGGCTCAGGCCGCGGTGGAATCGGCTGCCGCCGCCCTTTCGGGCGCCGAGGCGAACCTCGACTACACATTGATCCGCGCGCCGTTTGACGGCGTGGTGCTGACCAAAAACGCGGACGTGGGCGACATTGTCACGCCGCTTAGCGCGTCGGCCACCTCGAAGGCCGCCGTCGTGACGCTTGCGGACATGGATTCTCTGCAAGTGGAGGTGGACGTATCCGAGACCAGCATTACCCTGATCAAAGTCGGCCAACCCTGCGATATTCAGCTCGATGCCCTGTCCGACAGGCGTTTCCGGGGTGAAGTGCATGCTGTGGTCCCGACGGTTGATCGGGCGAAAGCAACGGTCCTGGTGAAAGTGCGATTCCTGGATCGCGACACCCGGATGCTGCCGGACATGAGCGCGAAGGTGTCGTTTCTGTCCCGCAAACTTGAAGGTGTTGAACTCAAGCCCCGCCTGGCGGTTAATTCATCCGCACTCGAAAGCACCGGAGAAAAAAATGTTGTTTATCGGATCGAAAGTGACAAAGTCCACCGAACAACCGTTGGCACAGGCGGCAAGCTGGGCGATATGCAGGAGGTCGTGTCGGGACTAAAAGCGGGCGACCGCGTCGTGCTCAAGCCCAAAGGCCTGAAAGATGGAGCAAAGATCAAGGTGGCGGAGAGGTAGAAACTCGTGAAGCGTATCTCGTGAAGCGTGAAGCGTCATTCGTAATGCCCTTGCGGGATGGGCGCGCGTGAAGTGTTGCTCTTTTTTTTACGAGATACGCTTCACGCTTCACGCTTCACGCTTCACGAGATACGAGATACGAGGGGGTATTTTCCATGCGCGTGTTCAAGAATGCCGAGTTTATATCCTGTGAAGAGAAAAACCGTGTCTTTCAATACCTGGTGGAAAAGCACGGCAACATTATTTTTTCGGGAGATCAACTGCCGGAAGAATTTTCATCTTGCGCATCGGTGGATTTGAAAGGACAATGCGTTGTACCCGCCTTCGGCGATACGCACATTCACTTCAGCTCGTTTGCCTATTTCAACGCAGGCCTCGATTGCCGCGATGTGGACGACTTTGATGCCTTAAGGGAACTCATCCGAAGTTACATCGCCCTCGGGAAAAAAGAAAAAGTCATTCTGGCGTTTGGCTGTTCGGCGCATACCGTCAAAGAGAAAAAACTTCCGGACCGGCATGATCTGGATCGGATCACCGACCGCCCCCTGATGATTGTCAAATACGACGGCCATGCCGCCGTCGGCAATTCCGCATTGATCAACAAACTACCCGCAGCTATTCTGGCCGATCCGGGATTCGATCAAAAAACCGGCTGGTTTTATTTAAACGCGTTTTACCTGGCGGTAAATCATATTACTTCCTCCGTTTCCCTCCCGGCCCTTTTTAAAAATTTGATTGCGGGAAGCGACTATCTGGCTCGTAAAGGAATCGCTTTGGTCCACACGGCGGAGGGTGTGGGATTTCCTCTCGACCTTGATGTCGATTTCATGCGGTTTGCCAATCGAGGCTTGCCTCAAGTGTTTCAGGTTTTTTTCCAGACGATGGATGTTCGAAAAGTGCAGCGACGGGGGCTGCCCCGCATCGGTGGCTGCTTTGCCAATGCGCTCGACGGCTGCTTCGGCTCGGAGGACGCAGCACTCAAAGAACCTTATTCCAACAATCCCCGGAACCGGGGCACACTTTTTTATACGCAAAAAGAAGTTAATGACTTTGTGATGAAGGCCAACCGCGCCGGTTTACAAATTGCCATGCACGCCATCGGCGATGCGGCCATTGATCAGGCGCTGACGGCTTATGAAACTGCGTTAAAAGATTTCCCCCGCAACGATCATCGCCACATTATCATCCACGCGGATTTGATGGATGGGGCTGCCATCGATAGAGCCGCAAAGCTCAACCTCTGCATTGCCCTGCAGACGCCATTTCTATACTGGCCGCAGGAGCCGGTGGACTATCTGCGTCATATTCTGGGAAAACGCGTGGAAAATCTGATACCCCTTAAAAGCATGCTGAACGCCGGACTGACCATTGCGGGAGGCTCCGACGGGCCATGCACGCTGCCCGATCCCATCGCCGGAATTTATGCCGCCTGCAATCATCCCAACGCAAACGAGTCCGTCTCCGTTTTAGACGCCCTGCGCATGCATACGTCATCGTGCGCGAAACTTTCCTTTGATGAAAATATGAGGGGAACGTTGACGAACGGCAAGCTTGCGGACTTTGTCGTTTTGGATAAAAATCCTTTGCAGGCGCCCATCGAGAAATTAAACACCATCAAAGTGGCAGCCCTGTATTTAAAAGGCGAAAAATATGAAGGGCAGCAGGATCGAAGCATCGCTGGATTGCTGATGGACTCCATTCAAAACAAGTACGGGCCACAGGTCGTGGATTCAAGACACAAAGGCGCAAAGCAATAAGTGAAAATCCGTCTTTGTCCTCCGCTGGCGGAGGTGCCGCAAGGCGACGAAGGTAGAAAAGCTTACACAAACATAGGCTGAATGGGGCAAGCGAAAACATCCACCCCTGCCCCAGCCGGCAGGGAACAAAAACGAAATTGAAATGGCAAAGAATGAAATTATGACCGAACAGAAAAAATCCATTGTTGAGATCAAGAATCTTTACAAGTGCTATCATCGGAACAACCTTGTTGTGCCGGTGCTCTATGACATTACCTTTGACATTGCCGAAGGGGAATTTCTGGCGCTGATGGGGCCTTCGGGGTCCGGGAAAACCACGCTCCTGAATCTGATCGCGGGGATTGACAAGGTGGACGAAGGCTCCATACACGTCGGGGGTATAGATATCACCACCTTAACAGAGACGGAGCTGGCCGCCTGGCGCGCCAATTCGGTGGGGTTCATTTTTCAGTTCTACAATCTGATTCCCGTGCTGAAAGCCGTGGAAAATGTCGAACTGCCGCTGCATCTCACGACGCTTCCCGCGCGCTCGCGCCGCGAACACGCGGAAATGGCGCTTTCCATGGTCGGGCTGGCTCATCGGATGGATCACTATCCCGGTGAAATGTCCGGAGGCGAGCAACAGCGCGTGGCCATCGCCCGCGCCATAGTCACCGATCCGACGATTCTGGTGGCCGACGAGCCGACAGGCGATCTGGATCGCGTCTCCGCCGAAGAAATTCTCTCCATGATGGAGCGGCTCAATCAGGATATGGGCAAGACGATCATCATGGTCACGCACGATCCACGCGCGGCACAGCGCGCCAAAGTTTTGCGCCATCTGGATAAGGGGTATCTCAACCATGCTGCTTCTCAAAATCCTCTTTAGAAACGCTTTTCATAATAAGCTCCGCAGTGGGCTTACCATCCTGGGCATTGCGGTGGCCATTCTGGCTTTCGGTTTGCTGCGCACGGTGGTCAGCTCGTTTTACGCGGGCGTGGAAGCGGCCTCCGCCTCGCGCCTGGTGACGCGCAATGCCATCTCGATCATCTTTGCTCTGCCGATTTCCTACGCGGAAAAAATCCGTCAGGTTGAAGGCGTTAAAATCGTTTCCTGGGGAAACTGGTTCGGCGGTGTGTACATCGATGAGAAAAATTTCTTCCCGAATTTCTGTGTCGAGCCTGCCACATACTTTGCTCTGTATCCGGAATTTATTCTCGATGATCAACAGAAGAAAGCCTTTTTGTTCGACCGCAAAGGCGCCGTGGCCGGAAGGAAGCTCGCGGCCAAATACGGATGGAAGATCGGCGATACGATCACGCTCAAGGGAACCATCTATCCGGGCAACTGGGATTTTGTTCTGCGGGCCATCTATCGGGGGCGTGATAATACCGTGGATGAAACGCAGTTTTTCTTTCAATGGGCCTATCTGAACGAAGCGGTGAAGAAAGTGGCGCCGGTTTTTGCCGACAAGGTCGGTTTCTATATGGTCGGCCTGTCCCGGCCCGACGTAGCCGCTGATACGGCGCTGGCCATTGATAACATCTTTAAAAATTCCCAAGCTGAAACGCTCACGGAAACGGAAAAAGCTTTCAACCTGGGCTTTATCGCCATGAGCGAAGCTATTGTCACGGCGATTCAGATGGTGTCGTTCATCATCATCCTCATCATCATGGCCGTTGTCGCCAACACCATGGCCATGACCACGCGTGAACGCACGGGGGATTATGCGATTCTCAAAACCCTGGGCTTCGGCGCGAAGGACATCTCGTTTCTGATTTTCGGCGAGGCGCTGGTGCTGACGCTTACCGGCTGCCTCATCGGTGTCGCGCTGACGTTTCCCGCCGCGCGGATTTTCGGGCAGGAACTGGCCACGTACTTCCCTGTATTTCTCGTCTCAACGGATACAATCTATATGGACATCGCCGCCGCGCTGCTGATCGCATTTCTGGCGGCCATCATTCCGACGCGTCACGCGATTGGCATCCGCATTGCCGACGGTTTGAGGAGGATCGGCTGATGGCGCTGCCTCTTTCTTACAGCATCCGCAATCTCTGGCGGCGCAGACTCACGACAAGCCTGACGGTGGCCGGCATGGCGCTGGTTGTCTTTGTCTTTGCTGCGGTGCTGATGATGGCGGCAGGCCTGCAAAAGACGCTGGTGGAAACCGGTTCATCGAATAACGTGGTGGTTGTGCGCAAAGGTTCCACCTCCGAGGTCATGAGCAGTATTGAACGCAGAACAGCGTCAGTTGTGGAAATGCTGCCGCAGGTGGCCACGGGTATTTCCGGACAGCCGATGATGGCCAAAGAGGTCGTTGTGCTGATTGCGCTCAAAAAGCAGGGCGAGGAAAAAGCATCCAGCCATTCCAATGTTGTCGTCCGCGGCATTCAATCTGAATCGATAGCGCTTCGGCATCAGGTGAAGCTTGTGGCCGGCCGTCTACCGCGCCCCGGTTCGCTTGAGGTTCTGGTCGGCAACAGTATCGCCAAGCGCTTTCAGGGCGTGGGATTGCAGCAAACGTTGAGCTGGGGGATGCGCACCTGGACGGTGGTGGGCATCTTCGATGCGGGCAACACAGGGTTCAGTTCGGAAATCTGGGGCGATGTGGATCAGGTCATGCAGGCCTTCCGCCGTCCGATTTATTCCTCGCTGATTTTTAAATTGAAGACGCCTGACGCATTTGACGCGGTCAAGACGGCTATTGAAAAAGATCCGCGCTTCACCCTGGAGGCGCGGCGCGAAACCAAATATTATTCCGATCAGTCGGAGATGATGGCCAAGTTTCTGAGGATTTTAGGAACGACGCTGACGATTATTTTCTCGATCGGCGCGATCATCGGCGCGATGATTACGATGTATTCGGCCGTTGCCAACCGTACGCCGGAAATCGGCACGCTGCGCGCACTGGGTTTTCGCAGGCGCAATATCCTACTGGCCTTCCTCACCGAAGCGCTGCTTTTGGGATTCCTGGGCGGCGCCATCGGCTTGTTCTTCGCGTCGTTCATGCAGTTCATGACGATTTCAACAGTGAACTTTCAGACGTTTTCCGAACTGGCGTTTAAATTCACGCTAACCCCCGGCATTATCGCACAATCGATGATCTTTTCATTGCTGATGGGACTGATCGGCGGGGTACTGCCGGCGCTGCGCGCCTCACGGCTCAAGATTGTGGATGCCCTGCGTGCGACATAAAAAAAGAATGACCGCAGCCATGATGGATTCATTTGTGCTTTGCTGTATTTTATACGGAGAGCCGTTTATCAGTTATTCTTTTCTTTCCGCGCACTGAGAAAGAATTTTTTTCATGATAGCGGGATTTCCTTTCATTTGATCGATCAGCTGCGGGTCGATACCCTGCGAAAAGGGGCAACTGGCCATACAGATTCCCGTGCCCACCGTCATCCACATTTCCATGCATTTGGCTCCGTCGTGCGGCCACTGAGGTAGGCCGTTGATCAACTGCGGTTCGCCGAAGCTGATGGCTTTGGCCGGACAATTCCTTGCACATCGCTGACAAATCCGGCAGAAGTCCATTAAACCAAAATCAACCGGTTCGTCCGCTGCAAGCGGCATGTTGGTGAGGACTGCCCCCATCTTCAATCGATTGCCGAATATCGGATTGACGACCATGTTGCATCGGCCGATCTGGCCCAGGCCCGCGTCTGCGGCCAGCGGGGTCATCGGCGAGGCGTACTCGATAAAATTATCAGTGAGGGCATCATAGCCCATGGATTTGATATACAACACAAGTTGCGCAGTGGCTGCGGCGCTTCTGGCATAGCCCAGCAGGGCGGCAATTTGCGTTTCTCTGCCCGGCGCGCGGTTGACCATCTCCTTATCCAGGACAGCGGCAATGACAATGGCGTAAGGATAAGACAGGCGGATGGGTTTTCCGTAACCGCCGCCCATGCCGAACATATCGCCGCGATGAGAATAGTGATGATGGTTTTTGAGCCGGACAATGCCTGCGATATCTCCGCCATAACTGAGCGCCAGCTTTTTTAGAATGCAGCTCATTTCCCCGGGGTCCACCTTGACTTTGTGTCCGGCGACTCTCTGCTTCTGGGCTGCCATCTGGATTTGGTTTGCCATCTGCGCTGCGGGTCTGGTCATGGCCGACCCAATGACATCTCCCTCCTGTGGCGCCGCGCCCATACTCAGCATGCGGTCGGGGTCCATCGACATCTTCTTTCCGGTCAGATCAAGAAAGGTGTTAATCATTTTCAGAATGACGGACAGTCTTCCCGATTTCTTTTTCAGGTGCGCAGGGTCGATGCGGAATATACGCGCCAGCGTCTGAGAAGTGCTTTCACGGACCCGGTCGTCTTCATCCTGCCAATCAGGATGCGCGGCATAGTAATCAAGGTATTTTTTCGTGCCTTTGATTAAGCCCAGCCTGGAAAACATCGTGTCGCGCTCATCAAACAGCTTCACAGTCGATGGGACTCCTTTATCAAAGAAATCATTGGAGGCAACAAGTGTTTTAAACTCAGCGCCTTCAGAGCCGAGTGCGGCCTGCGCGCCGCAGAGCATGAGGCATGAATACACGAATTATGGAAAAAAATCACATAGCTTTTTCCAGAATCTTTTGGCTGATCTCCGGCGTCAGATCCTGCGTTTCCAACCCGGAGGCCCCCGGCATTTGAGGGTATGTTGTGCCGATTGGTGATTTTTTGAGTATACAAGATTCAGGGGAAGGAATTACAGACCAGCCGGATGAACCTGTTTAATGCTAATTGCCGTAATCGTAAAGGGTTAGACCTTCCCGGATGTTTCATTCTTTTCGTCGATGGTATTGAGGATGCGAATAATCTCCTCTTTCACCGTTTTCCGATACATGTGGTAAAAGAAGAGCCCAACTGCTTCAACCAATCTTATTCCTTTTTCTTGAAATTCCGAAGACGTTAACAAATGTAAATGATCCTTAAGAAAATTCATCTGGGTCGGAAGAACGACATGCTTTACAAAGTCGGCATAAAGTTTCAGGTCTTCGGGATTATAACCGTCTTTGGGTCCAAAGCCAAGATGCCCCATATCCACGATTAATTTCCCGATCGTCACATTGTCAAATGAATAAATCAGACAGTCATCTTGAGTCTCCGGCGTAATAATCCCCCATGCTTCCATTTGATCCAACCATTTTTCCGACAGGCCGGTAGCTTTCATGAAGTTATCTCTACCCGTGATCGTGTTGAAGGAAATCTGATCGACTGGCCGGACGTTTTTTGTCAGAAACCTAAATTTGACTTTGTCAACAAGAGAATGCTTTTTTTGCTGTTTGATGATTTTTTTTATCTCAGACAAGGGAAGAAAGAAATTTTCCTGGAGATCCTTAATGAGTTGAATCTGCTCGATGGTTTCTTCGTCATAGTCTGCTGTGTTTTTCCCACTCTTCCGGGGCTTGGGAAGAGCACCTTCCCTGATATAATAATGGATGGTTTCTTTTGATACATTGGTCTTTTTTACTAGTTCACTGATTTTCAAAATATTCCTCTTTTCTATATGCCGCGCAGTTCAGAAATATGGATTTTTCTACACAATTATAAATGACAAAATCATTTTCGTCAAGACATTTTACATATATTTAAAATAATAGTTGACAATAAAATATCAATAGATTATGTGCTTGCGCAAGTAGTATGTAGTGTTACTAAACGCTTTATACAAGCAGGCGGATTAAGAAATGGTCTTACTTGTGAGAAATGATTTCGTTAATGGATCGATCCCCATAAAGCAATCCGATGTTGTTGGCTTGAGCCTGATTTTGAGGACGTATAATTCATATCAATAAAAGGAGGATTCAATCAATGAAGACAGAAGATGTAAAAAAGATTGCGATGATCGGCGCGGGAGATATGGGGCATGGGATTGCCGCCTGCTTCCTTCAGGCAGGCTTCACGGTCGTTCTTCGCGATGTTGAGCAGAAGTTTGTGGACAAAGGCGTGGCGGGCATCAAGGCCAGTTTCGATAAGTTCAAGGCCAAAGGCAAGATGACAGCCGAGGCTTACGACGATGCGCTGGCGCGGCTGATTCCCATGGTGGATATAAAAGAAGCAGTTAAGGATGCTGATTTTATCATTGAGGCCGTTCCTGAGAAATTGGAACTCAAGAAGAGCGTCTTTGCCGAGCTGGACAAATATGCCCCCAGGCACGCCATTCTGGCATCCAACACGTCCAACATCAGCATCACTGAAATTGCCTCTGCGACGAAGAGGCCCGACAAGGTTATCGGATACCATTTCTTCAATCCCGCCATTCTCATGAAACTGGTTGAGGTCATCAAAGGCGGCAAGTCTTCTGACGAATCAGTCCAGATCGGTTATGAACTGGCCCAGAAGATCAAAAAGGTTCCGGTCATCGTGAAAAAGGATTCTCCAGGTTTTATTTACAACCGGGTCAATGAACCTGTCGGCGTTTTACTTTCCAAGATTTTGGAAGCCGGACATCCCACACCGGAAGAATTCGACGCCGTATTCAAACCCGTTATGGCCATGGCGCCATTCGAACTTACCGACTATGTCGGAATTGATATTTCAGTTCATGGCCTAGAATATTTTGCACAAGCGCTTTCTCCGGATTATAAACCGTCTGACGCCATGATGGCCTATCTGAAATCAGGAAATCTCGGCAAGAAAACAGGCAAGGGTTTTTATGACTGGTCCGAGGGCAAGCCCACGATTGATCTTGCGAAGGCAACCAAAGAGTATGATTTTAATCATTTGATCGCCCTGCAAGTCAATGAAGCCACAAAGCTTCTGGAAGAAGGCATCTGTGATGATCCGAAGGAAATCGATCTGGCGATGGCCAATGGCGGTGGTTCACCCTTCGGGCCCTTTGCTCTGGCCCAGGGCAGTGGTTATCCTGTTTTGGTTGCCAAACTCGATGAGCTTTACGCCAGGTTCAAACTGGAAATTTTCAAACCCACAAAGACGATGAAGGAAGGAAACATCAAGGTCTGAACCTGTCCTGCATGGAAGAGGTTTATATCATTTATAACCATACATCGAAAACGAAAGGAAATTAATTTTATGAAAGAATGTGTAGTGATTGATGGAGTAAGAAGCGCCAATGCGAGAGCTCATAAGGACAAAGGCTGGTTTCGGAATGTCCGGCCGGAAGAATTACTGATCAAAGTCTATCAGGCTCTTTTTGAGCGCAACCCCAAAGTGAAACCCGAAGAGGTCGAAGCGGTTTTCTGTGGAACAGCCAATCAGGCTGGCATGCAAAATGATATTGCGAGGCTGGCCTGGCTGATCGGCGGCTTTCCGGAAGTTGTGGCAACCAACGGCATCAACCAGCAGTGCCCGTCAGGAATGGCGGCAACGGAACACGCGGCCCGCGCCATTATGTGCGGCGAAGGCGACATCTATATCGCTTCCGGCGTTGAGGACATGGAAAAGGTGCCCATGATGTTTGCCATGGATCTCTCACCGAAGATCCTGGACCGCTACGATATGGGGGACCTCCCCATGGGAAACACAGCCGAGAAAGTGGCCGAACTGTGGAACGTCAGTCGAAAAGATGCGGAAGTGATGGCGTACTGGAGCAACAAGAAGGCGGCGGCGGCCCGGGATAACGGCAACTTTGCCCGGGAAATCATTCCCATTGAGGGTCAGAAAGAAGACGGCACAAAATTCATGGTGACGACAGACCAGTGGATTCGCGATGACGTATCCATGGAACAGATGGCCACCATGAAAACGCCGTTTAAAGAGAATGGTGTGGTGTCCGCCGGTGTTTCATCGCCACTGACGGCGGGTGCGGCGGCGCTGCTTCTCATGAACAGGGAAAAGGCCGATGAGTTGGGTCTTGACTATCATATCAAATATGCCGGTGGCGCGATGGTTGGATGCGATCCGACGGTTATGGGTGTCGGACCCATTTATGCTGCCACGAGGCTTTTAAAACGGGCCAAATTGACCGTGAACGATATTGGCATCTGGGAGCTCAACGAGGCTTTCGGAAGCCAGGCCTTGGCCTGCCTTCGCGATCTGGGTATTGCCCAGAACGCACCCTTTGACAACGTGAACGTCTGGGGCGGCGGTTTGGCGCTGGGCCATCCTTTGGGAGAGTCGGGTTGCCGGATAATCGTCACGCTCAACAACATTATGAAGACGGATTTCAAGGATGCCAAATACGGCGTCGCCATGCTCTGCGGCGGTTTCGGGAACGGCAACGCTTCTCTGTGGCAGAGAGTGGATAAATAAATCGCTCCTCACTTCTGTCGCGGCCGGGCAAGCTGTCGTTTAAATCACTGGCTGCGACAGCTTCTGCTGTGGTTGGGGAAGGTTCAATGTTTCCTTCCCCAACCATGTCTTAGTGAGTGAAACAAAATCGAACCCTTTCGTCTAAATATGGATGACGTGAAGAAACTTGAGGAAATCGGACCCTCGGTATGACGCATTGAAAGGAAAATAACATGCCAGACAAACAAGAAAAAGATGACAAAACATTTGGCTCAGGCGGGCGAAGCGCACGAATCATTCTCATCGTGTGCGCGCTGCTTTATATGGTTAACTACATGGATCGGCAGGTGCTGTCTGTGGTGTTGGAGCCCATGAAGGCCGACCTTGGCTTTACGGACGCTCAGGCCGGTATACTCCAGACGGTATTTTTCCTCAGCATGGCGCTCCTGGCGTTTCCTATTTCTTTTTTCGTGGACCGATGGAGTCGCCGCAAGACCATCGCAATCATGGCGATTATCTGGAGCGCGGCAACATACATCACCGGCCTGGGGAAGAGCTTCCTCGGTGTTCTGCTTCCCCGGATTTTCGTCGGCACGGGTGAGGCGGGATTTTCCGCCGGCGGGACGGCCTGGATTACTGCTGCCTACCCGCCGGAGTCACGCGGCAAAGCGCTGGGGGTCTTCAATGTTGCAATTCCTGTTGGTGCAGCCCTGGGCGTCATGCTGGGCGGATACCTGTCCACCAACTTCGGCGGATGGCGGACGCCTTTTTTAGTCTTTGCTATTCCCGGTGTCCTGCTGGGCATTGTCGCCTTTTTTCTTCCGGATTATAAAACGATCAAAAGTACACAACAAGCACCCACATCTGTTCGGAGCATCATTGCCGATACGGTCTCGTTGTGGCGCATACCTTCCCTCAAGTGGCTTTTCATCGGCTATGGCATGCACAACATCATGAGTTTTTCCGTCCTTGCCTGGGGACCCGCCCTAATGATGCGGTCGCTAAAAGTACCCGAGTCCAAAGCAGGACTGATTATGGGAACGATAGGCATGTTTTCCATCATCGGCGCGTTACTGGGGGGATGGCTGGCCGACGCATGGCATAAAAGAAACAAGCGTGGCCGGATGCTTCTTGCCACGATCGCTGATCCGGCAGCAGCACTGCTCAATATACTGTCTCTGCTGCTCCTGCAGGCCGGTGGAACTTTATTATCACTGGCGAATCCCTATCTAACCGCTGCCGCAATCTTGGGAATAATGTACGGCATTTGCAGCGTGATTGCCATGCCTGCCCTGGGCGCCGTGACCCAGGACGTGGTGCATCCGCGATTGAAAGGAATATCGTGGGGCATGGCCATGTTCTGTATGTATATGCTGGGCGGCGCCTGGGGGCCGGTTCTGGTGGGAGCCATCTCCGACGGACTGGGCGGCGGCACAAGCGGCCTCCAGATGGCTATGCTCATCGCCTCGACGGCGGGGTTACTGGGAGGTCTCTGCTTCTGGTTGAGTTCACGCCATTACCCGACAGACGCGGCCAAGGTCGCGGGCTTCAGGATCGAAGCAGAGAAGTAAAAAAACAATGTTAGATGGTAACAGCTTAATATCCAAAAGGACGTTTGAGAAGTGACGTCAAACAAATAACAATTTTTGAAAAATGAAAGGAACAGTTATGAGTAAAAGAGATGTAGTATTTATTGATGGTGCAAGGACAGCGTTTGGTACGTTTGGAAAGACTTTGAAAAACTTCCAGATGGAGCAATTGGGCGGAATCGCGCTGAAAGGCCTGGTCCAAAAAACAAAAATTCTGGAAAAGGGCGGCGTTGTCGATGCCGTTTATATGGGATCGGCAATGAGTGCCTATACCGCCATGAACACCGCTCGCTGGGTAGCGTTGGCCGGAGGGCTTCCGGAGAGCACCTCGGCGTCCTATATCGAGATGCAGTGCGGTTCGGGCATCGATTGCATCAATCATGCGGCTTATCGAATTCTTTGCGGCCATGCCGACATCATGATCGCCGGCGGCGCGGAATCCTACAGCCAGATGACGATCAAATTCCCCATGAACACCGAGCCTTTTAAGATGATTCCCCCGATGCCGATCATGCCCTCGCTGACCCCCGACCAGGATCCGGCGGCGATGAATATGGGATTGACGGCGGAAGCTCTGCAGAAGATGTATAATATATCACGCCAGACACAGGATGAATTCGGTTTGCGCAGCCAGGAACTGGCCAAAAAAGCGATCGATGCCGGTTATTTTGTCGATGAAATCATTCCGGTCATGGTTCCCCAGGGCAAGAAGAATCCTCCGCTGGAATTCAAGGTGGATGAACATCCCCGCATGACCTCGTTGGAAGCACTCACCAAACTCCCCCCGGCATTCATCCCGGACGGAACCGTCACTGCGGGCAACTCTTCCGGTCGTAATGACGGTGCGTCATTTGTCCTGATGATGAGCCGCGAAAAAGCAGAGCAGCTGGGATACAAACCAATGGCCAGATGGGTTGCCGGCGGCGATTACGGTGTCGATCCCAAGATCATGGGCATCGGTCCGGCCTATGCGGTGCCCCTTGCTCTGAAGCGAGCCGGTAAGAAACTATCGGAGATAGACGTGTGGGAATGCAATGAAGCTTTTGCCGTACAGAACCTGGCGGTAGCCGCGGAACTGGAAAAACAGACCGGCGAAAAAGTGGATTGTTTCAGCAACAAGTGGAATCCCAATGGGGGCGCAATCGCCTTTGGTCATCCCAATGGCGCGTCCGGCGCCCGCATCGGCCTGTTCACCATGAAGGAACTCATCCGCAGAGGCAGCAAGTACGGCTGCTTCAGCTCCTGCTGCGGCGGCGGTTTAGGCGTGGCAACAGTGATTGAGAATTTACAGCGCTAATGTGTTCTGTCAGTCAAAGAGAAGGCACAATTCAACATGGTCGGCCATGTTGAAACAAGAAAGGACCCTTCTTTTACAAGGAGAGGCAAACGATGGTTAAAAATGGAAATAAAGTGATGAGCGCCAGGGAGGCCGTCGCGGAGAACGTGCATGACGGCGACACGCTGATTATCGGAAATTATACGATCAGTATGCCTTTTGGGCTCGTCAATGAAGTAACCCGTCAAAAGAAAAAGCAACTGACCTTTTGTTCGCAGTCCGGGCATATTTGCGATGAAATCCTGACGGCGGGAGGCTGCGTGGACCGCTTTATCACTGCGTATGTGATGAATGCGGGTACGATGGGCACGGGTTATCCCGTGTCCAGAGGTTTAAAAGACGGGACACTGCAGATCGAAGATTATACGAATTTTCAATATAACGCCCGGCTGGTGGCAGGAATGCACGGCTACAGTTTCATGCAGGTTCTGGAAGGAATCCTTCATTCAGATGTTTTTAAAAAGCGGGGCTTCATGGGTGAGAACAAATTTAAAGTCATCCCCTGCCCCTTCACGGGAAAAGACACCGTACTGGTTCCCGCCCTGAATCCTGATGTTTGCATTGTCCATGTGCAGCGGGCGGATAAATACGGCAACGCCCAGTACTGGGGAGCTCTGGGCAGCGTCCAGGCGGCGGCGCTGGCGAGCAAGCGGATCATTGTTTCCTGTGAAGAGATTGTGGAACATGATGTGATTGCGTCCAGCCCTCATCATACCATCATTCCGGCTTTCCGGGTCGATGCGGTAGTCGAAATACCCTGGGGCGCACATCCGACGGAAGTGGTCGGCTATTACAATGCAGACAAGGTTGGGCAGGCGATTCTGGTCGGGGGGCTTTTGAAGGAAGATGGCGGCAAAGCCATGCTTGACGAATGGATTTACGAATGTGCGGATCATGACGCTTATATGCAGCATTACATTACCGCGATCGGTTTGAAGAACCTCAACGCGCTCAAGGCGCGGTCTTATTATTCAGCCCCGGCAAATTACGGATCCGCCTTTACGTCGGTATGGGATGAGGAAGGTAAGGAACGTACGATGGGCATCACGCTTACAGAACTGGAACAAATCATGAAGGAAAAGGGGGTGCTTTATGAGTAAGCCATACACACTCGACGAATTGCTGACCATTGTCGTTGCCAGAGAAATCCGCGATTATGAAAATGTGGTTTTGGGCGTCGGCATGCCCATGGTTGCAGGTGCTGTGGCGAAAGCCCTGTCCGCGCCTCATGCGACGCTTATCATGGAATCCGGGGTGATGGATTTCCAGCCGCTGGTGCCCATGAATAACGTGGCGGACTGCATGTCGTTTCGGGGATTTTCCTGTTCCACCGATTTGTTTTCGACGTTCACGATGACCTACCGCGGTTTTGTGGATGTTTGTTTCCTGGGCGTGGCTCAGGTGGACAAGTACGGAAATGTCAACACAACGGTGATCGGGGACTATGAACACCCCGATGTTCGCCTGCCGGGTTCGGGTGGCGCCGCCGATTTTATATCATACGCAAAAAGAACAATCCTAACCATGCGGGGCGGTGAGTTTGTCGAGAAGCTGTCCTATCTGACCTCGCCGGGTTATCTGGATGGCGGTGACAGTCGCGAGAAGTCCGGTCATTTCACGCCGGGAAGCGGGCCGACGAAACTAATCAGCACCCAGGGGATCTTTGAGTTTGATCCGGTGACGAAGGAAATGTTTCTGTCCAGCATTCACCCGCGGGTGAAGCTTGCGGACATCAAGAAGAAAATTCCGTGGGGTCTGAAAGTCTCTCCGGATTTAAAGGAGACGGACCACCCGAAGGATGAAGAGATTGATTTCATTCGCCGGAATTTTCCCACGGAAGCAATCAGTAAAGGGCTCATGCGGGAAATAGCGTTTAACAACTTCATGAAGCGGTTAAATCAGGGAGGCTAGGCTTAAAGATCCCCGGCCAGTGGATGGGGATTAGGCGAAAGAGTAGAAAACGGTTCCCAAGTTGCCTCCGGACCTTATTTCCCGGATGAGCAAACTGCTGCCGGACTATTGGAGCCACTCCAATCCCGTGGATATGGTGGCCACGGCTGATGCCAATATCCATCTGGCGATCCTGGAAGAGCTTTTAAAATGGGATGAATGCGACTCCGTTATTCAGATGGGAAGCTTAGGTCAGATAAGGGTGAAGAAAGCACTACTGGAATCGACGGTGGCCCTGGACAGTCGTTTCGCCGAACTTGCCGACATGTACCTTAATATGCAGGTGGATTTTGAGAATCAAGTTAATGAACAGACGATTCGACTGATGGAGAAATATCAGAAGCCGGTCATCGGCGTTTACTCGCAGGGCGATGAAAACTCCCACACGGTCACTGAAATAGAAAACTGCCAATACAAGGGGATAAATTTCACCCTGCCGGAAAAGGCGGTCAAAGCCCTGGCCTGGATGTATCAGTATGTTCAGTGGCTGCAAAAACAGTAGCAGCCCTAAATTAAAACTATTGAGGAGTGACGATAAACAAAAAATATCAGAATGATGCTGAATTAACCACCTCGCAGCAAGCTGCAGAGAATTAACACTCGTCCCGCAGCAGCGGGATTAAAGAAAGGAGTATTGAATGAAAAATCTTTTACGTTTTAGTCTTGTAGGAAAAGTAGCATTGATCACAGGGGCCAGCAGGGGCATCGGCCGCTCTACCGCCCTGGCGTTTGCAGAGGCCGGCGCTGATGTGGTTTTAACCAGCCGCAAGCAGGAAGACCTGAATCTCGTGGCCGAAGAAGTCAGGGCCCTGGGCAGAAAAGCGCTCCCGATAGCTTGCCATGTAGGGAAACTGGACCAAATACAAAATCTGGTGGAAAGGGTCATCGGTGAATACGGCCGCATAGACATCCTGGTGAACAATGCAGGCGGTTCGCCTGCTACCGCATTGTGTTTGGACGTTGAAGAACGCCTGTGGGACACGGTCATGAACCTGAATCTCAAGGGCTTATATTTCCTGAGCCAGGCAGTTGCGCGCTTGATGAAGGATAATGGCGGAGGCAAGATCATTAATATCACTTCAGTCAGTGGATTCAAGCCCGAATATAAAAACGGCGTGTACTCTATGGCCAAGGCGGCGGTCATCATGCTGACCAAATCCATGGCGTTGGAATTGGCGCCGTTCAATGTCAGAGTCAATGGCATTGCGCCGGGGAGCATCATGACGCGCCTGCTGGCCGGCAACTGGTCCGGCCAGCCCGATGACTACGCTAAACTGGTGCAGGACTATGTGGCCAGTACGAGTCCCATGAACCGTATTGCCGATCCCGATGAGATATCCGGCGCCATGTTGTACCTGGCTTCCGATGCGTCGACCTACACAACCGGTGATACAATCGTGATTGACGGAGGAATGTTGTTGGGTCAGATCCTCGATCAGCGATAAGTACCCGATGAGAAGGTTGCGTTCTTTAAAAACGGATCTAGTCAAAACTTGATCCAAAGATAGCGGGTTGCGTAAGGATGTTTCTCTGCCACTAAAGGACAGGGATAGTCCTATCACTAAATGGGAAAATATACGTTCTTGAAAAAGAATGAAAAAATGAAAACAGGAGACAAAAATGGGAAAATTAAGTTTTGACGGTAAAGTGGTCATTGTGGCCGGCGCAGGCGCCGGTCTTGGCCGTGAATATGCGCTGGAATTTGCCAAAAGGGGCGCATCAGTGGTTGTTAACGATCTGGGTGTCTCCCGTGATGGATCGGGATCAACAAGCAGTGCCGCCGATGCAGTGGTCGAAGAGATCAAAAAACTGGGCGGGAAAGCGGTTGCCAATTACGACAGCGTGGCAACACCCGAAGGCGGCAACAACATCGTTAAGACCGCAGTGGATGCCTACGGCACAGTTGATATCCTTATTAACAACGCCGGTTTTCTCAGAGACAAGTCCATGAATAAAATGACGATTGAAGAATGGGATGCTGTGATGAGCGTTCACCTCCGGGGCGCGTTCTGCGTGACACAGCCCGCCCTGATGGTTATGCGCGAGCACAACTACGGCAGGATTATCGTTACGGCTTCCACGTCGGGGATCTTTGGAAATTTCGGCCAGATTAATTACGGTGCTGCCAAGATGGGCCTGGTAGGTTTTATGAATGTCCTCAAACTGGAAGCAACGAAATACAACGTTCACATCAACGCCATCGCGCCGAACGCTTATTCCCGAATGACGGAAAACCTGATTCCGAAAGAGCTTGCCCCGAAAATGCAGGCAAAGTTCAACGTGCCCATGGTCGTTTATCTTTGTTCGGAAGAATGCCAGGAGAATGGTTCCATCTTTACCATGAGTTCCGGCTGGTATGCAAAGACCGCTATTGTGCTGGCGCCCGGTGCGTGCCTGGGTGACGGATCGCGTGATATCGCCGCTGAAGAGGTGCGCGAGAACTTCGCGAAGATTACCGATATGACGGGCGCCAAACCGTTGAACAATAACCTGGAAGTTTTTGAGTTCATGGCTCCGTTGCTGAAGTAATGGCATGGGAAACGAAATAAGTATTTTAGAAAGAGAGAAAGAAAATGGCGGAAAAATTTATCAGTGATCGAAATTTGAAGTTTTTACTTTATGAGATGCTCGATGTTGAACAATTGATCAAATATCCCATGTTTGCCGATCACAGCCGGGAAACATTCGACATGGTGATGGAGACGGCTATGAAAATGGGGAAAGACCTTTTTAAGCCGACGCTCACAGAAATGGATCGCAACCAGCCGGAGTATGTGGGCGGTGAAGTCAAAGTACATCCCCAAGTCCGCGCGATCCTCAAAGAATGCGGCGATGGCGGCTGGATCGGCGCTTCGTTCCCCTATGAATGGGGCGGCCAGCAACTTCCCATGATCATCGGTATGCTCCTGCCGACGGCCATCTGGGGCGCGGCCAATTATTCCGGTTCAGTCTTTGCCGGTCTGACAGCAGGTGCGGCGGCGCTGATCGCGTTCAACTGTGATGAAAAAACCAGAGAAATGTATGTGCCCAAGATGATGTCGGGCCAGTGGCAGGGGACCATGGCGCTTACGGAGCCCCAGGCAGGAAGTTCTCTCACGGACGTTACGCTGACGGGCACACCGACGCATGAAGGGTATTACAAGATGAAAGGCCAGAAGATCTTTATTTCGGCGGGTGATCATGACGGTGTGGATAACGTCATTCATCTGGCCCTGGGTCGGGTCAAGGACGCTCCCGCGGGAATCAAAGGGCTTTCCCTGTTCATCATTCCCAAGAAAAGAATCGAAGCCAATGGCGACCTGACGCCCAATGACCTCAACTGCGCGGGGATTTACCATAAACTGGGTTATCGGGGAGCCCCCATCACCCAACTGGCCTTTGGTGAAAATGACGATTGCCGCGGCTGGCTGGTCGGTGAAGCCAACAAGGGCCTTGCTTACATGTTTAAAATGATGAACGGCGCCCGCATCGACGTCGGGTTGAGTGCGGCTGCTATTGCATCGGCCGCCTATTATGCCTCTCTCGAATATGCCAGAGAACGGCCGCAGGGCAGAAGTATTCTATCCAAAGATCCCCTGTCTCCCCAGATTCCGATTATCGAACATGCCGATGTGAAGCGAATGCTTCTCTTCCAAAGGGCTATCGTCGAAGGCTCGCTGTCTCTGCTCATGCAATGCGGCATCTACGATGACCTGGTTAATGTCACCGAAGGCGAGGAGCATGACAATTACCACCTTCTCCTGGAACTTCTGACGCCGGTGGCCAAGACCTATCCCGCGGAAATGGGCATTTTATCTTGCAGCATGGGCATTCAGGTTCTGGGCGGCTATGGCTTCTGCGATGAATTTCCGCTGGAACAATTCTATCGCGACATCCGCATTCACACGCTCCACGAAGGAACGACAGGCATTCAGGGCATGGATCTCCTGGGCCGGAAGATGACCATGAAACAGGGCAAAGCCGTTCAGTTGTATTTGGCCGAGGTTCGAAAGGTCATCGCGACTGCCGAAAAGGATGCCGCGTTGAAGCCCTATGGCGAGATGCTGGAAGCCGCTCTGAGCAAGATAGAAAAAGTAGCAGGTCATCTCATGGGTCTGGCTCTGGAAGGCAAGATTGAACTCTTCCTGGCCGACGCGGCTGTTTTTCTGGAGTTCTTCGGCATCATCGCCATTGCCTGGCAGTGGCTGCTTCAGGCCACCGTCGCGAAGAAAGCCCTGGCCGGCGATCTTCAGTCGGCGGATGCCAACTTCTATCAGGGAAAGATTCAAACCTGCGCTTACTTCTTTGGTTATGAACTTCCCAAGATTGAAGGGCTGGCCATGCGTCTGTTAAACAGTGACGGCCTGACGATTGCCATGAAAAGCGAATATTTTGATTAATCATAAATGAAAACCCTGTCGTCGCTGTTTTGTGGATGCGAAACAGCGACGACAGGTAGGATCTGACCAGGAGAATTGTAAGTGTGAGTAAAATAGCAGTCATCGGCGCAGGGACCATGGGCAACGGCATCGCCCAGGCGGGCCTCATGGCGGGGTACACAGTTTCCATGCACGACGTCGAACAGCGGCTCATAGACCGTGGCGTGAACAGCATCAAGGAGAGTCTGGCCAAGTTTGTGGATAAAAGTACGATCACCGAAGGCCAGAGCAGGGACATGCTGGCACGACTCATCACCACCACTGATCTGAAAAGTGCAGTGACGGATGCCGATCTTGTGATTGAAGCGGTCTTCGAGAATCTTGAACTCAAGAAGAGGATCTTCAAGGACCTCGAAGCATATGCACCGGAAGATGCGGTGCTGGCCAGCAATACCTCGTCCATGAGCATCACAGCCATCGCCGCCGCGGTAAGCAGGCCCGAACGGGTCGTAGGTATGCACTTCTTCAACCCGGTGGTTCTGTATAAGCATCTGGAGGTCATCTATGCCGCACAGTCGTCCGACGAAGCCATCCAGATCACCTGCGATGTGGCAAGGAAGATGGGCAAGGTGCCGGTGATCGTGAAGAAGGACTCACCCGGTTTCATATACAACCGGGTGAACGCCCCTGCCGCACTCCTATTGCAGCTTATCCTCGACAAGGGTGATCCCACACCTGCCGGGTTTGATGCAGCCTTCAAGGATTTGATGCCCATGGCCCCTTTTGAATTGACCGACTATCTCGGGCTGGACCTTATGGAGAATACGCAGAACTATTACGGCCATACCCTTTCCACGGACTATTTGCCGAGAAAGGCATTGACGGATCTCGTTTTGGCAGGCAGGCTGGGGATGAAGACCGGCAGGGGAATCTATGACTGGTCATCCGGCAGGCCGGCAATCGATACCGGCAAGCCCACCACGGAGTATGATGTCACACACATGATTGCACTTTTGGTCAACGAGGCCACCAAGCTTCTGGAAGAAGGCGTGTCCGACAGCCCACAGGAGATTGATCTTATTGTTGGAGGCGGAACCACGGGGATTGGTCCTTTTGCCATGGCGATGAGCATTGGCTATCCGGATTTAGTCCGTAAATGCAACGAGCTGGCCGACAAGTTCGGTATCGAAGTATTTCGACCTACAAAGACCATGCGGGAAGGAAAGGTCAAGGTCTGACTGAGCCCAGTGAGGATGTAATGTTCGATTAATAAAATAAATAAAAGAGGCAAGGAGATACTTATGAAAACAAACAACCTGGCGCATTTGCTTGCGCCGATTAAAATCGGACAACTGGAGATTGCGAATCGATTCGTTTTGCCTCCTATGGGATCGGGTCTTGGGAAAAAGGGAATGGTCAGTGACGCGACTCTGGCTTATTGGCGAAGACGTACACAAAGCGGCGCCGGTCTTTATATCACCGAGATAACCGAAGTCACTCCGGCCGGCGCGGTTAGCCCCCGCTGCCTGGCTGTCTGGGACGATGAATTCATCCCCGGCCTCAAAAAAATGGCCGATATTGTTCACGCCCAGAATAGCAAAATCGCTATGCAGCTTCATCACTGCGGACGTGAAAGTATGTATCAGATGACGAACAAAACCTGCATAGCCCCTTCCGCCATACCGAGCCACGTCTACGGATTTATGGGCGCCCCGCGCGAAATGACGCTTGCCGAAATTGAAGAAACGATTTCCGCCTTCGGCGCCGCGGCGGTGCGGGCGAGGGAAGCCGGATTTGATATGGTGGAACTCCACGGAGCGCACGGATACCTCCTGATGCAGTTTCTGTCCACCTTTTCCAATCAGAGGAACGATCAATACGGCGGGGATTTTAGAGGTAGAGCGAAATTCATGCTCGATTGCATCAAAGAGGTGCGCAAGCGCGTGGGCAGTGATTTCCCAATTTCCGTCCGTGTATCCGGCGAAGAGCTGATCAAAGGCGGCTATACGATAGACGATCTGGTAACGATCGTCCCTGATCTGGTAGCGGCAGGCTCTGATTTACTTCACGTATCTTTCGGGACTCATGGCAACCCCGATATTTCGATCGGTCCGCCGCTGGCCAGCGCCCCGGCAGAATTCGAACAGGGCTTCATGTCAAATCTGGCTCGCCGGGTCAAAGAGGCCGCTCATATTCCGGTCGTTGCCGTCGGACGCTTTACCGATCCTTTTGTTATGGATGAGGTAATATCCAGGGGAGATGCCGACATGGTGGCTGCAGGCAGGCAACAACTTGCAGACCCTGATTTTCTGAAGAATGCAATCGCAGGTCGTCAAGATGAAACTCTAATCTGTCTGGGCTGTAATCAGGGGTGCATCGAAGGAGAAGCCTTTGAGGGCAAAACGATACACTGCGCCATCAACCCGGAAACCGGTGAGGAATTGATTTATCCTGAAAAAGCTTCCGGTCCTGGCAAAAGCGTCTGGGTAATCGGCGGCGGCCCGGCCGGACTGACGGCGGCTTTTGAAGCCGCGCGGCTGGGGCACAAAGTCACTCTTTTCGAACGCGAACCATCCGTGGGAGGCAATGTCCGCTTTGCCGCCATGGCGCCCCATAAAGAGGTTTACCAAACCTGGATAGATACCCTGGCTTTAAAATGCAGGAGGTCAGGCGTGGACTTTCGACTCGGAACAAACGTGACGGAAGCGATGATCGAATCCGGAAACCCCGATGCCGTCATCCTGGCTTCCGGCGCTGACAAGGCCGCATGCCCCGTCGAAGGGATCAGTGACGCCATCGTCTGTGACGCCTGGCAGGTTCTGAACGGGGAAGTTGCGCCCGGGAAGCGGGTTGCTATCATTGGAGCCGGCCTGATCGGGATGGAAACGGCGGACTTTCTCGTAGACAAGGGAACCAAAGACGTCACCATTATGGAAAAGCTTCCGAGCTCTCCGGTAATCCCTTTTGCCTCGCATGCCGTCATGATGAACCGCAGATTCCAGACCGCCCGCGTCCTGTTTGTGTTTAATGCCACCGTAGAAAAAATCGAAGAACACAAGGTTCTTTATTCCGTGGAAGGAAAACCATTGAAGATCGAAAATCTTGATCAGATCATTGTGGCAGTCGGTGTCACGCCGCGTCAGGAATTGAAGGCATTCCTGGAGAAAAAGGGTATCAACCATTTCATTGTCGGCGACGCGAAAACGCCCCGCCGGATCATTGAGGCAACCTCGGAAGGGGCGCAAGCAGCCTGGAAAATTTGATCGGGGGACAACGGGAAGGAAAGGTCAAGGTCTGAAATGGTAAGAGAAAGCTTCACACCTGCGCTTACTTCTTCAATTATGAGCTTCCCAAGATTGAAGGGCTGGCCAGACGTCTGCAAAACAGCGACGGCCCTGACCGTTACGATGAAAAGAGAATATTTCGACGAATAAGAATAATGTTGGCAATAAATATGAAAGGCCTGATTTCAGAGCCCGGCGGGGTCATGAAATAAAAAGGCCCTTCATATATTGCGCGAGGACAGTGCCGGTTGACCGGCACGAAATATTTAATAACAGGTAGTGTTAAACGATGAGTCATATCCTCAAAAAAGATTTTAATTGCTCTGACAATCGAAAAACGGCATTTAATCTTCCATTAAATGCTGCTGCTTCCGGTGTGCAGACATCCGCGGTAAATGTTGTTCGTGCCGGTGAATCCTTTACGATTGAATCGAAAAAATCTGTTGGCAGCATTATAAAATTCGAGCCGAAGAATACAAATCCCGGCATTGCGAGAAAGCGCCGAAGCAGACGCCTTATCAGAGAGAAACATTCACATATTGCGGAAGCGGTCGCTAAATTATTCATGGAAAAAGGTTATCATCAGACAAGCATGCGGGAAATAGCCAAAGCAACCGGCATGGGGATCGGGAACTTGTATGAGTATATTTCAAAAAAGAAGACATTCTGTATCTTGTTTTAAATAACTGCTGCCAAAGAAGAGAAAATTATCTTTATGGCGAAGGTGTATTGACGTCAGGCGACCCGAAAGAATCCTTAAGATTATTGACTACTCAATTTTTAAAAAATAAAATCCATCTTGCGGATGAAATAATGTTCGTTCATTATGAATCCCGATTCTTGCCCGAAGAAAACCGGGAAGAGATCA
Source organism: uncultured Smithella sp. (assembly GCA_964547345.1). GTDB lineage: Bacteria > Desulfobacterota > Syntrophia > Syntrophales > Smithellaceae > UBA8904. The sequence continues at coordinate 52,562 of CAZJMX010000015.1, read as the reverse complement.
TGAAAAAGGAGATTGAACAGATTAGTAAATTGGAGCAGATTATTCAGAGAGGTATCGATCAGGGCGTTTTCAAGGTCAGGGATGCATATTTTGCTGCATGTATGTTGATCAACCAGTTAAGTATGCTGGCAATGAAGCGTTGGATGTTCGAACGGAAATATCCATCAGAAGACCTGGCAATATTAATAGAAGACTACATCTTGAATGCAGTCAGATAAAGGAATGGAAAAATGGACATTATCAATGTGCTGGAACAGGCAAAAAAAGAAGGCCGCAAAGCGCTGACGGAAGCTGAGGCCAAGGAAATATTAAAACTCTACGGCGTTCCCGTGGTCAATGAATTCGTAGCCAAGACGCCGGATGACGCCGTTAAATATGCGCGGGGTTTCGGATATCCCGTCGTCCTGAAAGGCCTGGGGACAAAACTAACACATAAAACGGACCGGGGACTGGTCCATCTGAATCTGAAAGACGATCAGGCGGTCTTGGATGCTGCAGAAGCCGTCGCTCAGTCGGCAGGCGATGATCTGGAAGGTTACCTGATTTCCCCCATGGTTAAGGGCAAGCGTGAATTTGTCGCCGGTATGTTTTGTGATCCCCAATTCGGCCCGATCATCATGTTCGGTCTGGGAGGTATTTTTACGGAAGCCTTAGGCGACGTCGTCTTTCGCGTGGCGCCGCTGGATGAGCGGGAAGCCGAGTCCATGCTTGACGAACTGCGGGCGTCAAAACTGCTCGACACCTTCCGGGGCGATGCGGCTGTTTTCCGCAAAGAAATTGTCAAAACCCTGGTCGGCCTTTCCCGGCTGGCGCTCGACTGGGAGGCCATCACAGAAGTGGACATCAATCCATTGCTTATCGGCCCCGACGGCCATGTGACGGCCGTGGATGCGCTGATCATCCTCGGCGACAGGCCGGTGGAAGTCGCCGCCCGCCCTCCTGTGGACCCCAGAGAGATCGGCAAGATGTTCAGTCCCAAGTCTGTGGCTTTTATTGGCGCATCAGCCCAGCTTGGGAAATGGGGAAACATGCTGATGACCACTGTCCTGGCCGGCGGCTACGAAGGGGACATCTACCTGGTCAATCCCAAAGCGGAAACCATTGCCGGACGCAAAGTATATAAAACCATCGGTGATGTTCCCGGCCCTGTCGATCTGGCCGTTGTGACCGTCCCGGCGGTCCAGTCGCTCACGCTGATTCCAGAACTCAAGGCCAAGGGCATCCGGTATATGCTGCTGATTTCATCGGGCTTCGGCGAGGTCGGCCCCGAGGGACGTGAGCTGGAAAAAAAGCTGATCCGTCTGGCCGCCGAAAACGGTGTATCCGTTTTAGGGCCTAACACCATGGGCATCTGTAACCCGCATATCAAATTTTACTGCATCGGAACGCCCTGCTGGCCCAAGGCCGGCTCGATCGGACTTTTATCCCAGTCGGGTAACCTGGGAACCCAGTTGATGGCCTTTGCCGAAGCCGAAGGCATCGGCATCCGCTCCTTCTGCGGCTCAGGCAACGAAGCCATGATCACGATCGAAGATTACCTCAGAACCTCCGCCTTCGACGATGTAACAAAATCCATCATCCTCTATGTGGAAAGCATGAAGGATGGCCGGCGGTTCTTCAAAACCGCGCAAAAAGTGTCCCGCAGAAAACCCGTTGTCCTGCTCAAGGGCGGCAGGACGACCGCCGGAAGCCGCGCCGCGGCAAGCCATACGGGCGCCATGGCGTCCAATATTAAAATTCTTAACGCCGCCTGCCGTCAGGCCGGTGTGGTGCTCGCTGATCAGCCCATGGATTTGCTCGATTTGTCCGCCGCCTTTTCATCTTTGCCTCTGCCCAAAGGAAAGCGTGTCGGCATCATGACTCTGGGTGGCGGCTGGGGTGTCGTTACAACGGACCTGTGCATTGAAAACGGTCTGGAGGTTCCGCATCTGACACCTGATGTGATTGCTCAAATCAATCAGATTCTGCCGCCCTTCTGGAGCAAGGAAAATCCCATTGATCTCGTGGGCGAGATGGGTGCGGATATTCCCGTAAAGGTTTTGGAAATCCTGGCGCAGTGGAGTGAGTGCGATGCCATCATCCATCTGGGTGTTGTAGGCAGGCTCCGCCTGATCGATACCATGATCAAGGCGGCCCGCGACTCCGGACAGGAAGTCCCGCAGGATCTCTATGATGTGGGCATCAAGATATATAAGGATTCTGAAGCGGAAGTATTTCAACGAAGCGCCGAACTGATGACGAAATACGGCAAACCGATCCTGGGTGTGTTTCTCGATGACGTCCACAGCAAGACCATCACCGAGATTCCCGGCAGCCCCTACAGTGGAATCGCCTTCCTGACGCCGGAACGCGCCGTCAAGGTGCTCTCCAGAATGGTTTCATACCAGAACTGGCTTAGTCGGGAAGGCGTCTGACGAGTTTCCGACGATGATGCCGAAAGGATGCCACCTTTGCGTATCGATGACCTCGTGGCGCAAGTTCATATGAGCAGATCGATCTTCCATGATTCGATTACGCGCATAATTTTTTGATAATATCCCGGGTCATTCGAATGCCAAGAAGCAGATTATCGATGGAGATGCGTTCGTCGATGCCATGCACGCGGCCCATGTCGGTTTTCTCCAGGATCATGGGTGTGAACCCGTAGGCCGGGTAGCCTAGGCAACGCCAGTAGCGCCCGTCGGTTGCTCCCGCCATTAATAGAGGGAACACACCGGCGCCGTCGACGTGTTTTTTGATGGTGTCTGCCACCGCCTGGTAAAACGGATTATCCGTGGGTGCGATCCCCGAAGGAGGGGACGATTGGATCATTTCTATTTTGATACGGTTGTCGGCAATACGCGAGGTAAGCCAGCGATAAAATTCATCCGCGTCCGTTTCGGGAAGCAGCCGGCAGTCGAGCTCGGCTTGAGCGCGCTCCGGAATGACATTGATCTGATAGCCGGCGTGGATGATATTGACGCTGACCGTGTCACGTAAAAGCGCATTGGTGAATTTCTCGGACGCAAGCTTGCCGCCCGCCAGTCCCAGGACCAGCGGATTGGACAGATGTTTCAGCAAAAAGGATGCGGGAAATTTCTGTGAAGGGGCAATGGCGGCAAACATTTGTAAAGCGGACTTCCCCACCCGCAGAGGCCGGGGATTTTGTATGATGCGCTCCAGGGCGGCAAGCAGTGTTTCATTGGCGCAGTTTTTGTGCGGCATCGATCCGTGACCGGGATCTCCCATGGCTGTAAGCCTCACACGGAAAATCTGTTTTTCCGCCACCGCAACAGCGAAAAGAAGTTTCTCTCCAAAGACGTCCTTATAACCGCCCGTACCCTCGTCCCAGACCCATTCGGGGTCAATGTCGGACAGATGATTTTCAACGAGCCAGCGCATGCCGTTGTCGCCGCCCGGCTCTTCATCCGGCACAGCGGTAAGAACAATGGGACGCCGGAACGAAACCCCTTCTTGAAGAAGCGATTCCAGCGCCAATAAAAACATAACACCCAGACCTTTGGTATCCAGCGTGCCGCGTCCCCAGATCAAGCCGTCCGCCACCGTACCGGCAAAAGGCGGATGCGTCCACTGGACCGGGTCGGCTGCCACCACATCGATGTGGTGATTGATCATCAGGGGCTTTAACGATTGGCGTCCGGCAATGCGCGCGACAACGAGACCGCGTCCGGCAACCGGTTCATGAATTTTTATATCCGATGTGATCTTCCGGTTGACCAGTTGATCGCGCAACCACAGGGCGGCGGGCATTTCATTTCCCGGCGGATTGGTTGTGTCGAACTGAATATAGCGGCAAAGCGTTGCCACCGCATCTTCCCTTATCTTTTGCTCGTCCATTTTCAGTCCTCACAGCCCCCGTATTACAGGAGAGAATAAAGAGAAGGGCGGCGAATGTCAAATCAATAAAAAGCTGACTATTTGTTTCATCTGCGAGTCAATAGATTCATGAAACGTGAAAGACTGTAGATTACCAAGTGAATGTTAGGGCGCTTTCTCTCTGTTCAAGCTATTTTGATGTAGTAGACGAACTTGGTCTTGGCATCCGATCAGTGATAGGTATTTCATCGACTGCCAGCTTGGGCACTTCAATCACCGTCTGTGCTCCAGTTCCAGACGGGGGCAAACTAATGGAAGATGTCTGCGATGTAGCGCTCTGAACCACTTGACGTGTAGTTACCTTGTCATAAATTTCAAATAGAATCCCATCCATTTGCTTCTTAGTGAATACTCCAATCTCAAATTTACCGCTGGACACCTGAAACAACAGCGTACACAGTCCTTTTCCAGTGATGCTTTTGATCTCGAAATGGGTATGTGAAGTATCCACCATTTGGTCGCCCGTGTTACCGTTGCTCGCCGTTAGGCTGAGCCCAGCTGTGGTAACAGTTTCTTTGGGGAATCGAAGGTAGCTGATTTTGTCCCATTCCTTCTTCTTGCGACAGAGCGCAACAAGAATCTCTTGCAGTCCCGGTTTTCCGGAAAGCCCACTAATATCCCACAATGAGATATCTCGGTCTGTCCATCCTGATAACAAAGCTGGATCACAATCGCTTGTGCTTATCATTTCGGGCTTAATAGGCGACAAACTTTCCCATAAGCGTTTGTGCTCGTATTCTAGCTGTCTCATCAAGTTCATTGGTTTAAACCTTACTCTCGCATAGCAGCTTCGCCACGAGTCGCGATATCCATAGCGATTGCCTTTAGCTCATTGAGTAGGTTCTTTAATTCTTCAATATTGGCTCCAAGCTGCACCCCTTGATCAGTGTTGATATCAAGCTCGAGCCGAATGGCAGGCGGGTGAGAAGTGGTCTGCTGAACTTGAGAACCATCTGATTTAATCAGAACCTGAATTGCCTGCACCTGACCGACTGTCCATGTTGCCAACCTATTGAGGTTCAAGTCATCAATGGTGGCACTTTTATAGGGATAGTTTATTCGGTACAGGAAGTCTCGTGCTGACGGCAGGAGTCTCAAGCTCACAATGCTTGGCGACAGAATTTCAAGACCTTCCGACTGATTGGGAACTTGAAAAGTCAATACAAGTCCAAGGGCAAGGCGATCAACCGGAGCGAGCTCACCAATTTCCGGTATGCGGTCAACAAACCGACTGAAGAGCGAGGTAACCTCGGATATTGGCATAATCGCTTGATCGCTTGGAAGTGGCTCCGACGACAATACCACATCAAGTCGATTGGCATTCCAATCAGTCCGGAGAAATCCCACCGTACTTCTTGAAACGCCAACAAACGATGAAGGAGTCTTATTAATTTGCTGAGGTGAATTCTCGCTGACTTCCCGGAGCCAAGTCTCAAGCATACCAGGATTGAGTTGACCGTTGACGAACGCGGTGACCCGGATACTTTCAATTTGCCAGTCAATACTATTTGGTGTTGGCATAAAATAAAAACTCCTTCCTTTGTAACATTAATTCCATAGTCGACGTAACAATGTTTATGTAGTCTGTATAAATAGTTTATACGCGATAATTATTACAGCTATTTCTATGTTAAATCAAGGCATTAAACATTAATTATTTAATTTCCTCTTATACAGCCGGTATGAATCGTATCAAGTCTCGATTACTGATTAAAATATGCAAGTTAAAATCGAGAGGATATTGCAACAGTTCAAGAAGAAATGGTCAAAAGCGATTCTCATCGCGGCGGCTTCTTCGCTTATTTTTCGATCATCCATTCTCCAATCACCCACAGTCTAACAGCCTACAGCCTGATAGCCCATTTTCATTCCGCCAGAATCGTCTCATCCTTTACTTTCTTTAAATCTTCGGGGTAGGTCCGCGACCACCCTGCTGGTGGCGAGTCTGCCCCTCACGTTTATTCTGCGAGAATGGTTTCTTCCTTTACCTTCTGCAAATCGGCAGGATAAGTGCGCGACGCGATAAAAAAGAGGATGCCCGCCGCAATTCCGAAAAGTCCGCAAAGCATGAAGGCCTTGCCCAGACCCTCTGCGCCGCCACCCAGTTTGTCGGAGACGAAACCCACGACGTAGGGTCCCCATGCGCCCCCCAGCATATATTGTGCAAAGATCGCAAGCCCCATGGAAAGCCCTTTATGCGCCACCGGCACGACATCCTGCGAGATGGCGGCAATGGCCGGCATCGCCATCGCCGATGCGATGCCGAACAGGGCGGCAAGCACGATGCCCAGATAGCTGAAATTCGTAAGCACGGCTAGAATCAGCATCACCCCGCCGAACATATAAGCCACCACCGGGATGTACATTCGTCCCCGGGGATTTTTCTTTTGCCAGAAATCGGCCAGAAAGCCGCCCAGCGGCGCACCGATGATCGCCGTGAGTCCGATGCCGCCGGTAATCAGTCCGGCCGTCGCCTCTGTGATATGCAGCGTGCGCATCATCAGGCTGGGCAGCCAGACCAGTGCCGACGAGGTCATGAAGACTGCAATGCCCAGGGCCGGATAATACCAGCGCATGGTCGGCAGTTTTAAAACATCAATGAGCGCGACGAAAAATCCCTTGATGCCGCCTGCGGTATCCGGCTGTTCAGCGGTTTTATAATCCTTCATAAAGAAAGCCAGGATGCCCAGGATCACGCCGGGGATGGCGAAAAAGAGGAAAGGCGTCCGCCAGCCGTATTTGACGGATAGGATGCCGCCCAGAATGACGCCTGCCGCCGCGCCCAGGGGAATGGCGATATGGAAAATGCCCATGGCCCAGCCGCGCCGCTCTTTGGGATACGATGCGCTGATCATGGCTGTGCCGCCGGGGACAAACCCCGCCTCGCCAAGACCGACAAAGAAGCGGGGAATCAGGACGCCTGTAAAGTTCCTGGCAAAGCCCGTGGCGAATGTCGCAATGCTCCAGAGGACGGCCATCAGTCCGATCGCTTTGCGCCGGCTCCAGCGGTCAATCAGGTAGGCGATCGGGAAGGAAAAAAAGGCCATGCCGAAGATCAGCACGGTGGAGGCCAGGCCGCACTGGGCGTCCGTCAAGCCCAGATCGATCTTCATCGGCTGGAGGATAACGGAGAAGACCTGCCGGTCCATATAGTTAATGATATACAGAAGGGTGCAGACAATCAGGACGTAATGCGCCCGCCAGCCGCCGGTCTTCAGCTCAGAGGGGTCTTTCGGAATGGTGTTGTTTCCGTTCATTGTCGCCTCCTGAATTTTAGGTTTGATCCTCCGCGGCCAGGCACGCGGCGCCGTAAGCTGCAGTCAGCCTGGGCTTTTCGGGAACCAGGATTTTGAGATGCAGGACCTCGCCGATCGCCTGCACGAGTCCCGCGTCTTCGCCGCCTCCCCCGGTGAGCACCACATCCGGCGTAAGTTTCAGCCTTTTGGCCAGCATGCTCACTTTGGCGGCCATCGCCTTATGGACACCGGCTAGAATATCGGCCGGCTTCGCGCCTTCAGCGATTCGGGAAATCGTTTCCGATTCGGCAAACACGGCGCAGTTGGTCGAAAACTCAACAGGGTGCTCCGCTTGCAGCGACAGCGGTCCGATTTCATCGAGCGGAACATGCAGAATACGGGCGATCACTTGCAAAAAACGTCCCGAGCCGGTGGCGCATTTCTCGCTCATCAGAAAGTCGGCGATCCGTCCCTGGGGTGTGATTTTTGCGGCTTTGGTAAACTGCCCGCCGATATCAATGATCATCCGGGCACCGGGAAACATATTGTGGCAGCCTCTGGCCTGGCAGGAAATATCGGACACCTGGCGGGCGGCAAAAGGCGCGCTTTCCGCGCCGAGTCCCGTCACAACTAATCCGTCGAGCTCGTCGAAAGAAATCTTTGCGTCGGATAATACGTTATCCATCACCGTCTTTGCGCCGCCTTTATAGTTGCTGCCGGACGGAATGAGGCAAGACGCAATCATGCGTCCGTCACGAATCAGCACGGCCTTGATGGAGACAGAGCCCATATCGAGCCCGGCGTAATATTTATTTTGATCGCTCATAAAACCTCTACGGTGTCTCCCGCTGGCGGGGGTGCAGGGGGTGGATGCTTTTGATGCATTAAGGTGCGTCGTGTGACTAGCAGGTTCTTCCCAAACGTACATTGTTTCGGACTGCTCGGGGAGCAGTCCCTACCACACCCACCTCCGCTTTGCACCTCCGCCGGCGGAGGACACCATTCGCAATCATTCTTCAAGAGAAGAATTTAACTTCTTCCCGCCTGCGTTCCCCTGCGGGTCTCACGCCCCGGTCATAAAAATCTTTGCCGATCAATGCCGCGCCTAACGCGCCGGTGATAAACGGCTCCGGCGGGGTCAGTACCGGAAATCCGACTTTGCCTGCAATGGCTCTGATCAGACCGGCATTTTTCGCGCCGCCGCCGGTGACGACCACGTCTTTTTCAATGCCCAGATGGCGGGTCATATTAACGACGCGCCCCGCGATGGCTTCGTGGAGCCCCGCGACGATTTCCGCCACGCCCGCCCCTTCGGCCAGGCGCGAGGTGACTTCATGCTCGGCAAAGACGGTGCACATGTTGGAAATCTGCACGAAACCTTTGGCCTTCAGTGCAATGTCGCCCATATCGACCAGATTGATTCCCAGCGTCTCAGCGATCACTTCCAGAAAGCGGCCGGTTCCGGCCGCGCATTTATCATTCATGACAAAGTTGGCCACTTTGCCTTCGGCATCGAGCTTAATGCCCTTGGAATCCTGGCCGCCGATGTCGATAATGATTTTGGCGGAGGGAAACAAGGCCCGGATGCCGCGCGCGTGGCAGGTGATTTCGGTGATTTGTTTGTCGGCAAACGGGACGTTAATGCGGCCGTAGCCCGTGGCCACGATAAAATCGAGATGGTCGAAAGAAAGCCCTGTCCGGGCAATGGTTTCTTCCGTGACCTTAAGCGCCAGATGCCGGTGTTCGGCGCCCGTCGGCCCGATGTGCGAGGCAAGCATTTTTTCATTTTCATCCACAATGACCACCTTCGTCATCGTGGATCCGATATCAATCCCGGCAAACGGCATGAAGTGACTTCCTTAATGATTGTCCCCCGCGGCGGGGTGCAGGGGTTGGATGTCTTTGATTGCAACATATCCTCCCCCTGTCGCTTGGCGACACCCCCTCCAAAGGGGGGACAGAAAAGCGTGTTTGTTTTTATCCTTGAGCCTTTGGCCTTGAACCTTTATCCTCTACCCTTGGCAGCGAGTGCTTCGATAAACGCGCTGATTTGCGCCTTCCACTGCGCTTCCGAGTAGTCCCTTAAGTCCACCATGTCGGAGACGAGCTGCATCATCGGGAGGTCCGAGTATTTGCTAAGCTCGTTTTTCATATGCGTCTGGCCGATGGTGGTTGCGCGGCACGACCGGCAGGCGTGAAAGACCACACCGTCAATTTTGTAGTCTTTAATCATGTCCAGCAGTTTTTCTACCGTGGGATTGCCGCTGCGGGCGCGCGCCTTTTCATGATAGCGCGTGAAACGCAGGAAGGCCCGCCAGGCCAGATAATCTACCGGATCTTTGACATGCGACGGCACTTCGACGGGGTCGTAACCCCGATAGACGTTTTCAATGACAAAGACTGCGCCGAAACTTTCAAAGTAATTGAAGATCCAGAGCGTGTGCCAGGGAGGCAGACCGCCGCCGTAAAGGATTCTGTTTTTCTCATCGGGGATAACACCGATTTTGTGATCCACCTTGTACTTCACTTCATCATAGAGCTTTTGATAAAAATCAACGGCGACCTGTGTACCGGTGTAGTAATGACCGGCCACCATAATGCTGAAATGATCCTGTGAGGGCATCGGAGAGGGAACGGCCACACGCAGGCGGTCGATGTCATACCAGAGTTGCCAGGCTTTGTCTCCCAGTCGGATGGCTTCCCACAGGCGCTCTTTGTCCATTTTTTTGCCGGTTTGCTTTTCCAGAAATTCAATAAGCGCCTGCAACTGATCGCGCTGGTATTTGATGTAGTAGTCGCGTACTTCATTCAAATCCGCGTGCGGGGGCGGTGCGACGACGTCAATGCCGAACGTGGGTGCTTCCAGGTAGCGGCTGGTTGCCTGAAACCATTTGAAGCGCGGATCGCATACGGCGGAGCTGCCCAGCATCATGTCGGGCACCGGCATGCCGCCGTCGGGGCTTCCGTCCGGGATGCGCCCCAGTTCCTTGCGCATGCTGTCAAAACCCAGGCCGATTCTGGCGTAACTGCAAAGCACCTGGGAATAGCCGTCGGCTTCGGCCTTGAGCAGAAAGCGGTCCATGTCGCGCTTGGCCGCGCAAAGTCCCGCGTAGTTTTCCGTGGGCAGCGGCACAACATCCATCGCCCGGATGATCTCGTCATACTGCGAGGCCACCATGATATAGGCGACTTTCTTGCCTTGGTCTTTGGCCTCGTGGGCGGCTTTATAAATATTTTTTACCAGTGCGCGCACTTCGCGCGCCGTTTCCGTTCCCTTCACGGCTGTGGTTTTGACCTGCTGAGTTGCTTCCATGATTCTCCTCTACCCTATCATTTCCAGGAATGCCTGGATTCTTGTTCGTAGTTGCCCCATCGTCGAGGTTGAGTAATCATCCTCGATCATCAGCACCGGCAGCTTGAGGCTGTTTAAATATTCCTTTAAGTCCGGGCCTTCCAGTTCGCAGGTATCGCAGTAGCGGACAATATAGAAAATCGCGCCACTGGCCTTCCACCCGGCGATGAATTCACGGATGTAGCCGAAGCGGTTTTCCAGATCCTCTTCGCGATTGCCGGCCTGCGGCTTGAGGCTCCGGGGACAGTGCGTGCAGATATAGCGTTTAGCGATGCTGTCGAGCGGATCGCCGGTTTCTGCGACGTCCTCCCAGAAAAACCGCGACCCGGTGCACAGATCGTCCATCACCACATGCGCACCGCATTCCTCAACCAGCTTGATGAAGGCAATGTCGTCAATTTCATTGCCCCACAAAAAGATGCGCGGCAGCCCGTCCGCTTTGGGTGCGGGGCGCGCCTTGACTTCGGCAATGAACGCCTCCGTAAGTTCGATATGCTCCGCGGCAGGGATGCCCATGCCCGCCACCAGAACTTTGGTAATTTCCGTACCCGACACGCGCGGCGGGTTTTCCCTGCGCAGGTCATAGAGGTCCCTAAGCAGGGCGCGGCGGCGATTGTAAAGTTTTACGGCGTCTCGCAGTTTTCCCTGATCCAGTTTTTTGCCGGAAAATTCCTCCAAGCGGGCAATAAAATATTGCAGTTCTTTTTTGTAAAACTGATCGGACGACGGCCCCAGCATGTGCGGCACATTGATCATGTGATTAAATGGCGAGGGCTTATTGCTGTTCCAGATATGATACATCCGCTCAATGGTGTCGCAGCTGTGCGGCGCGACAAAGCCGTCGAGAAAATCATATTCTCCCTTGAGCGCCATGTTGAAGCAGCTGCGGGCGAAGGGACAAGCCATCGGCTCCAAAAACGCGTCCGCCTCGTCGATGGGATCATTTTGCGACCCCTGGATGCGGTAGGGAATCATGTCGAACGCCGTGATGATCTCATCCGGCACAAAGCAGCAGAAATAGCCAATCACTTTTTGCCCCGCGTCGTGCAGTTCTTTCGCGCGTTTGCCTCTTTGGGTGTAAATTTCTTCGATTTTTTGCATAACAGACATACGGTCAGCTCCTATTCGTTTGTCCAATTGGACAATTGCCGGGATTATGGAGGTAAATGGCTCAGAAATGCAAGCGTCTTTTTCAAAAAAACTCCACGTTCGACCGGTTCGGTCGGCATCTTGAACATCGGCGGATGAAGTGATATGGTTCCCGCATGAAAAAAACATTGATTCAGATTTACGAAGTACAGAAACCCAAAGAAGCCGAGGCGCTGGTTTCACTGGGGGTGGACCACATCGGCAGCGTGCTCGTCTCCGAAGACCGTTGGAAACAGCCGGGAATCCGCCGGACGGTTCAGGCGGTGCAGAACGCCGGGGCGAAAAGCGGCATTATTCCCATTTCCAAAGATCCGGTAAAAATATTTTCGGCGCTGGACTATTACCGGCCGGACTTTGTTCATCTTTGCGACACGCTCTCGCCGTTTCCCAAAGAGCGGCAAACCCTGTTGCACGATTTTGACGCGCTCCTTTCGCTCCAAATCGACATCAAGGACCGTTTTCCGCAAATCGATATCATGCGGTCGCTCTCCGTCCCCCGTCCCGACTTGCCTGAAGCTGCGGTGATTCAGCAAAACGTCCTGGGATTCGCCGAACGGCTCGCGCCGGTTTCCGACTTTTTCCTGATCGACACGCTGCTAAACGGCGCGTCACAGCCGGTGGAAGGCTTTGTCGGCATTACGGGTGAAACCTGCGACTGGACGATCGCCAAGGCCGTGATCGATGCCAGTCCGATTCCGGTTATTCTGGCCGGCGGCATTTCCGACGAAAATGTTTATGATGCAATTGTCCGGCTTCGGCCGGGGGGAGTCGACAGCTGCACGAAAACCAATGCGGTAGACAGACAAGGGCGGACTGTCCGCTTTAGAAAAGATATGAAAAAAGTGCAAAGGCTTGTGGAAGAAGCCCGCCGCGCCGATGCGTTTTTGCGCGACGCAGAATCAACCGGGCACAGTCATGCAAAAGGAATATAAAACCATCGAGGCCATGATTTCCCTGTATTGCCGGGAACGCCATCAAACCAAGCGGGGCGAGTTGTGCTATTCGTGCGGAAAACTTTCAGCCTATGCCAAGTCGCGACTCGATAAATGCCCTTTTGCCGGGGATAAGCCGACTTGCGCAAAGTGTTCCGTACATTGTTACAAACCCGACGAGCGCAAACAGATTGCCCAGGTCATGCGCTATGCCGGTCCCCGGATGATGCGTTCGCACCCGCTTCTGGCGATTCGCCATTTGTTGCGCAAACTTAAAAAACCTAAAGCGGTGAAACCATGAAAATCGCAGTGATCGGAGCCGGTCCCGGCGGTCTTTACGCGGCGCTTACCGCCGGGCATAAAGGCATGAAGGTCGATCTGTTTGAAAAACGCAAAGTCGGGGAAGGCATCGTTTGCGGCGAGTGCATCTTCGATTCTTTGCGTATTATGGCCAAGCCCGGCCGGGGTTTTTTGCGTCCCGTCGATGAAATTATTTTTCAGGGGCGCAAACCCTACCCGTTTGATCTGTCCAGGCACCGTCCCCTGTGGATGCTTGACCGCAAAACCTGGCAACAGGACCTGGCCAGGCAGGCCAAAGACCTGGGCGTTTCCGTTTATGAAAACTCGAAGGTGACGATTTCACGCCTGAGCCTGCTGCAAAAGGAATACGACTGGGTGATCGACGCCAGCGGCGCACCGTCCATCACGTCCAGGCTTTATCAGTTTTCTTCAGAGTACTTCCAAGAATATCTTCTGGCCTATCAGGTAGTGGTCAAAGGAGATTTTAATGAGCTTTGGCCACGCCTTTCCTTTGCTTTCCTGCCGGATGTGCCCGCACAATTTCAACCGGCCTACGCCTGGGTCTTTCCCAAAAACACGCAGGTGGCTAACGTCGGCATTGTCTGCACGGTTCGAGGAAAGCTTGACAAAGACGCGGTGAATTTGAAAAAGCTGCTGGCGGATGTTTTACGCGCGGAAGGTCTGGCAGGCGCGGAAGTGCTGGAAAAAGGCGGAGGCATCGCAACCGGTCGGATGCCGGCCAGACTGGTTTATGATAACATCCTGCTGGCGGGTGACGCGGCCGGTTTGACCTCGCCTCTTCATGGCGGCGGAATCGACCTTGCGTGCTTAAGCGGCGTTCTATCATCTTCGGCTGTAAGTGAAGGACAAAGCGGCGTTGACGGCTATGAAAGGAAGCTCAAAGCTTACCTGGCCGAAAGAACCGCTCTGGAGAAGGTGACCATCCGCAAAATGCGGACCATGAGTTTCGATCAGTTCGACGCGCTGCTTCGCGGCGTGACATCGAAGAGTCATTTCGCCCGCCTGAAAACCGGCCTGAGCCATCCGGATATGCTCTACACAACACTGAAGTGGTTTAAAACGAAGAAGGAAATCCCCGACTGGCCGGTGTAATTCCAGTTCCGAAGACATGATGATACAGCATGATGCAAACAAGGGAGGGCGTATTGGGAATCTGCCCTCCCTTGTTGATTGAATATTGGAACTTATCGAAAACTATTTCTTTGCTGCGGGCTTGGGCGCCGGTGCCGTTTTGGGAGCGGGCGCGGGTCCTGGAGGCATCATGCCTCCCGCCGGAGCGGCTTTCACCTCTAATAGTTCCACTTCGAAAACCAGTGTCGCGCCACCGGGAATGATGGGCGGACGTCCGCGGTCACCGTAGGCGATTTCCGAGGGACATACCAGTTTGGCTTTGCCGCCGACTTTCATCATGCCGACGCCTTCCGCCCAGCAGGGAATGATCTGACCCAGCGGAAATTCCACGGGCTGGCCGCGTTTCACAGAGCTGTCAAATTCCTTGCCGTCAATGAGTGTGCCGACATAGTGAACTTTGACCACGTCCGTCGGGGTGGCTTGCGCACCCGTACCCGCTTTGATTTCCTTATAGATCAAACCGGAGGCGGTTTTCTTGGCGCCTGATTCGGCGGCAGCTTTTTCTAAAAATGACTTGGCCTGGGCTTTTTGCTTTTCAGTGGCTTTCGCCATGCGTGCCTGCGCCAGTTCGCCAAGTTTCTGCATCTGGGCATCCGGCTCCGCTGCCAGCTTCTTGCCGGTAGCCGCATCGGACAATCCCTGCTGAACATATTTCAACTCTTCCGGAGTCAGATCGAATATGGACAGTTGTTTGTTGAGATGAACCCCCAGAGCATAGAAGGACTTCTGGTCTTCGGTTTTCGGCGCATCCGGGGAACATCCCCATAAGGCCAGGAGAGCGACAACAACGACAATCATCAATTTACGCATAATAATCCTTTCTTTTCTTACTAAATTTTATAATAGGCCTTTGCTGCAAGGCAAAGCGTTTCAGCGCATCGGCCAAACGAATTCCTTATTAGCAAATTTCAACTGCGAACGCACATTTTTTAATCACGGCTTCTTGGCCGCAGGCGCCGGTTTTGCTGCAGGCTTCTTCGCGGGTGCGGGAGCGGGCGCTGCGGAAGACGCCGGGGCTTTTACCTCCAGAAGCTCCACTTCAAAAACCAGTGTTGCGCCGCCGGGAATCACAGGCGGACGCCCCTGGTCGCCGTAGGCAGTATCGGACGGGCACACCAGTTTTGCCTTGCCACCCGCTTTCATCATGGCTACTCCCTGTGTCCAGCAGGGGATGACCTGGCCCAGCGGGAATTCCGCGGGCTCGCCTCGCTTCACGGAACTGTCGAATTCCTTGCCGTCAATAAGCGTGCCGACATAGTGAACCTTGACGGTGTCCGAAGCTTTCGGCTGCGCGCCGGTTCCGGCCGTTATTTCCTGATAGATCAAACCGGAAGCTGCTTTTTGCGCCCCTTTTTCGGCTGCGGCTTTTTCCAGATAGGGTTTGGCCAGATCTTTTTGTTTTTGCACACCGGCCTGAATGCGGGATTGCGCCAACTGATTGATCTGTTGCGCATAGGCATCCGGCTCGACGACAAGCTTTTTTCCGGCTGTGGCATCGGCCAGACCCTGTTTGACAAACTCATATTCCCCGGCGGACAGATTCAACACCTCCAACTGCTTGGCCACACGGGCCCCCAGCGCATAGAGGGTTTTCTGGTCTTCCGTCTGAGGATCGGCAGCCCATGCAGGCAAAGCAATCCAAAGAGCGATAACAACGACGATGGTTCGTTTAAACATATTCTTCCTTTCCGAAATGTTTTTTTTACATGAGTCTTCCCATAACATCAAACATGGATTGAGGCAACTAGGAAGGCTCACAGACTATAAGCGATCGGGTGAAGTGACGCGAACTTTTTATATTTTATTATTTTTCTATAAAGAATATCAAGGCTTGCTTATCATTTGATTACAGTAATACGATCTGCGACCTCGCTGGGGTCGCAGATCGTATTTATTTATGCATGTGTTCCTATCAACCCGCATTCCTTCAGAAAAGGACAATTAAACATCCAAGCATCTTTCGCAAGAAGCGGGTTTCATCAGATCGCAACATTATGGACTTGCCATTCGCTATCATCCTTAGATGCGGCCGTAGTCTCAGGCAAGATGCTTCGTCTGAATACCACGAAGAATATCTTCCGCTTCCTTAACCATGGTTTGCACCAGGTCGCCAACTTTAGGCATATCGTTGATGCGCTGAGCCCCTTCGCCTGCGGCCATCATCGCTTTAGACTTGTCTCCGATGCAAACGGCGTGAATGGATTCAATCTCATACTCGATCAGATTTCTTGTTTCCGCACTTGAGGCATCATCGGGGGTTCCCAGAAAAATACCGGGTGATGCCTTCAGGGTATTGACGGCATGTTCTGAGCTGCGCTTGTTTTTAATCCACCGCGCAGGACCGACGAAACCGCGGGCCACCAGCGTGCCACGATCACCAGCTTCCACAACGCTTTCCTTCCAGATTTGATGGAAGTCACTTTCCTGCGTGGCCAAAAAGCGTGTGCCCATTTGAGCGCCGTCTGCGCCCAGCACCAGGGCTGCAGCAAGCGTCTTGCCGTCGCAAAATCCACCGGCGCCGCACACAAGGGTATTTTCATCGGAAACGGCTTCCACAACGGCGGGCAGAAGAATCATGGAATGCACCGGTTCCCACGAGGTATGGAATCCGCCTTCATGGCCTGAGGCCACGATAACATCCACGCCCGCTTTCTTGCAGCGCTGGGCGCCTTTGACAGAGGGCACCACGTGCATCCAGGTGAAACCGGCGCCCTTGATCTTGTCTTTCCAGCCAACGGGGTCGCCGGCAGAGGTGAAGATAACCTTAAAATGTTTTTTCATGTCCGGATTTTCTTCGCGGACCTTGATCGCCGCATCGATAATGATGTTTGCCTGGGTCATGAGTTCTGCCGACACCATAACATTGATGCCGAAAACGCCACCTGAGTCTTTGGTCAGACGGTATGTGCGTTTCAGAAGTTTATCCATCACGGTTGCCATGTCATCGTCCATGGTCGAATCCGCCGTTTGAATAAAAGCGTCATAGATCCAGGGTTGAGCTTCTTTGTCGAAAAGACCGCTTGTAGAAAGCAGACCCAAAACGCCGGCATTGGCTGCCGCCACGCAAAGGTTATTATTGCTGAAAGGGCCCATGCCCGCCTGGATGATGGGATATTTGATCCCGATCTTCTCACAAAGTCTTGATTTAATCATAAAACATCTCCTCTATTTTTAATTTTTTAATTCGCTATCATCTGTAGTTTATACAACCAACGTTCGTTGTATGGACTAATTTGCCGGGATTGTTTTGTCAAGTATTATTTTGTCTTAAAGCCTCACGGGTATTGAGTGACGTCGGCAGCCTGGTGGTATCCATGAATATATTCCCGACAAAGAAACAGGCGAGCAGATTTACAGTTGTATGTGCTCCGGAAACTGCCAGAGCCGCTGCCGCCTGTTTGTTCATGTTCGCGACGGCAAAGCCGTTAAAACGTCGATGGCTCCTTTTCCTGATTCACGCTACAACCGTGTCTGCCTGAGAGGGTTGAGCCATGTTCGCGGATCTATGATCCCAATCGCCCCAAGTATCCTCTGAAACGTGGCATTCGGCAGCAGATTTCGATGTAAATATAAAATGCCGCCAGACTTATCCTAAGCCTGGCGGCATTCAAAATTGGAATTGAAATTTTATTCGTTTATTAAACGACAGAGTCGTTATTTCACTGTCATGGAGATCGACGCCATCATAATGAGGTAGATCATCATGGACTACTCATTCATCGCGTATTCGCCATTGAGCGCAAACACATATTTTTCCCAAACCCGGTTATACTGGGCATCGTCTCCCTGAGACTTGATCAGCATGATGTCCTTGCAGTAAGGGCGCTGTTCGTCTTTGGTGTTGTGCATCCCGTAAATTTGCAAAGCAAAGCGGGAGAAGTCGCGCACCATGAAGTCAAAGATCTGATTGATGATGTCCGTATCCAGATTATCATACTTGGCCTGCTCCAGAATGAGCTGACCATAGACCACCACCGAGAACATCTCGCCCAAGGGAAGCGAAAATAACGAATCCATATCCTGAGCCTTGTCTGGGGAGGCTTTCTCCAGCAGCTCTTTAAAATGCTCAATCTGTTTCATGAAGATGTTGACATTGGGAAGATCGGCAAACGCTTTAAAGATCGGCAGATAATCATGGAAGGAAACTTTTCCGAGTCCCCCGGTTGATCCCTGGTTGAAAACAAACAAATCGTCTTTTTCGGAAAATTCGGGCTTCACTTCTGCGTAGGGCTGCGGATTGAAGAAATAGTTCTTCATGAATTTGCGGATCAGCTGAACGTTCACATGCACAGTTCCCTCCAGTTTGGAAGGACCCCGGACTTCGCTTGTGGCGGTGAAAAAATAAGTGTCTTTTTCAAAACCTTTTGCAGCAATGACATCCCATAACAAATTGATCACTTCTTCAGACTGAAGGGTCACTTTCATTTTGCTGGTCGGATTGTAAAGCATATAGCGCCGGTCGTTTTGCGACGCGTTACGGAAATAATCCGTCGCCCTGCGCTGATAGAGCTTCATGCCCAATAATCGAAGCCAGGACTCCATGAAATTCTTTCTGACATGCGGCATATCTGTAACGGGCTTCCCATAGAGAATGCGGTTCGCGGCATGGGTGATCGCTTCATAAAAACTATGCTCCGTCATGCCGATCGAGCAGGGCCCGATATTAAATTTGCCGATGTTGACGGTATTGAGCGCACAATCCCAGGCGTGGGGGCCTCTGGAGAGAATATCGTCTTCGGCGATGGGATAATCATGCAGGGTAAAGTTGGACACATACTGCTGATGGGAGATGACATTTTTTTTCAGTTCATAGGCTTTATTGAGATAATTGGTCACAAAGAATACATAGTCGTCCGTGCCGTCTTTGACTTTACCAAAAGTTGAGACCATTTCAGATTCATTGCCGTTGCCGATGTAATATTTCTCGCCGTTGGCAATCCAGGCGCCGTCTTTTGCCGGGGCCAGTGTGGTCTCGATTGCGTAGATATCGGCGCCATGGGTTTGTTCAGAAAGGCCGAAGGCAAAAATGGCTCCTTTTTTAAGTAATTGGGCGGCTTTCTTTTTTGCCTTTTCGTTGGGGCTCATCCAGATCGGGCCCAGGCCCAGGATGCTGACCTGAAAACAATACCAGTAGCCGGAACCGTAAAAGGCCAAAAGCTCGCTGTATTCGTTATTGCGGGCCGTATCCCAGCGGCAGTCCGGATCGCCGTCGGCATAGGCGCAAGGCGTCAGCAGTTTGGCAAATATTTTTTCGCGGCCAATAAATTCCGTGAAATTTTTATACCAGACCTTTTTATGAAAGTTATCCGTGATTTGGGTTTTTCCGATACTTTCAAAGAAGGCAATGGTTTTATCCATGATGGCTTTGGAGCCTGCATCGGACATCAGGGACTGATATTTTTTCGGTTGCAGCAAATAGTTCATTTTTCAACTCCTATTATTATTACAATCATTTATGGGGTAAATAGAAAATCCCATTCCATGCAACGATCGCTAGGGGTAGCAACTAACGGAAGAGGCAAGTTGTTGTCAAGGGATTTTATCCTCCGCTGCATGGAGCCCAAATTGCCAATAATCCCAGAAATGCACCTTCCGAAGACGAAGGCCGAACGGTCGAATCCCTCGTCGTGCTTGATTTCAGCCCGATAAAAATTGCTTGACAGGGGCCTCTATAACATTTATTACATCCAACGCTCGTTGTATCAAAGCGGGACAGCGTTTTAGGAGGATGATGATGAGTATGAAAACAAGCAAAATTACCGTATCGAGAGGAACTTTCAACGTTCGGGATCGTGGAAACAAGGATGGTTTACCCGTCGTTATGATCCATGGATGGCCGGAGAGTTCATATTGCTGGGAAGGCGTCACTGCATTTCTTGATCCGAATCTGCGCGTCATCGCTCCCGATTTGCGCGGTCTTGGCGACAGCGAACGCACAATGGATGTCAAAGCCTATCAGAAAGTAGAACTGGCCAAAGACGTCATCGAAATCATCGACGCCCTCGGCGTCAAAGATTTCTTTCTTGTTGGTCACGACTGGGGCGGTATCGTGGCCCAGGAACTGGCTTTCCTCATTCCTGATCGCGTGAAAAAATTTGTTATCCTGAATATTCCCATCCTCACCAACCTCAAGGGGGCTGAGGAAGCCGGAAAAGCCATGATCGCCATGAGATATTTCCCTTATTGGTATCAGTATTTCCAGATGCAGCCGATCCTGCCCGAAGTTATGATCAAGGGCAACGAAAACGTCTGGGTGCGCTTTTTCTTCGGCCAGAAAGGCAAGGACGGCATCATTCCGAAAGAAGCCCTTGACGAATACGTGCGTTGCTACAGCATTGAAAATACGCCGGCTACGGCCGCCTCTTTGTATCGTTCCATGGTTCTTGACGGTCCGCACTGGGCAACATTGATTGGCAAAAGATTTACCATGCCTTCGCTCTATATATACGGATACGAGGATACGGTGATTATTCCGGCAAACATTACTCATCTTGAAGATTGCTTTGATTCGATTAAAGTTGAACAGGTCAAGGCGGCGCATTTTCTTCAGGAAGAGAAACCCCGTGAGGTTGCCGAGCTGATGAACGTTTTTTTTCAGGGAGAAAAATAATGTCCGGCATTAAAAGCAATGAAGATCAATTTCAGGCACTGACCGACAATCCAAACGGAGAGCCGTTTGTCATGCTCAATCTGCTGAAGTTTAAAAAAGATGGCGGCCGCGAAGCCTATTTCCGCTATATCCGGGAATCGGGGCCTTTTGTCGAGCGTGTCGGCGCCAAGGTGATCTATTTTGGAAAACCAAAAGAATTGCTCCAGGGAACAGAGGATTGGGATCTCTTGATGCTCGTCTCGTATCCGTCACGCAAGGCATTCCTTGAAATGACCCAAAACCCCGACTATCTCAAGGTTCACGAATTTCGCGCAGAAGGTGTGGAACGCGCCGTTCTCTACGCGACGGACCCTGCGAAATTTAAAGCGATTGTTTCCGAGACGTAATATACGGCGTCCACGCTTCATGACCAAAAACTTTCTCTCGTTCACGAGGGAATATATCTTACACAGAGAGGTGAAATGATGGCAAATGAAATGGACATGAATAGCGTGTATGACAACCCAAACAATCTGGTCGATTTATTCGAACAGAGCGTGGCCAAATGGCCGGACAATCGACTTTTCGGAACCAAGAATCCGGCTTCCGGCCAATATGAATGGGTGACCTATAAGCAGGTGGCCGACCGGATTGATAACCTTCGGGGCGCCCTGAAAAAGATCGGGCTTGCCAAAGGTGAGAAGGTCGGCGTGATCCTCAACAACTGTACGGAATGGTACATTTGCGAACAAGCTGTCCATGGTCTGGGCGGTGTTTTTGTTCCCATGTATTTGCAGGAACTTGAGAAAGTCATGCGCTACATCATCACCGACGCGGACATTAAATATTTGTTTGCCCGCGATGCCGGTGGTTATGAAAAAGTAAAAGATTTCAAAAAAGACATCCCCACATTGAAAGATATCTTTATCGTTTACGGTGAGGGCGAAAATTCCCTGAACGCTCTGGAAAAAACAGGCAAACAGAATCCCGCACCTTCCATCAAACCCCATTGGTCTGACCTGGCCAACATCGTCTATACCTCCGGCACCACCGGCGATCCGAAGGGCGTGATGCTTTCTCACGGGACGCTGACGCTTTGCCCGCGTTCCGGCGTCGACGCTTTCGGGCTGGATGAAACCATGCATGTGGTGGCCATTCTTCCCTGGGCGCACGTCTTTGGTCTGGCGGCCGATCTCCACTGCTATGTCCATTGCGGCGGCGGCATTGCGTTTGCCGAATCCGTGGAAAAATTGATTCAGAACTTCCAGGAAGTCAAACCCACCGGACTTTCCGTCGTGCCCCGCATCGTCAACAAAGTCTACGATACGATTCAACAGGGCGTTGAGGCCGACCCCACGAAAAAGATGTTTTTCGACGCGGCCGTTGCCGAAGCGGTCAAAAACAGAGACCTGCCTGAGAAAACAAAAGAATTCAAAGATTACGACGCGCTGGTCTTTTCTCAGGTCCGTAATGTCTTCGGCGGAAACCTGAAATTCTTCGTTACCGGCAGCGCACTGATCAAGCCGGAAATTGCCCTCTTCTTTAAAGATATCGGCCAGCCGACGTTTGACGGCTACGGGCTCACGGAAACAGGTCCCACGGCCAGCATGAACTCGCCCAAATACGGCAACAAGTACGGCACCGTCGGCAAAGTCGCAAAAAACATGCATGTGGTCATCGACAAATCACGCGTGGGCGTTGAAAGCCTTGATGGAGAAATCATCGTTTACGGTCCTCATGTGATGATGGGCTACCATAATAAACCGCAGCAGACAGCGGAAGTCATGATGCCGGATAAATGGAACGGCTTTGCCGGCGTCCGCACCGGCGATCGCGGGTGGATTGACGAAGAAGGATACATTCACATTACTGGCCGTTTCAAAGATGAATACAAGCTGGCCAACGGCAAGTATGTTCACCCGGAAGGGATTGAAAATGAAGTCAAACTGTTGCGTTATGTGCTGAACATCATGCTCTACGGCGACGGCAAAGATTACAATGTGGCCATTGTGGTTCCAGACTTTGCCGCGCTCCAGGCGGATGGGAACATCAAGGCGCTTTTGAAAGATACGCTCGAAGAATCTCTTAAGGAAAAAGCGCTGCAGGATTACCTGTCCAAAGATATCATTGCCCACCTTCGTAAAACATACGGTGGCTATGAAGTGCCCCAGAAATTCCTTTTCGTCGCAGAAGACTTTACCGTTGATAACGGCATGCTCACCCAGACGATGAAGCTCAAAAGGCCTTTCGTTATGAAAAAATACGGCGAACAGCTGCAGGCTCTTTATTAACGGAAAATAGAAAAGTTGTCCATATTCGGAATTTGTTTTTTACAAACAAAAACCCCCGTTCTCCATAGCGAGAACGGGGGTTTACTTTTCTTATCTGATCTTGAGCAGCAAAACGCTGATCAAGATCGTTTGAATCGACAAATTATTTAATCGGCACCCAGCGGATCATTGCCGGGTCGGTTGTCTTACTCATTTTTTTGTATTTCTGGTATTCGGCATCTGTTTCCGGGAAGGACAGAACGTAATCCACTTTGGTGAATTTGCCGTTTTTCACCTGCTGCAGGATGAGGCCGCAATACATAAAACCCTGGTCAGTCATGCCGAATAACTCATTGGGGACTTTATCGCCGAGGGTCGGCAGGGCTTTAGGGATGTTGCGACGGACCACTACGGGGTCAATGGATTGCGCGATCTGAATCGTTTTGGCAAGCACTTGCATCGAGTTGTAATTCAACACGGCTTCCGCGCCCATCTCTCTTTTGTAGGTTGCTTTATATTTAGCGGCGAAACCAGGCACTGCGGGCAGGGGCAATCTCTTAAGGTCCCCCGTACTGATCATGCCTTCCAGTAATTTCATGTCTTTGATCTGGCTTGCAACATAGTCCGGCTTGGCCTGGTCAATGAGGACGAACCCGCCCTTGAATCCCAGGGATCTGGCCTGTTCAATCACCAGGACGGAGGGAGCCGAAGGACCGCCGACCAGCAGGAAATCGGGTTTTTTAGCCAAAGCAGCGGTCAACTGCGATGAATAATCCGTTTCCGTGTAATAGTTGGCGGTATAGTCGCCGAGATTACGCCCGCCCTTGTTAACCCAAAACATAGCAAATGCTTTACGCCAGGCATCGCCGTAGCCACCCGCCGTAACCACACTCGCGTATGTACGCCAACCATTATCCCAGGCCGAATTGGCAAACAGCTGAGCGTAGGTCGTAAAGTTCGGAACAGCCGTAATGATCATCGGATGGCCCTTGTCCAACAGGGCATGGATGCTGGTGTAGGCCACGAGAATGAAATTTGCCGGCTGAATTCCCATGATTGCCGCAGCCGAGGTGAAATTGGGGCTGAAGACCGCGATGGCTTTGTTCTGGTTAACTAAGCGCAGAGCATTATTCTTTGCCTGGGTCGGATCCATACGGTCATCGAGTCTTTCCATTTTAAAGGTATATTTTTTACCTTTAACGGTAACACCGCCGGCTGCATTAATTTCATTAATGGCCATATCGACACCGTACATACAATCCTGGCCGTACTCCGCGGCAGGACCGCTCAGTGGCGCCGAAAAACCGATAACAATTTCTTCCGCAGAAGCAACTGCGGCCCACACAACACACACGAACATGAACACTGAACACAACAACACTTTCCAACTCTTCATTGCTATATCCCCCTTTTGGATAATGATTTCCGGTCATAAAGAAATATTTTTCATGACTCGGCTGACTAGCTCCATTTATTCCCCAGACGCATGTGCGTGAGAAAATCCGGCAATGGTACTCTCAATATACCCCCTACTGATGTTCAATACCTTGTGGATAACGTCTATCTCGATTTATCAGGTTATGCAACCATCAAATTGAATAAAAACCGGATCGCCGGGGATATAGGCGATCCGGGGCAAGAGGCTGTCCAAGCAACCAGCAAAGACACGCTTCCCGCAAATTCAGAACCTTTGTCCATAACGCATGACACCAGACAGAAGAGCTAACAGCATCTTCTTCTCTCACGCGTAAGCTACCTACAACGAGCGTTGGTTGTATATAGTTAGGCGTATTTTTTTGTCAAGGATTATTTAAGTTTCTCCTTTAGCTTGGCCGGTTACGGTAAAATGACCATCTCCTGCGTGGTTCTTCCGGGCGCCCGATCAATTGCCGGAAGTCCTCTGGCTGCGACCAAAAGAAACCGGCGGACTGCCGTTTTAGCGGGTCGGTTATCGGTTGAAAATCCGAGAAACGAGAATGCCGCTGAATTTTTTATTGGCTTTCAGGTAGGCAGCCAGTGTTTTTGCGGAAACCACCACCGCACCCTCTTTGACGGAGGCGTGCATCAGCCTCAGGCTTTTACCCTGCCGAAGAGCAAAACCCACATGCGCCACATCCAGTCCTTCATCATCCGATGCAAAAGCAATGATGTCGCCATTTTGAATTTTGGCTTCGATGGCGCTGACCCTGCCGCTCGCGATGACATCAAATGTTTTACGAGACAAGCTCTTTTCTATCTGAAGCATTGTTTCAAAAGTCTTTTGGTTTTTTAGCGCAGCATATAAGTCACGGTGCGTCGTCATGAAATTGATTTTCTTGCGCACGGGTTTGCCACCCAGCAGGCGGGTCACATCCACCAGCACTTTCTTCTTTTGATTATCTTGGAGCCAGTCACTGAAATAATGCAGACGTGATGCATAACCGCTGATTTGACCCTGCCGGTAACGGATGAACTTCAGATTTTTACGGAACTCCGACAGGGAGGGATTGCCTCCCCGGGCGTACATGGCCAGCGCCAGCACCGATTCTACAAAAGTGGTGCAATCAAATTCATCGAGGTTGACAGCCAGTCTCTCCCGGCCCGGCCCGTCAAGCGTCCCTGCTTTGTAAGGCTTTGCAAGAAAAAGCCGCCCCAGTTCGGCGATCAGATCCCCCGGAAACAAATTCTGCAAAACCGCGCTTTGCCAGATTTCCTTCTCCTCCGACACATTGATCTCTGATTCCATTTCGCCCTCCCTTTCCGCCTTCCCGTGTAAGGTTTATGATCAAATCAATTGATTGTACGTCCGAAATAGCTTACAAATCAACTCATGGTTTTCCGACTACCGTAAACGCTTTCATTATATCACACTCCCTACCGAAACCATATCCGCAGACGCACCTGGGGAAAAAACCCGGGACAAACAATACATAAGGACATGAAGGATATCGTCAATATGCAGAATTTCCCGTTTTGGCAGAGAATCGGCTTTTTGATCATCATCGGAGTCCTGATTGCCGGAGGCGTCTGGATTTATAAAGACCAGGAACAGACACAACAAAGACATATTCAAGACAACCTTTACAGCGTCGCTAAGCTCAAAGCCCATCAAACGGCACAGTGGCGCAGGGAGCGATTGGCCGATGGCTCGGTACTGATGGAAAGTATATTTCTCGCCGGAAACGTTCCTGGATGGATGACAAATCAGCAACCTGAGGTTACGAGGGAAATAGTAATACGTTTATCGAGCTTTCGAAATCACTACAAATATGACAGCATCCTGTTCGTCAATCCTCAGGGCGCCATCATGGTAAGCACCGAGAATGCCTCCTTAAAACTTCATCCGGATGCGGTCGCCGCCATATCCATCGCATCGAAACAGCGCAAGCCGGTTCTTCTCGACCTGCACCGGGATTTTGAAACCTCATCGCCACATATGACAACCGTCGCGCCGCTTTTGACCGGAACGGGGAAAAACTCAAAATTGATCGGCGCTTTCATTCTGATCAGCGCCGCCGACCAATTTCTTTTCCCTCTGATTCAAACATGGCCCGTCCCCAGCCGGACTGCGGAGACCCTGCTGGTGCAGCGCGACGGCAACGACGTCCTGTTTCTCAACAACCTGCGCCACAGACGCGACACGGCCCTGAAGTTGCGCATCCCGCTTACAAGAAAAGAGGTTCCCGCCGTCGCGGCCATCGAAGGCCGGACAGGCATTTTTGAAGGCAAAGACTACCGGGGCGAAAAAGTCATATCGGCCCTGTTGCCTGTGCCGGATTCCGCCTGGTTTATCGTGGCGAAAATGGATAAAAGCGAAGCCTACGCGGCCTGGCGTTTTCGTTCGATGATGATTCTGGCCTTATTGGCGGGCATGATCATTCTGACCCTCATCGCCGGAATGCTCTTCTGGCAGCGACGCGAAAAGTCGCTCTACCGTTCTCAATACCTGATGGAAGCAAAGCTCCGGACCGTTGAAAAAAGACATTCCACCGTTTTGCACAGCATCGGCGACGCCGTGATCGCCACGGACGCGGAGGGTCGCGTGGAACTGCTAAACCCGGTGGCGGAGGCGCTGACCGGCTGGACAAATGAGACGGCCCGCGGCAAACCGCTTCCCGATATATTCCATATTGTCTGCGAAGAAACGGGCGTCGTCGTGGAAAATTCCGTCCGTAAAGTGCTTGATCACGGGCATATCGTCGGGTTGGCCAATCATACATTGCTCATCGCACGCGATGGAACCAGTCGCCCCATTGACGACAGCGCCGCACCTGTTCGCGATCAAAATGGCCGTCTCACAGGGGTAGTCCTGGTCTTCCGTGACCGCACCGAATCGAAAAAAACGCAAGACGCACTGATCAAAGCCAATGAAAGACTCGAACTGGCGCAAACCGCAGCCGGCATCGGCGTGTGGGACTGGGATCAGAAAACCAGAGTCAGCCAGTGGACAGGGGAAATATATCATCTGCTCGGACTGGACCCCAAGCTCCGCAAGCCTTCCGTCAAAAGCTGGCTTTCCGCCGTCCATCCTGACGACAGACAAACAGCCCTGGACAACATCAATAAAGCGCTGGAAAATCACTCAACCCTGATCAGCGAGTATCGAATCATTTGGCCGTCGGGAGAAATTCACTGGATAAACTCGACCGGAAAAGTCATCTATGAAGAGGGTAAACATTTGAGGATGCTGGGCATTTGCGTGGATGTCACCCAGCGCAAACGGGCGGAGGAACAGATTTTTCTGAGCGTTCGAAAGTGGCAATCCACGTTTGACAGCATTCAAGATCCCGTTGCGCTCCTGGATGAAAATTGTTTGATCATGCAATGCAATCAGGCCTTCGTTGCACTGCTGGATCGGGATGTGCTTGAAATCATCGGGCGGCCCTGCTTTGGTCTGATGCACAAAGCAGAAACCAACATTGAACAATGCCCTTTTGTGCGGTCAAAAAAATCCCTCGTCCGCGAGGCCATGGATTTTAAGATCGGCGACAGGATTTACAATGTGATCGCCGATCCGATTATTGACCGAAACAACCAATTTACCGGCGCCGTACATATTTTACAGGACATTACCGTTCGCAAGCAAATGGAAGAGGCGCTCCGGGAATCAGAGGAGAAATACCGCGTCCTTTTTGACGCCAGTGCGCAAGGCATTCTGGTGGCTGATGTTGAAACTCGAAAGTTCATCTTTGCCAACAAATCCATTTGCAACATGTTGGGCTATTCAAATGATGAACTGCTGAGCCTGGGCGTCAACGACATTCATCCGAAAAATGACCTGGAGCGCATTGTGCGGGAATTTGAAGCGCAGGCCGGAGGTCTCAAGAGCTTGGTCCCCGAACTGCCCTGCCTGCGCAAGGATCGGTCTGTATTTTACGCAGACGTTACGACAACACCCACCGTCATCCAGGGCGCACATTGTCTTTTGGGTTTGTTTATGGATGTCACCGAACGCAAACAGGCGAATGAAAAATTACGAGAGGCTTTCCAGACAGCGGATGACATTATACAAAAAATCCCTTCCGGATTGTACATCTATCAGTATTCGAAACCGGATCGTCTGCATTTAATCGGCGGCAATTCGGAGGCCCAGCGACTGACGGGGCTCCAGCTTGAATCCATGAAGGGCCGGGAATTCAACGAAACATTTCCAAAGGCCGCCGAGGCCGGCATCACGGATCATTTTTTAAATGTCATCCGGACGGGACAAACTTACGAAACGGAGGGTATGTCCTACAAAGATGAGCGGTTTAGCGGCATTTACCGTATCCGCGCATTTGCTCTCCCCGGTGAACGCCTGGCGATAGCATTCGAAGACATGGCCGAAAAACAAAAGTCGGAGCAGGAAAAAGAAAGGCTGCAGGCCCAATTAAATCAAGCCCAGAAGATGGAATCGGTGGGGCGTCTGGCCGGAGGCGTCGCTCATGATTTCAATAACATGCTCGGCATTATTCTGGGACACGCGGAACTGGCGTTATCCAAGGTTGGCGACAACGAGTCTCTTTTCTCGGATCTGACGGCCATCAACAAAGCGGCCAGGCGCTCAGCCGATCTGACAAGACAATTACTGGCCTTTGCCCGCAAGCAGATCATTGTCCCGAGAGTTCTCGATTTGAACGATACGGTCGCCGGTATGCTCAAAATGCTGCGACGCCTGATCGGCGAGGAAATCGACCTGGCCTGGACGCCGGGCGCTAATCTCCCTCCAGTGCGGGTTGATCCCGGACAAATCGACCAAATTCTGGCTAACCTCTGCATCAACGCCCGCGATGCCATTGTCTCCACGGGCAAAATCACCATTGAAACACAAAATATTTATTTCACCGAAGAGTTCTGCCGGGACCATGCCGGTTATCAGCCGGGGGATTACGTTCTTCTGGCCGTCAGCGACAATGGCTGCGGTATGGATGAGACCACGCTGGGGCATCTGTTTGAGCCTTTTTTCACCACCAAGGAAATCGGCCGCGGCACGGGTCTGGGGTTGGCCACCGTCTATGGCATTGTGAAGCAGAATTCGGGCTTTATTCATGTGCATAGCGAAGCGGGAACGGGAACGACTTTTAAAATTTACCTGCCACACTGCGCAGGAGCAATGCCCGGGAAAGAGGAACACCCTCCGGCTGAAAAAGCCCAAAGAGGCGAAGGGATTGTTTTACTGGTGGAAGACGAACGAACGCTCCTGCACATGTGCAAGCTGATGATGGAGAGATTAGGGTATGTCGTTCTGGCCGCCGCCACGCCGGGAGAAGCGCTTAAAATCGTCGATCAACATTCGGGAAACATCGACCTGCTGATTACGGACGTGATCATGCCGGGAATGAACGGCAATCAATTAGCCGCCATGATTGCAGAGCGAGCCCCGAAGATCAAACAACTATTTATGTCCGGCTACACAGCCGACGTTATCGCGCATCACGGCGTCCTGAATGAAGGCATCGAGTTCATCCAGAAACCTTTTTCAATGCATGAATTGTCAAAAAGGATAAAAGACGTTCTGGCAAAATAAATAAAATACTTGCCGGACAGGACACCTGTGCATGTCCGGCAAGTATTTTGAAATATGATGATTAAGCCTGAATGGCGTTGACTTTCCTGGTTAATCGCGAAATTTTGCGGGAAGCATTTTTCTTGTGGATCAGACCTTTGGCTGCGGCCTTGGCCAGCGCGGGAACCGTTTCCTTCAGTGCTTTCAAGGAATTATCCTTATTTTTGTCGTCTACCGCACTCACCACGGATTTGACTTTTGTTTTGATCGCGGACTTGGCTGCGACATTGCGTTCCCGGCGCGCCTTGCTCTGACGATCGCGTTTTACTGCTGATTTATGATTTGCCAACGTGTATCCTCCTGCACTTTAAATATTTAAGGCTTGGGTGTTTAACGTAATTATTTCAGGCTGTCAAGCGCAATTTACGTGCAGGACGGGCGAGGAGTCCAGCTCCCCTGCAATTAAATGAATGCGTTGACAAATTAGCGCGTTATGCCATCAACAAAAAGCAGGCACAACCCTTTAACTATTTTTAATTGCGCCGAATCTTCACGACTCGTGTCGATCATTTTAAATGACAAGTGGATGGGGGGAATCTCAACCAGGATGAAAACGGAGACAGGTCTTGCGGCCTGTCTCCGTTTCGGTTTGGATTAATCTTCGAAATACTCGTTTTTCATCGTAACCGTAAGGCCGTCGCCGGAAAGCAGGCGAATGGCCAGCCCTTCGATCTTGGGCAGTTCATAGCCGAAGAAATAACGGCAGGTGGCCACTTTGCCCTGGTAGAAATTCGTATCTGCTTCGCCCGGATTCTTCTGGAGCGCCTTTTTGGCGTAAGTGCCCTGACGGAGCCACTGCCAGCCGATCGCGATGATGCCGAAGTATTCCAGATACAGCGTGGCGTCGGCCAGGAACATCTCCGGACCCTGTTTGGCTGCCACATCAAACTGATGTGCAGTAATTTTTTCAAGTTGCGCCACAGCTTGGGTCAGTTTTTCAGCAAACGGTTTCAATTCCGCGTCAGCCTCTGCTTCTTTAATGGCTTTACGCACTTCCGCCAGATACAACTGGGCAGCCTTGCCTTTCTTCATCATCATTTTGCGGCCCAGTAAGTCCATACCCTGGATACCGGTGGTGCCTTCATGAATCGTGTGAATGCGCACATCGCGGTAAAGCTGCTCAAGGGGGAACTCTTCGCAGAACCCGTAACCACCAAGAATCTGCAAGCCCGTAGAACAAGATAGAATGCCCATTTCCGAAGGATAGGTTTTGGCAACCGGCGTCAGAAGTTCCAAAAGCAGGTTATAATTTTCATGTTCCTCGCCTTCCGTGACACCTTCCAGATCCTCATACAGACCGCACTGGACCAGGAGCGCCAGCGAACCTTCCACGATGGATTTCTGGAACAAGAGCATACGCTTAATGTCGGCATGTTCGATAATCGGCACCTGCGGAGACAGCGGATCTTTGGAGGTCATTTTGCGTCCCTGCGGTCTTTCCTTGGCATATTCCAGAGAAGCATAATAAGCGGCGGACGAAATACAGGCGGCGCCCAGGCCTACATCGATTCTGGCGCCGTTCATCATCTGGAACATGTAACCCAGGCCTTTATTGGCTTCTCCCACCAGATAGCCGCGGCAATCGTCGTTTTCGCCGAAGGCCAGTTGGGTGATGGGCGCGCCGCGATAACCGAGCTTGTGGTAAATACCCGCACAGTTGACATCGTTGAACTCGAGCGACCCGTCGGCCAAAACGCGCTTCTTCGGAATAATGAAGAGCGAAATGCCTTTGATGCCGGGAGGCGCGTCTTTGATTCTCACCAGCGCCAGGTGAACGACATTATCCGCGCCGTCATGATCCCCTGCGGAGATGAACAGCTTCTGGCCTTTTATTTTATAGTAGCCCTGATCCGTCGGCGTAGCCGTCGTCGTGAGGTCGGTAAGCGAGCTACCTGCCTGCGGTTCGGTAAGCGCCATCGTACCCTGCCATTCACCTGCAATCATTTTGGGCAGATAGGTGTCTTTCATTTCCTGCGTGCCGTAGGATACAATCAATCCCGCTGCGCCGTGGGTTAGGCCGTGAAAAACAGCGGCGGAGTAGTTAGCTGCGCCAAAAATGGCCGTCGGCAGGAAAACGCCGATGGTGAAAGGTAGCTGCTGACCGCCATCATCATAAGGAAAGGTCGACGCGATCCAGCCGCCCGCACCGCACTCCCGCATAATGTCGCGGACTTTAGGATGCACTTTAACCTCACCTTTTACATATTCAGGTCCTTTGCGGTCCATCTCCTCGAAAAGGGGTTTGAAGAGATCTTTGCCCATTCTCATCGCCGTTTCCAGGATCATGTCGAAAACTTCCCGGCTGTGGTCGGCGTAACGGGGATATTTCAGTAAGGCTTCGGTATCGTTTAACTCATACAATAAAAACTTCAAATTGCGATCGCTGATAAATTTTTCGGCCATATTCTTTTCCTCTTTTCTATATGCGGCATTCCGCAATGCTATCGTGGGCGCCTGTTAATAACCCAATACTCTGGGCGGCACTAAAAAATCTTGTGGGTCAAAAGAAAAATGCCGCCAGGCGTTTATACCTGGCGGCATTCGATATCAGTATTAACGCTTCATCCTGCGCTTAATCGAGCACCTGCCTGAAAGACTAGACCATCAGGTTCTCAATAACCGTTCCTACGCCCAATCCGCCGCCGCAGCAGGAGCTGAAACATCCGTATTTGCCGCCTTTTTTAATCAGCTCGCGCATGGTGAAGATACAGATGCGTGCGCCGGATGCGCCATTGGGATGGCCCAGGGAAATTGCGCCGCCGTTGGGATTCCATTTTTCGAAATCGACTTTATCACCAGTCTGTTTTTCGAGTTCCGCGGCCACCGCCAAATTCTGCACAGCGAAGGCTTCGTTGCATTCGATAACGTCCAGCTGACTCATCTTGATGCCGGCTCTCTTCAATGCCTGGGGAACTGCATAAGCCGGGGCAATGCCCATGATCTTGGGATCGACGCCGTAGTCGCCACCGGACAGCCATTTAGCCATCGGCTTCATGCCTAACTGTTCGGCTTTCTCTTTGGTCATCATCAGCACGAAGGCCGCGCCGTCGTTACGACCGGAAGCGTTTCCAGCGGTGACGGTTCCTTCTTTAATGAACGCGGGGGGCAGCTTGGCCAGACTCTCCATCGTCGTGTCGGCGCGGGGGAATTCGTCCACTTTGAACTCAAGCGGGGGTTTCTTTCCCTGGGGAACCATGACTGGCATGATATCCTGGGCCAGGAAACCGGAGTCTAGAGCTTTTTTGGTTCTCATCTGGCTACGGAAGGAGAATTCATCCTGTGATTCACGAGTAATTTTGTACATCTTCTGGAGGGCTTCAGCGGTGAGGCCCATGTTCATCGTTGCCGCATCACGGGAGGGAGCGCTGGAAAAAGCGATCGGCATCGGGGGGATCATGCGGAACGGTTCCGTGGTCATCGGAAAACGGCACGGGGCCTGGCTGTAAGATTCAAAGCCGCCCGCGATCATGATGTCGGCCTGACCGGCCAGAATTCTCCAGGCGGCGTGATTGATGGAGTCAATCGCGGAACCGCACTGCATTTCGACGTAAGAAGCTGACGTGCTCTCAGGAAGACCGGAAGCCAGCACGGCCCAGCGCGCCGGGTTGATGGCGGTGTTCGGTCCAATGGCCGAGCCCATAAAAACAGCGTCCACATGACCGCCTTTTTCGATAACCTTTGATTTTTCGACAAGACCCTTAATGGTCATGCCGGCAAGTTCTTCGCCAATGATGTTGCGCATGGTTTTACCCAGTGTGCCAAAGGCCGTTCGAATACAATCTACAAATACTACTTCTCTGCTCATAATTCCTCCTGTACTTTCTTTATTTTTTTTACGATGAAAATCGTTTTTCATGTTCATGATTTGATAGAGACTTAAACATCAAAAACGCGGTCTCTCCAAAACAGCCTGAGGCGTTATCATACCTCACAAGTCGAGTCAAGCAGGGAGTCCTCTCCTTTTTGTATTTGACAATACTCTGCTCTTGTACTAGGCAGGAAGCACTCTCTATCGAAACTTGATTCAAATCTCTATTTTTGCCGCTTGACGGCTACTATTTTAAGGAGGAAAAAATTATGAAGAAGACGTCTGTTTTATCCGTCACTGTGTTTTTTCTATTTTTTCTTTTAACATTCATGGGATGCGCACCATCGGACGCGCCGGTGCCGCCGGAGGAGACACGACCGCAGGACGCGCGCGTCTTCACCTGTGATCCCGCAGCCATGGAATTTAGCGCCCTGGCCGGCGCCCAGCGCTGGGCAGGCGTGCGGCCGGGCGGAGCGGGTTACCGCATCGAAGTTCCGGATACCTGGAATGGCGTGCTCGTCATGTATGCCCACGGTTACCGGGGGCAAGTGCTCAATCTGACCATCACCAACCCCAGCATCCGTCAGCATTTGATCGACAGCGGATACGCCTGGGCGGCATCAACTTACAGCCGCAACTGGTACGATGTCCGGGCAGGCGTGGAGGATACCAACGAACTGGCGCTGGCATTTGAATCCATCACAGGGCGGGCCAAACCTACCAAGTATTACATCATCGGCCATTCGATGGGCGGGCACATCACTGCGGCAGCCGTGGAGGCCGAAACCATCGCCACCGCCAAGCACGTTGTCCGTTACGCGGCGGCTCTTCCCATGTGCGGCGTTGTGGGGGATCTCAATAAATACAACCACGGTTTTATCCGGGCGGCTCAGCATCTGGCCGGCTATCCGGCCTATGATTTCCCGAATGATCCGACAGATTGGACCAACGTCATTTTTCCCGGCATCAAAGCGTCTCTCTGGGTTGATTACGCTGCGGATAAGAACAACCTTACCGTCCAGGGCGCAAAGCTTAAAGGGATTTTGATGAACATGTCCGGCGGCGACCGTCCAGTGTTCAATTTTTCATTCCCGTTGTTTCTGGACTTACTGTTTGGTTACGGCCCGGACGACGGCACATCCGGCGGAATTTACAACAAAGTCGGCGCGGACACACAGACGCTCGTTTACCGCTGGGAAAGCACACCGGGGGCTGCCCTGACTGCCGATGAACAGTATTTCAACGATGCGGTTTACCGTATTGTGGCGGCTCCGGACGCCAATCGCCTCCGCCGTGACGGACTGCGCTGGGTTCCCTTGGTGAATGGCAATTTCGGCGTACCGGTCATCACGATGCACGATGTCGGCGATTTATTTGTGCCGTTTGTCATGGAGCAGGAATACCGGCAAAACGCGGTAGCTCTGGGCAATGGCAACAGGCTGGTACAGCGCGCCATCCGTAGTTACAGCCATTGCGGCTTTACCGTTCCGGAAACGATTGACGCGTTTAACGCATTGGTCGCCTGGGAGCTGGGCGGCCCCAAACCCGCCGGAGACGATGTGCTGACACCGGCAACGCTTGCGGATGCCAATTACGGCTGCCAGTTCACACTGACCACACGCGCAGGCATCGCGGCCTGCCCGGCGCCGTAACAGCGGTTAAATCCATAACGTGACAAGACCAGCCCCTGCCCCGTCCTCATTCATTCGGGCAGGGGCTGTCTTTTTTCATTCCCCAAAGCGTTGACTTCCGTTTACCAAGGACAATAGGCAACTTGCCTCTATTTCTGTTATTCCGCGGAGGCGGGAAAAACAGATTGTTCGTATGACAACGCATTCAACCCCATTGTTGATAAAACATTCTGACTCTGCTATGGGCTTTCAGGATTATTTTTCGAGGAGCTTCATGAGCAGCATCGCCAAATCGATTTCCGCAAGCTATCCATCCGAATTCGATCACTTGATAAAAGCCCTTCTTTCCAGTGCCGCTTGGGCCGCTTCTTTTTTACGCCGGTTGTCCATCCGCAAATATTCCCTCGGGACAAAAAAAAGGGTTGCCGCGCTCGCTGTGCCTGCGTCGCTGAAAACCGGATGCAGCCTATTCAGAGAAAAAGGCGCGGGATCAAAACCGACCATCGTTATGGGCGGCTTTGTGCCTGATTCCACCGAGTCAGTTGAATTCCAGCGCAATTTATTCAAAAAATCGGGTGACATTTATTACATGAATTTTTCCCGGCAGGATTTTTCACAAAAAATGTTCCTGGCCGAGCTGGGCGATTTGATCGAGGACATCAATCGCCGGGGAGAGCAACCCACACTTTTCTGTATCAGCTTCAGTTGCGGACTCGTGGCCCAATTCCTATCCGACACCCCGCTTTTCGAAAATCTCCGGATCGCCGGGTGCGTTTTCGTCAGTCCCGTCATGTGCATGGAAGATCTGGTTCGGGCCGCACCCGATAAACGCCACAAACGCGGATTGCTGGAGATCATTTTAAAGAGGATTCTGGACGCAACAGAGCAGCAACACGACGACGTAACCCGCCACATTGAAAAAGGACGCAGGTACTTCCGCACGCTCGTTGAAGCGGGGGCGGAATGTCGCCCCCTGACCCTTCAACACCTGGCCCTTCGGGAAAAAATCATGAGTATGATTAATCAAACCGCAGCGCTCGCAGGACACAAAAGATTCCTGGCTATCAAGACCTTCAACCTTCCCCAACGGAGACGGCCTGTCTATGACGGCCCGGTCCTGATGCTGATTGCAGAGCGCGAAGATGAGGTCTTTCTTCCGACAGCGCCGACGCTGTCATTTCTGGACAGCATGGATCATTTCCGCGATGCTTTCCCGCACGGGACGGTCAGGCGGGTCACTTCCGGAAATGCCGAAGATCCGGTGGCCCATGCCTCATTGATCTTCCATCATTCCTACTACAACGCCATTCTCGATGAGTGGATGCTGCATTAACGTCTGCCGGATTCTCATCTCAGCGCGGCGGATGTCCTGTCTATTACTTTCTCGTAATGATCACTTCGCAGCATGCATCGCCGCGATTGAGATTCTGCGTGTGCGCCACGTGCACCTCCACGCTCTTGCCAAACAGGGCGCGGATGATGCCTTCGTAGGTCTGCACGGTCACGATGCCGCAGTCCGCCACACCCGCCTTGGCAATGGCTTTCTGCGTTTCGCAATCCGTGATGCGGACGGTGATCTTATCGCCCTCGACGGTAATTTCCCGGCCTTCAATTTTAAGCACCCTGCTGAAAACATCCATCGCATCCAGAAAGCTTTGCGGCCAGACCGGATGCGGAATATAATTCTTCCGAAGGTTTTTCCCGAATACATAAGAGAATTGCTTCCAGGCTGCCACATCCATTTCCCATGCCGTTTCAATGCCGAACTTCTTAGCCATCGCCAGAAACCAGGCGCCGTCCATCCGGACAAACGCGTGTTGCGCGATAGCCATCATCTGCTCTTGGGTTAAATCCATTATCTCTCCTTATTCAAATGTTTTTTGAGAATGCTTTTTGAAAAACGCCCAGATCACATCCGTGGCATTCAAGGACACACTGGGCGAGTCACCGCGGCGGCTGCCGGATTTTCCGCCCGGCCACGCATGACCATTATCTTTAATCAGATAAAGGGCAACGTCTCTGCCCGCGGGGCAGCGGTATTGCGATAGGACAACCGCACCCTGCTCCCGCCTTTCAGGATCAGGCTCACAGCCGTTTGCCGCCGCCCAGAAGGCTGATTGATTTATCGCGGGCAAAGCCTTCGCACCATCCCAGGCATCGGGGAAACGTCCGCCGGGAGCGCCGCCCAGATAGGGGACGGACTTGTCCAGCATGCCGTTGATCATCAGGGCCGATACCGGATGGGCGGGCTTTGTCTCATCGCCAAACAGCGTCGCAATGACCGGCGCAATCGCGGCAATGCGATGCGAGAGCTCAATGCCCAGGCGGTGCGCCATCATGCCGCCGTTGGACAGGCCGGTGACATAAACGCGCTTCGAATCGACAGGATAGTCTTTGATCAGCTCATCGAGCAATGCATTGATAAATCCGACATCGTCTGCTTTCTTTTCCATCGCGTATCCGCAGCAATGGCCTGCGTTCCAGGTCAGGAGTTTATTAAAGCGACCGGTTCCTTCGGGATAGACAACAATGAAATTCTCCTTCGTGGCCTTTTCGGTAAAGCCCGTCATCTTTTCAGCATTGTCGCCGTTTCCGCCCCCGCCATGCAGCACCAGAACCAACGGCACACGCTTACCGCCCTGATCCAGCCCCTGCGGCACACGTATTTCGTAGCTACGCCGGATGCCGTCATGCATCAGCGTTCGCCGTTGCCCGGCAGAGGCGTTATCCGGATCTGCGGCCAACCCGGCAGATGAAAAAACGGCCAGAACACAGGAAACCAGCAGGATGGAAAAAAGGTTACTCCAATTTTGCATAGGAATGTCTCCTTCGGAAAAGTTTATTTCAAATGGCCAAACTGCGAGCAGAGCGCTGATGAACCGGGTTCGTAGTTGCGGCAGGTCGAAGGCCTTGTTTCGTGGATGGCGCAGCCGAATTGCTCGCCGTCAAAAGCAAAAAACGGGCAGCCGTGCAGCATTTGGCCCGAATCCGCCGACACCAGATGATCGCCTTCCCAGGCGGCGTGCTCCCTTGCATAAATCCGCAAAATATCATCTCTGTGTTCCGCCGTCCATCGCCTAAGATCTTCATCCTTCACGTAAGCCGCAAAATCAGCCAGGCAGCAGCGTCCGCACCGCCTGCATTCCATCTTTTGATCGCCATTCATTTTTCCCTACACCATAGGAACGATATCATTCGTCACGGAAATTGTTTTAATATGCAGCTCCTAATATCCTCTTTGATAGCCCAGAGAATACTGAATATGCTCCGGCAAATACATATTTTAAATGAAACCAATCACCATAAGCACTACGGATCCAAAGCTCAGCGCCGCGCGCCATATATTTGCGGTTTGCAATTTCCGGCGCTCCTCCTTTAGTCGAGACACATCGCTACTTTCCAGGACATCGACTCGTGCGTAAATCGGAAGAGCGGTGATCTTTGAGACGATTGAGGCGATCACCCAGAGAACAAGCCCCGCCGTAAACCACCGATTGCTGAAACCGTAGTAAATAAAATAAGGGACCATACCGACAAACGTAATGCTGGATATGCCAATGGCATAAGGCGACCTCAATGCACGCGTGTGCAACAGGGTCAAGAAGCGTTTAAACGCAGCTTCGTCCAGATCATTCATAACCCCCTGGATCACCCCCGCGAGAAATACAACAAACCCGGCGCACAGGGCTGTGGGGACCAGAAGCAGGATTTCAACAAACGTTTGCGTCATCATGTTGTCCACAGTAATTTCTCCTGAATGCCAACAACCCTCTATTCGTTTTTTTGCTGCGCCCGAAGCTGAGTATAAACTTCTTTGGCATTTTCTATGAATTCAAATTTAGGCACGTTAGAACCACCCATGCCGGGAAAGCCGTATCCTCCAGAGAAAGACATCATGAAGTTTTCCTGGCCGAAAGCAATGGTGCCGCTTTTATCTGATTTTTCGGAAAGGGAAACATCGCTGAGGTTTCTCAAGTTAAGACTCTTGACGCTCTTACCCCATATTCCGGAAATGATAATCACCCTTTGGTTTGTAAGCCCATAAATTGTTTTAGCTCGTTTTTTTGAATCATAAATAAATCGCCCGAAGATCATATATAAGCCAATCAAAACAAAAGGTATTCCGAACAACGGAAACACAATCCCCACAGCACCGGCTGCTTCATTGGGGATTCCCAGAGCCATTGTTTCCCAGAAAATCGCAAACCCGCCCCAAATCAGACTGAACGGAATCATAAATACGTCAGACCCGCGAAATACCACTCCCTGCATTGGCATCCCGGCCCACAGCAATCTTTCTCCAGAATCCAATTCCTTCTGAACTATTTCTCTTGCTTCGTAATTCATTATCCACCGTAAGAGCCGACGTTGTTGATGACCGGGAATTAGCTAACTCTTTTGGGATAATAAGTAAAGTGAGAAACACCACAGGCGAACCGAATGAAACACGAGCAACAAAAGCACCGCCTGTGGCATCCAGATTGTCTTTTCGACAAAGATTACGGAGACGATAACCAGCTTTCGCCAGCCGGCGTTTAAAGGGTTCATCTTTGGGTGAGGGAATAGATTGGATAATACGGAAAACCTTCGGTGTTGGCACAAAGCACTCTGTTTCCTGCCTTCGATCTCGATAGAAAGGGTATGTACAATTTATACCCACCCTTTGCCAAGTTCCGGGTCGCGTCTTTTCATTCACTGAATATACTGTTTGGGATCTTTAGAGTCTATAAGCGCCAGAACGACATCCTCAACCACAAAACCACCATTCATGGTCATTCAGCGTTTTGCGAATACCCTTGCCCCGAAATAGTGCAATTTTTGTTTCCATGTGCCCCTCCGAAAACCGATGATTTACGTTATTACAGGATTTTGCAATTTGTTTACTAAACCAGCGTTAATTCCAGCTTTTGTTTTCGCTTTTCCCAATTAGGCATTATTTTTTCCAATGTTTTATAAAACTTCGGCCCATGATCTTTAAATTGCAGATGGCATAGCTCGTGAACAATAACATAATCAATACAATCTCTTTGTGCGCGGATTAGATCCGTGTTCAAGGTAAGCGTTCCCTTAGCGGATAAGCTGCCCCAGCGTTTTTTCAATCGTTTGATTTGCAGCCTTGGCTGCGGCAATGAAAGTTTCTTAAAGCGGGGCCAACAAAAGTCTAAACGTTCTCGAAATTTAGCTGCGGATTTTTTCGCATACCAACCATCCAGCAGACATTTGATCTTATTCGAAGAGACACTGCCTTTAATCTGAATTTCAAAGTATCCCTTCAACAGTTTAACTTCATCCTGATTTCCACTGTTAACCTTTAGGCGATAACGCTTTCCCAAATAAAGATGTGTTTCGCCACCGACATAGCAGCGCGCTGGCGTTCGGGGTTCAAATTGACGGAAATAATTTCTTTGCTTGATGATCCACCTTGCACGCTTGGACACGCGCCCTAGCACTTCTTCCAGGCCAACACCCAATGGCGCTTTAACAACAACTGCCTGATTGGGATGAACAGCGATTTCCAGTGTTTTTCGGTCAACATGACAGAAACTGAATTCAATTTTTTCTCTGCCATAGGAGACAACGCCATGGGACAATCTCATTGACGTCGCCTGCTCTCAGCCACTTTCATAACTTGCGCAATAATCTCATCTATTTGTTCAAAACTGATATCTACCGCCTTCTTTCCGTTAACTTCATCAATGATATAATCATCAATATCATTGATGACCAGCTTCTTGGCGTCGTCATCGTCCCAGAACTGAACTTTCCAATGGCGGTCTAATATTTCTTGAATAGCCAATGCCGTATCCGCACCAATGGCTTCACACATCTCTCGTGATATTTTCTGCTGTTCAAAGAGCGGTTTAATGACACCGTAATAAGCCATTGCATCCTCTTTGCCTTCCAGAGCAGAAGGCATATCGTCATGATGCCGGGTAGTGACCTTGTTGCGAATTTCTATCGCGCGATTGAGATATTCCAGATCAGATAGACGCTTCGCCCGGAAATCCTCTATCGCCTGCTGAATCAGCTTGGAAAACTTTTCATAGAAAGCCGGGTCTTCGGCCATTTTTTCCGTAATAACCTTT
Source organism: uncultured Smithella sp. (assembly GCA_964547345.1). GTDB lineage: Bacteria > Desulfobacterota > Syntrophia > Syntrophales > Smithellaceae > UBA8904. Next base: position 11,157 of record CAZJMX010000015.1, on the reverse strand, counting down.
TTTGTGGCGAAAGCAATGGTATCCGCTTTGGCCGCCGTTGTTTTGCCATAGACGCCCTGTTCTTCCTTCACCATCGTGAACATATTGGCATCAAAGATATTCACCGGCTCATTTAACTGGATGACTTCGTTGGCCTGAATATGCGTATCCAGCAGTTTCTTGATCTTTGGTTCGTAATCACGATAATCGACAGCTTCCGCGTAGCGCAGCTTGACGGATGCTTTGAGTTTCTGGAAGCGCCGCAGATCAGATTTGTAACGATTGAGGCGTTCATCATCAATCTTCATGACGAACGATTCCGTGGAGAGCGCAATGCCGAGGGTTTTGCTGTATTCCATCAGTCGTTGATAAAATTCTTCACGCAGCGCAATATCAGCCAGCAAGCGTTCATAGGCCTCTTCATCGCCACTGTTCTTTATTTCTTTAAAGACATCCCAGAGATGAGAATAACGCTGGGGCAAATTTTCAACTTCGACATTGACCGATGTCAGCGCGCCAGCCAAGTCTTCCTCATCAAAACCTTCGAAGGCGCTATACATGGTTAAAGCTTTGTCCAGTTCACCCAGCAGTCCGACATAATCAACCACATACCCATACTCTTTATTTTCTTCCCGCCTGTTGACGCGGGCAATAGCCTGCAACAGAGAATGCTCTTTTATCTCCTTGCATAGATAGATGGCCACATTGCGCGGCGCATCAAAGCCGGTCAGAAGCTTGCTCACCACAATCAATATCTCCGGCTCTAATCCATTTTTGAACTGATTGATAATCTGCTTGTTGTATTCCTCTTCGCTGCCGTAGCGTTTCATCATCTTCTGCCAGAATTTAACCACCTCATCCGTGGGCTCTTCATCCGTCTCTTCATAACCTTCGCGGGCGTCCGGCGCTGAAATAACCACTGCCGAACTGACAAAACCGATGTTCGTCAGATGTTCCTGATACGCGAGCGCGGCAGCTTTGCCGGGCGCGACCAACTGCGCCTTGAAGCCGGTTCCCTGCCACGCAGCGCGGTAATGTTCGCTGATATCGAAGGCGCGCATGTAGATGACCTGATCGGCTTTGTTGAGCATTGCGGCACGGGCATATTTCCTCTTCAAGTCGGCTTTTTGCTCTTTGGTGAGTCCCTTTGTATGACGATCAAACCAGCGGTCGATAGCCTCTTTGTTCTGCTCCATCTCCACATATCGGCCTTCATAAAGCAGAGGCACCACCGACCCGTCTTCCACCGCCTGATGAATGGAATAATGTGGTTCGATCAGCCCGCCGAATTTAATGAAGTTGTTCTTTTCTTTTTTGAGCAGCGGCGTGCCGGTGAAACCCAGATAACAGGCATTCGGAAACATCTGGCGCATCCGAGCCGAGAAAGAACCGAAATTTGTCCGGTGGCTTTCATCAACCAACATGAAAATATCACGCGAATCATCCTGAAATTTTTTCTGGTTTAGCGCTTTGTCAAACTTATGAATCAGCGTGGTCACAATGCCCGCTTTTTGTTCCGACACCAGATCCAGCAGATGACGCCCCGATGTGGCGCGATTCGGATCGAGGCCGCAAGCGGCAAACGTGTTTCCCAGTTGTTTGTCCAGATCGTCACGATCCGTCACCAACACTATGCGCGGATTCGGGACATCCGTGTCCAGCGCCAGATTGCGCGTCAACATCACCATCGTCAATGATTTACCCGACCCTTGCGTATGCCAGATAATACCGCCCTGCCGCCTTCCTTCGCCATCCGATTGCTTGATGCGCTCCAACGTGGATTTGACGACAAAATACTGCTGATAGTGGGCAATCTTCTTGACGCCTCCGTCAAACACCGTAAACTTGAAAGCCATCTCCAGCAGACGCTCCGGACGGCACAAGCTGTAGAGCGCCTTGTCCTGCCCGGTCACAAGGCGTTTGACTTCCGATTCCAGTTCATCAAAGAAAGAACGGGCCACGGCAAAGTCGCCTTGGAAGAGTTGATCTTTTTGCGCTGGCGTAAGATCATTTTCAACAACGGCTGCAACATCAATTTCTGCATCCCGCAGTTCTTTCCAAATACTCCAGAACCGAGCCGACGTCCCTGCCGTTGCATACTTCGCCTCGTTTTTATTGACGGCCATCACCAACTGCACATAGGAAAACAACTTGGGAATATACTCATCACCCTGATTACGGATGGACTGCGAAACAGCCTGATCGATTTCCACATCCGGCGCTTTGCATTCAATGACCGCAAGCGGTATGCCGTTGACAAACAAGATAATATCCGGCCGAGCCGTTTCATTACTACGGGAACGCGCTACTTTGAATTCCGCCGCCACGTGAAAAACGTTGCGCCGCCAGTTTTTCCAGTCAATATAGTTAAGCGTAAAACTCTTGGAATCACCTTCAATGGATTGCTCCAGCGACTTACCCAGCGTGATCAGATCATACACGGCCTCATTTGTTTTATGCGGCCCGTCATTCTTGATATTTTTTAGCGTCTGGATAGCCGTCTGAATATTTTCCTCGCTGAACAGATATTCATTGCCCTTGTAGTTGATGCGGTTGAGTTGTTTGAGCTGATTGCGCAGAATCCCTTCCAACAGAACGTTGCCGGTTTTCCCCTGACGCTCGGCAGATACTTTTTCCGGCGGCAGGTATTCAAAGCCCAGATTGATGAGCACATGCAGGGCGGGAATCTGGGAGAGATATTTTTCGTTGAAACGAAAGCTTTTGCTCTTATCCGGTGCGATATTTTCTCTTGACATATTTTTCAACTCTCCATATGCTACTAAAGAATTCAAAGCCAAGCGGCTATGAATCAATCGAGGTCTCGGCCTGCTGAACCAGCGTAGCTAATCAGCGGCCTTTTTTTTGGCCAATACTCTCATACAGCTTTCGCGATTCCATTTTGGCGACTTTCTTATTTTACCAATGCTGTTATCCGCTTGATAGCAAGTGACAAAATCGCCTTTCAGTGTGTCTGTTTTAATTAAGCTCAGTCGAATAATCACCACGAAATCCTCGAACACAACAGAAACACGACTGGCTGCATCGTATCGAGATTTGGCTTTATCCCAGCCCATATACAACATCGCCTCAGGAGAGCACAATGTGGCTTCTATCCAGTTCATACGACAGGCTCGTTGCGGTGAAAAACGATCTTTAACGCCGTCTCGGCCGCTGCTTTCATAAAAAGCGTGCCGAAACTTCTCTTTCCTGAAATAGACCTTGATATTGTCAAAGGTTATCATACCGCCTTGGCAATAGGCCTGCTCATAATGAGCCTTGTATTCTTCCTCTGTAGGGTATGCCAGAAGAGGCGGTAAACGCATTACCACCCTCCCTGCAATCTTATCTGGAAAACGTTGAACTTCTTTTCACTTAGTGTAGTTGATCCGATCCTGGTCACGCCAAGCTTCTCCTCTAATCTTTGCACGAATTGCTCTTTGGCCGAATTCGGCTTCAGCGTATTGTTGAGCCGGCTGCTTGCCGCACCGAGAAGCAAGTCGCAAAGCTGAATAAGCGTAACCTGCCGGGAGGGCAACGATTGAATGTCGCGGATGCAAGAGGATAGATTGGCGTAACTAAGACAGCGCCGCAGGGTGCCGAGCCGCGTGGAATCTCGATTGGTTTTCGCATCGCAAAAAATGTGATACTCGTTAAAATCCAGTATCCAGTGGTGGAGAAGCTGATAATAAAATTTATAAAAACCAAGTTCACTGTCCTGTTCATGAAGCGACATATCAACCTGCGAGTGGTCCACGGCTATACATCGAAACCGAACGTTCAGACCATAAGAGATAAAGAGATCGGCTAAATCCAAATAAAAGGATATGCGCGATGGTGAAACTTTCGACCACTTGATTTCACCCCATGTATGATGTTCTTGACGAAGTGTTTTAATCTTATCTTTCAATTCAGATCGGAGCTCGCAAGGCAGCCAGAGGCTCCCGATCATAAGAAATCTTGCATCAGGCTGTTGAGAAAAAAATAGTTCAGGCCGGGATTCGTCACAATAGACTTCGAATCGCATTACACCACCCCCACGTTATTTTTCACCCGCCATTGGCCGGTTAGTAATTTTTGCATGAGCCCGCGTTTTTGTTGACGGTAAGCTTCAAGCTGTTTTTTTAGAAGGTCGATTTCTTGTCGGGCGGTGTTTAATAATGTGGATATCTTTTTCTGCTCATTCATTGGCGGCAAAGGAATAGGAAGCTTGGCAAATTCCTTCCACCTCAAGCTGCCCCTTCTGTCGACTGATGAGCTGGTATTGACTCGGAAGATATGTAAATAAATATTTGTTTTCAAAACCTGATAAAGATAGACGTCATCAATGCTGTTGTCTGTCTGAAATACTGTATACATTGGACTTACAAGACCTTTTTCATAAAGTTCTTGATAACCGATAGAGCCTTCTTCAATGTGATTAGTCGCGTAGGCAAAATGGCCGCGTGACACAACCTTGTAATTGGATCTGTCCACGCTGAATATCTGTTTGTCAAAGTACGTCAGAGAATCCACTAAGCCGTCATATTTGGTGCAGGAAAGAACTGGTATTTTTTTTACTGCACCATTAGTTGATTTTACTTCTTTAGCGATACTCCCTATCCGCACTATTTTCCAGTGCACAGGCACGGAAAACCATCGCGTATTCTTTGAAACATCCACGGCAAGCGGTTTGTCGCCAAAAAGACATCTGTTAGACAGAGATACAAATTTCTTCTCCTTGGCTGCAATCAGCCGCTCGGTCTTTTCGATGGCTTGGTCCCATGCATGTACTGCTTCAACAATCTTTTTTTGTTCCGTTAGTGGGGGGAGTAAAACAGGAAATTCCTTTAGTTGTGTTGAATTAATGCTCGCTAAATTCGTGCTCTGTTTTGAACACTTAAGAAAATATGCTTTCCCGTAAGCGCTCCCTGTTAAAAGTGAAAGAAATTCTGGCATCAGCAATTCATCTTTTGTTCTCACTACAAAAATATGGTTTTGATGCAGGCATGGGTCTATTTCGCCCTGCCAGATAGCGCCGCGACCTAATTTGTCAAAATCACCACCTTCTGTGAGCAATACATCACCCGGTTTCAGCAAATATCTGTCGATATTACTTTCTTCAACTTCAATCGATTTGATTAGTGAAAGATCAAGATAGCCATCCTGTACATTCGCAACCCGCAAATACGGTAACGTCTGAGAATTCTTTATATCCTTCTTGCCTTTTGCCAAACCAGTCTGGACATGAGCAACATGATCAAGCGGCAACTTTTTCCATTTATCAGGGATCATTCCCCCTCCTCCTGTAGGGGCACGGCATGCCGTGTCCCTACCTGCCCCAACTGCTTTGCGGCATCTTCCAGTTGCTTGATAGATTCATCTTCTCCAAGCATTTCCTTGTATTCCCGGCGGCGTTGGGCAAAGCGGTCATATTCGTCTTTTGCAAAATCATCAGCTTCCTGTTTGCTGACACTTCCAGCATCCGGGAGCACCTTGCGCTCATTGAATTTCAGAAATTCATCGAGCTTTCGTTCCCAGTCTTTCATGAAAACCTGTTTGCGGCGTTTGGCCTGATCTTCGGCATAGTCCAGCCACATGACGACAATCCGGTTCAGCCCATCGATTTCTTCTTCTTTGAGATAATTTTTGGCGATGGTCACATCCGTTTTACGGACGTCGCCCGCCTTCCAGCTTGTCAGCCCCATGTTGGGCTGGCTGGAATCGGCGCGCCTTCTGATCAATTCCGCCGCCGTCATGCCGGTTGCGGCAAAGTGCAGTTTGTTCTGGATGATGCTGAAGAATTTGTTTGTTTCAGGATCGGAGGTGTCATAATCGCCCGCCATCGTGAAGATTTCTTTCACCCGCAGGTACATGCGCCGTTCACTGGCACGGATGTCGCGGATGCGTTCCAGCATTTCGTCGAAGTAATCGGGAATGGCGGAACCGGCCACCGGCGGATTTTTCAGCCGCTCGTCGTCCATGACAAAACCTTTGATGATGTATTCTTTGAGCCTTTGCGTTGCCCAGATGCGAAATTGCACACCACGAAAAGATTTTACCCTGTAGCCCACAGAGATGATGACATCAAGGTTATAATAGGAAACATTGTAGTTTTTTCCATCAGTTGCAGTTGTTCGGAATTTCCGAACAACTGCCGTTTCATTTAATTCACCTTCTTCGAAAATGTGCTTGATGTGTTCGCTGATGTTTGATTTCGAAGTCTGAAACAATTCAGCCATAAGTTGTTGCGTGAGCCAAACGGTTTCATCTTCCAGACGGACATCAATCTGAATGCGTCCATCTTCGGTCTGATAAACGAGAAATTCACTTTTTACCGGAAGGTTATCGGTCATTAACTATTCTCCCTTGCTTTTTGTAGCCATAAATGACCATTTTGCGGACATCAGCAAAATGGTCATTTCTTGTTCAAACGTTTTCTTTTTTCCGGTGCATCCAGATAGTTTTCTTTGGATACAACCATCTTTTTCGTTTCTTTTTCCAGTTCTTCGCGGGCGTCTCCGGCAATCTTGCCGCCTTTACGGGCAGCGGTGCGGTTTTTATCAAAACCCTGCGCATCCTGTGTTTTGGTGATCTCCGTTGTGGCGGCTTCACCCAGCATGGAGAAAATCAGTTCCAGATCGTTCATGTGATCCCGCAGATTTTCGCGCTCAAGACCTTTCAATTCTTTATACTCCGATGGGGTTAAACCAAACGTGGCCTTGGAGATTTCAGCAGTCAGAATAGCGTATTCTTTTTCCATTCCGACTTTTCGTTTTTTCCATTCGTCGGTAAGTTCCGCCCGGATGGCAATGCCGCGCATTCGCTTTTCGATCCAATCGTCGGAATAGCCTTTGGCCCGGTAAAGCGCTTTGGTTCTTTTGGTGGCCAGTTCAGGATCTTCAATTTCCTGGACTCGCTCATAACCGACTTTTGCCAGCCATTGCTTGAAAGGCTCGGCTTTGGGTGAGGAAATCGACTGGATGATACGGAAGATGGTTTTGGTATTGGCGCAATCTGTTTCTCTTAGCTTGCCATCAGACGCCTTCAACTTTAACTGTACGATTTCTTCGTACGGTTGAACCGTGCCGGATTCCTGTAATATTTTACGTTTAAGATCCGACCAGTAGCGCCTGGGATTTTCGCTTTCGGAGAGCACACCGACAACATCAATCACCGAAAACCACCATTCATTGTTATGAATAATCTTTCTGATTTCTTTCCCTTTGAAAACAGCAATTTTTGTTTCCATGTTTTCTCCTGTCCGATTAGCACCCGAAAATTTCTGTTCTCCTGTGGCTAAGTCTTTTTTACTAATTGCTTCTTTGAAGCAGGTGGTAAAAAGCTCTCTTGGGTAACCACTTTTCTGCCTGTTTTCGCTTCCAGTTCGATGCGCGCTTTTTTAGCAATTCTGCCGCCTTTTCTTCCGGCAGTCTTGTTGTCTTTCATACCGGTGGCATCCACGCTTTCGGCAATCTGCCTTGTGGAAAGCTCCGCCAGAGCCGTAAAAATCAGTTCGGCCTCACTCATATGATCGCGCAGGTTTTGCGTTTTCAGTCCTTTGATCTTTTTGTGTTCCTTTACGGTAACGTCCGACCATTCCTTGTGGATGATGTTGGTAAGAATGGCAAATTCCTCTTCTTTTTTGATTTTATGGTCTTTCCAGTAATCGGTCAGTTTATTGCGTGTTTCCTGCCCCATCATCCGCTGTTGTATCCACTTTTCGCTTCTGCCGTGTTGCTGCCAGAAATCCCGTGCCCTGTCCACAGAACGTGAAGGGTCGGCCATATCCTGCATGCGTTCATAACCGACTTTGGCCAGCCAGAGTTTAATCGGCTCAGCTTTCGGGCTGGGCACCGACTGAACAATGCGCAATATGGTTTCGGGATCGGCTGCATCGGTCAGGTATTTTTTACCATCGGCGGCTTCCATTTTCAGTCGGTTACATTTTGTAACCGACTCACTGCCTTCTTTCTTGAGCCGGTTTTTCAATACCTTCCAATAGTTTCTGGCCGCCTGATAATCGGGCTGCTGGATGAGCACCTGGATAATATCAATGACAGAGAAGAACCAAGTTTCGGTCTGCTCATTGTAATGCCGCCGAATTTTGTAACCTTCAAAAATCGCCAAAGAATTTGTCATAACCTTGCTCCTTTTCATTCACCACAGGCGCAGTTGTGTTGACCAATTTCGTGATGTCACGAAATTGGTTTTAGACAGTTACGCCCGTTGCCTCATAGAATGGGCCGCTCACCGTTCAATGGTCTTGAGCAGTTCGGCCATCTTTGCTCTCACGTCTGTTAGTTCTTTTTCCAGTTGATCAATCTCCAGCTGCACAGCATCAATGTCAATTTCGGTTTCTTCCTCAAAGGTATCAACGTAACGGGGGATGTTGAGGTTGAAATCGTTTTCTTTGATCTCGTCAAAGGCTGCCACATGTGCATATTTCTCGATGGATTTTCGATCTTTGACCGTTTTGACAATCTTTTGAAGATGCTCGTCGGACAGGGCGTTTTGATTTTTTCCCGGCAGATAGTCGCGACTGGCATCAATAAAAATGACATCTTTGCGATTGTGGTTTTTGCCGCCTTTTTCGCGACTGCGGTCAAAGACCAATATGGCAACGGGAATAGACGTAGTCGGGAAGAGATTTCCCGGAAGGCCGACAACAGCGTCCAGCAAATTTTCTTCAATCATCTTTTCACGAATCCGGCCTTCGGCTGCGCCGCGAAACAAGACACCATGTGGAACCACGACGGCCACGCGTCCTTCTTTTTCGAGCGCGGCTTCCACCATATGGCTGATGAAGGCCCAATCGCCTTTGCTCTTGGGCGGGACACCACGCCAGAAGCGATTGAATCGGTCGCTTTCTGCTTCTTCGGCGCCCCACTTGTCCAGTGAAAATGGTGGATTGGCGACAACAATATCAAATTTCATCAGGCGGTCGTTTTCGACCAATGCGGGGCTTACCAGCGTATCGCACCATTCGATGCGCGCACTGTCCGCACCGTGCAAAAACATGTTCATCCGGGCCAGAGCCCAGGTGCTGCCGTTGGATTCCATGCCGAAGAGAGCAAAGTTTTTGTCGCCTACTTCCAGGGCAGCCTCGATGAGCAAACCGCCGGAACCGCAGGCCGGATCGCAAATCCGGTTGCCGGATTTTGGTCTTGCAAGCTTGGCCACCAGCTCAGAGACTTTATGCGGTGTGTAAAACTCCCCGGCTTTCTTCCCAGCGTCGGTGGCAAATCGTTCGATCAGATAAATGTAGGTATTACCGATGACATCTTCGGAAACCTTGCTGGGGCTCATATCCAGTTGCGGTTTATTGAAATCTTCCAGTAGGTTTTTCAGGCGGCGGTTTCTGTCTTTCGTTCTTCCAAGATTTGCTTCGCTGTTGAAATCGATATTGCGAAAAACGCCTTCCAGCTTTGATTTATTGGCTTCCTCAATAGCGTCGAAGGTGATGTTGATCAGCTCGCCGATATTTGCCGCGCCGCGCCGTTCATAAAGGTTGTAAAAATCGGCAAGGAAACGGTCAGTCACTTTTCCGGTTTCGTGATCCTTTAATTCCGCATACGGCAGAATAAAGCGCTCACGTTCCAGCTTGCGACGGATGCGGGTATCGTCACCGCCATACTGTTTGCGGTATTGCTCATAATGATCTTTCCAGGTGTCTGATATGTATTTAACGAACAGCATCACCAGAATGTAATCTTTGTATTGCGCGGGATCGACAACACCACGAAAGGTGTCGCAGGCAGCCCATGCCGCATTATTGATGTCCTTCTGATCGATTTTTCCATTCATCTATTTGTTCTCCTGTGCTTCGTAGATTAAAAAGGCTGAAATATATTGTTTACGTTTTATTGCCAGTTGCTTCATGATGCGTTGCTCATCATCGGCCAGTGCAGCCAGAGCAATGATGGTTTTTTGTTTTTCCAGCGGCGGCAAAAGAACTTCAAGCTGTTCCAATGCTTCTTTGCTGATCATTTGTTGTGTTGTCCCCTTTGCATGGCTTGCCAGAAAAATCTGTGCAGGCAACTGGCTGATAAACCAATTCAGATATTCGGGAAGGACATCGGGCCGGGTCAACCTGATTTTAAAAAGAGGTGAGGACAAAACGGCTATACCCGGATCATCCAAAACAATGGCGGATGTTGCGGACAGCCCGCGAGACCGGAAGATCAGGTCGCCTTTTCTTACAAAATGATTTTCATTGAATTTGCTGATGTCGGTTAGCGTTAAATTGCTGCAATTGACGGTATTTTCATCCGTTAGATCTTTCATCTGAATCACGGCGACTGCACCCGAATCATTGGTTTGAATCCGTGTCCGGAAGGTATAACCCATATGTATTGTTGCTATTTCTTTTAATAAAACCTTCATTTCCTACCGCCAAAATAGAATACAATAATGTCGTTGCAGAGAAACAGTAATTCAAGATACAGCAATTGTCAATATTTATTTTTATGCAATAATGACATTTCTGTTTATATACATTAGATTAATGAAGGACCTGCTGAGGGATCGAATAGTTGACTTGAATAAGACTTTGAAATTCGCCGATTATTTGATTATTTTCCATAGCTACTGCACCAATCTCAATAATTCTGCTCCCTTTGCGCGGATCAAGACCAGTTGGCTCTACATCGACAAAAACAAACCGCTTGTAGTTTCCCATACCGCTCATTACCTAATTCATTACCCAATTAACTCGGTATTACCTAATTGCGCCTATTTTAGTCTTTCTCCACCTCCGGCGCTTTGCGCCCCCCGCCGGCGGGGGACAACATACGGCATGCGCTATCTATCCGCTATCCCACCATCAACTATTCACTCTATGAGATCATGGTTGTTATGAAAAAGTGCTAAGCTCTTTTAAACATTCACTGATGCCTACAACACGCGCGCCGCTTGCGATGGGGTAGCCGGGATCGGTCATCGGGCAGACAACCCGGGTGCTCTCAGGTTTCAGTGCTCTGATCGTTTCGGCAAAGCCTTTGGAAAGATGAGGCGTCAGAGATGCCTTGATTTCAAAGGCCAGTCGTCTTTTGCCTTTGGTCAAAACGAGATCAAGTTCTTCTCCTGACGATGTTCTATAAAAGAAAGGCTGCCACAGAGGCAGCGCGCCAATAGGAATTCTGATGATTAATTAGTCCGTCCTGAAAAATGCGGCTTGGAAGCCGCGTAAACATTGAAGAT
>CAZJMX010000014.1:0-105143 GCA_964547345.1 uncultured Smithella sp. | reverse complement strand
GCTCCCATCAGCAGATTTTCCTTCACCGACAGGTAAGGGAAAATTTTTCTTCCTTCAGGAATCTGGGATATGCCTTTATTGACAATGTTGTCGGAGGACTCCTTTTGGATGTCCTCACCCAAAAAAGAGATGGTGCCTGTTTTTGCGGGCAGCACCCCGGAGACATTGTTGAGCAGCGTCGTTTTTCCCGCGCCGTTGGCCCCGAGGAGGGCGACGATCTCTCCTTGTTCGATCTGTAAAGTCACGTCATGAAGGACAGGGATTACACCATAGGCGGCGTTCAGGTTTTTAATGTTGAGCATGACGGCCTCCCAGATAGGCTTCAATGATTTTGGGATCCGAGGTGACTTCCCGGGGCGGACCTTCCGCTATCTTTTTGCCATATTGCAAAACAACAACCCGCTGGGTCGCATTCATGATAATTTTCATAACGTGTTCGATCCACAAAATAGTAAAGGCAAACTGTTCCTGGGCGCTCCAGATCATATCCAGCGCGTGTGAGGCCTCCGTTGGATTCAGGCCGGCCATGACTTCGTCGAGCAAAAGCAGCTTCGGTGTAGTGGCCAGGGCGCGTGCCAGTTCCAGCATGCGCAATTCATAGAGATTCAGATCACGCGCCAGGGTGTCGCGCTTGGAGAAGAGCCCCACGAATTCCAGATAGTAGGAGGCCTCCAGAGCCGCATCGGGAACACTCATGTTGGGTCGATGTTTCCCGTTTAAGACGCCAACCATCACACCGGCCAGAGCCGTCATGGATTCAAAGGGCTGAGGGATCTGATACGTGCGGGAGATACCGAGCCAGCAGATTTTGTGGCTGGGAAGCCCTGTGATATCGGTTCCGTCAAAGCGGATTGTCCCTTTGTCGGGTTTGTAAATGCCGCAGATCAGGTTTAGCATCGTCGTTTTTCCGGCGCCGTTAGGGCCGATTAAACCGACGACTTCCCCCTCGTTAACGGTAAAACTGACATCGCTTACCGCGGCAAGCCCTCCAAAATTTTTTGATACAGTCGTTATCTCCAGCACAGCGCTATTCTCTCCTTACATGCAGTTTTGGAAAATAATCCCGGGGACGTCTTTTCTTGTAGAGGCCCCACAGTCCTTCTCCGCGTGGAAGAAAAACAATCAATGCAATCAGAATCAGAGGGAACACGAAGTAGTTCACGGGACCGAGCCCCCTCAACGAATCTTCAAGAATGGAGATCAGATAAGCTCCGGGTATCGCGCCATAAAGAAATGCCCTTCCCCCGACGATGACGATGATCAGGATCTTCGTCATAAAATCCAAAGGAAGATAAGTTACACCGGCAAAGGTGCGGAAAGTGTGGACGATGAACCAGCCGACGATCCCGATCAGGATGGACGGCGCCACGTAAAAGAAGATTTTGTATGCGTCCACTCTCACGCCCATCATGCGGGCCACGTTTTCGTTTTCGTTGACTGCCGCCATGCTGATGCCTATCCGGGAACGCACGGTGCGATCACAGAAGAGGAGATATGTCAGCATCATCAACAGGGAAAGATAGTAATAAGAAATGTAATTCCATGAAACCTTTTCGAATGACAAAAGAGGACTCATTCCCACAAGACCCACTTCTCCCCGGAACAGGTCTCCCCAGATGTAGGTGATATCCAGGAAGGTCAAAGGCAGAATCAGGGTGATCAGCGAGAAATAAAGTCCCTTGGCAATCAGCGTTGTCGGGCTCAAAAGCAAGGCAATCGTAGCGCAGACGGTAATGGTTGCCGCAAGCGTCATGGCGGGACTCCAGCCGAAATGGAGGTTCAGAAGGGCCGCTGTGTAGCCGCCGATCCCCAGATAGAGCTGCGGACCGAAATTGACCCGGCCTGTTCCCAGCATCTGAAGAGCCAGGGGAATAGCAATGGCCGCATAGAGATTGGCCGTGGTGAACATGGTCAGGATGTGCGGATAACTGTAAAAAATGACGGGCAGAAGCAGGAGGATACTGATCCCGATGGTCGGATTTCGCCAGTAACGCGGCTCAATGACCCATTCCGTTTTCTTGTCACGAAAGCGCGCTACAATGCGGTCACGCCGTAATTCAAAGTTTACCATAAGGTCTCTCCTGCAAAAATACCCCCGCGCCGGTAAATCATCACAACCAGAGTGACAATTAAGGCGGCAAGCCCCATGAAGCGGGAAACAAAGACAAAGCTGACTGAGGCGTGAATGAACCCGATCAGGTAAGAAGCCACAATACTTCCCTTGAGATTGCCTAAACCCCCGAGAATGGAAATCAGCATGGCGGTCATCAGGAGGGACGCGCCCATGAACGGATCAACCCCCCAGAAAGGCGCAATCATAATTAAGCAGATGGTGGGAGGGATCACAGAAAGGATCATGGCCAGATAATACATGCGGCTGACATTCGCGCCCATGAGCAGGGCTGCCGGCAGGTTCTGGCTGATCGCCCGGACGATCAGGCCGATTCTTGTTTTCATGAACCACAGCACATAGATTGCCGTCACCAGGATTCCCGCCAGCGCGGCAAAAATCATCTGGTAGGCAATGGTGACGCCGCCGATGGAGAGAACATCGTCAATGATCGTAGACGGAATGCTGACGCCGGCCGTGACCGGATATAAATAGTTGGCCAGATGGGCGACGGCAAGAAAAATGAGAATCGAAACGGTCAGGAGAACTTCCTCTTCTTCCAGGTAGCGTTGAAAGACGCCTTTGTAAAAGACGATCAGAGCAAAGGCACATTGGACCAGAATCATGAGCAGAAGGCTTGGCCAAAATCCCAGGTGTACGTCCTCCATGAAGAACCAGGTGACATACGCGGCTATGACAAATACCACACCGTATCCCAGATGAAATATGCGAAGCACCCCGCAAATGAGCGAGAAGCCCAACGAAATGAGAAGATAGATAGAGCCCCAGATGACGGTGTAAATAATAATCTGCAGAAGGATATTACTCATAGGGTCCGCGCCCCCTTTTTTTTATCTGAAATTGCCTGGTATGAGGCAAATGATGTTGAACAATACTGCGACACTTCGATCACCCTGACCAAAAAAGAATGAAAAGCTTTTATCTCGGGGAATCCGCGCGAGCCTTTGCCCACGGCGGATTCCCCGTAAAGAGTTACTTCCGCAAATCCTTCGGTGCTTTGTAATCGGTCATTTTATACTTCAGGGGATAGATGACTTTCATTTCGCCGTCCTGCCACTGAACGATGGGCGTTATGTATTTGGGGGGGGGCAGGTTGTAATGGTATTTCGCGTTCCAGCCGATGGTGCCCAGAACAGCCACTTCTTCAACCTGTTCCAGCTGTTTAATCAGATTGTCAATGTTGCCTGTCCCTCCGGCTTTTTCGATGGCTTTCTTGAAACCGTAGATGGTGTCGTACGTGGTGTGGGAACCGAAGATGGGACCGACCTTATAATTTTTTACCAGATTATCCATGAAAGGAATCGTCTTGGGTGTGATGGCCACTCTGACCAGAGAGGATCCAACCATAACACCGTTTGCTTTGCCTTCCGTCATTTTCCAGATCGGAGGCATGCCGGCGAGTCCTCCCCAGATAAATATGGGGATATTTCGCGCACTCGATTGAGCCCACTGTTTGATAAAGGCCGGTTGATCAATGTATCCGACAGCACAGTCGATAAGGTCGGCGTCGGATTTGGCGATTTCTTCAAAGATGGGGTTGAACATCTTCTGATCGAGAGAGGTGGTTGTCTCATAAACGACGTTGACCCCTTTTGATTTATAAATGTCTTTTAAGGACGGAGAAACGTTGGGAATGCCCTGGCGCAAAGGTTTGGTCCATTCCATATCCTCATAAAGAATGGCCACTTTTTTTATTTTGATCTGATTCTTGAAACTATCGATATTGTCGGGCGCTAAAATTTTCAGATAGTTGGTCGAGATGGCGTAATACGTCTGGAAGCCGAACCGGTATTTTTTGTAGTTGTCGCGCACGCGATGCCAGATGTCGTCTCCGGAGCCGATTGTGCAGAAGAAGATGTGCGGATATTCAGGAAACAATTCCGCTCCGATCTCCATGCCGGCAACGCCCATCTCCACCTTTTCCCCGATGAAGACAGCCAGCACCCGGTCGGTCATGACCAGTTTTTTGTAAATTTCAACAGCTTTGGGGATTTCGCCTTTGGTGTCCTCGACGATCAGTTTGACTTGCCGTCCCGAAATGCCGCCCGCTGCATTGATCTCATCAACAGCCATGGTGGCGGCGCCTTTGGCGCTCAGTGAAAAGGGAGCAGACATGTTCCCCATGAAGCCAATTTTGATTGGCCCTGTTGTGTCTGGGGCAGCAGCCCAGACTCCTGTGGTTATTAAAAGAAAAACAAAAATCATTCCGGTAAACAGATGCATCTTTTTCATCGTGCTTCCTCCCTGTTTTTTGATATTTTTCTTGACAAGAACCCTGTTCTGATAAATCTATATAACAAGCACTATATAAAATCAGATTTTAAAAGTGTCAATGGAAAATAGTCGTATGCACCGGCGCAACCGCGTGACCTTCTTGAATTGCGCTGTAAAAATAGTGAGATGGGATGAATAAATTTATTTACATTTGACAAACTAAACGTGGTGTCCATATAGTCCAAACTGGACAGGATGTAACGGCCACTGAAAAAAATCATGGAACCGTACTCTGGGAGAGAGGCATGGCCGCAAAAAAGAAGAAGATATCCAAAAATAATCTGGAACCTGAATCCCGGCAGCAGATTCTTGATGCAGCTCTCGTCTTGTTTGCTCAAAAAGGATATAGCGCCGCCACCGTGCGGGAAATAGTGGAGGCTGTGGGGATCACCGCTCCGTCCCTTTACTATTATTTCGGCAACAAGGAAGGCCTTTACCTGGAGCTGATGCAAACGCATTGCGCTCGGATTGATTCGGCGCTTGAGTTGCATACCCACAGGTCGGAAAGCGCAAAAAACCGATTGAAAGACTTGGTGGATAAGATTTTTCAGCACGTCATTGAAGACAAGAATTTTTTCCGGCTCATGTTCACGATCTACTATGGACCGTCTCAGGGGGCTCCGTATTGCGATTTCATCTCTTATCATGTCAAGTTTCATGCTGCGATTAAGAAGATTATTGGAGATGGCATTGTGTCCGGTGAATTTCAGCCCGGCAATCCGGGACACATGACCTGGGTGATCCGCGGCGTGGTTCAGCTGGCGATGGAAGAACAAATCAAGGAAGACCGGGAAAAAATCGACCGTCAGAGTTTGCAGAAGATTCTGGATCTGATTCTGGATCGTTTTGAAAGATCGCCGGCAACAAGCTGTAAAAAATGAAATCAGATAGACGGCTGGAAGGACGGCACGCAAAACTTGCGTGGGGTGGACGACAAGCAAAATAAATCTTGGGAGGAAGAAAATTTATGGACCTGAAGATCAAAGATAAGGTTGCCATTGTGACGGGTGGAGGAAACGGCATCGGCGAGGCAGTTGCGTTGCGTCTGGCGTCGGAGGGCGCGAAAGTGGTTGTGGCGGACTTAAATCTTGGGACGGCGCAAAAAGTGGCTGATGCGATAAAAGCCTGCGGCGGTGATGCACTGGCCGTCGCCTGCGATGCGACGAACCCTGAAGATGTCGACAGTCTGATGGACAAAACGATTAAAGCTTATGGCGCTGTTGATATTCTGGTCAACAATGTGGGCGGGGGATCGGGCATATCCCTGATGTCGAAATCTTTAATCGAAGACTGGGACCAGACCATAGAGATCAATTTGAAAAGCGCCTACCTGTGTTGCCGTGCCGCGGCCAAAGTCATGATGTCCAGAAAACAGGGCCGGATGATCAACATGTCCTCCGTTTCCGGCAAACAGGGAGAACGACTTCTGGGGGCCTACTGTGCGGCAAAATTCGGTGTGATCGGATTGACGCAAACCCTGGCCAAAGAATTGGCGCGCTATGACATCACCGTCAATGCCGTTTGCCCCGGCTATGTGTATACACCGGGCTGGGAAAAGCTGGCGCAGGCGGTTAAAGATATACAGCCGGTGTATGCGGATAAGAGTCTTCAGGAGATATTCGATGTCCGGGTTAAGGAAGTGACCCCGCTTCGACGGCCTCAGGACGCCTGCGAGATCGCCGGACTGGTGGCCTATCTGGTATCGCACGAAGCCAGAAGCATCACCGGCCAGGCCATCAGCATCGATGGCGGCATTGTCATGAGCTAAGGAACCGATTTGGAGCAGTAGTGATCATCGGAAAAAGGCAGGGTCTAAAACGACCCTGCCTTTTTTACATGATCAGGAATTTGCCGTAAGAATAATGCCGTTTTTTTTAAGCGTTTCGATTTCATCCGGCTGATAGTCGATTTCTCCGAGAATAGCCGCCGTGTCCTGCCCCAGCCCGGGCGCGGGACCTGACGGTTTGGCGGGTGTCTGCGAAAACTTAATCGGAACGCCGACACCTTTTAGTTTTCCGCAGACCGGATGGTCCTCTTCGCAAATCATGTCCCGGGCCTGAAGGTGCGGATTTTTTTCCAGCTCATCAACGGTGAGCACCGGCGTGAGGCAGATGTCTTGTTCGGCTGCCTGACTTGCCCAGTCATCCCGTGAACGCGTCAGGAAAAGAGTGGAAAGCTCGTCGCGCAGCTTCTGTGCGTCGTCTCCCCTGACCAGGAAATGATTAATCCATTGCGGACAGCCAACCATGGCGCAAAACTTTTTCCAGAACTTTTCCTCCAAAATGCCCAGAGCCATATATTTCCCATCGCGGCATTGATAGACGCCGTAGCAGGCCAGTCCGCCGGAAAGCGGCGCCTCGTCGGGAGCAAATGCCGTTTGGGTTGCAAAGTAATGAGCCATTTGCAACGTCATCAAAGGCATCAGGCCGTCGAGCATGGAAACGTCCACCTGCTGGCCTTGCCCGGTTGTTTTTCTGGCCCACAGGGCCGACAGGCACGCAATCACCGTCATGTAAGCGCCACCCGCAATATCACCCAGTTGAGGTCCGGGAATTACCGGGCCTGTCTGCGACGTTCCCGTTGCCGCCAGAATGCCTGCGTAACCGATGAAATTGATATCGTGCCCGGCGTGGGTTGAATAGGGGCCGTCCTGACCATAGCCGGTGAGCGACACATAGATGATGTCCTTTTTAACGGCGCACGCCTGTTTGTATCCCAGACCCATTTTATCCATGACACCCGGACGGAACGGTTCGATGACGACATCCGCTTTGGCGATTAGTTTAAAGAAGATATTCCGTCCCGCGTCTGTTTTTAAATTCAGTGCGAGGCTGCGTTTCGAGCGGTTCACCGCCAGAAAGCCCGCAGATTGATTTTCCAGATAGGGCGGGTAGTAACGCATGTAATCCGGCGCGGAGATATCTTCAATTTTAATGACGTCGGCGCCCATGTCGGCAAGCATCATCGTGCCCAGCGGCCCCGGATAAAGTCTGGTCAGATCCAGAATGCGAAGGCCCCGCAAGGGACCGCTTTGTGATTTATTTTCCATGTTTAATTTTCTCCTGTCGCAATGAGCCGGAAACGTGATAATGGTGTCGAAAATTAGAAATTCGGTTCTCCGGAGCAGCTATATGAGCAGACTAGCCGATCTCATTTTTTTCCGCAACCACCGTCTTTGTCCGCGCTGGATGTGCTTTACGTTTGACAACGGCCTGAGGAGGCTGGTTCAAAATCCCGACCAAATCATTTCGCCCTACATTCGCCAAGGAGATATCGTTCTCGATGTGGGTCCGGGCATCGGTTATTTTACGATCCCGATGGCCAGACTGGTTGGAGACCGAGGGTGCGTTATCGCAGCCGATCTTCAGGAATCCATGCTCAGGGGGATCTCCAAAAGGGCTCTCCGGGCAGGGGTTGGAAAACGCATTGTCCTTCGCCACTCCAGCGTTGATTCCCTGAATGTCGGGGGAACGATGGATTTTGCCCTGGCATTTTGGATGGTGCACGAAGTGCCGGATTTAAAAAACTTTATGGCACAGTTATTTGATGTTTTGAAGGAAGGCGGCAGATTGCTTGTTTGCGAGCCCAGACTCCATGTTTCTCAAAAGCAATTCCAAAAAGAAATGGAAGCCGCCCGGTTGGCCGGATTTATCCTGACCGATCAGCCCTCTATCCCTCTGAGTTGGGCTGCATTATTATCCAGGTAAAAAAATATCTCTTTTTTATCACAAAAAACTTTATTTAATCGACGTTCGGGCCGATATACTGAAAGATTTTCTATTTCATAAAACAGGATGGCTGCATGATGAAGCGCTACATTGATTATTTCATTCCCGAGGGGATTCGCGAGAATGCAGATGAATACCGGCGAGCCTTTCAGATTACAACGTTTACGCAATTGTCTTTGCTATTTTTCATTCCGAACGTCGTCAAATGGTATAAAATGGGCTTTTCCGGCCTGGCGCTAAGCATTTTCTGTGTCATGATCTGCGTGGCATTCATTGCACCGTTTGTGCTGAAATACTCCCGTTCACTCCTGGTGATGGGCAATTTTGTCATCACCGCACTGGTTTGGCATTTTTCCGTTTTGCCTGCCGCCACGGGCGGCATTCTATCATCGTCGCTTGCCTGGAATATTGTCATTCCCGTATTTGTGGCGACCTTTCTCGGATTCGGCAGTTTTATTTTCTGGTCGGCTTTTATGCTTGTGGAAATTCTGGTCTTTCTGGGACTGCATCTGAGCGGTGCGTCGCTACCCGCGATTGCCCTGACGCCGTCTCAGCTGATTCAAACCCAGATTGCCAACGTCCTGGGGCCTTTCTTGACGATGGTTATTTCGCTGTTTTTTGGCGACCGGGGTTTAAAAAGTGCGCTTACGGCTCAAAAAGAAGCGGCTCAATCCAGTTTGAGGGCGGAACAGGAGCAGGAAGCCCTGAGGGAACAGTCAGATGCGATGGCCCAACGGCTGGAATCCATTTTTGACCAGGTGAGCGAGCAGACCGAGCAGTTGACGGAAGGTGTCATGAAAAACATGGCGGTTCTGACCCGTGAAGCCGCTCGAAACGCGATGATCGCCAATGATCTGATCGGCCAGACAGGCGATGTGGTCGCGCAGACGAACCTGTCTATGAAGGCTCTGACGTCGCAAATGGCGGAAATTACAAAAACCAGTGAAGAAACATTCAAGATTGTTAAGACCATCGACGAGATTGCGTTTCAGACCAATCTATTGGCTCTTAACGCGGCGGTGGAGGCGGCCCGCGCAGGCGAGGCAGGCGCCGGATTTGCAGTCGTGGCCGATGAAGTTCGAAATCTGGCCATGCGTTCGGCGGAAGCCGCCAAAAATACATCCGGCCTGATTGAAGATACCATTAACCGGATTCGCCAGGGGGCAACCCTGGTGACACAGACCAATGACCGATTTGCTAAAGTCTCGGAAAGCGTTACACAGATCATCGATTTGGTGGATGGCATTGCCAAGTCTTCCACCTCGCAAAGTCAGGGGATCGAAGAAATTAAAAAGATCGCGGCGGATATCCATGAGCTGGTGGCGCAGCAGTGAGGCGTGTGGCGTGAAGCGTTCCGGCGTATGCTGCGCGGCCGCATGAAGAAATCAGCGAGTGATGGGTAAAAATATAGAAAGAATGGAAGGGTGTAGTGGACACACCTTGCTTGTTTTATCCTACAACTGATCTCTGGTATCTGGTCTCTGGCTTCTCTGTCAGATTCCCCGCGCTTCACGAACGACGTTTCACGAGCAACGTTCTAGGAAGGCATTTTATACCTGTTTTCACGGAAGAGTTTCAGGCAGGCTTCTGCGACAACCTGATCGTAGAGAATGCCGCTGCTTTTGGCGACTTCTTCCAGCGCAGGCTGTATGCCGAAGGCCGGTCGGTAGGGGCGATGTGAAGAAATGGCTTCCACGACGTCTGCAACGGCGATAATTTTTGACTCGAGCAGAATATCATCCCCTTTCAGGGCCTGTGGATAACCCGAGCCGTTGACGCGTTCGTGATGCTCCAGAACAATCCGCGCGATAGGCCAGGGAAATTCAATGTCCTTGAGGATATTGTAGCCCGCTTCCGAGTGTGTTTTGATGAGTTCAAATTCCAATTCCGTGAGGCGGGTGGGTTTGGTCAGAATTTCGGACGGAACGGAAATTTTGCCGATATCATGGATCATGCCGGCCATGCGGATGCCGTCAATTTGATCGCGGGAAAGCTTCATGTCCGTACCGATCGCGCGCGCCAGATCGGCCACGCGGCGCTGATGCCCCGCCGTATAAGGATCTCTGGCTTCAACGGTGGCGGACATGGCGTTAATGGTCGCGCCCAGCGATTTGCGCAGCCGGATGATGCTATCCTGCCGTTCCTGCTCCAGCTTCTTTTTGGGCGTAATGTCTTCCACAATACCATGAAAATACATCAGTCCGCCGTTTCTGTCCCGGACGGCGCTGACGCTCATATTGACCCAGATGCGGCTTTTGTCTTTGCGGTAAAATTCCGTTTCGTAGCCCCGAATGCCGCCTTCGCGGAGAATGATTTCCAGCACTTTACGGTATTCACTGGAATCCACATAAACCTGCTCGGCGATATTCATGATTGTTTGGGCGCATTCCTCCGGCGAGTCATACCCAAGCATGGCGGAAAACGCATGGTTGAGGGTCATTTGACGATTGTGAGGCGATGTCTGAAAAATACCTTCCTGCGAGTTTTCAACAATGGTGCGGTATTTCAATTCGCTTTTGACAATGTCTTCTTCCATTTGTTTGCGTTCGGTGATGTCCTGAATGGTGCCGATCATGCGTAGCGTGTTCCCGTCTTCGTCGAATATTAATTCACCTAACCCGTAAACCCAGCACGTCTGGCCGTCGCTTTTTCTGATGATCCGGTATTGTTTTGCAAAAGAATGTTTCTGTTTGACCACGTACTCCGTCAAATAGCGGCCCATGTCTTCCCGGTCATCGGGATGAATGATTTCAAGCCAGCCCCGGATGTTTTTTGTATAGGTGGCTTCGATGCCGAAAATTTTGTCCAGGATGGATGAGCTGGACCACAGGCCGGTTCGGGTATCGAAGGTATAGGAGCCCATATGCGCGACTTCTTGTGATTTGAGCAGAAAATATTGGTTCTGCCTTAGCTCATCTTCGGCGCGGCGGCGCTCGGTGATATCGCGGGCGACGGCGATCATTCCGACGACTGACCCATTATTCTGAATTGGCGACGCCGTGATTTCACCGAATTTCATGCTTCCGTCTTTTGCAATCACTTCATAAACCGTATTGGATACCGATTCACCGGCGAACACCCGCAGTGAGTTGGCGACAGCCAATGCAAGGGATGAGGCCGTAAAGAGGGGTAGTTCATCCACCCGGCGGTTGATCATCTCTTCGGGCCTGTACCCAAGCAGCTTTTCCACGCTCGGCGTGATACTGGTGATGCGCAATTCATGATCCACCATTAAAATGATGTCCGATGTGCTGGAAAATGCCAGGCGGTATCTTTCCTCGCTTTTACGAAGGGCCTCTTCCGCGACGGAATCCGCCGCCTCCCGGATATTGCAGCGAACGTATTCTTTCCGGCCTGACTTAAACAGATGACAGTCAAACGTTACATTCAGGCTTTTTCCGTTTTTGGTTTTGAGGGGGACATGGCGATGACAGAGATGTTTTTTTAAACGCAGGCCGGCGATGGCCGACCGATATGCAGAGAGATCCTCCATAGAAAAAAAGTATTGAGCTTTCTGGTCGAGAAACTCTTTGCGGCTGCATTGCAGCATATCCGTCAGGCCGGCATTGACGTCGATAATCCGCCCTGTTTTGGCCTCCAGAATCATAATGCCTTCGGGGGCCGTGTGGAAAAGCTTTCGGTAAATGTCGGATATATCGTCTAAGCCAAGCGGCAGGGGTTGCTTTTTGACGGCTGTTTTATTTCTGAGAGAGGAGTCGGTATTGTTTTTTTGTTTTTTTTCAGAGCGTCCTTGCTGCTTCATGCTTTCTCTCCCGTAAATATGACAAGTCGTTTTGTGAATAATCGTACAGAGGCTGGGTTAAATGTCGTTCTAAAATGAGCCGGTCTTCAACGTTATACGCGAGCCACAGCGTTATTTTCACGCACAACTGATTGAAAGTCAAGTCCTGACGGATATTTTACTTTTCTTTTTTAACATTTCTTATCGCTTGAAAAGTAACCCGTTAATCGTTATGATATCCAATCAATTGCATGATCCGAAATGGTGCGCATTTCAAAATCTACCCTTGGAAAAGGAGAATGAATAATGAAGGCAGTAAAAAATAAAGCGTATTTATTCTTATGTTTTGCCCTGATTGCCATGCTGTTTTTAGGATTGGCGGGATGTTCCAAAGAAGCAAAAACGGAAAGGCACTGGAAAAAAGGCGAAACCTATTTTTCCGAAAACAAGCTCAAAGAAGCCGTCATTGAATACAAAAATGTCATCAAGCTCAAGCCCGATCATGCCCATGCGCACTATAAACTGGGCCTATCCTATTTACAGATGGGTATGATCCGGGAAGCCTACGCGGCCATCAACAAATCCGTAGAGCTGGATCCGGGGATGATTGATGCGCGCCATCATCTGGGGTCCATCTACCTGCTTTCCGGAAATGCGGAGAAAGCCAAAGAGCAGGCCGCGGCGATTCTTGCTAAGGATGCAAATAATTCTCTGGGCCACCTTTTAATGAGCAACATCCATATCCGGGACAAGAATCTGGATGCGGCCATCACGGAAGCCAAAGCGGCTGTAAGCGGCGAGAAAAAAATGGAAGCCTACATGCAACTGGCCAATCTCTACATTGTCAAGCGCGATCTCGATTCCGCGGAAGCCATGCTCAAGGAGGCCCTCAAGCTCGATGAAAAAGCGTTGAAGCCGAGGTTTGCGCTGGCTGAATTTTATCTGCGCTCCGGGAAGCCTGCGCCTGCTGAAGAGGAATATATCCAGGCAACAAAAATCGCACCGGAAAATCCTGAAGCGTTCAGCAAGTTGGGAAGCTTCTATGTCATTTCGCGAAAAATGGAAGAGGCTGAAAAAAATCTGATCAAGGCTGTGGAATTGTCGCCGAAGAATGTTTTGCCCACGATTCATCTGGGGAATTTTTACATGGCCTGGAATAAAAAAGATAAAGCGGAAAGTTCGTTTAAGGATGCCGTTAAGAAGGAGTCGAAAAATACAATGGCTCTGGCCAGGCTCGCCGAATTCTACGTCAGCGAAACAAAATACGATGAGGCCATGAAGCACACCGAAGATGTTCTGAAGATCAACCCCAAAAGCCAGGACGGCCTGTTCCTGAAGGGCAGGATTCTGCTGGCGAAAAAAGATTATGATCAGGCGCAAAATTTGTTTCAGGGCTATATCAAAGACAATCCTCAATCCGCGCAAGGCCATTATTTCAGCGCGCTGGCCTATCTGGGCAAACGCAATCTGCAGCAGGCTAAAACGTCCCTTGCGGAAGCGATCAAACTGAGCCCCAAATGGGAACAGCCGAAGATGGCGTTGGCGGAAATGCAACTGAGAGAAGGCGCGACTGATCAGGCGATTACCAGCCTCAAAGAAGTGTTGCAGGCCAATCCCCGGAATATTCAAGCCAGCCTGCTTTTGGGCAGCGCTTATCTAGTGAAAAAAGATGTCGCCTCCGCAGTGAAGACATATGAGGAAGTCATCAAAATGGCGCCCGAAAATCCGATCGGGCACAACCAGCTGGGGAAAGTTCTGGCCAATCAGAAAAAAGAAAATGAAGCGATCGAGAAATTTGAAAAAGCCTCATCCCTGCAGCCGTCATTTGTTGAGCCTGTGCAGAATATTGCCACTCTTTATCTGATCCGGCAGGACCACGCCCGTGCAATTGAGAGGGTGCAGCGACAGATCAAGGCGGTTCCGGACAATCCCTTCTATTATAATTTACTGGGCAATGTCTATGAAGCCGGTAAAAATATATCCGCTGCGGAAACCCATTTGAAAAAAGCCGTCGAACTCAATCCCAATGTCCCGGCATTGCACGGTTCGCTGGCCGGTTTCTATATGCGTCAAAAAATGACGGACAAAGCAAAGCTTTCCTACCAGACTGTCATTGACAAAGAGCCGAACTCCCTTGCCGCCTATATGGCGCTGGGGCTCATCTATGAAAATGAAAAGAATTACGCCAAGGCGCAAGGTTACTATGAAAAAGCGTTGAAGGTTAATCCGAACTTTGTTCCCGCCGCTAACAATCTTGCCTATATTTACGCCGAACATGGCGGTAATATCGATGTTGCTTTGAACCTGGCTCAGAAGGCCAAGGAACAGGCGCCGGACGACTCTCATGTTTCAGATACGCTGGGTTGGATTTACTACAAGAAAAATGTCTATGGAACGGCCATCACCTATTTGAAAGAAGCTGTGGAGAAGAATCCCAATCAGCCGATCACCCGCTACCATTTGGGGATGTCGTATTTTAAAAATGGCAACAAGGAGTCGGCCAAAAAAGAGCTTTCGGAAGCGTTGAGACTCAACTCGAGTTTCGACGGCGCGGAAGAAGCGAAAAAGACGCTGGGTGCACTGTAAGGATAGAGATGTGAAGCGTCGCTCGTGAAGCGTGAAGTGAAGGGAGTGGTTTGATCCTGTATTTGTCGTACGAAGGAACCGCTTCCTGATCCGAATCGCGAGATACGAGATGCGAAAAACGCTTCATGAATTATCGGGAGACATTGTGAAAAGGTTAGCATTTATCTTTATTGGTTTGGTCTTCATTCTGTCATCCTCTACCTATGCGGCGGAGTATGACAGCGGCGTTTTGGGAAAAGTCATTTTGCAAACGGAGGTGACATCCAGCGGCGATCCGATTGCTTATTTGAAAACGGACAAACCCAAAATTACGGTGATGACCGTGGATATCGCCCCCGGCGCTAAAACGGGCTGGCACAGCCATCCCGTGCCTGTTTATGCTTATGTCGTGTCCGGTCAACTCACCGTGGAAATAGAAGGTGGAAAAACAGCTGAATTCAAGGAAGGCGAAGCCATTGTTGAAGTTGTGAACACTCGACACAATGGCGCCAATTTCGGGAAAATTCCTGTCAGGCTGGTGGTTTTCTATACGGGTGGTAAAGAGATTCCCAATGTGATGAAGGCAGACAAGCCTTGATATCGTATCTCGTATCTCGTGAAGCGTGAAGAGCAGGAACAATTAGACTATCCGACGTATCACCTAAAAGCCGCGTGTGCCTGGGCGTCAGTTGCTTTCTGCTTTCAGATGGTTTCCGGACGATGTAACGATATACGAGATGCGAGCGCCGCTTCACGAGCCACGTTCTTTCTTCATTCCCCGATGATTTTCACCAGAACCCGTTTTTTTCGTCCTCCGTCGAATTCGCCATAGAAAATCTGTTCCCAGGGACCGAAATCCAACTTTCCTTTAGTGACCGCGACAACGACTTCGCGTCCCATGATCTGCCGTTTCAAATGAGCGTCGCCGTTGTCTTCTCCCGTTCGGTTATGCCGGTAGAAAGATGTCGGCGCATGCGGCGCCAGTCTCTCCAGCCAGTCTTCATAGTCCTGATGCAGGCCGGATTCATCATCGTTGATGAAGACCGATGCGGTGATGTGCATGGCATTGATCAGGACGAGACCTTCATCGATGCTGCTTCTTTTCAGGCAGTCATTGATCCGGCCTGTGATGTTGATAAAAGCCCGACGGCCTGCAATGTTGAACCATAATTCTTCACGGTATGATTTCATGGAGGGCATTTCCTGATAAAATGTAATTAACTTTACAAGATTATTGCCTTATGCTATGAGGCACAAAAATATGCAAGATTATCTTTGCTCAGGAGTAGGAAAAAATGTCCGGCCATTCCAAATGGAGCACCATTAAAAGGAAAAAAGGGGCGATTGACGCCAAACGCGGTAAGATATTTACCAAAATTATTAAGGAAATTACACTGGCAGCGCGGTTGGGCGGCGCCGATGTTGAAGGCAATGCTAGGCTGCGGCAGGCGGTCATGGCGGCCAAAGAAGAGAATATGCCCAAGGACAATATCGAAAGGGCGATCAAAAAAGGCACTGGCGGCGGAGACGGTGCGGCCAATTTTGAAGAAATTACCTATGAGGGCTACGGTCCGGGCGGTGCGGCGGTGATCGTTGACGTTATGACGGACAACAAGAACCGGACGGTGGCTGAAATCCGCCATATCCTTTCCAAGCATGGCGGGAATCTTGGTGAAAACGGCTGTGTGTCCTGGATGTTTGCAAAAAAAGGCAGCATCGTCATCGACAAAAAAACAGTGAACGAAGATGCGCTGATGGAACTGGCCCTGGAAGCCGGCGCGGAGGATGTTAAAACGGAAGATTCCGAATATGAAGTGATTACGGAACCGGCGGCTTTCGAAACCGTGAAGAAAGCCATTAACGCCAAAGGCATCAAACATCTGGAAGCAAGCATCAGTATGATCCCGTCCAATACCGTGAAGCTGGATGCAGGCAAGGCGGAATCGATGCTCAAAATGATGGAAAAACTTGAAGACAACGATGATGTGCAGAATGTTTATTCGAATTTCGACATCGATGAAGACGTCATGGAAAAGTTGAGTTAAAACAAATCCGTTTTTTTACGAAAGCAGACCTCTTGCGAATTCTAGGAATCGATCCCGGAAGCCATGTGACAGGATATGGAGTTATTGATAAAAACGGTAATTATCTGCGTCATCTTCTCCATGGAGAAATTAAGCCCCGTAAAGATTCATCATTGTCTGATGTTTTAATCCATATCCATTCGCAGCTAGGCGCTGTCATCGACGAAGCCAGGCCGGAGGCGGTTGCCGTGGAAAATATTTTCTACGGGAAAAATGTCCGTAGTTTGATCCGTCAGGCCCAGGTGCGGGGGGTTGTGATCTTTGCCTGCGCCGAAAAAGCCATTCCGGTTTTTGAATATACGCCATTGGAAGTTAAAAAGGCGGTAGTCGGTTACGGACGGGCGGAGAAACGCCAGGTCCAGGTGATGGTGAAAGCGATTTTGAAACTCGCCTCTCTGCCGCCGGCCGATGCGGCGGACGCTCTGGCCCAGGCGATCTGCCATGCCAATTTTCGGAAGGAGCAGCCCCTCTGAGATGATTGCAATGCTCACCGGTAAAATCGCTTATAAGGGAATTTCCCATGTGGTAGTGGATACGCATGGCGTCGGCTATCGCGTCTTTATTCCGCTGACCACTTTTTATGAATTACCCGAAGTGGGTGAGGCGGTGACGCTGCACATTCATACATCCGTCAAAGAAGATGCCATTCACTTATTCGGCTTTTACACGCAGCGGGAAAGGGAACTCTTCCAACTGATGATTTCGGTCAGTGGCATCGGACCGAAACTTGCGTTGGGAATCCTCTCGGGCATATCCGCGCGCGAGCTGCTCGAAGCTATTTCCGGAGGCCATCTGAGTAAACTGGTAACGGTTCCCGGCGTCGGCAGGAAAATGGCCGAGCGCCTGATTCTGGAACTCAAAGAAAAAGTTCTTAAAAAGATGGCGGCAGACCAGCTGCCGGCAACCGATGCCAAACAAAAACTCAGTGAAGCGATTCGTGAGGATGTGCTTTCCGCCCTGGTCAATTTAGGGTATAAACAAAGTGCCGCCAAAGACGCCCTGGATAAGGTGGTGCGGGAGGCCGAGGACGATCCGGCCATGGATCAGCTCCTGAAAAAAGCTCTCAAATTGCTGGCAGGCTGAAAAGCCTCCGGAGCAGGTGAAAAAAGATGGATGCTCATCTAAAGAATCCGATAATCAGTCCGGTTTGCGGTGAAGACGAAGGCGCTTCGGAAGTTTCGCTGCGCCCACCCAAGCTTGAGGATTATATCGGCCAGGAAAAGGTGAAAAGTAATCTTGCCATTTTCATCGAGGCGGCTAAAAAACGCCGTCAGGCCCTGGATCACGTTTTGCTGTATGGTCCGCCGGGCTTGGGGAAAACCACACTCGCCTATATTATCGCACGGGAAATGGGCGTGGACATCAAGGTGACCTCCGGACCGGTCATTGAAAGGCCGGGCGATCTCGCGGCGATTCTCACGAACATGAGTGAGCATGAAGTTTTGTTTATCGACGAAATCCACAGGCTCTCCCATGTCGTGGAAGAAATTCTCTATCCGGCGATGGAGGATTTTCACATAGACATTTTGATCGGACAGGGACCTTCCGCACGATCCATGAAACTCGATATTCCCAAATTTACGCTGGTGGGCGCGACCACGCGCGCGGGCTCGCTGACATCGCCTTTGCGTGACCGTTTCGGCATGCACTTCCGTCTTGAATTTTATTCGCCGCAGGAGCTTGCCGTGATTATTGCGAGATCCGCCTCGATCCTGGGTGTCCGTCTGACTCCAGACGGCGCAGAAGAACTGGCCCGGCGCGCACGCGGAACACCGCGGATCGCCAATCGGCTGCTCAAACGTGTCCGAGATTACGCGGAAGTCAAGGCGGATGGAACCATCAACGGGAAAATCGCCCGTGAGGCCCTCGATGCCTTTGAAGTGGATCAAAAGGGATTTGACCAGATGGATCGCAAGCTGCTTTTGACGTTAATCGAAAAATTTAACGGCGGGCCGGTCGGCGTGGAAAGCCTCGCGGCAGCCATCGGCGAAGAGAGAGTCACCATTGAAGATGTTTATGAGCCCTACCTGATCCAGGAAGGCTATCTGCAAAGGACGGCGCGGGGCAGGGTGGCGTCGGCCAGGGCCTATGAGCATTTTGGTCTGAAGGCATCGGGCGCTCAGAAGGAACTATTTTGATTTGAAGGTTACTTTCTCATGAAGCTGCTTTTGCATAGCTGTTGCGGCCCCTGCACAATCTATCCCCTCAAGATATTAAGAACACACGGCCATGACGTTACCGGCTTGTTTTACAACCCCAATGTTCATCCGTATCAGGAATATGAGCGCCGCCTGCAGACACTCAAAGACTATGCTGAAAAAATTCTTTTAAATGTGATCTGGCCGGACGGTTATCCCATGGAGGAATTTTTGAGCCGCGTGGCCTCAAAACATGAAGAACGTTGCGTTTATTGTCTGACGGATCGTTTAACGTTTGCGGCCCATCAGGCGAAAAAAGAAAATTTTGATGCGTTTACGTCCACGCTGCTTTACAGCCGTTTTCAGAAACACGATTTGATTAGACAAATTGGCGAGACGCTCAGTCGCCAGTTGGGAATTGCGTTTTTATATCAGGATTTTCGTTCCGGTTGGAATGAAGGCGTTCGAATTTCAAAAGAGCTGGACATGTATCGGCAGCCGTATTGTGGATGTATTTATAGTGAAAAGGATCGATTCTGCCGGTAACTCTTTGTTATACCCCTGAATACAATTTCTCCTCCGACAGTGTGGCGTTTGGAACACACCATTGCCTTCATAGACGGAAACGGGACGAAATTATTTACAAAAGATCAATAAAAACAGCATTATTATTTGATGATTTGCATTCTAGATATTTGGTATATTTATTGCTCAACTGAAAATAAAAATTAAGGTTAAGTATGCATTTACAGCGGACATTAAGAAAAGAAATCCATTGCGCAAGCATCGGTTTACACACGGGTCGCAAGGTGAATATGACCATGAAACCGGCGCCGGTGGATACAGGTATCGTTTTTGTCCGCACGGATCTCCCGGAATCCAAACCGATTGTCGCCGATTTTAAAAGCGTCTGCGATACAACCCTTGCGACGTCGATTGGGTCTGACGGCGTGACGGTTTCGACGGTCGAGCACATTCTGTCGGCATTTAGCGGCATGGGGCTCGATAATGCGTTAATTGAACTCGACTCCTTTGAAGTGCCGATCATGGACGGATCTTCGCGTCCTTTTGTCAAGATGCTCAAGGAAGTGGGCACCTGCTCGCAGGGAAAATTCAAGAAAATACTGGTCATTAAAAAGCCTGTTTCCGTCAAGGAAGGCGAATCCAGCGCCATGTTTCTCCCCTCTGAAGAGTTTAAAATCACATATGAAATTGAGTTTGAGCATGCGGCCATCGGCAGACAGTCCTATAGTATGACCTTTTCCGACAAAAACTATGAGGATGATATTTGCGGCGCAAGAACGTTCGGATTCCTAAAAGAAGTAGAATTCTTGCAAGCCAAGGGTCTGGGCCTGGGCGGATCGCTGGACAATGTCATTATTCTTGACGATCATCGAATTATCAATAAAGAAGGTCTGCGCACACCCGATGAATTTGTCCGGCATAAAATTCTTGATGCCATTGGTGATTTATTTCTGCTGGGCATGCCGATTATCGGTCATTTTATCGCCCATAAATCCGGTCACCGGCTGAATAATCTTCTCTTGCGCGAACTCATGCGCAATGAAAGCAGCTGGGAAATCATGACCGAATCGAACCGCAACCAATCCGAGCGATTTGTATCCTGCAAAATTCCATCGTTTACGATTTTGGATGTCGCTCAAATCTAAAAAGATTCCCGAAAACAATCTATCAATCCAACACAAATTAATCTTGATTTTTATCGACAGGTTACCTAGTATCAACGGGCGCTGATTCCACTGGAAAGTTGATGGTTGACATGAATAATATTAAAGCTCGTTTAAGGATGGCCATGAGCCTGTTTGCCCTGATCGTTTTGGCCCATGCTTTCTTGCCGGAGCCGGCGAGGGCGGATGTTAATCCGAGAATGGTTGATATTTTAATTACCAGCAATACGGAAAACGTGCTGTTGTATGCCAGACTGATCGATTGTTTTAAAACGGAAATGGAGTCGGCTATACTGGCTGGTGTTCCTGCGGTTTTCACTATTGCGCTTGATGTCTATCAGGAGAGATCCTATCTCTGGAATAAAAAAATTGTCAGCAGGGAAATCCGCCGCACAATCAAGTATGACAATCTGAAGAAGACATTTGCCATTACCACGAATGGCCAGGGACAGCCGGTGATTTTTCCGGATTTTGAAAGCGCGCAAAAAGCAATGGCGGAATTAAGCGGGATTTCCGTGGTGTCCATGTCGCCCCTGGCCAGGGGGCACAATTATTCCGTCCACATCAAAGTGAAAATGGATAAGGTACGGCTGCCGCTTTCCATGGAATATGTTTTTTTCTTTGTTTCCCTGTGGGATTTTGAAACACCGTTGTATAAAATCAGATTTTCCTATTAATCATCCGCCCTGATGCTGATGGAAAAGTTGACACGTTCAATGAATGAAAATTAGAAGAAAATCCAGAAAAAGCTATCTCGATGAACGCGAGTTGAGAAAACGACGGCGCGAGCGGATACTCATGCTCGTTGTCGGATGCCTGGCGATTATTTTCACGATTCTTGCCAGCCAATTCTCCGCTCGCAAGGAATTACCGATATCCGCCAACATTCTGGTTTACGGGCTGACCAGCATCAATATCATTCTGATTTTGCTTTTACTTTTTCTGATCGTCCGAAATGTGTTCAAACTGTTTTCCGAGCGCCGCAAAGGCGTTATCGGTTCGAAGTTGCGCACCAAACTGGTTGCCGCGTTTGTCGGCTTGTCTCTCGTTCCGAATATCCTGCTGTTTTTGTTTGCCATCAATTTTCTTTCGTACAGCATTGAGTTCTGGTTCAATATCAAAATCGGCGATGCGCTCAATCGATCCCTGGAAGTCGCACAGGTTTATTACACGCAAACGGAGGAACTGGCCAAGTTCAACGCCCGCCAGATCAGCGCGGATATCACCAAAAACCGTCTCTACGAAACGGATAGAGCCGAATATTTAAACAGTCTGATCGGCCAGCGTCAAAAAAGTTACAAAGTCGGAATGGTTGAGGCGTATTTTGATTTTAAAAAAGAAAGCCTTGTTTTTACCGATACCGATAATACGGGACTTAGACCCGTGGAACTCTCTGCGAAAATTCTGGAAGATATTTATTCTGGCAAGGAAATATCCATTGTCGCCCCCATTCCTTCGGGCGAAGCCATCGTCGGCATCGCCCCGGTATTTTCCTATGCCGTCGCCTCCGAAGTCATCGGCCGCGTTTCCGTGACCTACACGATTCCGCAGGGATTTGTGGATAAGCTCCGCAGCATCGCCAATGCCTCTGAGCAGTACGGCCAGATCAAGCTTTTGAAGAATCCGATCAAATTCAATTATATTGTCACCCTGTCGATTGTCACGCTGGTGATCATTTTTCTGGCAACCTGGTTTGGACTGTCGCTTGCCAAAAGCATCACCAATCCCATCGGGGACCTGGTCTTGGCGACCAACCGCATTACCCAGGGGGATCTGGACAGCCGCATCGATATCGAGGCGGACGATGAGGTCGGCCTGCTGGTCAAGTCCTTCAATCACATGACGGACGATCTCAAGAAAAGCAAAACGGGCCTGGAAGAGGCCAACATATCCCTGGAACAGCGGCGCAAATATATGGCGGCGGTATTGCGCAACGTGTCCGCCGGCGTCATTTCGGTGGATAAAAATGGAATCATCACGACCATCAACCGCGCTGCGGAAGCCATGTTTGAAATAGACGCCTCCCATTATCTGCTCAAGAACTATCGGGAGCTTTTGCTTGACGAACACCTTGCAATGGTCGATTCCTTTGTGGAGGAAATGAGGGAAGACAATGCACGGATGCTGGTTAAACAATTGGAGTTGATGCTGCGGGAGAAGGCGATGACGGTGCTTCTGACGCTGACGATGATTGAAGATGAAGAAGGCAACGATTCCGGTATTGTTGTCGTGTTTGAAGACCTGACCGCCCTGCAGAAGGCTGAACGCGCGGCGGCATGGCGGGAAGTCGCACGTCGCATGGCGCATGAAATCAAAAATCCACTCACACCCGTGCAGCTTTCCGCGCAGAGATTGCAGCGGAAGTATGGAGACAAACTCGGTGAGGACGGCTCCGTTTTCAAGGAATGTACTCAGACGATCATCGATCAGGTGGAGGTGCTTAAAAATCTGGTCAACGAGTTTTCCCGTTATGCGCGCATGCCGGTGACTTCGCTTGCGCCCAATGATCTCAATGCGGTGGTGTCCGAGGCCGTTGCGCTTTTCGTGGATGCGCACAAGGATATACGTTTTGAATACAGTCAGGCGGAAGGCCTGCCCCGGTTCAATCTGGATGCCGAGCAGATTAATCGCGTGATGATCAATTTGCTGGACAATGCTGTGGCCGCCCTCAATAAGAAAACAGGTCACATTGGGGTGATTATCCGGTATGATGAGACGCATAAAAAAGTGACGGTGGCGGTGGCGGACGATGGCGCCGGTGTGCCCGCAAGTTATAAGAAAAAAGTGTTCGAACCCTATTTTTCAACCAAAAAGTCCGGCACGGGACTGGGATTGGCCATCGTCAGTTCGATCATATCGGATCATAAAGGCCAGGTGAGCGTCAACGACAACTATCCGACGGGGACCATCGTTTCTTTTCAGTTGCCGGTGACGGAAGTTTAATTTATAAATAACGTGAAGTAGAGAAATCCTTATGAATGAAACCATCCTTATTGTTGATGATGAAGTCAGTATTTGTCAGTCGTTGAAGGCCATCCTGGAGGATGAAGGCTATCAGGTGCTCTTAGCGGGCAGTGGCGAAGAGGCGGTCAAGACGGTTGCCGAAGAAATGCCGCAGCTGGTTCTTTTGGATATCTGGCTGCCCGGTATGGATGGCCTCGATACGCTTAAAGCCGTCAAGGCTGCGCATCCCAATGTGCTGGTCATTATGATGTCCGGGCACGGCACGATTGAAACGGCGGTGAAGGCGACAAAACTGGGAGCCTTTGATTTTATCGAAAAACCGCTGTCGCTCGACAAGGTCATTATTCTGGTGAGTAACGCGCTCAATGTCGTGCGCCTGGAAGAGGAAAACATTTTACTCAAACAAAAAGTTTCCCATCAGTATGAACTGACCGGTGCAAGCCCTCTGATTGCGGAACTCAAGGAAATGATCAGCATTGTCGCGCCGACCAACGCCTGGATTTTGATTATGGGGGAAAACGGCACGGGCAAGGAACTGGTCGCGCGTTCTATCCATCATTTAAGCCGCCGATCGCAAAAACCCATTGTGGAAGTCAACTGCGCGGCGATTCCCGAAGAGCTGATCGAAAGCGAATTGTTCGGCCACGAAAAAGGCGCCTTCACCGGGGCAACGGAGAAAAAGCGGGGAAAGTTTGATCTGGCGCACGAGGGAACGATTTTCCTGGATGAAGTCGCCGATATGAGCCTGAAAGCACAAGCGAAGATTTTACGGATTCTTCAGGAAAAGAAATTCGAACGCGTCGGCGGCAACAAAGTCATCGATATGGATGTGCGCGTGCTTGCCGCAACCAATAAGGATCTGGAAAAAGAGATGGAAGCGGGACGTTTCCGGCAGGATTTATATTACCGTCTGCACGTCATTCCATTGCGGGTTCCGCCGCTTCGCGACCGTAAAGAAGACATTGCATTTCTGGCGGAGAGGTTTCTGCATGATTTTGCGGCGAAAGAGGGACAGGCGCAGAAGAAGCTGACGGAAAGCGCGTTGGCGTGCTTGCAGGCGCATGACTGGCCGGGCAATGTGCGTGAATTGAAAAATATCATTGAACGCCTGATCATTTTGACACCGTCGAATGAGATCAAGGCCGATGATATTCCCGAACTCAATGGGAAAACCGATCATGACGATAACCTGTCGGAGCCATTGGTGGCAGGCGATTCCCTGAGAGACGCCAGACTGGATTTTGAAAGACAGTTCATTCTCAAAAAGCTCGAAGAGTTCGATGGCAACATTTCCAAAACAGCCGAAGCCATCGGGCTGGAACGCAGCAATCTGCACAAGAAACTCAAAAGCCTCAAGGTGGTGACGAAGGAGCAATGATAGACGAGGCGCAAGGTACAAGGATGAAACTGAAAAAATACAACAATAAACTTTAACCTTGTTCCTTGATCCTTGAACTTTGGTCTTCTCCCATCTGTTTCCTCATATCGGAAATGGAGAATTTGTTAAACGGCAGGAAGATCACGCCGAGAACAATCACGACGGCAATTGCAAGAAAATGGTAAACCAAGGCGAACGAAAACGCTTCCGGTTTGGCCACGCCGAAAAGACTCAATCCCAGAATACAGGCAAAATGCCAGCTGCCGATGAAACCGGGTGCGGTGGGGATCGCAATGCCGGCGATGAGGATCACCATCACCACGAAGGCGGCCAGAACCGGCAGGTTGAAACCAAAGGCCAAAAGCAGAGAATGAATGGCGGCAACATCCACAAGCCAGACCACGGCGGACAGGAAAAACAAGTATAACAGCGTCTTCACATCTTTGATCACCTGAAAGCCGTCGATGAAATGATGGATGGTGGCGTTGGCCTTGTCGGCCAGTTTTCCCGGGAGCAGTCGCAAGAACCGATCAATTATTTTAACCGCGGTGTTCCGGCGCCAGATCAATCCGATCATGCAGGCAATCATCAGCAGGGTGACCATAAAAAAGAGGATGCCGGATTTGATCATCCAGGACGGCAGATCCTGCAATATCAGCACGGCGACGGTGATGGCCAACACGGCCAGACTGTCGAGTACGCGTTCCACGATAATCGTGCCGAGCGCCGACGACATTTTGACGGGACTTTTCTTCGAAATCAAATAGGGCCTGGCCAGTTCGCCGATGCGCGCCGGAATGGCCACGATGGCGAGAAAACCCACTGACGTGACGGAAAAAAGAGTGAACTGATCAATGCGTCCCAGTGGCTTTAAAATAACGCCCCAACGATAGGAACGCACAACCTGCATCAATATAATAAAGAAAAGAGATAAGGCGGCGAAATCCAGTCGGACTGTTTTTAGATGTGCCAGCGTATCGTCGAAATGGATATCCCGAATCGAAAGATAAATCAGTAATATGCCAAACAGGATGCCGAAAATCAGTTTTTTATTCATGAGAAATATCCGCCCGGCGATCAATGTTTGTCCGGGACGCGTTTAAGGTTTGGCCAGGTGCGCGGCAATTTTATCATGCAGAAGTTGCGAAGATTGCTGATTGCCGATCAGGCCGACACGAATGGCGACAGTGGTTTGATTTTTTGCCCGGTACGTGACTTCAAATCTTACCTTTTCATCATTGATGACGGCAGTGACTTTTCCCTGAACGATTTCTTTTGTCGGTTGTACTTCCGTACCACGCAATTCGGCGATTGTTTTTTCGCAGGCCGACCAGACTGCATCGAAAGAAGCGAAGTAGTCTGTTCGGAGCTCGCCGTTGACGTACAGGTAAGTGCCTGTCGCAGCGCCTGCCGCCGCCCCGCCTACGACCAGCGCCGTGGCGCAACCGGAAGAAAACAAAAGAACAAATAGACAGATCATTAGACGATACGGATGTTTTTTCATATTTGTTCCTCCTGAATCTTTGAATGGATCGGTTTAAAACATATTGCCTTGAGGTTTGCAACCTTATTGTGGCCGTTTACAAGTGACGTGGTGTCAGCTTAGTTTTTCGAATTCCCGCAGAAGCTCTTCTTGTTTGCGGCTGATCTGTGTTGGAATCTGCACGTGTACTTCAATGATCTGATCGCCTCGTCCATAGCCGCGCACGTGAGGAATGCCTTTGCCCTTCAGTCGGAACGAATGACCGGTTTGGGTGCTTCTGGGGATTTTTACTTTTTCCGTCTCTTTGAGCGTCGGCACTTCGATGGTGGCGCCAAGCGTTGCCTGCACAAAGGAAATGGGTACACGGCAAATAATATCGTCGCCTTCGCGGACGAAAAAATCATGTTCTTCCACATGCAGGAAAACATACAAATCGCCGCTTTGACCGCCATGTTCTCCCGCTTCGCCCTCGCCGCGCAGACGCAGACGCGATCCGGTTTCCACGCCGGCCGGGATTTTCAGCTCCACAGTTTTTTGTGTTCTTTCCTTGCCCGCGCCCCGGCAGGCATTGCAGGGTTTGGTGATGAATTTTCCCTGACCGTGGCAATGCGGACAGGTGGAGCTGATTGTGAAAAAGCCGCTGGACTGGATGACCTGTCCCCGTCCCTGGCAGGTCGGACAGGTGGAAGGCGTTGTGCCCGGGGCTGCGCCGGTTCCCTGACAGGCTGAACAGGTATGTAGTTTTTCCAGATCGATGGTGGTGGTAAGACCAAAGGCCGCATTGAGAAATGAAATCTTCAGATCATAGCGCAAATCGGCGCCCGCCCGCGCGCCGGTTCTTCCCCGACCCCGACCTCGTTGGTGGCCGAAGCCGAAGACATCTTCAAATATATCTCCGAAATTAGAGAAAATATCATCAAAGCCGCTGAAGCCCTGAAAGCCTGTATTGCTCAATCCGGCGTGGCCGTAATGATCGTAGACTTCCCGCTTTTGCTTGTCGCTTAATACTTCGTAGGCCTCGGCGGCTTCCTTGAAGCGCTCTTCCGCCTGTTTGTCTCCCGGATTTTTGTCGGGATGGCATTGCATGGCGATTTTCCGGTAATTTTTTTTGATTTCATCGTCTGTGGCCGTTTTGGCGACGCTCAGAATTTCGTAATAATCCCTCTTTGTCATGAATGTTTTTCTGCAGCCTCCGCTTTCATCGTCGTCGCAAGCGCGCTAAGTAATTCCGCGTTATCCGCTTTTTCCAGAGCCTGCCTGGCAAATAAATATTTTTTTAATTCCGTGGCCCGCAGGCCTACTTTTTCCCAGTCGGTGCTCTTCAATTCCAGGTTGAGCGCTTTGGCCGCGCGCTGAAAAAGGAAGGTGTCGCCGCTTTGTAAAGCGAGTTCTTTAATCTTATGCAATCCGTCGGTATGTCCAGCTTTGAAATAGAAATCCAAGGCGTCGGAAAGCACGTTTTCTTCCAGATACAAATTTCCGTAACGGATGAGCGTTTCAGCGGATGTTTTATCAATATACAGAATTTTTTGTTTTAATCGGTAATCCGGTAGTTTCCTGTTGTTCAAAGCGTTCCTCCTGAAAAAAATGACGCCGTGCGGATGAACACGGCGTAATGTAATAATGGTTATTATTCTGTCAATGGCAAAATAATATTATTTTACCAGACGGGAAAATGCTTCTTCGTATTTCGCCTTGGTTTTTTCGATGATGTCTTGCGGTAATTCCGGAGCAGGCGGTTTCTGGCCCCAGTGAATGGACAGCAGATAATCGCGTAAAAACTGTTTATCAAAACTTTTCTGTGAGCGGCCTTCCTCGTAATCGTCTGCGGGCCAGAAGCGCGATGAATCAGGCGTCAGCAGTTCGTCAATCAGAATCAGTTCATTGCCGATCAATCCGAACTCCATTTTCGTATCGGCAATGATGATACCCGCCTTGAGTGCGATTGCAGCAGCGCGTTCATAAACGGCCAGGGATTTTTTGATGACCTGATTCGTGAGATCGACGCCGATAATATCCTCCATTTCTGAGCGGGTAATTGGCGAGTCGTGTTCACCTTCCGGCGCTTTGGTGGTCGGTGTGAAAATGGTTTGAGGCAGCTTGCACGATTCCTTCAAGCCATCCGGCAGCTTGATTCCGGAAACGGTTTGGCTGTGGCGATAATCACTCCAGCCGGAACCGGACAGGTACCCGCGCACGATGCATTCCACCGGTAGCGGTGTTGCCTTTTTCACCAGCATGCTTCTGCCCTGGAGACTTTCATAGTAGGGTGCGCATTCCGGCGGAAAATCGGCTGCATCCGTCGATACGATATGGTTGTGGATAATATCTTCCATTTGTTTGAACCAGAAAGTGGACATTTTATTGAGGATCGCGCCTTTACCCGGAATCGGGTTGGGCATGATGACGTCAAAAGCCGAAATTCGGTCGGTGGCCACAAGGAGCAGATAGTCCTGTACGGCGTATAGATCGCGCACTTTGCCGCGGTTGAGGAATCTCAGCTTTGGAAAATTGGTTTGTGAAATGCTTTTGGTCATGGGGGGCTGCTCCTTTATTGAACGGATGGATTGTATGCCTTTTCATGGCCGATGGTGGAGGTGGGCGTCCGGCCATAATTGTGGCCGGGCAGCACTTTGGTTTCATCGGGCAGTGTAAAAAGCTTTGTTTTGATCGCGTTATACATGATTTGCCAGGAACCGCCGGGCAGGTCAGTGCGGCCGACTGCTTCCACAAACAGCGTGTCTCCGGTGAATACATAACCGGGAGTGTAAAGACACATGCCGCCGGGCGAATGTCCGGGAGTGTGGATGACTTTCAATTCAACATTGCCCACAGAGATGGCCTGACCGTCTTTGACCAGAATGTCCGGGGGCGGGGATTGCGTCGCGCCGAACATGCGCAGCATGGCCGCAGGGGTGGACGTCAGCATCACCGCGTCATCTTCGTGAACGATGATTTTTGCTCCGGTGAGTTTCTGCATTTCGGCGTTGCCGCCGATGTGATCCACATGTCCGTGCGTGTTGACGATATAATTAATGCGTAGATTATTTTTTTTGGCCAGGGCCACAATGTTTTGTGCGTTATCGGCCGGGTCAATGACCAGCGCATCCCCCGTGATCGGATCTCCGATCAGGTAAGCAAAAACAGCCATCTGGCCGACCTGCATCTGTTGAACAAACATAACAGCTCCTTTTACATTTATGGGAGCGAAGCTAGCATGATTATGTTTCGTTCGTCAATTTAAATCCGGCGTTTCAAAATGGCGCCGAAGAAACCATCCATGGAATGCCGGTGAGGGTATGTCCTGAAAAAACCATGACTATCGGTTAACATAGCGGGAATGTCTGACGGTGGAAATCCGACGGTAAAATCGGGGTTATCCTTTAAAAACTGCCGGATCACGTCATCATTTTCCGCGGGCAGAACCGAGCAGGTGCAGTAAATGAGGGAGCCGCCTTTTTTAACGGCATCGGACGCATGAAGCAGAATGGTTTTTTGGGTTTTTGAAAATAAAGGGATATCGGCGGCTGTCAGACGCCATTTGATTTCCGGATTGCGTCCGAGCGTGCCCGAGCCGGAGCAAGGCGCATCGACCAGGACATGATCAAATTTTTCCGTCAACTCCAAAGGAAGAGGCAGATTTAGATCAGCCGTGCGGGTTTCAATGATGGATACTCCCATTCTGGCTGCGTCTTTTTGCAATTGTGCGCTTTTATCCACATCGCGATCCAGCGCTACAATCCGGCCGCTGTTTTTCATGATTGCCGCCAGATGCAGTGATTTACCGCCGCTGCCCGCGCAGACGTCCAGAACACTTTCAAGGCTTTGGGGACTTACCAGGTAAGAAACGAGTTGCGCCGCTTCGTCCTGGAGTCTCAACAGGCCCTCTTTAAAGAAATGGGTTTTTTGAATGGGCCTTGGAGACTCGGTCAGCTGGAGTCCATCGGGTGAAAACCTTGCAGGTGTGCATTGAAAGTCCTCGCTTTGAAGTCTTTCTTCCAGGTTGCTTGCGGACGTCTTAAGGGTGTTCATGCGGAGCGTCAGGGGTGGCAACTCATTGTCGGCCTGACATAAGGCAATGGTTTCCTCGCGGCCATAGACATCAAGCCAGGTCTTAACCAGCCACAAGGGATGGGAGTAAAGCGCCGCAATATGTTCCGCCGGATTTTTTTCCGGGGAAGGAAAGATAATTTTGTCTGTGTTGCGCAGATAGCTGCGCAACAAGGCGTTGACCAATCCGCCGGCGCCTTCGTTGATGCGTTTGGCGATCTTGACTGCCTCATCCACGACCGCGAAATCCGGGAGCCGGTCGCTGAATTTAAGTTGGTACAGGCCAGTGCGCAGAATATTTTTAACACCTTCCTCCATTTTGGCATAATCACCGCGATACAAACCGGTAAGAATCCAGTCCAGATGTCCCTGCATGCGCAAAACCCCGTAAACCAGATGCGTCAGCAGCCGCCCGTCCGCGGTGCCGGAAAGATGCTGCTCATCCAGACATGCATCCAGTAAATCTCCTGCAAAAGCCGAACTGAGCGAAACCGAATTTAAAATTTCTACTGCCTGATGGCGAATTGTTTTTTTCATATTTAAGAATCAATCCTTACGGGACTTGTTTTTTCAGGGTGTCTGCCCTGTAGCGTCTGATGGGTATAACGCATCATGGCGCTCTCCTGTGCGGATGTGTTTAGCTTAACACACTCCCCGCCTTCACCCGATACCCACGCAAAAAGTCGGCCATCCGCATTCGTTTCTTTCCGGCCAGCTGGACGTCTTTCAAAACGACATAACCATCAGCTGCCGCAACCGGCAAGCCTATGGATGTTGCGGCGCCGATTGTACCCGGTGTCTGGTCAATAGGGCCGGGCAGAGAATCCGCCGTGAAGATTTTTAAAATTTGTCCGTCCAACAATGTATAGGCCGCAGGCGTCGGGTTTAGGCCGCGGACAAGATTGACGATGTTGAGCACGTTGTCACGCCAGTTGATTTTCCCTGTATCTTTTGTCAGACGGGGTGCGAAAGTTACGCCGGCAGGATTCTGCGACTGCCTGCAGGCAGTGCCGGACATCACCTGATCGATTGCTTTCATCAGCAAAGTCGCACCGAGTTGTGATAATCGATCATGTAACTCGCCAAAAGTCTCCAAAGCGCCCAGCGGTGTTTCCGCCTGCGTCAGAATATCGCCTGAATCCATGCCTTCGTCCATCTGCATGATCGTCACGCCGGTTTTGATTTCGCCGCGGATGATGCTCCAGTTGAGCGGAGCGGCGCCCCGGTATTTCGGAAGAAGCGACGGATGGATGTTCAGGCAGCCAAAACGGGGAAAATCGATGATCGCCTTGGGCAAAATCTGACCGAAAGCCGCTACGATGATCATGTCGGGGTTGTAAGAAGAAAGCGTTTCCAGAAATCCAGGTTGTTTCACTTTCTGCGGCTGGAAAACCGGCAAGCTCAATTTTTGCGCCAAAAGCTTTACCGGCGGGGCAAGTTCTTTCTGCCCGCGTCCTGCGGGACGATCCGGCTGTGTCACGACGGCGGAAATCGGATAATGACTCTGATACAACATGTCTAGCGCGGGAAGAGCGAAATCCGGCGTTCCCATGAAGATGATGCGGGGTTTGTTCATTGTGTTTAATCCTTGTTATTTTGGGTAACGTATATGGAATTAACCCCGATGTGTCAAGAATTCCCTGACTGGTGGTTTTAGGCATATTTCCTATTGTCATTTTAATATTACTGATTTATATTAAGATCAACTATTCGAACTGTAAGAGCGGAACGTTAAAGAAGAAGATCACACTAATCTCAGTTGTTCTCAAATGGAAAGGAGATGAAGCATGAAAACTTATGCCATTAAATATGTGGAGCTGGCCGAACAGCACGCAGAGAAGATGGCCAAACGATGGACCATGGATGTTCAAAACAATGCTCGAACGAAAAAATACAAAGAATTGGACGAAGAGCGAATCATTTCTCAGGGAGTCAAATTTTATCAGAATTTCAGCAAGATGTTTGCCGATGAAAAAATCAGTGAAAGCGCATTGAAATATTTTCGAACCTACGCGCAGGAAAGTTTTGCCATGGGTATTGCCATGGACGAAGCGGTTTACGCGCTGATTTTGTTGAGAAGGCATATCTGGTTGTATGCTGAATTCCAGACCATTTTCAGTTCCGCCATCGACCAGCGGCAGGCCCTGGACACCTTGAGCCGTACAATTCTGCTGTTTGACTACGCGGCGTACGAGGTCACGAAGGAATATCAGGAACTGATGAAAAAAGGCAGAAAATAAAATCCATTTCCTGGTTCGTTTTAACATGGGTGAAAGGAGAGCATAATTATGGTTGAATCGATTAAGCTGCTGGATGTTTTGGAGGCCAATATTGATGAAATAGCCGGACACTGGGCGACCGACGTCAAGAAGAATAAACGAACGGCAAGTTATCGGGACATTCCCGATGACAAGCTGGTTTTGCAGGCGATGAAATTTTACAGTCAATTGAGAAATATGCTGGTGGCGCCCAATCGCTATGAAAAGGCACAGGAATTTTTTATGCACTATTCGCGAACGTGCTACGAAAGCGGCATTCCCCTGCAGGAGTGTATTTATGCCCTCAATATGATGCGACGCCACATGTGGCTCTATGCCGATTTCCAGGCGATATTCATCAACGCCCTGGAACACAATCAGGCCATTGACAGTGTGATGCGCATCATGCTGATGATGGATTACGCGGTCTATGAGATCACCCAGTATTATCAGGATCGCATCCGGCTGGAAAGTTGCCGGGTTTAGAAAATATTGCTCCCGTAGAAATAAACGGCAGCAGGCTAAGCCTGCTGCCGTTTTCACGTCTAGGCATGATTTGGCGATTTTGTCTGATGGATTAAGATTTAGGAACAACTCCAATGGCGGCGAATCAAATTTTAAGGCGGCTAAAAGATAAGTATTCCAATTTGCCGCGCGACTTCAAGTTATTTTTAGCCGCCACATTTGTCTTCGGCCTTTCGCAAA
The DNA here is from genome assembly GCA_964547345.1 of uncultured Smithella sp. Lineage (GTDB taxonomy): Bacteria > Desulfobacterota > Syntrophia > Syntrophales > Smithellaceae > UBA8904. The sequence goes on along the minus strand of CAZJMX010000014.1, from coordinate 71,955 downwards.
GCATCGTCGATTCCACGTTCAATAACTTTCTCAACGAAACATTTTTCATCAGCGACTGGCAGCGGGGATTTCTCGAACTGCCCCGGGAACTTCCCGGATTTCTGGTCATCTTTTTTGCCGCGCTTTTCTTTTTCCTATGTTCACGCAGGCTTGCGGTTCTGGCCAATCTGCTTTGCGCGGCAGGCATTTTACTGATCGGTTTTGCCTCCCCCGGTTTTTCCGTGATGCTGGTGTGGCTTTTTGTCTTCAGTGTCGGACAGCATCTGTTCATTCCGCTTAACCAGAGCATCGGCATGGAACTGGCGCGTGAAGGGCAGACGGGCAAAAGGCTGGGGCAATTCAGCGCCGTGGCCAATGCCGCCATGATTCTCGGCAGTTTTTGCATCTTTATGGGTTTTAAATTTTTTCATCTCAATTTTCAGATTTCATACATCTTTGCGTTTCTCGGATTTCTTACCGTTTCCGCGATTCTGTATAGAATGCAGAAAGATCAGCCCTATGCCGCCCGCACAAAGTTTCAACTGCGCAAAGAATACCGGCTTTTTTACTGGCTCAATATTTTATACGGGACGCGCAAGCAGATCTTTCTGACCTTTGCGCCCTGGGTGCTGGTGACGGTCTTTCGGCAGAAGACGCAAATGCTGGCGACGCTTTTGACCATCGGCGGTGTGATCGGTATTTTTTTCAAGCCGCTTTTAGGGCGGGCAATTGACAAGCTTGGCGAGAGATTCATCCTCACCGCGGAAGCGGTATTGCTCGTTTTTGTCTGTATGGGTTATGCATATTCCAGGGAGCTGTTTTCAGAGTCCGTGGCTTTAATTGTTGCCTGTGCCTGCTTTATCGCAGATCAACTTTTGATGTCGGTAGGCATGGCGCGAGCAACGTATCTCCAGAAAATCGCAGTCCGGCCTGAGGACGTTACCCAGACGTTGACGATGGGTGTGACGATCGATCATATCTTTTCCATTGCAGTCGCGCTTCTGGGCGGTCTCATCTGGGTGACATGGGGATATCAGTATGTTTTTTTAATGGGCGCAGCCATCGCTGTTTTAAATTTCTTTTCAGCATTGAGAGTCCGGACGAGATGATGTAGATTACCCCAAACAAAATTGCATCAGGATTTCAGATATAAAATACAAAAAATAAAGGAAACAGGGTTCATGGAAAAATATCTTGTGAAGATTCTTTGCATTGCACTGGTCATTATATTTTTGTTTTTAAGCAAAAAGATTGCCGACGCCATCACCCGGTTTGACGATGACGCGCAGATCAGTCGCAGTGATAATCTGGCGATTGCCCTCAGGCGCTTCGGCCTCTTTGTGGGTTTGTGTATCGCCATGCAGGCGCTGATTGTAAACGTGTCATCCTACAGGGATATCGCTTTCTTCGGTATTTACGGTCTGATGGTCGTGGTGATCTTTTTTGCCGCTCACTTTATTAACGATTTTATCATTATTCCCAAAGTGTGCAATGACGAGCTTGTCTCGGCCGGCAATGTGCCGACCGGCCTGATCGAGGCGGGCGCGTTTATCGCTACAGGCATTCTGGTCAACGGAGCCTTTTCCGGTAACGAAGGTGGCATCCTGAGCGCAGCTGTGTTTTTCTTTTTAGGTCAGGTTGTCATGATCGCGGCGATTTTTATTCACGAAAAGATATACCGCTTTGATGTTGTTCAGTGTGTAAAGGATAATAACCTGAGCGCCGGCGTAGCGGTGGCGGGCCTGTTGGTGGCATACAGCATCATTTTACGTGCCAGCATCGCCGGAGATTTCACCGGCTGGTTGAGCAGTCTTTCAGCCTTTGCCGTAAGCGCCGCAACCGGAATGATTGGTCTGATTATTTTTGAGAGGATTGCCGCATTGATCTTTCTACCCAAAACGTCGATTGGCGATGCCATCCGTGGGGGCAATACCGCGGCCATTGTTTTAGTGCAAGCCATTACGATTGCGCTGTCGCTCATTATCAGTCAACTCATTTAGCGGAATCAGGGGCGGATTATGAATAAAAAGACAACCGGGAAAGTGATTATCGGCGGCATATTTTTTCTGGCCCAAAGCCTGATTATCGGCTGCGATTCTGCGGATGATCCGGCATCACAGGGAGGTACCCGCTCTTATGGAGATAAGGCGGGCAGCCAGGAGGCGCATCAGCAAAACGGCGTCATGACCATGGTGGAGGAGATCGCGCCAAACGATTTCCGGATCGAAAAGGAATTTCCCGGCAAAACAACAGGTGTTGTTGTCAAGCGCCTGGACGGAACACAAGAGGTCATCCCGGAAGAAAAACTGCCCGCCATTATGGATCAGGAAAAGACGGAAAAAGGCATGGGGCTTGGCTCCGTGCTGGCTGCGGGGATGGTGGGGTACATGATGGGCCGGAATTCAGCGCTCAGCCCCCATGTTTACAAGGACGACAATCTCTACAAACAAAGCCTGGCCAATCGGCAGCTTCACTACCAGCGGCAGGAACAAGAAGATAAGCGCCGGGGATATACAGGCGGTTACTGGTCGGGTGGTCGCTATTACAACCCGTCTCGCTCCGCTGGAGGCGATCAGTTGCAGCGGTCGGGGACCGGTTCGGCCAAGACTGGATTTTTCTCCCGCCTGGGCAGTGGATTCCGGAGTCTTGGTTGATGAAAACCATCCCTGTCGCAGCGGTTCCGGATGAAATCTATGAGAAGGTTGGATTTTACTGGTATACATCTGTGCAGGACAAATCGTATGTGGCCGATGAGTTGGTTGTGATAAGCGAAGCCGAAGGCGACGCCTATTACCAGGCCGCCAATGAACTCTACGATATGTACGTGCAAGCCGGGCAGCATGTCATTGATCAGAAGCTCTATCCGCTTTTGGATATCCCGCCGAATCTCGTGGAAATGATCGAAATCAGCTGGGAGGATGACAGTCACTTCCACCTGCTGGGACGCTTTGATCTGGCCGGGGGACTCGATGGTCTGCCCATCAAGCTCATCGAGTTTAACGCTGACACCCCCTCCTTAATTTTTGAGACGGCGCTGATTCAATGGCTGCTTCTGAAGCACAACAAAATGAAGGAAGAAAATCAATTCAATAACCTCTACGAAGCCATAAAAGAGAATTTCGGCAGACTCAAAGCGCAGCATCGAGTCTTTGGCAGGGCTGATGACCGTATCCCTCATGCCCTGTTTTCCTGTCTGGAAGGCGCGGGCGAGGAAGATGAAAACACCATTCGCCTTATCGAAGAGGTTGCTTACGAAGCAGGATTTATCACCGGCTTTGACTATGTGGAGAAGGTTTTCTTCGGGACGGAAGAGGGGATTCTGGATAAGGAAGGCAATGCTTTTGATTACTGGTTCAAGCTGCTTCCCTATGAACACATCTGCGTCTACGAGCCGGAGCTGACAGCGCTCCTTACCGAAATTCTCCGTCGCAAACGCTGCATCCTGCTCAACCCTCCTTATACGCTGCTCTTTCAATCCAAGGCGATTATGAAAGTGCTTTGGGACCTGTTCCCGAATCATCCGCTCCTTTTGGAGACCGATACTCAACCTCTGATCGGGAAAAAATGTGTCGAGAAGAGAACTTTCAGCAGGGAAGGGGCGAACATCCGTGTCTTGGACGCAACTGGAAATGTCATTGACGCAAGGGATGGCGACTACGGCATGTATGGCACCATTTATCAGGCCTGGGCCGATCTGCCCACGGATTCAGAAGGCCGACTGTATCAGGCCGGAGTGTTTTTTTCCTTTGAAGCCTGCGGCCTGGGCTTCCGCCGCGAGAAGGGCATCATTCACAATCATTCCCAGTTTGCCGGGCACTATGTGGAATAATAGAATGTGGAAAATAGTCAACTCTGTTCTGTCGGTGAAGGGTCGCTTATATTAAAACCGTTCCCTTGTCTCTACTCTTTTCCGCATTTCATGACATTGGCATTTCATCATTGACATACAAGGACGGATATTTTACTGTCTCTTGCCGAGAAAAGACTTGGAATTTTCAGGCCGAGTCAGTACCTCTCAATCCGCTATCTGGAGGTTTTATGAAGAAATTATTGACGACATTGATTCAGATGCTTGCTTTGACGGTTCTTTTATCTGCCTGCAGTTCCGGCGGTGAAGGGGGTGGCAATGCGCCCACAGTGAGCACGCCGACCGTGACAACCACGACTATCACGGACATTACCGCAACGACCGCCACCGGAGGCGGGAATGTCACGGCCGACGGCGGGGCGGCAGTGACAGCCAGAGGCATCTGTTGGGGAATGGCGGCAAACCCCACCATCGGAGGCAGCCATACCACCAACGGCACAGGCACCGGCGCTTTCATAAGCGCCATGACCGGCCTTACGCAGAATACCATCTACCATGTGCGGGCCTATGCCACCAATTCCGCGGGTACGGCCTACGGCGATGACCGGACGTTTACTACCGCCACGACACCAGCGGCAGGCTGGCACGATATCAGTTCGGCTGTTACTGCTGCCGGCACTTCCAATTTTATTGATGTTCACTTTGTGGATGAAAATAACGGGCTGGTCAGCTCCGGCAATGTGTCGGAAGTATATGTGACAACAGACGGAGGAACATCCTTTACCACACGATCGGTGGCCGCCGGTACGTTCATGAATTCAATACACATGATCAGCTCCACCGAGTTTTACGCAGGTGCACAGAATAATCGAATATACCGATCAACAAACAGCGGCGCAGATTGGACTTCTCTGGGCGTAACCGGTAATCCGGTAAGATCCATAACTTTCCCGCCGTCTTCCACGACGGGTTACTCCGCCGGAGATACGGGTACGAGTTATAGCATCACATCCGGCGGCATAACAAATTTACCGACATCATTGTCTACAAATTTAAAATCTGTTTCATTCCCGACTGTGGCAGAAGGATGGATCTGTGGTGGAGCGATTATTCGTCACTTTACCGGCGGTGTCTGGACAGGAGATCAAACATATCCTGCCAATGGATATAATGGCATAAGCTTTGTCAACAATACTACCGGCTGGGCCGTGGGAGATAATGGCGTAATCATCCATACCACAGACGGCAAAAACTGGTCTCCTCAGACAAATCCGGATACGCATTTACCACAGAGGACTTTAAATGATGTCTTTTTCCTCAATGCCAGTGAAGGCTGGGCCGTCGGAGACGGAGGCATCATCCTCCATACAACCAATGGAGGAACCGCCTGGGCCATAGAAGCAGATGGTTTGACCACGAACTTGCTCACCAGTGTTTACTTCACGTCCTCAACAAACGGTTACGTTGCGGGAATCAACAAAACATTGCTCAGGTTCAGCAACGAGGGGGCACCGAGCTTAAAGGATTGGAGCGCCCGTATTCCCAATGCCGGTTCTATTACCCTGTCTGACGTTCAGGCTATCGGGAACACGGTCTGGATCAGTTCTTCTGGTTCTAACGAAATTTTCCGCTCAACAGACAAAGGACTTACTTTTACAGCAGTTGCCACAGCGTCAGTAACGCAGTCTCTCCACATGCGGAATACTTCCGACGGATGGGCGGTAGGTCTGGCCAAGGGGAGCAGCACGACGGATGGCGGCGTAACCTGGAGCAATCCGAACACAACGATTGGCGGGACATTATATGATGTTTATTTTCCGTCCTCTCTCATAGGCTACGCCGTTGGAAACAGCGGTTACGTCCGCCGGACATCCGACGGGGGAACCAGCTGGACGACCATGACACAACCCTTAAACGCTTCCATTCTCTCCGTTGCCTTTCCCGACTCATCGAATCCAAATACCGGTTATGTAGCAATTTCAAATGCAATAACTACCATTTACAAAACAACGGATGGGGGAACAACCTGGAACTATAATACGTTACCTGGTATCACCTCCAGCATGAACTGCCTGAAGTTTATTGACGCCAATACCGGCTTTGCTGCCGGCGGAAACGGCGAAATATTTGCCTACAAGAGTGGGACATGGACAAAACAGACCAGCCCGGTTACGACGTCATTGAATGGCATATCGTTTACTTCTGACGGGCTGAACGGCTGGGCAGTGGGTGACGGCGGAGTAATGCTTCATACGACAGACGGAGGAACGATCTGGACGCAAGTCGGGGTCGGGCTGACAACGCAGAATTTGAAAAATGTTGAAGCCGTTTCCGGAACGGAAGCCCATATTGTCGGCTACGGGAAGACCTACATAAAATTCACAAATCAGTAACCAGCGACAAGAAAGGGTGGGGAAGTCTCCCGCCCTTTCTTGTTCTATCAAGTCTTTTCAACTCTACAGAACTATTATTTTCAACAGCCCCCGCTACATGAAGTTTTCCGGATCCACATCAACCGTAATCTTCACCGTGCTCGTGGCGTGTTTCTCCATTAGTCTGGCCGCGATCTGATGCATCAGTTTGCTGTCTTTACCTTTGATCAGCATTTGCATCCGGTGTTCGCCGCGGATTTTGGCAAGCGGCGACTCAGCGGGGCCGATGATCTCCACGGCGTTGTCTGCGCCGGCGGCAATCGCTTTGGCGTCTTGGCCTAGTTCCTTGGCGGTCCGGGAAAGCACGCTTATCTTCACCGACGACAGCCGAAGATTAATGATCTGACTATAAGGCGGGTATTTCAGCGCTTTGCGAGATTCAATTTCCTCTTCGTAAAAAGATTTGTAGTCGTGATGGCGTGTGTGCTTTAAAGCGTAGTGTTCGGGGTTAAAGGTTTGAATAATGACGTGGCCTTTGGCATCGCCCCGGCCGCCGCGTCCTGCCACCTGGGTGAGCATTTGAAATGTCTTTTCCGCGGCGCGGAAATCCGGCATATTGAGCGACGTATCTGCGGAGATGACACCCACCAGTGTGATGAAAGGGAAATCATGTCCCTTGGTGATCATCTGCGTTCCCAACAGGATGTCGATTTCCTTTTGCTCCAGCGCGGATAGAATTTTTTCCTGCGCGCCCTTGCGCGCCGTAGTGTCGGAATCCATCCGGCAGATGCGCGCTTTGGGAAACAGGGTTTCCAATTCTTTTTCCAGTTTCTGCGTGCCTGTGCCGTAGTTGAGGATGCGGCTCCCCCGGCACTTGGGGCAAAGCGGCATGGCCTTCTGACTGTAATCGCAGTAGTGGCATTTGACGAGATTTTCCGCCAGATGGCTTTTCAGGGCGACGGCGCAGTTGGGGCAGGTAAAGTTATATCCGCAGTCGCCGCAGACCAGAAAGGTATCGAAACCGCGTTTGTTGAGAAAGAGCAGCACTTGTTCCCGGCTGGCGAGGGTTTCCTTAATGGCCGCAATCAGGGTGTCGGAAAGAATCGGGGCCTTGCCGTGCATCTCCTTTTGCACTTTCATGTCGATGATGTCGATTCGGGGCAGGGGCTTGTCGTTCACCCTTTTTGTCAATTCCAGATGAGCATATTTTTTTGTCCGGGCGTTGTAAAAGCTGCGCACGCCGGGGGTAGCCGATCCGAGCACGACGGTAGCGTTTTGAAATTTGGCTTTGACAACAGCCAGGTCGCGGGCATGGTAACATAGCCTTTCATCCTGCTTATAAGATGCGTCATGCTCTTCATCCACGATGATTAATTTCAGTCCGGGCAGGGGGGCAAACAGCGCGGAGCGCGCGCCAATGACCAGTTGAATATGGCCGCGCCGGATTTGCCGCCACTGGTCGTAGCGGACGCTCTCGGCGATGCCGCTGTGAATGATGGCGATTTTATCGGAGTCAAACCGTCCGGAAATTCTGGAGATGAGCTGCGGCGTGAGAGCGATTTCGGGAACCAGATACATGGCCGTGCCGCCCGTCTTCAGGACGTGATCTATTGCGGAAAGATAAACTTCCGTTTTGCCGCTGCCGGTGACGCCGTGCAGCAGGATGGGACGGAAAGATGCGGTGCTTGCAAAGCGGCAAATGTCTTCGAATGCTTTTTTTTGTTCAGGGTTGAGAATAATATCGTGGCGCGACTGGCCCAAAGAAGAGTTAAACGAGGCTTTGCGGATGACTTCCGCATCGCTTGCGGTCAGAACGCCTTTTTCCAAAAGTTTTTTCATGATGGCGGCAGTCGCGTTCGTCGCGGCCATCAGCGCCTGGAGTTCCATTGTCCCGGCCTTTTTCAGATAGTCCACCACCGTCTGTTGCCGGGAGGTCAGTTTGACCGGACCCGACAGGGTTTCCTCAAGCTGGATCATCTTTTGCGTGCGGATGGCGAGCTGCTTCTTGTCCTTTGCCACGATCCGCATAAGCCCGGCCAGTTGAAGACTGCGCACAACGGCAGCCGCATTCTTCAGATCGGATTGCTTGAGCAGATCATTTAATGCCAGGCCATGCGGATGTGAATGGACAATGTCCAGGAGTTTTTTTTGCGCAAGCGTCGGCGTTGCATCAGCAGGTGTGGGAACCGGGACAATCCACTGGAAATCCTTTTTTTCCGATCCGGCGGGAATCAGCTCCGCCAATGTTTTCCCCAGAGGGTAGATGAAATAGTCGGCAATCCATTGGTAAAATTTCAGATCGTCGTGGTCGAAAAGCGCTTCATCATCAAGGATTTCAGCAACCGGTTTGATATTATCGATGTTGCAGGATGGTGCTGAGTCGACAATAAAGCCCGTGCGCTTTCTGCGGCCAAATGGCACAAAAACACGTTTGCCGATTTGGACGGCTGACTGAAGATTTTCCGGGACTGCATAGGTGAAGAGTTTGTCCGCCGGAATATTGAGGGCGACGCTTACATACATGGTAGATGAACTATCATTTTTGATTGAAAAAAGAAATGCCGGACGTGTCAAAAGGCCACAAAAAAAGCCCCGGTTGCGGGGCTTTTTTTGTGGCCATGTTTAACCCTTATTCGCCTTTGAGTTTTTCCATTTTTTCCTGCCTGGTTTTGCATTCGATGCATTCGGTGGTGACCGGTCTGGCCATCAGCCTTTTTTCGGAAATCGGCCCGCCACAATCTTCACAGATGCCGTAAGTTCCGTCGTCAATTCTTTTAATGGCTTCCTGCATTTTAACGATGAGTCTGCGTTCCCGGTCGCGGATGCGAAGTTCAAAATTACGGTCGGATTCCAGCGATGCGCGATCGTTGGGATCTGGGAAATTTTCCTTGCCATTGGTCATTTCCGTAACGGTTCGACCCGCTTCACTCAGCAGCTCATTGATTTTCTGAGTAAGCAGTTTACGGAATGCCTCCAGTTTCTCCGGCTTCAAAGTCGTTTGTTTTTCCAATGCCGCTACTCCTTTGCGATTTGATGTTGAGATGGTTGCCTTTTACCTAATGGCAATATGTTTGTAAAGCAAAATATTCACCCTGAAAATTATGGGGAAATCCACATTCCCTTGCACAAAAATTGCTTTTAAAGCGTTCAGCCGCCGGAACAATAGGCGGCGATGATTTTATCCACAATATTGGTCGTGGATTTTCCAATGACTTCCGGAATGAGCGTGACTTGTCCACCCCATTTCTGAATTTCATCGCGTCCGACCACTTTGTCCTCCGGCCAATCGCCGCCCTTGATCAGAACGTCCGGTTGGAGCAAGCAAATCAACTCCAGCGGTGTCGGCTCTGGAAATACCGTTATGAAATCAATGCATTCCAAGCCGGCAAGCACTTCCGCTCTTTCTTCTTCGGATACGAGAGGTCTTTTATCGCCCTTGAGCGACCGTACTGACGAGTCACTGTTTAATGCCAGAACCAGTATGTCGGCAGTTTTGCGCGCTTCCTTTAAGTAGCGGACATGGCCGACATGCAGAATATCAAAGCAGCCGTTGGTGAAGGCGATCTTTTTTCCTTCTGTGCGCAGTGCGTCGATTTTTTCTTTCAATTTGATTCTGTTCAGAATTTTACTCATGACCACTCCTGTTTTCGGTGCTACAAAACTCTGGCCAGCGTGATGGCCGCCACCTGCCTTGCACCCGCTTTTTTTAGTGTTTTGGCGCATTCGTTGATTGTCGCGCCCGTCGTCAAAACATCATCGACCAGGATGATGTTTTTCGCCTCAATTAAGTCCGGGGATGTGACTTCAAATGCACGCTTGATATTATTTTCCCGTTCCTTTTTATCCAGCCCTGTTTGCGTTAAAGTCAATTTAGACCTTTTTAGCAAGGAAAAATCGACTCTCAGTCCATGTTTTTTTCCCAAGGCATGGGCAAGAATGAGCGATTGATTAAATCCGCGGGTTCTGAGCCGCCGAATATGCAGCGGGACGGGGATGATGATGTCATACGCGTTCCAGTCCATATCGGGAAAATAAAAATCGGACAGAAGGCAGGCCAGGGCTTTCCCGCAGGCGAGATTTCGACCGTATTTGAACTGATGAATGGCGTCGTGAATAATGCCGTCATAGGCCAGGGCCGCGCGGGCGAAAGTATAATGGGGTTTGTTTTCCAGACACGGGCCGCACAGGTGATTTCCGGCGGGCGAGTCGGGGAAGATGATGCCGCAAACCGGACAGTGGCTTTGCGTGAGATAGGTGATACGCTTGCGGCATTCCCGGCAGAAAACCTTTTCTTCGGCGATTGCCAGAACGTCGGAGCATGCGATGCAAAGAGGGGGGAAAAGCGCGTCTGATATTTCAGAAAGAAAATCAGCTACAATCAAGCCATGTCCTTGTTTAATTTCTTTATTTCCGTGGCGTTTTCATCAATCTGCATGCGCGGCGCGTCCCACAAATCTTCCAGCCCGTAGAAGGAGCGTGCCGATTCCTGAAAAACGGAGATGACCACATCGTCATAATCAAGCAAAACCCATTCGGCGTTTGTTTCTCCTTCCAGGCCCAAAGGCCGGATACCTTCTTTTTTCAGATATTCCTGAATAGAGGCGGCAACCGCCTGCACCTGCCGGTCGGTCGCACCGGAGCAAATCAGCATATAGTCCGTAAATGATGAGATGTCTTTGACGTTCAGTGCTACAATGTTTTTAGCTTTTTTCTGCAAGACGGCATTGATGCACAATAAAAGCCTCCGTGCCGATTCGTTTTTTTTAACTGCCAAAATCTTCCTCCTTGTATACCCTTGAATCTTGAACTTGTTTTATCTATGTCATAAACAAGAACACTTGACAATAAGGCATTTTAATTGTCGCCATGGTGATTGCAGGCGTCGCCTCATAGCTGTTGTGAAAACAAAATGACTATGGTAAATCAGCCCTTCTGATACATGCTTGAAGGGATTTGCTTATGTTGGATATTATCAAAAAAGTTCATGCGCATATGCCTTATCATCTTCTGTCACGGCATTTGCCGATGATTCTGGAGAAGAAGCTTAATCTGGAAATTTATTTCAGCCGGGATGCGTTGCAGGCGCTGGATAAAAACGAATGCCGGGAAAACGCCGCCAAACTGAAAGATGCCGGGCTGAAAGTGACCTTTCATGCGCCTTTTGTCGATCTGCGCCCCGGCGCGCTCGATGACCGGATCCGGCAGGTCAGTCTGGACCGCATCCGGCAGGCGTTTGACCTCGCGCCCGTTTTTGGGCCGCTCAAGATTGTCTGCCATCCGTCGTTTGATGACCGCTACTATGTGGCCTGCGACGATTTGTGGCTGGAAAACAGCGTTCACTTCTGGCGCGAATTATTGGCAGTGGCGCGAGATGCCCGAACCGTCATCGCCCTGGAAAATGTTTATGAAAAAGAGCCGGACATCCTCAGGCGGCTCTTCGAAATGCTTTCTAGTGAAGACCTCTGTTTTTGTTTCGACACAGGGCATTTCAATGTTTTTGCTCACGCGCCTTTGAAAACCTGGATGGAACAGCTGGGGCAATATATCCGCCATCTGCATCTGCATGACAATTTTGGCAGGTTCGACGAACATTTGCCGGTGGGCGCGGCCACGTTTCCGTTTGATCAGTTCTTTGCGGCTTTGAAAACGTTGAAGGTGAAGCCGACGATCACGCTGGAGGCCCACTCGCAGGAGCATTTATGGCAGTCCATGGCGAATTTGCAAAGGATGCCGCTTTGGGATTGTTGGGATTGACGAAACGAAACACCGGCAGCGGAGATTTTCGTGTTTAAGTATCTGATCAAAAGACTCCTCTTTATGATACCGCTTCTACTGGGGATCACGATTATCTGTTTTTTCGTGATGCATCTGGCGCCGGGGAAGCCGACGGATCTGCAAACGCAGATGAATCCAAAATCATCGGCGGAAATGCGCGAGCGGCTGATGAGTATGTATGAATTGGACAAGCCGCTTTATGTCCAATATGGGTCGTGGCTTAAAAAACTTGGACGCGGCGATCTGGGGACGTCTTTTTCCTCCGATCACCGGCCGGTGGCCGAAAAGATTTTGGAACGCCTGCCGATTACCATTGTTATTAATTTCCTTTCCTTAATCATTATTATTGCGGTAGCTGTGCCGATCGGTGTGTTGTCGGCTGTTCATCAGGATTCGCTATTCGATAAAGCGACGGCCGTATTCGTCTTTATCGGTTTTGCTGTGCCGACTTTCTGGTTGGCGCTGCTGATGATGATATTTTTCGGCATACAATTAGGCTGGCTGCCCATTTCTGGACTGCGTTCCCTCAATTATGAATATCTGAGCGCTGGGGGGCAATTGCTGGATCTGGCCAAGCACCTCATTTTGCCGGTGTTCATTTCCGCTTTCGGCGGACTCGCGGGGCTTTCACGATATATGCGCGCCAACATGCTGGAGGTCATCCGCCAGGATTATATTCTGACGGCGCGCGCCAAGGGATTGAGTGAAAGGCAGGTCATTTACAAACACGCGCTGCGCAACGCGCTTCTGCCGGTGATCACGATTCTGGGATTGTCCATTCCCGGTCTGATCGGCGGCAGTGTAATCTTTGAAACGATCTTTGCGATTCCGGGCATGGGACAACTTTTTTATATGTCCGTCATGGCGCGCGACTATCCGACGGTGATGGGGATTCTGCTCATCGGCGCAATTCTGACACTGGTCGGGAATTTAATTGCGGACGTCTTCTATGCGGTGGCGGATCCGCGCATCCGCATTTCGTGATGGCGAAAGTATGGACCCGGCACGTGTGACCTTGAAGTTATGCGCCGGGCTTGGGCCATTGGGTATGATGGTCAATCTATTCTTCCTGTGTGGTTTGTTTCTTTAAGGTGATATTAACGATGGGTTTCCGGGAGATGTTTTATAAAAACAAACTGGCGCTGGCCGGCTGCGGGATTGTCCTCGTTTTGTTTGCCATTTCTTTGCTGGCCCCAATTCTTGCGCCCTATGATCCGGGAGCGATTGATCTGAAAAATGTTCTCGCGTCCCCTTCGGCGGATCATTGGTTCGGCACGGATCAGTTGGGACGCGACGTGCTCTCCCGGATGATCTGGGGTGCGCGCATATCGCTCAAGGTCGGTTTTGTTGCCACGGGGCTTGCCATTCTGATCGGAACGATCCTGGGCGCTTTGGCCGGTTATTATGGCGGCTGGATTGACGCGGTCATTATGCGTTTTGTAGATATCATGCTTTGCTTTCCCACCTTCTTTCTCATTCTGGCGGTGATTGCCTTTCTGGAGCCGTCGATTTGGAATATTATGATCGTCATCGGGCTGACCGGCTGGATGGGGGTCACGCGCCTGGTGCGGGCGGATTTTATCTCGCTTCGCGAGCGGGATTTTGTTCGGGCGGCGCGGGCTATCGGCGCGGGCGATGCGCGGATTATTTTCAGACATATTCTGCCCAATACGCTGGCCTCGATTCTGGTGGCGGCCACCCTGGGAATTGCCGGGGCGATCCTGACCGAGTCGGCTCTGAGCTTTCTGGGCATTGGGGTGCAGCCGCCGACGCCAAGCTGGGGAAATATTCTCACGGCTGGCAAGGATAATATCGACATTGCCTGGTGGCTGTCGTTTTATCCGGGGTTGGCGATTTTGATCACGGTAGTGGGCTATAATCTGCTGGGCGAGGGCATCCGCGACGCGTCGGACCCGCGTCTGAAAAAATAGATGCTAAGCGGTTTTAAGCTGACCACTGGTTGATGTACTTGAGCAGTTTTAAACCTTCCGGAAAGTCCGGATTCATCTGCAACGCCTGCTCGATGGTTGCCTTGGCGTTTTTTTTCTGTCCGATTTCAATATAGGCCCGGGCCAGATTGTAATAGATGTTTTCGTCATGGGGAGAAACTGTCACCGCTTTTTTGTATTCCACAACGGCTTTATCAATATTGCCGGTTTTCCGATGATTGATTCCGGCTTCATTATAGTAAGTCAAAATCAAAGAGCCCAGATGATCATGCGCGACAACCAGTTCACGCAGCGCGGATGATTCTCCTCTTTCCGTCAGTGAGATCATCAATTTTACCGTTTTTTGCTCATCATTGTCCAGGTTGTCCAGATTGAGCTTGCGGGCGACCTCTTCATTCACGAGCACCTCGGCGATTTCTTCCTCTTTAATGATAATCAGCTGGCACAAAAAATCATAGGATGTCGAAAAATCGTCATCCCGGAAATAAACCTTTCCGTAGATATCATTAAAAAACTGCGATATGGCGAGTTGCCGCTGAAAATGATTGATGGCGGCGGCCAGTCTGGTTTTGTCGGCTTTTTTAATATCCTGTACGTTCATGTACGTGTCAAGGATTTCACGAAACGAGACAATGCTGGAGAATAGATTGCCCTGGTGTAGATGTCTTTTGCATTCTTCAAGTTTGCGGATGATGTCATTGGCTGTACTGAAATTCTGATTAACCGTCGTTTCCATCAATTGGGCGTCCTTCATGGGAAGTCTTTTATTTAATAGATCATTTTCCGGATATCTTTGGGATCGACGAATTGAACGGCGACATGCCGCGTGCCTGCGGGATCTGTCCATTGACGCAGAACTTTTCCCTCCATCAGGATTTCGCCCTTTTCAAAAATGAACTTCATTGCAACAAGGGTTTCGGAAGCCGGCGCGTCGCAATCATCTCCGCGTAAGACAATGTGGGCGCCGCCTGCGGAGATGTCGATGACCTGAATTTCACGGTCATGGCAGAAAGCGCGGACGCGGGGGATCCGGTCGAGGCGGACTCTCCGCCACAGACGCAAATCGCAAGTGAAAGGATCGGATAATTGTCTGAGAAAAATCCGATGATCGGGTGTGATCGTTTCAATCCTGGCTTCAAACCCCAGCCGTTTTCCATTTTCGTCATCAGGGCAGTAGGTAAAGAAGATGACAGACATGATCAGGGAATTGTCAATGGCTGGTTTGGTTTGTTCAATGGCGATGAGATCGTCGCGCAAGAACTCGATGAAGCATGAGGGCCGGACATCGTTTCCTGTGAGGCGCAGGTGGATTGCTTCTTTGGGTTTGAGATCCGGTATCATGGGCGGACGTATTCTCCTGTCAGAAGGTTTGCTGCATTCGAAACGTTGTTCTATGATCTATATACGGCAAAGATAACGAGGAACTTAAATCTTTTGTGTCCCGTGATGTCAATACGGCGGTTTTGGGGATGCTCTGTGTTCAGACCGGATCAGATCGAATATTTTTCCTCCAGTTGGGCTTTTTGTCCGGGTGTCAGTTGTGTGAACTGAAGGCCTATTCCGGGAATGGCCATAGATTTGCCCCAAAGCTGCCGCCAGCGGATTTCTCCCTGGATCGGCGTTTTGTCGTCGAGCTCATGAATCACCATCCAGATTTTGGAAATATTTGACCAGGTCTGACAAGAAAACAGAAAACAGCCACCTTTGGAAAAATTGACGGTTACAGAACGCTCTGTTTGTAACGGGTCCATATCGTTGTTTTTGCAGATCAGCGTATTGAAATTGACGCATTTTCTGACATTGAGGCGAACGGCCCTCGGCCTGAAGGGCTGGCACTCGTGGGCGATAAAGTGAGCCAGTGTGCCGCTGGACGCCGCGCCGCTGGAAATGGTGTGGATGCTGTTGGTCTGCTGATCCCATTTTAATTGGATGACCGGGAAAACATCAAGAACGTTCTGGGCGATGCTTTTGTCTTCACGGGAGGATTTGACGCTGGTGATCAAATCAACCATGATTCCCTGATAAGAACGGGTAATCATCATTTTCAGAAGATTGCCAAACGAGTCAACGGTATCCACTTCGATGCCGATGGATGAAGCTTCGCGAAGGTAAGCGGTTCTGGAAGGGCCTTCTTTGCAAACGAGAATCAGTCGCATAGCCATTTTGATCAACGTCTCCGACAGTAAAAGGAGTAGTCCGTATCCGCAAGTTTAAACATGTTGTGTTTTTTAGAGAAAAAGCCTTTTGATGTCAAGACTATTTACTGAACTCTTTGGGGCTTGCTTCTATTTTTAAAATATAATACTAGTCCGCCACGATTAAATGATGGAGGCTCGTGATGTCTCCGGGGAGGATTGAAATGTCGAGAAGGATCAACACGGAAATGCTGAAGATGGATCGCCGGATTATATCCCGCAAATTGCTGATCGGAGAGTTGTCGGAAAAAGACCTGGCGAGTCTTTTAAAAAAACTGCCTGATGTATCGGATAACGTCGAGGAAGTAACGCCTCAGGCCAGCGAAAAGTAGTACGTATGCTGATTGATTCCCACGCTCATCTGGAGATGAAGGAATTCGATGTTGACCGCAAGGACGTCATCGAACGCGCCTTGCTTGCCGGTGTGGAATGTATCGTCACCGTGGGAACCAATCTGGCCTTGAGCCGCAAAGCGCTGTCTATTGCCCGTCAATACGATAATATCTATGCAACCCTGGGCGTTCATCCCCATGATGTGGCAAAAGCCGGCGACAAGACCTTCGATGAACTAAAAGGGATGGCTGTAGACCCGAAAGTCGTTGCCTACGGTGAAATCGGCCTGGATTTTTTTCGTAATATCTCGCCTCGTGAAATCCAGGAGGACATGTTTGCAAGGCAGCTGGAACTGGCCTGCGAGCTCAAACTGCCCGTTATCATTCACGACCGCGACGCCCATGAGCAGACGCTCCGGATGGTGAAAGCCTCGTCTGTCCGGCGCGGCGTTTTTCATTGTTTTTCCGGCGACTGGGGGATGGCGAAACAATGTATCGATTTGGGCTTTTATATTTCCATTCCCGGCGTTGTGACCTTCGATAAATCACACATTCTACAAGACGTCGTCCGACAAGCGCCCCTGGATTCGATCCTTCTGGAAACAGACTGCCCGTATCTCACCCCTGTTCCGCACCGCGGGAAAAGAAATGAACCTGCCTTTATGGTTCATACGGCGAAGAAAGTGGCCCAGATCAAAGGGTTGAACTGGGAAGACGTCGCAAAGGCGGCGTCGGACAATACCCGAAAACTTTTTCATTTTGAACTTTCCGCCGCCAAATAGGCCGGGTTATTTTTTAAAAAATCTGATAAGCCATCCAGCCATGATAAAAAAAGTCAACAAACCTGAAAAGAAGGCCGTTATTTTGCTTTCCGGCGGCGTGGATTCCGCAACGGTGCTGGCCATTGCCCGTAGTATGGGATTTGAGGCCTGTGCTTTGAGTTTCCGTTATGGTCAGCGTCACAGCGTCGAGCTCTCCGCAGCCGCGCGTATTGCCAAGCGCTATGCGGTGGCCCGGCACCTGACCGTTGATGTTGATATGCGCTGTATCGGGGGGTCCGCATTAACCAGTGATCTGGCTGTTCCCAAAAGTCGCAGCGCAGGTGAAATGGCGAAGGATATTCCCGTTACCTATGTTCCGGCGAGAAATACCATCTTTTTATCTTATGCTCTGGCTTGGGCGGAAGTCCTGGGTTCTTCCGATATTTTCATCGGTGTGAATGCGCTGGACTACAGTGGTTATCCCGACTGTCGTCCGGAATACATCGAGGCTTACGAGCGGATGGCCAATCTGGCCACCAAGGCGGGTGTGGAAGGCAGACAGAAAATGAAGATTCACGCGCCGCTGATCCATTTAACCAAGGCGCAGATTATCCGTAAGGGCATCGAACTGGGAGTCGATTATTCGTTGACGCACAGTTGCTATGATCCGGCTCAAGAAGGCGTCGCCTGCGGTCAGTGCGATTCGTGCCTGCTGCGGCTGAAAGGTTTTCAGGAAGCAGGGCTTGATGATCCGGGGAGATATAAGAAGTAACGAGTAGCGAGCAAAGAGTGATGCGGATGTATCGGGTTAAGGAAATATTTTATTCGATTCAGGGCGAAGGCTATTATGCCGGGCGTCCGGCGGTCTTTTGCCGTTTTTCCGGCTGCAATCTCTGGTCGGGGAAGGAAGAAGACCGGAAAACGGCTCTCTGTTCTTTTTGTGATACGGACTTTGTGGGAACGGACGGGACTGACGGCGGCGTCTATGAAACCGCAGACCTTTTGGTAAAAAAAATTTCTCAGTACTGGCCGCAGTCGAATGAACGCCGTTTTGTCGTGTGCACCGGCGGTGAACCGATGCTGCAACTGGATGCGCCACTGATCGATGCTTTGCATCAGGAAAATTTTGAAATCGCCGTAGAGACCAATGGCACAATCCTTGCGCCTTCCGGCATTGACTGGATTTGCGTAAGCCCCAAAGCCGGCGTAGAATTACAGCAGATAAATGGAGACGAACTGAAACTGGTTTATCCTCAAGCGGGAGCTGCGCCGGAAACCTACGCAAAATTAAATTTCCGGCATTTATTTTTACAGCCGATGGATGGCGAAAATTGTGAAGACGCGACAAGGATAGCTGTGGATTACGTTCTGACGCATCCCCGGTGGCGCGTCAGTTTACAGTTGCATAAAATACTTGATGTTCGATAAGGAAAAGAAATGGAAATTTACAAAGTGTTCAAATTTGACGCCGCGCACTCATTGCCTTGGGTCCCCGACGGACACAAATGCGCCAAGTTGCATGGCCATTCATTCCGCGTGGAGATACATGCTCGGGGTGCAGTCGATCAGAAAACGGGTTGGGTGATGGATTTTGCGGCGATCAGCGCCGCCTTTGAACCGGTTTTGGAGCAGTTGGATCACAAGAATTTAAACAACATTGACGGTCTGCAAAATCCGACGTCTGAAAATCTGTGCCGATGGATTTGGTTGCGTCTGCAACCGGCGCTTCCCCAACTGAGCAAGATCATCGTGCAGGAGAGTTCCGAATCCGGCTGTATTTACATGGGTGATGAGTAATCTTCATCCGATATTTTTTAATTTTTTAGTTGCCCGGAACAGGAATCTCAATCCGGCCACGGCGAGCTTTCTTTTTCCCATAGGCCACATCAGGATAATAAAAAGGATCATCAGCGTTGCCTGAGTGTTCCAGTTGATGGCGATGTGAGATATTCCGTAGGCGGGGTTTGGTTTGATTCCGACCGTTTTACGCATCCTGTCGCGTCTTTCGATTCCGGATTGATGACCGGTGATATTAATATGAGCCATGATTTTAGGAAGACCGCTTACGCCTGGGGAATCCGTGTTGTTTAAGGTGGCAATGAGAGCAGGGCTGTTAGGCAGCGCGGGAAACGTTTCTGCGCGAACATCCGCTGTGGCAGTCAGAAAAAACACAGGCCAGATCAGTAATATTAAAAGTAATTGTTTCATTGGATTTGGCTCCATCAGGTGGAGATGTTTGTTGATAGTTTATCGGAATCTGTAAAAAAAACTTTAGAACCTGTCGTTTGTGTCATGGCCCACAATTGGGCTGGCGCGATTATGTATCATGGCGCATTAGTATAAAAAAACAACAATATCTATAGTGCTCAATCCCTAGTTATTCAGAATACTTAGTGAATATGATCCTTTTCCTGATTCCGGCATATTTATTGAAGATAACTCTTTAACGATTAATTTTTATTATAAAGGGGGAGCAGGGAAGCATGAAAAGAACATCGTCGGGGAGATATTGTTGGAGCGTAATATTGCTGTATGTATTTGTTAGTTTGATCATGGCCGGGTGCGGAAGCAATACCTATGATGAACGGACGGGCGTATTCAACGACAGCCCGGTTCAGGGGTTGACCTATGAGACGGCGGCGCGACGAGGCGTTACCGGGGCGGACGGCTCTTTCACTTATGTGAACGGAGAGAGAATCGTTTTCTATGCGGGGCAGATCGTCGTGGGAAGCACGACAGGGAAAGCCCAAATCACGCCGGTTGATCTGGCCTCCGGCGCGAAGGGAACGTCGGACCCCAGAGTGGTCAACATTTGCCGTTTTCTGCAAACATTGGATGCAGATAACGATCCCACCAACGGCATTGTGATCATGTCCGCAACGAGCGCGCTTCTGGCCTGGAACAGCGCCTGGGGGGCAAACGATGGTTCTATCTTTAACGATACAACGTCGATTTATCTCAGCACCGGCAGCTTTGCACAATTTATGACGGCGCTTTTGACCAGTCTCAATAATGCCAGTGCTTTTACTGTTGCAACACCCAGGACGCTTAAGTCCGCCACCGCTGCGCGCAGACACGTCAATACACAACTTCCCGCCGGTGCGTTTCAGCCCTATGTCAATACCGCGGGTATTGGTGTCAGCAACCTTGCCGCATCAACAATATTTTATGATACGGTCATGGGATTGAATATCGTCTCCAGTGATGTAGACAAGGGCGACCGTGTGGAAACAACATTGAAAGACTTTCGCGCGGCGGGTAACTATGTCGCCTTGATGCACTTTGATGATGCGGCGATTGCTTATGCCAACCATCCGGTGAAGCTCGTTTTTGCTGTTCCCAATGCAACAACCGCCTATAACGCTGTCATCGCCGGAGGCGGTGCGGGCGCTTCCTTACCTGCTTTTATCCCGTCTATGGGGGTAACGATAGCCATGGCCTATGATCCCGACGGCTATTTACTGGAGTTGATCGAAATTACCTATTTGCCTGCTCCTGTTTTGGTCGGAGTGGGAATCGGTGTCAACAGCCTTCAGGCTTCCGACGACATCTACACCCGCGTTCTGGGTAGAAAATTTGATTATTTCCTGTATGTGCAAGATTTCATGAATGAGATTGTCACCATATCGCCGCACACGCCGAAGATTGGGATGGATGTTGTGTTGATGAATTATTTCTCACCTAAGATCTATACCAATATCCCAGTGAAGCTCGTGTTTACCGTGGATGACCCGACGGCCTTTGCGCAGAGCATCGCCGGTGCAGGCCTGCCGGTGATCCAGATGCCGGCTGCCGGGGTTATGGGAATTGCCAAAGACCTCAATGGGTATGAATTACAAATTGTAGCGCCGTAGAGCAGTTTGAACAGATGAATTCTGTTTGATTTTTAGACGTTCATGTATTAGTTTAGTTTCAGGGGTGCCCCAAGAGGGGCTGAGATCATACCCTTTGAACCTGACCCGGGTAATGCCGGCGTAGGGAGTGGCGACAACTAAAAATCGATAAAAGCCATATCCTTTTCAGGTTATAAGGGTATGGCTTTTTTTATTTTGAAATGGATTGCATGGATCAGAATATTGTCATCGTGAGCGGCGGACGTTTAGGGGATGTGACCTTCTTCCGAAATGAGATGGCGCAGACACATCAGTGTCTGCTTCTTGCCTGTGACGGCGGTGCGCGCCATCTGGATGCGGCAGGTCTCAGACCCGATGTCCTGATCGGCGATATGGATTCTCTGAATCCCGCACAACTTACCGATTACGAACAGCGGGGTATAAAGGTTATTCGGCATCCGGTCCATAAGGACTACACGGATACGGCCCTGGCACTGGACTATGCAGTGGGTTTGCGTCCTCAAAATATTGACATCTGGGGTGCGCTGGGCGGACGGATGGATCATGCGCTGGCGAATATTCATCTGTTGATTCGGGGGAAAGATGCGGGGATCGCAACGCGATTGCTCGATGAGTATAGTGAATCATTTGTTTTGGGTGGCAAGACAAAATGGGACGGCGCGGTCGGATGTCTCGTGTCTCTGATTGCGCTAAGTTCCGAAGTCGAAGGCATCACGCTTGACGGGTTCCAATATCCGCTCCAAAGTGAAAGTCTGTCCATTTCAGAATCGCGGGGCATCAGTAACGTGATCACCGCGTCTCCAGCTTCGATCCATGTCACAGCGGGAAATCTGCTGGTGATCCGCTATTGGCGAAAAGACATTTTTCCGGAGGTGGAGTAGGTGATGAAATCGGTCAAGGTCCTGTGTGTCGGCGGATCGGATTCCGGCGGCGGGGCGGGCATTCAAGCCGATTTGAAGGCGTTTGCCGCCTGCGGCTGCTATGGGATGAGTGTGATTACGGCGCTTACCGCCCAAAATACAAAGGGCGTTCAGGGTATTTTTCCCGTACAACCGAAATTCATAGCCGCTCAACTGGATTCCGTTTTGAGCGATATCGGCGCGGACGCAGTTAAAACAGGCATGCTGCTTACACCGGGGGCCGTCCGGGTGGTTGCCGATAGAATCCGGGCCTATCGCATCGGGATAATCGTGGTTGATCCTGTGATGACAGCCAAAGGCGGCCAAGTGATGATGGAGGAGAAGGCTAAGCGAATGCTTGTCGAAACATTGTTGCCGCAGGCGATGGTGATCACGCCTAACATTCCCGAAGCCGAAGCGCTCACCTGTCTAAAAATCCGGTCGGTGGCGGCGATGAAGGAAGCCGCAGCCGTTATCCTGGAATCAGGAGTGAAAAATGTTGTCATTAAAGGAGGGCACCTGCCGGCGAGTCGGAAATCCGGCAGCATTGACATCCTGTATGATGGAAAAAAGTATTACGAGTTTCATGAAGACTGGATCAAAACAAAAAACACGCATGGCACGGGCTGCACGTTTGCCTCGGCGCTGGCCGCCAATCTGGCAAAAGGCGGGAATATGGCTCAATCTGTCAGGCAGGCGAAGCATATCGTGACACGGGCGATTGCTCATTCGCTTGAATTGGGCCAAGGCCACGGGCCGGTCAATGTTTTGGAAAAATCGAATTTATTATTTGGGAGGAACAAATGACACAGTTGGAAAAGGCCCGCAAGGGTGAGATCACCGAAGAGATGAAATCCGCTGCCGCAGACGAAGGGGTGACGGCGGAATATATTCGGGAAGGGATTGCGGACGGGACGATCGTGATTTGTCGCAACGTCAACCACAAAAGCATCAAGCCGCTGGCCGTAGGCCGGGGGCTTCGCACCAAGGTGAACGCCAATATCGGAACGTCGAAAGACAACAATGATTTAAGTCTGGAACTGGAGAAATTGCATGTCGCCTGCGCCGCGGGCGCGGATGCGGTGATGGATCTGTCCACGGGCGGCAATCTGGCGCAAATCCGCAAAGCGGTGATGGAAAAATCCACCGTTGCCATCGGCACGGTGCCGATATACCAAGCTGCGGTTAAAGTATTGAGTGAACAAAAGGCCATCTCCGACATGACGGCGGATGATATGTTTGCCGTTATTGAAGAAAACGGCCGCGACGGCGTAGATTTCATCACCGTGCACTGCGGCGTTAATCGGGAAAGCGTGGCGGCTGTGGAAAAGCAGGGCAGGGTTTTGGGCATCGTCAGTCGGGGCGGATCGATGACGGCCAATTGGATGCACTGCAACCGTCAGGAGAATCCTCTCTATGAGCAATACGACCGTCTTTTGGAGATCGCGCACCGCTATGATATGGTTTTGTCTCTGGGCGACGGATTGCGTCCCGGCGCGATTGCCGATGCAACCGATCAGGGACAAATCTCCGAACTGATTTTTCTGGGGCAACTGGCCGCACGCGCGAGAGACGCGGGCGTGCAGGTGATGATCGAAGGTCCGGGCCATGTGCCGATTGCCGACATTGAAGCCAATATCAAACTGCAAAAGAAAATCTGTCAGGGCGCGCCGTTTTATGTTCTGGGGCCTTTGCCCACCGATATCGCGCCCGGTTATGATCATATCACGTCGGCCATCGGCGGGGCCATTGCCGGCGCCGCCGGCGCCGATTTTTTGTGTTACGTCACCCCCGCAGAGCATTTACGTCTGCCGACGCTCGCCGATGTTCGCGACGGCGTGATGGCCGCCCGGATCGCCGCGCATATCGCCGATATCGCCAAGGGGTTCAAAGGCGCGCGCGAGCGTGACCGGAAGATGTCCGAATGCCGAAAAAACTTCGACTGGCAGGGGCAGGTGGATCTCTCCATCGATCCGGAAAAAACCGTTGCGTTGCTTGAAAAAAGTAAAAGTGCGAACGACGAGGGCTGTACGATGTGCGGCGAATTCTGCGCCATTAAACTGGGGAAGCGATAACGGTAAGGAAGAGCGATTGACCCGGACAACGGACGAGCAAAACAATTTAAAACGTCTCAACGCAGAAGGTATTCTCAGGCGTTTGAGACAAAACGATTATGAGGCCTATTTTGTCGGCGGCGCAGTGCGCGATTTTGTCCGCGGCGTAGTCCCGGGCGATTATGACATCGTTACATCCGCTCTGCCTGATCAGGTCATGTCCTTGTTTCAACGGACGTTGCCCGTCGGAGCCAAATTCGGCGTTGTCATCGTGATTGTGGACGGCCAGCCTTATGAAGTGGCGACCTTCCGCAGTGACGACGTCTATGAAGACGGCCGGCGTCCCACCCGCGTTCACTATGCGTCGGCGCAAGAAGATGTCCAGAGACGCGATTTTACCATCAACGGCCTGCTGATGGACCCGGCCACAGGCGACATCATAGACTATGTCGGGGGCCGTGAAGATATTCAGAATAAAATCCTTCGCACCATCGGCGATCCCGTCTTGCGTTTCAATGAAGACTATTTAAGGATGCTTCGAGCGGTTCGTTTTGCCGCCAATCTGGATTTTGCTCTGGACGAAGCGGCGAAAACGGCCATTACCGCAA
Source organism: uncultured Smithella sp. (assembly GCA_964547345.1). Lineage (GTDB taxonomy): Bacteria > Desulfobacterota > Syntrophia > Syntrophales > Smithellaceae > UBA8904. The sequence continues at coordinate 47,369 of CAZJMX010000014.1, read as the reverse complement.
ACGCATCTCGAATTTCAGCCGTCAGTGCGGAGAGAATCCAGGAGGAGTTAAATAAGATTCTTACACGCGGCGGCGCCAGGCGCGGGCTTGCATTGCTTTCGGAAACAGGACTGCTTAAAGAAGTCCTGCCTGAAGTGGATCAAATGCGGGGCGTCGAGCAGCCGCCTCGTTTTCACCCCGAAGGCGACGTCTGGCAACATTCGTTGGTCATGCTGGATATTCTTTCCAGGGAAACCGCGCCGCAAACCAATCCGACCCTGGCCTGGGCTGCGCTTCTCCATGATGTGGGCAAGCCGCTCACCCGGACTCAGGACGACAAAGGCATTCATTTTTACGGCCACACTCAGCACGGCGAGTCTCTTGCCTTCGATATTATGAATCGTCTGCGCTTTTCCCGCTCGCAAAGACAAACCATCCTGGATTTGATTCATCAGCACATGGTGTTTATGAATGTTCAGAAAATGCGCAAAGCCCGATTAAAAAGGTTTTTGCGGATGCCGGATTTTGATCTGCATCTGCAATTGCATCGTCTCGATTGCCTGGCAAGTCACGGGATGCTGGATCATTACGATTTCTGCCGGGAACAGTTGCGGAATATGGAGCATGAAGAACTGCACCCGCCGCGCCTTCTGACCGGTGATGACCTGGTTGTGATGGGATTTGAACCGGGAAAAATGATGGGTGTCATATTGAGAGCGCTGGAAGAAGAGCAGTTGGAAGGAAGGGTCCATAGCAGGCAACAGGCTGTTGAATTTGTGCGGCGACGCTGGACGTTGTAATTATTGAACCGTAAGGATAAGATGTGATGAAATCCATTTGTTCCTGCCTGACCATCCTGTTGATCTTTTGTCTGCTGCTGCAATCCTGCTCGACACCTGGCGTAAAGGCTCCATCGCGGCCCTCCAAGCGCCAACTGGCTGTGATGGGGCATACGATTCAGGCGGGCGCCTTTGCCGAGGTGGAAAACGCATTGCGCCTGACGGAAAAACTCAAAAGCCAGGGGCTCGACGCGACTTATTTCAAAGCATCGGACGGCTTATTCAAGGTTCGCTTTGGGAATTTTCCGATCAAAGAGCAAGCAAAGCTGCGGGCGCTGTCGCTGCAAAAGGCAGGTGTGATTGAAGCCTTCTATATTGTTGCTCCTGAGGATTACGCCGCAGCGAAAAAGATACAATACGGCGCGGATTACTTAAGAGAGTCGCTGGTCAAAACCGCCCGTGACTTTATCGGCGTGCCGTATTTGTGGGGCGGAACGTCCGTCGAGACGGGTTTTGATTGCAGCGGACTGACGATGACGGTGTATCAGTTAAACGGTCTCGATCTGCCGCGTCACTCGGCGGCGCAATATGATGCGGGCGAAACGGTTGCCCGCAGTGACTTGCAGAAAGGCGATCTGGTTTTTTTCGCGCTCAGAGGTCGAGGCAAAGTGTCTCATGTGGGCGTCTACATCGGAGACGGGCAGTTCATCCATGCGCCGTCACGGGGCAAAAAAATCCGCATCGACTCTCTGTCTGCTGAATATTTTACCGATCGTTATGTCTCCGCAAAGAATTATTTCTGATGGAAGACTGTGTCTGGCCGCATCAAGGGTTTGTGGTCTGCGATTTCTTCTCCGCTTGTTTTGGATCATCTGCAATTCTCAAAACAAAATGAATATCAACGCTGCATTTTAGAGCAGATGCCGCAAACCTGCGCCGGCTGTGGTTTTCCCGATGAACGGATCGTGTTGGATCGTGATGGGTGTCGATGAAGAAACACCGGTCTTGTTTTTTTACACGTGAATTTATTTTCGCCGGAATAAAATAAATGAAAAAAATAATATTATTTTTGCAGTTTTTGTTGACCGGAAGAAAAAAATGAAGTAAAATTAAGTCAGATAGATAAAGGTTACACAGTCTGAGACTAAGAAGTAAACTCAACTAAAGGAGGCTAAACCCAATGGCAGCAACAGCAAAGAAGACCGTGAAGAAGGCAGTAGCAAAGAAACCCGTAGCCAAAAAGGCCGTAAAGAAAGTCGCTGCAAAGAAACCCGCAGTGAAAAAAGCCGTAAAGAAAGTCGCTGCAAAGAAAGTCGTTGCAAAGAAAGTTGTCAAAAAGGCGGCAACCAAAAAGTAACATGGATCATCCATCCGAATTAAAGAGCAGGCCAACGCAAGTTGCCTGCTCTTTAAGTTTGGGGCGCCGGTTCTTTTCATCTGTATTCTCGGGTTAGAGGTGATTCATGAACAGAGACCTGATTCTCAGTATCGACTGCGGCACGCAATCTGTCCGGGCTCTTATTTTTGATTTAAAAGGGAACCTGCTTCACAAGAAACGCATTCCTCTTAAACCCTACGTATCCAGAGAGCCCGGATGGGCGGAGCAGGACGCCGGCTACTACTGGAAATCGCTTGGTCAGGCCTGTCAGGCGCTCTGGAGTGAAACACCCGCGCTCAAAGATGCGATTGCCGGTGTTGCGCTGACGACGCAGCGCGCCACGTTGATTAATCTGGACAAAAACGGCACGCCTCTTCGTCCGGCGATGGTCTGGCTCGATCAAAGACGCACCAGCGGCCTGAAGCCGATCGGTGGACTCTGGGGACTGGCGTTTAAACTCTCCGGTATGAGCGAAACCGTGGCCTATCTTCAGGCGGAAGCGGAGAGCAACTGGATTAAAAAGCATCAGCCTGACGTGTGGGCAAAGACGCACAAGTTTTTATTTCTATCCGGGTACCTGACCTATTGTCTCACCGGACGCTTTGTGGATTCCGTCGGTTGTCAGGTCGGCTATATTCCCTTTGACTATAGAAAGAAGACATTGGCGCCGTCCTGGAACTGGAAATGGCAGGCCACGCAGATTGAGCCTGGCATGCTGCCGGAGCTGATTCCACCTGCAGGCGTGTTGGGGCAGATTACACGACAGGCCTCAGCCGACACCGGCATTCCGGAAGGCTTGCCGGTAATAGCAGCCGCAGCGGATAAGGCCTGCGAAGTGATCGGCGCGGGATGTCTGGAGTCGCATATCGGATGTCTCAGTTACGGCACAACCGCCACCATCAATACCACGCATTATAAATATATCGAAGCCATCCCTCTGATACCGCCTTATCCGTCTGCGGTGCCGGATGCCTATAGTCTGGAGATTCAGATTTATCGCGGCTACTGGATGGTGAGTTGGTTTACGGAACAGTTTGCCCAGATCGAGCAGCAGATTGCCGAGGAGCAAGGCGTTGAAGTCGAAACCCTCATTGAACAGCTCCTGCATGATGTGCCGCCCGGATCCATGGGGCTCACCTTGCAGCCCTACTGGTCGCCGGGGATCAAAGTGCCGGGTCCGGAAGCCAAAGGGGCCGTGATCGGATTTGGCGATGTGCATAACCGGGCGCATCTGTACCGAGCTATTCTGGAAGGACTGGCCTATGCTCTGCGCGAAGGCAAGGAGCGTCAGGAAAAACGAAGCGGCGTGAAGATTACGGAACTGCGCGTTTCCGGCGGCGGCTCGCAAAGCGACGCGGCTATGCAGTTGACAGCGGATATTTTCGGAATGCCCACGGCGCGTTCACGTGTCTATGAGACATCGGGACTCGGCGCGGCCATTGATGCGGCGGTCGGTCTGAAGCTTCACTGCAATTTCAAGCAGGCTGTTGAGGAAATGACGCACATCGGACAGTATTTCGAACCGGATCTTAACACGCACGAGGTATACAATCAGCTCTACAAGCGTGTTTATAAGCAAATGTACAAAAAACTCAAACCCCTGTACGAAGAAATTCGCGCCATCACAGGCTATCCCAAACGGGCGGGGGAGGCTTGATTAATCTGGTTAGTGGCTGATCTTCATGGGCAGGTCGTGCTCTTTCCAGCTTCGGCCGACATAGATGAAAGGGTGGAGAGCAAAGGACTTGATGGATCTTCCCGCATTTTTAAAGGTCAGGGAGACGCTGGCGCTTTCATGGGGGGCAATGGAGAGTCCCTGGGTTCCGGATGCCTGGCTGGTGATCGTCTGTCCACCTTTTGTAAAAACGACCTTGGAAACCTCATAACTTTTTCCGGTGGCATCGGTCAGTTTCGACTTCGGCCAACGGACATACTCGTCATAAAGCGCAACGCTCTTCGGGATGCCCGAGCTGTTGCGGATGCGAACCGTGATGGTTCTGTCATCGCCGCTTGTTTTTATTCCGATTACGACAAATTCAATCTCATCGGCCCTGACCGAAGATCCTGAAACTGTTTCTTGCCGCGCTTCTTCTTTTTCTTCGGATTTTTTTACCGTTACGTCTGCTTCATGGCGTTTTGCCGTGTTTTCTTCGGACTTGGCCGCCTTGTCTTCCTGCTTTGCCGATTTTGCCGCCCGGGTCATTTTTTTAGAGTCGGTTGTTTTCGGAGTGTCGTGTGGCGATTTCAAAATTAAATATAACGCACCAATCATAACAAGGCCGGCGACCACCGCAGCCATTATCCATAAAGGGCTTGACGCTTTGCGGTCCGCAGTATTCCGGCTTGGGGGCGTGATGGTTTCATTGATGGGTTGAGGGATCGTCGGTTTCGCATCGGATGGGGAATTGTCCAGCGGATGCGGTAAATCGACGACTTGGTGAGCATCGTGGGGCGCCGCAGCAAGTCGCGATCCGGCATTTTCCACGGCGTAAATATCGTGCTCGCGGACATGCTTATCCGCCCTGGCGCCCTTGTAGTGGAACAACTGCGCGTATTCCTGTGACAGGCAAGAGATGATATCGTAGTAGGACCTTGAAACCAGCAATTGTCCCGGCTCGGCAAAGCTCATAATCCGCTGGGCGACGTTAATGCCGTCTCCGATCAGATTCATCTGGTTGTTGATGTCTTTGAGAATTTTTACAGGACCCAGATTGATTCCCAGGCGTACGTGCAGATCCGGCATGTCGGAAACCTGCGAGTCATTTAAAGCGTCCCGAATGGCCATGGCCACAAACAGGGCGTCTTCCGGATCGCTTAAAAAACCAATGGCGGCGCCGTCTCCCGTGTCGAGAATGACACGGTCGCCCGTGGGAATATCCTTCAGGCACTCGGCCAGAATCGCGTTGAAGCGTTCTTTGAGGCTCATTTGTTCCATAACGGGTTTTTTGGAATAGGCGACGATGTCGAGAAAGACGACGCTGCAAATAATCGTTCGGTTTGGACGGACTTTCAAGGGTGTTGATTCATCAGTGCTCTTGCTCATGCCATATTCCCGCATCACAGTCATTTGACTCTGGCTTTTTAGCATATTCCATCGGTATTACAAGTATTAAATTGATCGATGCTTGATGCCGTGTCGATAGACGGCAATCGAATATCGCTGTTGACAGGTCTGAAAAACGGGCATATAGCGAGAACGTAAAAAATAAAGGGAAAAGACGATACGAACTCATGCTGGAATTAAAGAATTTATACTTTACCGTACCGGAAAGTGACGTGCCAGGCGATGGGCATCGCAATATCATTGACGGGATCAACTTCCAATTCGAAGACGGAAAATTTTACGCGATTACCGGCCCCAACGGCAGCGGTAAGACTTCGCTTGCCAAGCTGATCATGGGCATTAATCCGGTGTCGAAAGGCGAGATTATTTTTAACGGACGCGAGATTTCGGCGCTTTCGATCACCGAGCGGGCCCAAGCGGGCATTGCTTACAGTTTTCAGCAGCCTGCGCGCTTCAAAGGCATCACGTTTCGCGATCTGTTGACCATTGCCACGGGCGTCGAAGACGAACGCAAGCTCCTTGAGATGATTTCCCGGGTCGGTATTTGCCCCCTGTCCTTTCTGGATAAAGAAGTAGATACCCGGCTCTCCGGCGGCGAAATCAAGAAAATTGAACTGGCGATCACGATTGCCGCCAACCCCAAGCTGGCCATCTACGACGAGCCGGACACAGGAATCGACTTGTGGACCGTCGGTCCGATGGTCGATCTTTTGAAAAAAGAGCTTGCCGAAACCCGCACGACAACTATTGTAGTCAGTCACAACCGCGCCTTTCTGGAAGCGGCGGATGTGATTCTGATCATTCGGTCGGGACGGATTGTCTATCAGGGAAATCTGGAAGACGCCACGCCCCTTTTGGATGATTTAAGTGTGTGCACGTATCGGGACAGTTGTGAAGGAGAGCACGATGCTGGATGCTTTAGATAAAACATTGTTGAAAACAGTCGCCGATCTGGAAGGACTGCCCAAAGGCGCCTACAATATACGAAAAAACGGCAAGCTTCTGAGCCGTCAGGTATCGGCCAATATCGATATAGAATCGAACGCCGAAGGAACAGGCATTATCGTCAGAATCAAGCCCGGAACTAAAAACGAGTCCGTACACATCCCCGTCATTTTGAGCCAGGCCGGTCTTTATGATGTCGTCTACAACACGTTTATCATCGGAGACGATGCGGAAGTGACCATTGTTGCCGGCTGCGGCATTCACTGCGGGTCATCCGAGCCGGAAGGCCACGCGGGCATTCACGATTTTCAGGTCGGCAAAAGAGTAAAGGTAACGTATGTTGAAAAACATTTCGCAACAGGCGAAGGCCGGGGCCGAAGAAGTCTCAATCCGACCACCAAAGTCTTTCTGGCCGAAGGGGCGCACGCGGAGATGGAGCTGACGCAGATCAGTGGTGTGGATGAGGCTAATCGGCTCAATGAAGCCGTGCTGGGGCCCGACAGCCTGTTGCTGATTACGGAACGGGTTTTGACGGATGGCGATCAGACGGCCATATCGACCAATAATATTGTTCTTCAGGGCGCAGGGAGCCGAGCGAATATGATTTCGCGTTCGGTCATGAAAGGCAATTCCAAACAAATATTCTATGCGATGATGGACGCGCAAAACAGATGCTTCGGCCATATCGAGTGCGATGCGATTATTATGGACAACGGCGCGAACGAAACCATGCCGTCGCTCAAAGCGGGGCATCCCGATGCGGAATTGACCCATGAGGCTTCCATCGGCAAGATTGCCAATGATCAACTCACCAAGCTGATGAGTCTGGGGCTGACCTATGACCAGGCTGTAAACCGCATCATTCAAGGGTTTCTGAAATAGGACATGCGCGGCGGACGGAAAAGACATGCAGGTAGGATGTTTCACCAGTTTAGATTGAAACGGACTTGATCGTGCGCCACTTTTTTTACTGCCGGATACAATGGCTGCTCATTTTTGGATTCCTCACAGGAATCTGCGGGTGTGCCTCCCTGATGGATGTAATGCCGCCCCCTCCCGGATTTCTGGCGCGAGTTGACCTCGGCGGCCCCTTTGACGCCGACATTCCCCTTGCCAAAGTCAATCAGATCAAAAGCGCCAGCCTTCTTATGGACGGAGCTGTTCCTTATATTTTTATCAGTGTGGCGGCGGGTTTCGAATCTCAAGGCGATCAGGAAAAGTCCATTCATTTTTTTAACCGCGCTATTGCGGAGTTTCGTAAACGAAACAACTCGTATGGAGAGGCAACGGCCTGGAGCCGGAAAATATTGGCCCTTCAGCGGTTTGGCAAGATCGCAGACGCCCTTCGGTTGATCCGTGAGATGGAAACCAGATGGTTCGACGCACCGCTTCGCGCGTTTTTGTTTTACACCTACGGCCATTATTATCGCACGAGCGGCGATTCAGCCAAAGCGCTGGATTACCTGACGCGCGCCCTTTCAGCGAATGCGAATGATAACGGCAACCCCGACTTGACGGCCCTCAGGCGTGACACGGAACTGGAATGCGGCATCGCGCTGATACTCGGCGATTATTTTCCGGCCCTATCCGCCAATCTGTATCCGGCGGATTTCAATGCAGCCTTCTATCGGGATATCCGCGAAAATGTTTCGGCAAGCCTCTCTCATCTGTCGCGGGCGGCAGCTTTGAATGATGATCTTAAACCTATAGCCCTTATTCAATATTTTCCGGAGATAATTCCATCTTACCTGGACTGCGATCTTCATAACTATCTGGGGCTGGCCTATGCAATACTGGGACAGTCGGCCCGGGCTGTTTCGCATCTCGAAGAAGCAAGTGGCCTGGCCCGGCGTGCCGGTTATCTGTCGGGCGAAGCCGACAGCGTTTTTTTTCTCAATCAGGTTTATCTTCTGGATAAAAATTCGACTGCGGGCAGCAAAGCGGCAGCCGACCTGGCAGCTGTTGCCGACCGTTATCAGCTGCCTTCCTATACGATCTGGGCTCAGATCATCCAGGCGCACCATGCCAGGGAATCGGGCGATATCCGCCTGACCCTCGATTCCGTCAACGCGGCTTTGACGGCCCTTAAACAACATGAATCCTGGCTTTCTGCTTTTCCCGGCTTTCGGGGAGCCGGATCTTTTCGGCGGCGGGACCTCCTGGAAGCCCTTTTCGATTTACAGATTCAAAAAGGCGATCATCGGGACGCTTTTCATACCGCTGAGAGGATCAAGGTCCTGTCACTGCCCGATTTATGCGGTGCGGACAGTGACGGAAAAACACCGGCCGCAGTGGATTGGATTCAACAACGGCGGGTTTATCGTCAGGCCATGGCGCAAGGCTATCAAAGGTTGTTATCCCCGGTCAACGCGCCGTCAGTCTTTCTGGAGACAGTCGAAACCCTCCGCAACACTCAACGCGCCTTTTGGGATGTCCGGGGAAAAATGAACAAACAAGATGAAACGATCGTCCCGTTGATTTGCAGGGATCCTCCGGATCAAGACGCCCTACAGCAATTGCTGGAGCAGCATACCACTCTTTTTTCGTATTATTGTGGCGTGCAGTTCCTATACATCTGGGTGATTAGTCAAAAGGGATTCCATCAGGAAATATTGGGCATCTCCCGATTGAGTGTCGAGCAGCTGGTGCAGGCTTATCATCAGGCCGTGATGTCCAGGGACAAAAGCCGGATGGATGTGATGTCGGAAAAAGTTTACGACGCGCTGCTCAAACCGGTGATTCCTTTTGTTCATGGAGACCGCATCGGCGTTTTGCCCCACGGACCTCTTGAGCGCCTGCCTTTTGCATCCATGCGTTATGTGAAAGCCTACCTGGTGGACGGGTTCAGTATTTTTTATCTGAAGCATGCCGGTATGATGACCCAGGATCTCACGCCCGTGCTGATGTCTTTGTGGTCCGTGGATGACAAGCCCAAGGCCGTTTTGATGGATTATCTTTATAAAAATCTCGAGAAAAACAAAAATTATGCCGATGCATTAAGAGCGGCACAAAATGAAATGATTCAAGCAGGTTTTGGCCCATCGGATTGGGCGGCGATGATCGTGCTTGGCCGGCCTTGAAGGTCTGACAATTGCCCGAAGGAGCGTGTGTGTCCTGTCTGGGTCCGTTCTGAATCGTTGAGTAAGGGAGATGTCTCATGCAGCAGGAAGAAGTTCTGGCGATTCTCGATGCCATTGAAGCGAAAATGCTGGAGGAGGAAACGCTTGGTTTCTCTCCGGAGGTGCTGGCCGTTCTGGATAACGTTGAGGCGAGTGTCGGCGAGATTGAAATGCTGAAGTTTCGCATCGGCCAGGACATACTGATGCGGGTATTCAATTTTGCCAATTCCGCTTACTACGGAAGCATGAAGGAAGGCAGCATCCACACCTTTTATGAAGTCGTGACCCGCCTGGGGATGGATCATACCAAAGCGGTCATTTTAATCCTTGCCCTTGGGCATCTGGCCCGCGAAGATGAGGAAGCCGAAATCATTTTTGCACGCAGTTTCGCCACGTCGGTCATCGGGAAAATTCTGGCCCAGCAATTCGGCACGCGCGAGGATGTGGCTAAAAAAGTTGAACTGGGCGGGCTGTTCTCTGAAATCGGACGGCTGATCATTCACGTCTATCAAAAACTGCATGCATCCGAGGCTGAACGGATTGATGACGTTTTTATTGATAAATATCATCCTTATATGACCGAAAGGATCATTGCTGCTTTTGATCTGCCGGATTATCTGAAGACCATGATTTTCCATGAAGGTCTGGTGATGGAAGCCGGTTATATCACGCAATCCGGCATCATGCAGCTTGCTTTGCAGTTTGTGCGCGCCAACTTCAGCAGGCACCATAATCATCTGGTGCTTGAACCGATTGCGCTGCCTTCCGGTATGGATCAAAATACCTCCCTGGAGCATATTATTGAGGAGCAATTCCGGGCGGTGGGACTTGAAAAATATCTTCGGACGGTCAGAAAAAAAGAGAGATTATTGCCGGCGCCTGCGGGCAAAAGGAAATAAGAGACGTTTGATCCGGACTCAGATCGGTTTTGATCTCCATCATTTCGGAGATAGATTTCGAAAGCAGATGATGGACGCTTTTGATTTCTTCATTGAGGTCGATCCTTCGGGAGAGGGGTTCGACTTTCTTGCTGAAAAGCAGCAGTTGACGGACGAGTTCGCGGGAGTGCACGATGAGCTCTCCGATGCTGTTGAAATAGGGAATGTCCGCTTCGCTGCCGAATCTGTCGGACATCATCAGCTGATTGTATCCCATGATCGCCTGAATGATGTTATTAAAATCGTGAACGGTGATTCCCGGTTAACGCGTCGATCGCTTCCATCTTGGAGGCCTGAAGCAGTTGTGCTTCCATGCTGCGCAGCTTGGATATATCTTTGATTGTTCCGACCATTCCGATCACATGGCCTTCCGAATCGGTGTCCGGTGCGCCGGACAGGACGACGCGTCGCGGCAGTCCTCTGGTGTTAAAGATCGTAAAATATTTATCCCGCACTCCGGATTTGTCCTTGAGGATATTTTGATAAGTGGCGTCAAACGCAAGGCGGTCTTCCTGCTTGAGAAAATCACTTAGATATTTTCCGGTGAGCGCGGCTGGGGAATGGCCCAGAAGCTCTTCCCAGGCCGGGTTGACATATTTGATTCTTCCTTCCGGATCCAGTTGATAAACAATGTCCGGATCATTTTCGCTGAGATTGCGGAAGCGTTTCTCGTTTTCCAGGGCTTTTTTGTTCGCCAGCGTGTTGCTCAGGCTGATGCCGATTTGCTGCGCAATGCCGACGAGCAGGCTTACATCGCTTTGCGTGGGTCTCATATATAGATTGCTGATGTCGACAGCCAGAATGCCTTCGGATTTTTTCTTGTGCACGATGGGAACGCAAATGAAGGACTTGACACTCAGTTCCCTGATCAGCCGATAGTTATCCTCCGACAGGTTTGCTTCCTTGAGAGTGGTGCTATCCAGGATGAAAATCTTCTGAAGTGCATAGGTCAGATAAAAATACCCTTTGGATTCCGGGTCGGTCAGACTGAAACTTAAATTTCGCAGCAGAGCCTTTTCATGAGGCGTAAAGCCATAGTCGGCGCTGTAGGTGAGTTTTGTTCTTTCCGGATTGGTCAGCATGATCAGGCTGCGCTTAAACATCAATCTTTGATGTAGAGCTTCTGTGATGAAGTTCAGCAGTTCCTGCGAATGGAGTATGGAGGAAACCGCTTCAGCGATTTCCCGGATCAGGAGAGATTCATTATACCTCAGGCTGATTTGAGCAAAGATGTCCTCCGATGATTTACCCTGTTGCGTAAGATTTGCAGCCATTTCCCGGTTGCGCAAAAGCGATCCCCAAAGCAGGAGGGCGGTTGATAAAAGCAGCGATGCCAATGTGGTGATCAGCCAGTCTTTGAGCGGCAGGATGTAAAGGAGAGGAAAGGAAACTATTGCCGAGGCAACCAGCATGTAGGATCCGATTTTTTTCCAATGGATAGATCTGGGCGACTCCCAGGATATGATATAACGACAGCAGCCGTCTCCGCTATGGATGCATTCGGGGTGTTCGATGATAGCATATTTGCCGGTAAAGATTTCCGCTACGGCTTCAAACATTCCTACGCGGTTCTGGCACTGAAAGGGTTCTTCTTTGACACCTGGGTTGGACGTAACAATCAATTCAATTTTGTTATCGGCCAGATTTCTGCTTTTGATGGATAGGTGACGGCTGATCGTTGTTGAAATTTTTTCAACGGCCCAATAAGCCATGCCCGGTGATAGAAATCCGGCGACTGATTGCCGCAAAATGTTGGAAACGGATGATTTCTGCGAGGAGATATATCGACCGGCATGCCGGGAAATGTCTGGGTTGGCAGTGGCCCGACTGACATATTCATTGAAGCGGTTAACCTGGGTCTGTGTCAGCCAGTGGCCTCTGTCTTCGATTTCGTAGTCGGCGATGCCGGCATAATCCATTAATTCCATGAAGTTGATACCCGGATAGTTGTTTCTCAGATAGTCCAGGTAGGTCTTGATGATAATGCTGTTATATAAAGGTTTCTCCATCATGCTTTCATTGTTGCTGTCCCGGAAAAGTTTTTACTTGATTTATAACTGAACGGCCGAGGGATTGTCAATCGCAAAAGGCGGTTGGCCTGATGGGGTATTTATAAATTACACTTGTAGTTTTATTCTATTTTTGTCACAATAAGATCTCTGGAAAAAAACCACTGAAAAGGAGCCCATCCGATGCGTAAAAATATGATTATTCCGGTGTTAATGGTTTTATGTCTGGCGCTTTTCCTTGCCGGCTGTATGCGCTACGAAAGGCAGGTCGTGCCCTTTAAAAATCCGCAGGAGAGTCCCAACGTCATCTATATCGAAGGCGCCGCGATTGCAGCCCGAAGTTTTGTCAATGCACAAGAAGCCCAAACCGCCTTTGGTTTCGACATCCGGTCGGCGGGGATTCTGCCTGTGCAAGTTGTTTTCGACAATAAAAGTGTTCATCCCCTGATGATTGTGGCCGAGCAGACCTTCCTGATTGACGATGATGGCAATGTCTGGCCGGTTCTGGATCAGAATCTGGCGTATGACCGTTTGTCGAAGCAGACGGAATTGAGCCGTGTAGCGCCGGAAGCGACCAAAAGAGGCTTGCTGTTCGGCGCAGCAGGCGCAGTCATTGGCGCTGCCATTGGTATTGTCACCGGAACCAATGTGGGTTCGGCAGCCGGGAAGGGCGCAGCCATCGGGGCCGCGGCAGGTGTTGTATCCGGCGGCGCGCAGGGGGCCGCCGATCACACGGATGTTCAAGGCAAAATCAAGGAAGATTTGCGCACAAGGTCCCTGCAGTACCGGGCTGTCCGGCCGGGAGAACTGGCTCACGGATTTATTTTTTATCCGGGAGAGGCCAAAACAGCCAAAGTTTTGCGGCTGCAGGTCAAGGAAACGGATACGGGGAAAATTTCCACGTTTAACATGAAACTGAAATAAAAAAAGAAAAGGAGAAATTATGTCAAAGACAGAAGACGCATTACACGAAGCATTTGCCGGCGAATCGCAGGCCAACCGTAAATATCTCGCTTTTGCCGCCAAGGCCGACGCCGAAGGATTTGCCCAGGCGGCAAGGCTTTTCCGCGCTGCCGCAGAAGCGGAAACTGTCCATGCCCATGCGCATCTGAGAGCCATGAAAGGCATTCGGTCCACGAAAGAAAATCTGCAGGAGGCCATTGCCGGAGAAACGCATGAATTCAAAAGCATGTATCCGGCCATGATTGAAACCGCCAAAGCGGAAGGCCAAAAGGAGGCGGAGCGCTCTTTTAATTTTGCCAACGAGGTGGAAAAGATTCACGCACAGCTCTACCAGCAGATGCTCGACGCCCTGGATACCGCAAAGGAGTCCTACAGCTATCATGTGTGCCCCGTCTGTGGCTACACGGTGGAAAAAGAAGCGCCGGAGACCTGCCCCGTTTGCGGCGCCAAAGGAAAAATGTTCAAAAAAGTTGACTAATCAATGAAAGAAGCTCTGATCGCCGCAAGCGGCATTATATTGTTTCTGGTGGGCATGATTCGCCTTTCCGCAGGCGTCCGGCGGTTGATGAACGCCAGAATCAAGGAATATGTCAAATATGCCGTGGAGAAGCCACTCTACGGTTTGGTTACGGGGGTAGTCTCTGCGATTGCCTTTCAGAGTTCTTCAGCCTCCATTGCCCTGACAATCGGTCTGGTGAGCGCCGGTTTGATCAGCTTTTACAGTTCGCTTGCGATTGTTCTGGGCGCGGATATCGGCACCACGCTGACCGTGCAGTTTGTGATCTGGCGATTTACGGATTTCTCACCCTTTTTTATTTCTATTGGCGGGCTTTTATGGCTGACGCGCCGTGGACCCTTACGGACCGCAGGCGAAATGATTTTTTATTTCGGCCTTCTTTTCTTCGGTCTGGATTTAATCGCTCAGGCGTCGGCGCCGCTCAAACAATCGCCGGCCTTTATGAATTTCTTTACGCAGACAAAACATCCGCTTTTCGGAATCGGGCTGGGGATGGTAGTCACGGCTATTGTCCAGGCGTCAGCGATTCCCATCGGTATTCTGGCCGTTTTGGCGCAGCAGGATATAATTATGCTGGAAGATGCCGTGCCGATCGTGATGGGCGCTAATATCGGCACGACGGTGACGGCGCTTCTGGCAGGAACCGTCGCCAACGCCAGTGGCAAAAGAACCGCGGTTTCACACCTGATTTTCAAGTGCGTCGGTGTCTTAATCTGCCTGATCGTCCTGCCGTTTTTTCTCGATACCCTCAAAAGTTTGGCAGTCAGTGTTGCCCAGCAGATCGCATTGGCCCATTTTCTGCTGAATATGCTGATTGTCGTCATTTTCATTTTCCTGCTTCGTCCCTTTGCCGCGCTGATGAAGAAAGTCCTGCCTGGAGAAGACGAGACGCTGCCGGTCTGGCCGGAATATATCAACCCGAAGGATTTGATCAATCCGGTCAAATCGCTCGATCATGTGCTCAAAGAACTGCAGCGCCAGGCCAAGTTGGTTCAGATTATGTTTTTCCGAACCATCCGGTCTCTGGAAAGTTTCGAGGAAGGCAGACGCAGGGATATTACTTATATTGAAATGGTGGTTAAAAACCTGCGCGCCCAGATTGTCGGATTTCTCTGGAAAGTATCCAGTCGTCAATTATCCGAGCATTTGTCCCGGCGGGTTTTCGCTTATACAGCCCTCGCGGGCGATATCAAAAGCATCGGCAGTCATATCCAGTCGATCAGCATTCTAGCCGCGCAAAAAGCCGAGCGCGGACTACAGTTCAGTGCTTGCGGGGAGCGGGAATTTAAGGAGATTATTGCCTTGGTGGAGCGGAATTTGAATGACGCATCGACATTAATGGTCATTTTTAATCCGGAAATCGTCTTCGACGTCATCCGGCGTGAAGAGATCATCGACCTCAAGGTCAAAGAATCTCTGGATAATCATCTGAAACGATTCCATCTGCGCCAGTGCAGCCCGGAAGCCGGCCCGATTTTCGTTGAAATGCTGGGGCATCTGGAACGGATTTCAGATTTGTGCGACAATATTGCTGAATATGTGCGTGATATTCAGTAGCGGCCCCCGTCTTCGAAAAACGTATTGCCCGAATCGACAATATCTTCTATAATGACTCTGAAGGCGATCAAACGCCAAAGGGGGAACGACTCATGGATAAGAGAATAAGCGCGTTGGCTTTTGCTCTCGAAAATGAAGAAAAAGAGCGCGAGTTTTATCTGACACAGGCCCGGAAAACAAAGAATATGGCGGGCAAGAACATGTTCAAGCAGATTGCCGATGAAGAAAAAGAACATTACGAAATGCTGAAAAAACTCCACGAAAAATGGGAGCAGCAGAAAAAATGGCCGGCCTCCGTCCCTCTGAGGGTGAACAAGTCGGAAGTGAATCAGGTTCTGAAATCCATGTCCGGCAAGAAATCAGCCCGTATCAATGGCAATGAAGATGAACTCAAGGCCATCCGGACGGCCATCGACTTTGAGGCGCGCGGCGTTGACCTCTACTCTAAGCTGGAAAAACAATGCGACGACCCTAAGGAGAAAGCCTTTTTCAACATGCTGGCGGGCGTTGAACGCGAACATCTGCTGTCACTGCGGGATACGGCAGAATTTTTAAGCGATCCAGCCACCTGGTATGCCAATGTGGAAAAATCAGGCCTGGACGGCGCATAATCAATCAGGGCTGTCTCAAGGATTGAGGGCAGTTTCCTCTTCCATCTTGCAGCTTAGTTCCGTCCAAATGTGGTAGGCCTGCGTGAGGTCGTTTTCGACCGCTTTTAAATCAATTTGGAGTTCTTTAATTCTGGCTGAATCCCTGTGCGTCTGCGGATCGCACAGGGATTGTTCGCTTAGAGCCTTTCTGGCTTCCAGTTTTGCGATATGGTCTTCCATGGCGGCCAGTTCTTTTTTTAATGCGTTTTTAATTTTCGACAGTCGGTTGCGTTCTTCGGCTTCCAGTCTTTTTTTGTCTTTGAGCGTCGGGGAGGAGTCGGCTGTCTGGCTCTCTTTGCGCGCATTAACGCTCGCGTCCGTCGCCATTTGAGCGCGCTTTTCAATGAAATAGGAATAGTTTCCCAGATAATCAAAAATCTTGCCGTCTTTGAGCTCAAAGACCTTGTTAACCAGATGATCGAGGAAGTAGCGGTCATGGGAGACGATAGCCACTGTGCCGGAATAGTTCATGAGCGCGTTTTGGAAAATATCCTTGGTCTTGATATCCAGATGGTTGGTCGGTTCATCGAGAATCAGAAAGTTGGTGTCGAGCAACATGATTTTCAGTAGCGCCAGACGCGACTTTTCGCCGCCGGACAGGATGCTGACGGATTTGTAAATATCATCACCGGAAAAGAGAAATGCCCCCAGCAGATTTCTTTTTAACTGATCATCGGCTGAGGTTGGCACGGAATTCACTTCTTCCCAGATGGTATTGGCATAGTTTAAATTCTGCGAACTTTCCTGCGAGAAAAAAGCCATGTTGACATGGTCTCCGTATTTCACCTGACCTGCGGCTGGTTGCTCCGAGAGACTCAGAATTCTTGACAGCGTTGACTTGCCGGAACCGTTTACACCCACGAATGCGACCTTGTCACCGCGAAACAACGTGAAGTTTAATCCCGAGAAAACTTTTAAATCACCATAGGAGTGTCCCAGGTCGCAGGCCTTGACGACTTCCTTGACGCTTTTTTTACCTTCCGGAAATCTCATGGCGACGCTCTTGGCATTGCCGTCGAGTTTGATTTCCTGAAATTTTTCAAGCATTTTGACTCGGCTTTGCACCTGAGAGGCTTTTGTCGCCTGATAGCGGAAGCGTTCCACGAACTCTTCTATTTTTTTGATTTGCGCTTTTTGCAGTTCCATTTCCTTTTTCAGCGCCTCTAGTCGCCGGTCTTTTTCGGACAGGTAATAGGTGTAGTTCCCCTTGTAAATATGAATCCGGCGGTTGGAAAGTTCCGCGATTTGCGTGGCGATCTTATCAAGAAAGAAATGATCATGAGAAATGACCAGAATGGTTCCCGGATAATCCCGGAGATAACTTTCCAGCCACTCCATGCTTTCCGTATCCAAATGGTTGGTCGGCTCGTCCAGAAGCATGATGTCCGGCCGGGCCAGCAGAATTGAGGTGAGCAGAATCCGCATTTTCCATCCGCCGGAAAACAAATCACAGGTCTTGCCAAAATCACTCTCAAGGAATCCGAATCCCTTGAGGATTTGTTTGGCGCGGGCTTCAAACGCATATCCGTCGCGCGCGGAAAACTCCGCTGTGGCATCCGCATAATGCTTGGTCATCACGCTGTATTCGTGTGTGTTGGGTTTGGCGTGCGATATTTGGTGTTCCAGGTCGCGGATGGAATTCTCCAAGTCGGCAATGCCGCTTTTCAGCCTTAGATAGTCAATCAGGCCCATGGCTTCGAGTTCCACCAGATCCTGCGGAAGATAACCGATCGTTTTTTGCTTGCGGTCGGGAATATCAATCAAGCCGCAATCGGGATGCACCTGATCCAGGATGGCCCGAAAGAGCGTGGTTTTGCCGGTGCCGTTGTCGCCCACCAGGCCGACGCGGCTTTTGGGGTGAATCGTCCAGCTGATCTCATTAAACAGTTGTTTGTCCAGGAAGGACAGGCTGACATTGCGGAAATAAATCACGGGTTGTTTCCTGACTGATATTTTAGTTTCACTTTTCGTGTTTGGCAAACCATGTTATAGCGTATACGAAAAAGTGCTGACAGAGTCAATGAAAACAGCACAAGCCTTAGGGTATCTTAAAATGAGATCAGAAAATGAGCATGTCCTGTCCGGCAGATCAACGTCCGGATTATCTATAATCTTAAATCGCCCCGAGGCGATCAACAGCTTAAGCGAAGCGATGATTGATGCCATTGACGCAATGCTTGATCAGGCGCTGGCCGACTCGCACTGCCGGTTTGTTCTTTTTTACAGCACGAGCCCCAAGGGCTTTTGCGCAGGCGGAGATGTGAAAAATCTGGCCCGGTTGGGAGCGCGTAAGGACTATGAAAGGGTGGATTCTTTTTTCCGCAAAGAATACGGATTGGATTTGCGCCTCCATCTTTTTCCCAAGCCTGTGATCGTGTTGGCTGACGGTATTACAATGGGCGGGGGTCTGGGGATCGCCGCCGGCGCGGATATCAGCATTGCCACTCCAAGAACACGCATGGCCATGCCCGAAACCCGAATCGGTTTTTTCCCGGATGTCGGATCGACCGGCTGGATGTTTGCCCGCTGCCCCAAAGGCTATCCCGAATATCTGGGGCTAACCGGATATGATATGACCGGCGCTGAATGTGTTCGTCTGGGGTTTGCTACACATTATGTGCAATCTGAAAATCTTACCCGTGTGATGGATACGCTGGAGCATCTCGAGCTTGTGGGCGGCGGCGATAAGAAGGCATTGCTGGGTAGTATTCTGGCAAGCGTTTCCGGTTATCTGGATGAACACATCCCTGTCCGTCATGACATGGATCTGTGGGTGGAAAAATATTTTGCGGGGAAGAAGGATTTAAACGAAATTCTGGCGTCCTTGCGGCAATGCCACGAACAGGAAGATCATTGCAACGAGGTTTTTGCCCACATCGCTGAACGCTCGCCCACTGCGCTGGTTTTGACGCTGAAATTATTGCGCCACAACGAAGGCCGGTCGATTGCGGATGTCTTTGCCACGGAATTAAAAGCCGCCAAATTTATCACCAGGCATCCCGACTACATCGAAGGCATCCGGGCCAGACTGGTTGACCGGGACAATACCCCCGATTGGAGGCCGAATCGCATTGATCAGGTTGATGTGAGCAGCTTTAAGCCCTGAGCGGTGCAGGAGCCGACATGTCGCGCGTCAGCCCCTGCCGTCACTGAATCATTTTGGTTTTTGCCAGGTTATGTGTTTTTGCGATTACGGAAAAAACCCATAAGAAATTCGGTGTCTTTTGGTGATAGATCAAATTTGAACACCGCTTTTTCAATGAGCATATGCAGCGGTTGGGATCCGCTGTCCTCTATGTTGCTGGAAATCCATTTGATCGCTTTTTGAATATTTTCGCCTTCCGGCATGATCGTCGACATATCAGGTGCAACCTCCTTTGGGTTTTGGTTTCGTGTTGTATTCGCATTCGGACTTCAATTACGGCCATTCCGACAATGCCTATAGTTCATACTACAAACCGCTTTAAAAATTAACAACATTTTTCATAATAAATTTGACTTCATTTGTATGATTATTAAATTGACCGTCAACGGAGTATGTTCAAGAATTTCCGATGGTCATCGAGTGCCGACTGATCGGACTTTCCGAGGTCCGTGTCCACACACACTTCATCGGCGAGATAGAGGATGTGAAGGTAGACGAATCCATGTTGGGCGAAGACGGTTTACCGGATATTGTAAAGATCAATCCTATTATTTATGCGCCGGAGAACCGGGACTATTATGGCGTTGGAAAATTATTGGGAAAAGCCTTTGCAATCGGCAAAGAGATAAAATAATCTGCACCAGAAAACTGAACATTGAAGGGAGACGAATAAATGGCTAAATCAATTAAAGGAACCAAAACAGAAAAAAATCTACTGGCGGCTTTTGCCGGTGAATCGCAGGCCAGAAACCGCTATACATTTTTTGCAAGCGCCGCAAAGAAAGAGGGCTATGAGCAGATTTCCCGATTCTTTCTGGAGACTGCCGAAAATGAAAAAGAGCATGCCAAAGTGTTTTTCAAATATCTGGAAGGTGGTGAAGTCGAAATTACCGCTGCCTATCCCGCGGGCGTTGTCGGAGATACGAAAAGCAATCTGGAGGCCGCAGCCGCCGGTGAAAATATGGAATGGACCACTCTTTATTCCGACTTTGCCGAAATAGCTAAAGAAGAAGGATTTCCGGAAGTCGCCCGATCATTTGAACAGATCGCCAAAGTCGAGATGTTTCATGAAAACCGGTATCGCAAGTTGGCAGCCAATATTGCCCAAAGTGAAGTCTTTGCGAAAAAAGCTGTGGCCAAATGGCATTGTATCAACTGCGGCTATGTGCACGAAGGGGAGGATGCTCCCAAAGAATGTCCCGCCTGCCGTCACCCGCAGTCATATTACGAAGTCCTGGCGGAGAATTATTAATCACCGGTTCGTTTGAAAAAGACGCATCAGGCAGTCCGCATTATTTTGCGGGCTGTTTTCTATCCAGGCAGGCTTCTTTTTCCACAGGATGCCAAATGCTGCCCTGAAGGATTTGCATCCATCCCGGGTTGGCTTCGTATGCTTCATGGATGACGTTGCGGTTTTCGTCCAGATATGCAAATTTCGTAAAACGGATTAAATGGCTGGAGCAATTGATTTCACAAAGAATTTCGATGGATTTAAATCCTTTGCCACGCTTTTTAATCGTTTCAAGATATTCATTGATGAACTGTAAATATTTGCTGCGCGTTGAAGGGGCGATCTTGATCCATATGGCCATTGTGCCCGGAGTGGCAGTGCTCAGGCGCGACAGGTCGGCAAAGATGGCATCGCGGTATTTTGTATAGCCGGTCAGCTTCCAGTTGTCGGTCATTTTTTCCGCAAAGACCTGCGCCGGGGCAGTGAGACAAAGGCAAACGAGAAAAAGAATGGTTTTACTTTTTATCATGTCGGGGGCTCCCTTTCTATTGGCTGCTGAAGTTAAGACTCTGTAAAAAGCCCGCTTGTTGTGAAATTATAACTGATGAAAGCTTTTTTTTAAATTGAATTCTGAGCGTTTACAAAGTATATTTGCAAATATTAACAAATTGAAATGAAGGAGCCTTTATGTGGGAGTATACGGATAAGGTCAAAGAGCACTTTCTCAATCCACGCAATGTCGGTGAAATCGAAAATCCGGACGGCGTGGCCGAAGTCGGGTCGCTGGCCTGCGGAGATGCACTGAAATTGACATTCAAGCTGGATGAAAACAAGCGCATCAAGGATGCCAAATTTAAAACATTCGGATGCGCAAGCGCCATCGCCTCGTCGTCGGCTCTCACCGAGATCATCAAAGGCATGACAGTTGATGAAGCGATGCAAGTCAGCAACCAGGATATTGCACAGTTTCTGGGCGGCTTGCCGGACGAGAAGATGCACTGCTCGGTCATGGGAAAGCAGGCCCTCGAAAAGGCTGTGGAGAATTATAAAGGCGCCCCGACGCTTGCGGAAGGCGAAAAGATTATCTGTGAATGCTTTGGCGTCACCGATAAGGAAATCGAACGGGCGATTCGTGAAAACAATCTGGCGACTGTCGAAGACGTGACCAATTATACCAAAGCCGGGGGAGGCTGCGGACTCTGCCAGGATGCGATTTTGCAGATTCTCGAACAGGTCAAAGCCGAGCCGAAAATGGAAACGAAGCCGAAGCTCACCAACCTGCAGAAAATCCGTTTGATTGAAGAAACCATCGAACGGGAAATCCGCCCATCTTTGAAGCACGACGGCGGAGATATTGAGATTATCGACATTGTCGGCAACCGTGTAATCGTGGCGACCCGTGGCGCATGCGCCACTTGTAAAGCGTCGGATATTACCCTGAAGCATTTTGTGGAGCACCGCCTGAAGGAAATGGTTTCGCCGGACATCACGGTGGAGGAGGTTTCCAAATGAAAACGATCTATCTGGATAATAATGCCACGACGCAGGTGGCCGAAGAAGTGCTGGAGGCCATGATGCCTTATTTTCGGGAGATGTATGGCAATCCTTCCAGTATGCATACATTCGGCGGTCAGGTGGGTCAGAAAATCCGCGTTGCGCGCGAACAGGTGGCTGCGCTTCTGGGCGCCTTGCCCGAAGAAATTGTTTTCACCAGTTGCGGCACGGAAAGCGATAATGCGGCGATTCGATCAGCGCTCATGACCCGACCGGATAAGAAGCACATCATCATCAGCCGGGTGGAGCATCCGGCTATTCGCGCCCTTTGTTCGCATTTGAGCGTCCAGGGTTATAAGATCACGGAACTGCCTGTGGATAAAAACGGCATTCTGGATCTGGAAAATCTGGAAAAACATTTGACGCCCGATACGGCTATCGTTAGTCTGATGTGGGGCAACAATGAAACCGGCGTTATCTTTCCCGTGGAAGAAGCGGCGAGGCTGGCTAACGAAAAAGGCATCCTTTTTCATACCGATGCGGTTCAGGCAACAGGCAAAATCTCCATCGATATGAAAAAAAATGTTATCGATATGTTGTCCGTTTCCGGTCACAAACTGCATGCCCCCAAAGGGATCGGCGTGCTCTATATCCGGCGCGGCTCCAAGTTTTCTCCATTTCTGATCGGCGGACATCAGGAAAAAGAGCGGCGCGGGGGCACGGAAAATACGCCCGCTATTATAGGATTGGGGAAGGCCTGCGAGCTTGCGGCCCAAAACATGGAGAAGGAAAACACGGATGTCCGGCGGCTGCGCGACAAACTGGAGCATGAGCTTTTAAAAAGAATTCCGCAAAGCCGCGTCAACGGGGATATTATGAATCGTCTGCCCAACACGACGAACATCAGCTTCGAATATGTCGAAGGAGAAGCCATTCTGCTATTAATGAATGAACTGGGCATTTGTGCGTCATCCGGGTCTGCCTGCACATCCGGGTCCCTGCAACCGTCGCATGTGTTGCGGGCGATGGGGGTGCCGTTCACCATGGCGCATGGTTCCATTCGATACAGTCTGAGCGTTCACAATACGGAAGAAGAAATTGACTTTGTGATAGACAAAATGCCGCCGATTATTGAGCGGCTGCGCGGTATGTCCCCTTTCTGGAATGTAAAGGGGCAGGGCTGTAATGTACAGTAATCGTAAAGGATGAAGGATCTAATGACACGTGCCAAGTTAAGCGGGAATAAATGTAAGGAAGAAATCAAGTCGGCGAAGTCTTATCGTGATGAAGTTCCGGCGATTGTCGATGAACTCGTTTCATCATGCAGCCAGGCGGGGTGCTTTGATCATGTCAGCGCGGAGCCGATACCGTACCGGGAGGCGATTATCGACATCCTGCGCCGTCTGGCGTTGATTTTGTATCCCGGTTATTTTATCCGCACTCGCCTCGATTCAACGAATTTGGAATACTATCTGGGGCAGCAGGTGACCGGGCTCTACGAAATCCTGTCCGAGCAGATTATTTTGGCCGTTCGGCATGATTGCGTCCGCCAGAATCAATCCTGTGTGCGATGCGAGCCGCTGGGACACAAATTGGCCGTGGATTTCTTAAAAGACCTGCCTGCGTTGCGGACGATGCTGGCCAAGGATATTCGCGCGGCCTTCGACGGCGATCCGGCGGCGAAAAGTTATGATGAGATTATCTTCAGCTATCCGGGGATCTGGGCGATTATGGTGTATCGCATTGCCCACAAGCTCTATCATCAAAATGTTCCATTGATGCCGCGGATTATGACGGAGTATGCGCATAGCCGAACCGGCATTGATATTCATCCCGGCGCCCATATCGGGGAGAGTTTTTTCATCGATCACGGCACCGGTGTGGTGATTGGCCAGACCTGTGATATCGGTGACTGGGTGCGCATTTATCAGGGTGTCACGCTGGGTGCTTTGTCTCTGAGCCGGTCGGAGTGTAAAAGATTAAGAGGCCAGAAACGTCATCCCACGATTGAAAATAATGTGATTATCTATGCCAATGCCACGATTTTAGGCGGTGATACGGTTGTTGGCGCGCGCTCCGTTATCGGAGGAAACGTGTGGCTGACCCATTCCGTGCCGCCGGATACGGAAGTATTCATCAAGAAGCAGGATCTGATCTTCGGCGCAAAGCAGTTCAGGAAGCAGGCTGCTAAGCAAAATCAGCGTTGATTTTTATTAAAAAAAGGTGGATTTTTTTTTAAAGAAGAGTTATTTTTCGCCAACCGTTTTTCAAAAAAACTATTTTAAGAAGGGGTGACCAATGAACAGAGCACAGTTAATCGAAGAAGTAGCAAAAGCAACATGCACGAAGAAAGAGGCGGACGCGGCGGTCAGCGCTACACTGGCAGCAATCCAGAAGGCACTCAAAAAAGGAGACAGTGTGACTTTGGTCGGTTTCGGAACCTTTTCCGTAAGCAAGAGAAAAGCCCGCAAAGGCAGAAACCCCCAGACAGGCGAAGCCATTAAAATCGCCGCCAAGAAAGTTCCTGTATTCAAAGCCGGAAAGGGTTTGAAAGACGCAGTAAAGTAATCATCAGTTAAATTTATTCATGAAAAAGAGCCGTCATATCGATTGATACGACGGCTCTTTTTTTATGGTTTTGAAAACGCTTATACGGTGCTGAATTTATCTGTCCAGGGGTAAGGCATCCGGGCAAAAAGATTTACCGATAAAGCGCTTCAATCTGTCCCTTTATGGGCACAATAAAAAAAGCAGGACTCATAGGAGACCTGCCTTTTCATAGCTTACAGAGAATGTCTATTTTATTTTTTTCTGCGGATACCTGCAATTCCCATTAAACCTAAACCCAGAAGAATCAAAGTTGCCGGTTCAGGAACCTGCGTATTACCCCCAGCTCTCAAGTGGCTGATCTTGCCAATATTTTGTATATTGATACCCTGAGCTTGAAGGTTAATGA
This sequence comes from uncultured Smithella sp., assembly GCA_964547345.1. GTDB lineage: Bacteria > Desulfobacterota > Syntrophia > Syntrophales > Smithellaceae > UBA8904. The sequence goes on along the minus strand of CAZJMX010000014.1, from coordinate 22,645 downwards.
CTGCCCAACTCAATGCATCAAGATTCTGGAATAAGAAGTGGTCTGCACCTGCTCCATTCCAAGATGCTTTTCCCGTCTTGACGATGTAGTATGCTGAAGATTCAGGAAGATCAAAAGTGTATGTGTTGAGCGCTATTACTGCGCCATTATAAGTCGTCTTCCAATTGCCACTCTCTCCTCCGGAACCAGTAACATCTTCAAAAGTAATAGAAAACCCAAGAACTCCCGATGCCCAACTGTTAACATCGCCGTAACCGGCATTGCCCAGATCTGCTGCTGTGATGAGTGTGTCCACTCCACCAACATCAGTACCTCCTTGAATAGTAAGCGCCCATGAGGTGTTGCTTGCAATCAGCAATCCACAAAGAATCATCAGGATTGATAAGTATTTTTTCATTTTTGTTCTCCTTTAGCCATTTATACTCTTTATTCAAGTAAAAATAAAAGCAAGTCATGTGCCGATTCCCTATGTTGTTTTGATAAATTCATTTATCAACATGAAATAATTAAGAATAAAATGTAATACAATTCTCTGCTAAAAAGCTGAAATTTACTTCTTTTTAATATTGTAAAGTCTTCCGACAGTGAAATGATGAAAAAATAGGTTCTTTTATCCGCATCTTTTTGATTTTGTTTGATTATTTTAATAAAATCGTTTTGTAAGAAAATCCGACATGCATTTAGGACTAAAACATTAAATTTCCTTTGATTTGGATGTTGATCAACGTTATTGGGGGGATCATCAAATTATGATGGCAGGTGTCGGGTATTTTCATGTCACGGCAAAATCAATTATCGATGAAACGATTAAAGTTTATAATAATATGAGGAGGCTTGTTACATGAACATTGCGGAACTGGCGTTAAAGAGTTTGTCGACGGGAGAACATGTCAGCATCATTTTCGAGGGAAAGGAGTACACCAATGTCCAGATGGATCGGGCGGCCTGCAAGCTCGGAAACGCGCTCAGGAAACTGGGCGTACAGCGGGACGACCGGGTGATTCTCCAGATGCCCAATTCACCAGAAGTCTTGCAGTCGTTTCAGGCGTCTGGAAAATCGGCGCGGTAGTCGTACCGATCAACTTTCAGGTCGGAGCGGAGGAGATTGGGTATATCTATCAGGATTCCGGCGCCACAACGGTGATCACCGCTCCTGAATTTTATGGATAAGGTCCGGCAAGCCCGCGCTAATGCACCCAATGTGAAAAACATGATCGTGGTTTCGAATGAATCGGTGGAGGGTGCATTAAATTTTGCTGAGCTTCTGGCTGAAAGCTCTGATGTGCTCGATATTCAACCAACGGACGACAATGACGTCGCCGCCCTGGTTTACGTCAGGCACCACCGGACGGCCCAAAGGCGTGATGCAGACCCATTAAGGGTTGTATTTTACGGCAATCAATCTGCAGAGCACAACGGAATATCCGCTGGATGCCGTTACCATCGCCATGCTTCCCCTATGCCACTCCTACGGTATCGGATTGATGAATACGGCGTCGTTGCGTACGCTGGGGAAAACCGTCGTTTTGAGACAATTCAATCTGGAGCAGTTGTTCTTCTCCATCGATAAATACAAAGTCAACAGTGTCGCGGCTGTGCCGACGATGTATATCTACATGCTCACCTATCCCGACTACCACAAGTATGACCTCAGTTCCGTGAAATACTACATTTGTGGTTCTGCGCCATTGTCTGTCGAGACTTGGAAACAGTTCAAAGAGCAGTTCGGCGGCGAGATTTCCGAGGGTTGGGGGTTGACGGAAGCCTGTGCCAATAATGCGCTCAATCCCGTTTTGGGTTTAAAGAAAGTCGGTTCCATCGGCAAGCCCATGAACAACATGGAGACGAAGATATTCAACGACCAGGATGAAGAAGTGCCGCAGGGGCAGGAGGGGGAAATCGTTGTGCGCGGCCCGATGGTGATGAAGGGGTACTGGAATCAGCCGGAAGCCACGGCGGAAATGATCCGCAGCGGCTGGCTGCACACAGGCGACGTAGGCTATGTGGATGCGGACGGATACTTCTATATCACCGACCGCAAGAAGGACATCATTATCAAAGGCGGAGAAAACATATCGCCTCGTGTGGTAGAGGAAGTTCTTTATGCTTATACGAGCATTTCCGAGGCCGCCGTCGTGGGCATCAAAGATCAAGTCTACGGGGAGGATATCAAAGCCTTTGTGGTGTTGAAACCGGGACAGACGGCCACTTCAGAAGGGATAATCGAATACTGCAAAGGAAATCTAAAAAGATTCTTTGTTCCCAGGGAAGTGATCATCTTATCCGCGATGCCTAAGTCACTGGTCGGTAAGATTCTCAAGAAGGAATTGCGTAAGATGTAACGAAGAGGAACCAGGTTCAAGGTTAAAGGTTCAAGGAAAAAGGAAAAAGTACAGAGAAAAGCTGCCGGGAACGGTCAGCCTGCCCGGTGTAAGCACGGGCGACCGTTCCCGGCAGATAACCAACGACGAGATACGCGCGCGACCCCTTCATGGGGGCACAAGATACGAAAAAAACCGCATGGCGGTTTTTTATGCACCCTCGCGGAACAGCGATGTTCTTCCGCCATCCACCACCAGATCATGACAATTGACGAAACTGCCTTCATCGGAAGCGAGGAAGAGCGCGGCGTAGGCGATGTCTTTATCCAGACCGGCGCGGGGAAGCGGTGTGGCTTTAGCCAGACTCATTTTCAGTTTTTCCATTTTGCGCTGGTTTTGTTCCTCGGACATTGTATTGGAAACCTGCGAGCCGCCCCAGAAGATCGGCGTGGCAATCGCTCCGGGAGAAATGCTGTTGACACGAATCCCGGAGGGACCCAGCTGAATTCCGGCCAATCGGGTGATGTGCGTGACTGCCGCTTTGGCCGCCGTGTAGAGATAGCCGCCCTGATTCATACGGATGGCTGCCACGCTGGAATTGTTGATGATGCAGCCTGCGCCTTGCGCCTTCATAACCGGTGCTGCGTGCTTCATACCGAAAACGACTGCGCCTAAAAGCAGGTTCATGCTGTAGTTGAAATCCTCAGGGGTGACGGTTTCCAGCGTGCCTTTGTCCGGGCCCCCCGCGTTGTTGAACAGGCAGTCCAGTTTGCCGAAGCGCGACACCGCGAAGTCGATGACGGCTTTGATGTCCGCTTCCACCATGACATCCATCTTCTGATAGACAACGTTTGTGCCCAGGCGTTTGACAATGGCCGCCCCTTTTTCTTCGGAACGTCCGGCGATGATCACTTTTGCGCCTTCCGCGGCGAAGACCTCGGCCGTTGCTTCACCGATGCCGCTGGTTCCGCCGGTAATGATTGCGACTTTGTTTTCTAATCTTTTACTCATATTTATTTACTCCTTAAAATGGATTTAATCATTTTTTTAAGCTCTCCGCTCGGATTGATAATATTCTCCGGGGATGTTGTCAAATCAATTCTGCTGTTCATTACAAAACTGGTTAATCCAAAGGGCGAACGAGTTGTTTTCTTCATCTTCAATCATCGATTTTCTTTGCTCTGTATTTGTGGTATTGAATACTCCATCTTGAACCTTTGGTAGTCTGAGCGCTGGCAGTGCGTTCAAGACCGCCGTATCAAGAGAAGCAGATCGACCGGATTCAACATTCCAATAAGGAGTCCTTATGAATCATCCCGAATTAACCCAGCAAGCTTTGAGCATTCTGCGTTGTGGAGACAATTTTCAGTGGTACGTCATTACTCTGCTTGCCCTGGTCATCTATATCTACACCCATGAGATCAGCAAAAAAAACTGGAAGGGCATTGCCGCAGGCCTTTCGCTTTATCTGGTGCACTGGTTTTACGAAATATCAAACGCGTTGATTCAGTATGCAAGCGGGCATGCGCTTTGGACCGTGCCAACCGGCACGTCCTTTTTAATCCTGATCGGCGTCGGCGTTGAACTGAGTTTCATGTTTTCTGTTGCCGGACTGGTACTCTCCAAAATTCTTCCGGAAGATCCCAAACTCAAAATTCTCGGCATCAATAACCGCATCTTCTTTGCGGTGGTCAACGCCGCCCTGTTTTCGGTGATCGAAATCTTTTTGGCCATGACCCCCGCTTTTCACTGGGTTTATCCCTGGTGGGGCGCGCTGCCGGTATTCGTCGCGGTTTACATTCCCTTCTTTGTGGTGTCGTTTCTGTGCTACGACTGGACGCCGAAAGTTCAGCGCATCGTCATTGGCGCCCTGTTTGTTGTGGATGCCCTCATGATGATCGTGTTCGCAGGCATTCTGAAATGGATATAAAGCTCAAATAAAAGGAGAAATACAATGAACCTGCCGGAATATGTTACCGCAAAAGAAGTGGCGCGTGTATGCGCTGAAATCGGGATAGAGGATTGGGCCCAAAGAACGGAGGCCGTCGTTTCGGAAGAAGAGGCATACAAAATTCTCGAAATCGTCAATACGCAGAGTATGATCATTCCACTCGCAGATTTCCGCATGGGGCTGGAGGTCGAACTTGAGCACGGGACAAGATTTCAAGACGCCAATATCACCAACAACCACCCCGTTCTGACCGGAAAGATCGTTCTGGCGCATTTGAAGGAAACGATGGACTACTACCGCCGGATCGATGTGGCAGAGATCGAAGGTGACCTGCTCAAGGCGATTCTGTCGGGCGATCCGGCGAAAATAGCGGCCAAGTATAAGAAGCTCATCGTTGCGCAACAGGCGTTAAACGATGCCATTGCTCAACAGCTAAAGTAAAACGCATAAGATATAGACATCAATTTTCAGGAATCGAATTATGGCAAAAGCAAAGGAAAAGGAAAAGAAGAGGTCATTCGGCCAGAGCATCAAGGCGTATCGTGAAGACAGAAAACTGAGCATCAAGGAACTGGCGCATGAAACCGGCTATCCGGCCGACTTTCTGGAAAAAGTTGAAAAAGATGAAACCACCCCGCCTGTCGCGCTTGTTTTACAGCTAAGCCGAACACTCAAGGTGAATGTTGAAGCGCTTGATGGTGACGAAAACAAAAAAGTGTCGTCACGCGTCCAAAGCCAGAAAAAGCGCGCGGGATCTTACGCCTACACGCAACTCACCCAATCGGGCTCCGATAAGCATCTCGGCTCCTACCGCGTCACCATCGAACCCAACACCGCTCATGAAGGCGTTGAATATCACCATGAAGGTGAAGAATTCATCTATGTCTTAAAAGGAAAGCTCAAGATTGTGGTGGGTAAAAACGTAAGCCTTCTGGAACCAGGCGATTGCATCCATTTTAATTCGGCGCTGCATCATGCGCTGAGTAATCCTTCTAAAGAAAAAACAGAACTGCTTGTCGTTCTGTACATCCCTTAAGCGTGGCGACTATGGCATTTGAACTTACAAGCGAACAGGAAATGATCAGGCTTATGGCCAGAGACTTTGCTAAAAAGGAACTGGAGCCCATGGCGGCCGATTGGGACAAGCGGGGCTTTTTCCCGATTGATGCAGTAAAAAAAATGGGCGAGCTGGGCCTCTTGGGTATGATGGTGCCGCCGGCGTCAGGGGGATCGGGCGCGGGCGCCGTGGCCTACTCGCTGGCGCTCCAGGAAATAGCTTACGCCTGTGCGTCAACCGCCGTCACCATGTCGGTTGCCAATCTCTCCACCGAGCCCCTTTTGAAATTCGGCACGAAAGAGCAGAAAGAAAGATGGCTGACGGGACTTGCCGAAGGATCGCTGCTGGGCGCTTTTGCCTTGACGGAGCCGGGCGCAGGCTCTGACCCCGGCTCGATGACGACCACAGCCGTTCTGAATAAAGACAAGTACATTCTCAATGGAACCAAGGTTTTTATAACGCATGGGCAGTATGCCGACGTCATCAATCTGATTGCCAGAACCGGCCAGGAGAAGGGAACCAAGGGGCTTTCCGCTTTCATCGTAGAGAAAGGCACACCCGGCTTTACCATCGGAACCAGAGAAGAAAAGCTCGGTCTTCGGGCGTCCAATACCGTCGAACTTGTTTTTGAAGACTGTGAAATTCCCGCAAGTAACCTGCTCGGAAACCCCGGTGAAGGATTCAAGGTGGCCATGCGCGCCCTCGACAGCGGCAGAATCGGCATTGCATCGCAAGCCACGGGCATTGCGCGGGCCTGCCTGGATGAAGCCATTTCCTATACCAAACAAAGGCGCCAGTTCGGAAAATCCATCAACTCGTTTCAGGCCATTCAGTTTATGATCGCGGATGCCGCAACAAAGATCGAAGCCGCCTCGTGGCTCACGTTGGCTGCGGCGGATCGCAAGGATCGGGGGCTGAAGTTTACCAAAGAAGCCTCGATGGCTAAACTGTTCGCCTCGGAAACCGCCAATTCTGCCGCTTACATGGCGCTTCAGGTTCACGGCGGTTATGGATACACGAAGGACTATAAGGTCGAGCGTTTATATCGTGACGCGCGCGCCACAACCATCTACGAAGGCACATCCGAAATTCAGCGCATCGTCATCGCCCGGGAAGTCATCAAGGAGTAATGAACTGACAGGGGATGAAATATTTCCGGCATCCAATGAGCATGTGACATTAAGACAAAATGAATCTTACATCAAAAGGAGGAACACATTATGAAAAAAATATTGAAGGGGGTTATCTTTCTGTTTGTGATTACCCTTGGCGGACCCTTGCTATTTTCAGGAATCTCGTCCGCGGCGGAATCGGAAAGTGGGGGATCGGATAAAATCGTTCAGAGCGGAGTGATTCTGACTGTCGCCGAATCCAAAAGGCTGATCGGCAAGGCTGTGGCACAGATGCCGATCGTTAAAAATGCCCTCGCAAACGGCATGGTCATTGTTATCAAGGGAACGACCAATGCCTATGTGGCAGAGGAGATCGCCGGCGGTAAAGTCAACCATGCAGCATTTGTGACAGGAAGAATTGAGCCCGAGAAAGGGGCCAAATATCTGCCTAAGACGAAACCCGTGAACCACCTGATTCTGGAGAAAGGCAAGGTCGTCGATATTACGCTTGAAGATGCCGCAAAGAAGCTGAAGCGAGGCGACGTCGTCATCAAGGGGGCCAATGCCCTGGACTACAAAAACAAGATCGCGGCGGTCAATATTCTGCACCCGGAAGGGGGAACGACAGGGGCCACCATGCCCATCATCGTGGCACGCAAGGCTCACCTCGTTATTCCGGTCGGCCTGGAGAAGCTGGTTGCAGGGGATATCGTGGATCTGACATTGAAGATGCGCGAGCCAATGGAGACGTTGTCTCCCCCGGCAGGCAGTTCAAAAGCGCTGTTTCCGGGCCATAATATTCCCTCCATGTGGCTTCTCACCGGAGAAATTGTGACAGAGCTTGAGGCCGTTAAAATACTGACGGGAGCGACTGCTTTCCAGGCCAGCGCCGGCGGCGTCAGTGGCGCGGAAGGGGCAGTATGGATTGTTTTCAGAGGAACCCGGGATCAGGTAAAAAAGGCCATGGAATTGACAAAATCCGTCCAGGGGGAACCGCCTTACACTGAATAGGAAATGATTGTAAACTGACCAGCCCCTAAATCTGAATCATTTGCGGGGGCTGGTCATCGGAGAAGATTACCAGGCCCGGCGAATCAAATCGCTAAGGCTGGCATGATCCTCAACGTGCATAGGGTCTCGCGGCCCATCTGGATCGGCGTTATCAGCAGCACGACCATTAGCTTCACCGAAGGGCAGAAGGTTGCCGTCACCGAGACCGTCTCGACGGACTTTGCGCTCAATTGATTTCTTTACATTGGACAAATTTCCCATAAATTACCCGCCGGGCTTTTGGTCTTGATGACCATGATATACCCGGCGTCAAAATTTCATTTCATATGATTTTAAACATTTATTTACTTTAGATTCTTTTTTGAATTGAGTATAAAGATAATGAAAATTCGGAAAATACCAGGTGGGTATATTAATCGTTAGCATAGAATATTAATGGGAGGCATTTATGGGTGATGAATTAAATGCACGCTTTGAATTAACAATGCAAGATATTTACAGACGTGCAAGACTGGAAGCTCATTATAATGCCGCACGGTATTTACAGATGCTTGATCAAAACGGTGGCTTAGAAACGGCACATATTCTAATAAATTCTCCGACAGTATCTGATGGATACACTGCTCTTTGGGAGCGTGGCAGGCTCGATTTAACAGTTGAAGCAGTAATTTGGGATAATCCTGAATACCAAGAATTATTTACTGACGACGAATTGAAGATTATAAAAAAGCGTTTAGTTGATTATAAATATGTATCAAAATAAAAAATGCTAACCTCTATATGGCCCGCTGGGCTGCGATCGGGTGCAGCTCTTCGTTGAGCCTGTAGAATAAGTCAGAAAGCGGCATTCAGCGCACGATGCTTAAAAAACGACCTCGGAGAATGCCTCACAAAAGACGATCTCACGATGAGGAAGGGTAAAAAGACCCCGAGAAATGGCGTAAAAATTTTATTATTGAGTTTTTCTACAGACTCGTTATGTTCAGAAAGGATTAAGTGCATTGATCAATGAATCTCAGCTATGGAAAGACGAGTTACTTAGGATAGCGATAAGGCTGGAGAAACGGTATAGTCAAAAACGGTGGTCAGAGCGATCCTTCTTCGTTCTTGAGAAGGATCTATTTCTTGGTTTTTTTATTATCAGAAAGCTCATCGAATCGCGAAAGGTGTCCGCCTCAGTCGTCAATAAATTTGTGTCGCTATCTGCTTATCCTGCAACGGATAAAAAAGTAAAGTTGCTAAATGAACATAAACTATCAGAGCTTTTTAATTTAATGTCAGTTACGAGTAATAGCCTTAATGTCACTGAGGTTTGCAACCAGTTTATCCATAGCCTAATCTTTACCCCATTTATTCCATTTGGAGAGGCGTTAGTTGGGGTATTTGTGGCATCAGATTATGCGAGCAAAAAAATGCTTTATTACATAACACTGGTAAAGATTGTCGAGATATTTCGTTCCGTAGGTGCGAATTATCCCTGCGCGATGTCAGTTCTGTTCGATGAAGTAAAGAAAATGTACGTCATTGAGCTGGAATGAACAAATACATAAAAAACAATACACCCGATCGCTACGCTCCCGATGAATTTTACGTTGAGCTTGTAGAATAAGTCAGGAAGCGGCATTCAGCGGTGGATGCATGAAAAAACGTCCTCGGAGAATGCCCCACAATCGACGATCATGCGATGGGAGGGGTAAAAATACCCCCGAAAATAGGACGAAAATTTATTTTGGAGTTTTTCTACGGACTCGTTAGAGCAAAAAATATATGATCGAAACAATAAGTCACATCACAATGATTGTCAGAGATGTTGAAAAAATGGGGAACTTTCTGCGAACAATCTTTGATGCTGAAGAGGTTTATGACAGTTCAAAGGAGAACTTTTCATTATCCCATGAGAAGTTCTTTATTGTCGGTGGCATTTGGATGGCAGTTATGGAGGGTGAACCTCTGCCTGTGCGTTCTTATAACCATATAGCGTTCAAGGTATCTGACTCAAACAATTGCCAAGATACTGCTCAATGATAATCTGCCGGTCGGGTCAAGTGCGGCTCAACTCAATATAAGTGTTTGCATGAGATAATTGCAGGGAACGGTTTCAAACCGTTCCCTGCAATTATCATTATCTTGCCTGTAGCGCCCTTCCAATCGTCATAATTTCAGCTTCCTTGGTTCCTTCATAAAGCTCCAGGATTTTTGCGTCGCGATACCATTTCTGCACGGGATATTCTTCAATGTAGCCGTAGCCGCCGTGCAGTTCAACCGCGTAATTGGCGCAAAAGACGGCGGTTTGCCCGCCATAAAATTTAGCCATCGCGGCCAGCGTATAATCAGGTTTTCCCTGATCAATAAGCCAGGCGGATTTGTAAACCAGGCCCCTGAGCGCTTCGATACGGATGGCCATTTCGGTGAGCTTCATCTGGGTCATTTGATAAGACCCCAGCGGCGCGCCGAAGGCTGTTCTTTCCTTCACGTATTTAATGCTGGTTTCCAGGCAGGCCTCAGATAGTCCCAGCGCCTGGCCGGAAACCATGACGCGGGTGATATCAAAAAAGTGCATGAGCTGGCGAAAACCTTGTCCTTCCTTGCCTACCAGGTTTGACTGAGGAACGCGCACGTCTTCCAGCGCGATTTCCGCGGTGTCGCTCGCGCGAATGCCCATTTTTCCATGCATTTTATTGCGCGTGACCCCTTTGGCGTCGGCCGGAATAATAATCAGGCTGAAGCTGTTGTGCTTTTTTTCTTCAGGGTTGGTGATGCACTGTGCCACCATGAAATCGCAGACCGTGCCGTTGGTGATGAACATTTTATTGCCGTTAATGATGTAGTCGTTGCCGTCTTTGACTGCGCGTGTTTTGTAGCCGGCAACATCCGTTCCGGCATTGGGTTCGGTATAAGCGCCGGCGCTGACGGTCGCGCCTTCACACATCGGTGTCAGATAGGTCTTTTTCTGCTCCTCCGTCCCGTAGTTGAGAATGGATTCGCATCCGAAACCCGAGGCGACAATATTGAGGCTGATGCCCATATCCACTTTGGATATTTCTTCCGTGATAATGGTATTGCCCAAAATGCCGGCGCCTGATCCGCCGTATTCTTCCGGAACCCACGCGCCGACCAGGCCGTTTTGCGCCGCCTTGATGCGGATTTCCGGCAGGTATTTTTCGTGTTCATCGCATTCCTGCGAAACCGGTTTCACCTCCGCCACAGCAAATCTATAGGCCATTTCCTTCAACATTTTCATTTCTTCGGTCAATTCGAAATCCATGATTGTCTCTCCTTGTGGGGGTTAATTGAACAAAACGACTCATTCACTCAGCTTTACCGGTTAAACAAGTCCGGAAAAAGTAGCAGCAACGGCGTGTCGAAGTCAAGGGGAAAACCAGCTGATCAAAAGAGAGAGTCGCTCATTTAGAGATGTTCTATCTTTTATGTTCTATCTTTTATTGACAAATTCGACAGAAAATTCTTATACTCCTTCCACAATATGTGATAAAAAAATAAAAAGGCAGTTTAAAGAACGGAGTCGTAAACATGGCAGAAGAAAAAGGATTGAATAAACCGGTAAAATTAAAAGCGGATCTGGCGGCATTGCTGGGTGTTGGCGAGCTTCCTCGCACGGAAATAACCAAAAAGTTGTGGGACTACATTAAGGCCAACCATCTACAAACCAAAACGGTCAATGGTAAACCGGAAAATGCCGGCAAGAATATTGTGGCTGACGCTAAATTGATTAAAATCTTTAACAATACCAAAACTACCAGTAAGACCGGCAAATTAACTGATTTAACCCAATTAAAAGAAGATCAGACGATTGATATGATGCAGATGGCATCTGTTGTTAGCGCCAATATAGAATAAACTAAAAAAAGGAGAATGGAAAAATGGCCGAAGGCAAAGTGAAGTGGTTTAATGATACAAAGGGATTTGGTTTTATTGAGCAGGACGGCGGCAAGGACTTATTCGTGCATCATTCCGCGATACAGGGCGAAGGTTTTAAATCGCTGGCCGAGGGTGATCGTGTCAGTTTCGATGTTGTTCAGGGCGCTAAGGGTCCTGCAGCTGAGAACGTTCGGAAGCTCTAGTATCTAATTCGAGAGGGGTTGCTCTGTGACATGCCCCTGGACATGGATCATGAGCAACTCTCTTTAATAAAAGACGGCATAGACGCGTCTTATCTATTTTTGTGAAAACGGCAAAATTCAGGTGCGGTTCGTTTGGCGCATTGTCTGGGCTGATCTTTCATCCTATCGTTTAACTATGCCTATAAAAACCCTTCTCATTACACCACCTTTTACCCAATTGAATACGCCGTATCCGGCAACGCCTTATTTGAAGGGATTTTTGAAATCGCAAGGTTATGACGTGGTTCAGGTGGATCTCGGGATTGAATTGATCAACGTCATTTTTTCACGGGAAGGTCTTCAAAAACTCTTCGACTCCATTTTGCATACCGGTAAGAAGATGTCCCGGAATTCCCGTCACATTCTCAAGAATCAAGCAAGCTATGTGCAGACCATCGACCAGGTTATGAGTTTCCTGCAGTACCGGGATAATACGCAAGCCTCGCTCCTGGGCAGTGAAACATTTTTGCCGAGGGCTTCCCGATTTGATTCCATGCCCGATCTGGAATGGTCCTTTGGAAACATCGGGATAAATGATAAAGCCCGGTTTCTGGCAACGCTGTACATTGAGGATATAGGCGATCTCATCAAAGACGCGGTAACGCCCTATTTTGGTTTCAGCCGGTATGCTGAAAAACTGGGCATGTCGGCGCATTCTTTTACTCCGCTTAAGCATGCCTTAGAGCAGCCGGAAAATATTCTTGAGGTCCGGTTGCTGGAATTGCTCAAAGACCATGTCGAACAGGTTCGTCCCGATGTTGTGGGGCTTACCATACCCTTTCCCGGAAATCTCTATGCGGGATTAAAATGCGCTCAATGGATCAAAAAGCATTTTCCCCGCATTAAAATCGTTGCCGGCGGCGGATTTGTGAATACGGAACTTCGGAATTTGTCGGAACCGGCGATTTTTGATTACCTGGATTTCATTTCTCTGGATGATGGCGAACGTCCTTTTTTAAGCATCCTTGAGCATCTCCTGGGACAGAAGAACAAGGAGGAACTCACAAGAACCTTTATCCTGACGGGCGATGAAGTGCGGTATATCCATGATGATCAGAAACCCGATTTTCATCATGCCGAGACCGGCTGTCCGGATTACTCCGACCTTCGTTTGGATCAATACCTGTCGCTCATTGAGATGGCCAATCCCATGCACCGTTTGTGGAGCGACGGATGCTGGAATAAGTTGACCCTTGCTCATGGTTGTTACTGGCATCAATGTTCTTTCTGCGATACCACGCTTCCCTACATCAAACGTTATGAGAGCGCCCCCGCCTCAGTACTGGTGGACCGCATTGAGCAGGTGATTGCTCAAACAGGACACCGTGGTTTTCATTTTGTGGACGAGGCTGCGCCGCCTGCGGTCCTCAAAGAGGTGGCCAAAGAATTGATAAAAAGAAAAATCGGCATTTCCTGGTGGACCAATATCCGCTTTGAACATGCTTTCACCGAAGAGCTCTGCCAATTACTGGCAACGTCCGGCTGCATTGCTGTAACCGGTGGGCTGGAAGCGGCCGCAGACAGGCTTTTGAAGTTAATGAATAAAGGGGTGACGATTCGTCAGGCGGCGCAAGTGTGCGACCATTTTACCAAGGCCGGCATCATGGTGCATGCGTATCTGATGTACGGTTTCCCGACACAAACCGAACAGGAAACCATCGATGCCCTGGAGATCGTCCGTCAGTTCTTTCACGAGGGGCTGATCCAATCCGCTTTCTGGCACAGGTTTACCGCCACCGTTCATAGCGATGTCGGAAAAAATCCAAAGAAATATTCTTGTACGATATCAGACTCTCCTGCCGGTGCGTTTGCCGGAAATGATCTCATACATGTTGATCCCAGTGGTTGTGCGCATCATGTGTTTGCGCAAGGGTTGAATAAAGCGGTTTATAACTTTATGCATGGCATCGGTACGGACATGGCGATTTCGGATTGGTTCGATTTTCCCGTGCCGGCGTGTTCAGTCAAGAGAAATGATGTGAAACAGGCAATCCATGCTCAACGATAGTGCATGGTCATGCCTGGAAAAATTTGACGCAGATCCTTCACCGGAAAACAGAAATGGATGGGGATCTCGCTGTGACCGAGGCGGATGCTCAAGACAGATCATTGACAAGTTCGTTTTTGTGTTATTTAATGAAGCCATGCATGTGCAAAACGTAACCCTTCTTTCATCAAAATATCCAACCCGGGCAAACTATCCTTTCAGCTTGCCCGTTTTTCAAAGCACTGAGCGCATGACCTTCGAAACACCGGTGACATTATTTGCCGGTGAAAACGGCTCCGGAAAATCCACATTGCTGCAGGCCATGGCCAACGCGTGCGGTATTCACATCTGGCAGGAAACGGGTCGAACCCGGTACAACTATAATCCCAATGAAACAGGAGACTAATAATCATGAAAAAAATGCAGTATTCAATTGAAGATCGTATCGCTCAAATTACCCTGGATGACGGAAAAATGAATGTGATGAACTGGGACTTTTTCAGCGAGCTGAGCGATTGTCTTGACCGAGCCGAAGCCGATAACGCCCAAGTGCTCATCTTTACGGCCAAGCCAGGTGTTTTTTCCGCCGGGCTGGATCTGAAGCTTCTGCCGACGTTAACGATTCAAGAGCAGTTCAAGTTTCAGAAAACGTTTGCCACGATCATGCTGCGCATTTACTTGTTTCCGATTCCGACCATTGCCGCCTATTGCGGCCATTCCATTGCCGGCGGCGCCATTCTTTCTTATGCCTGCGACCGCTTCATGGCGGTTGACGGTCCTTATAAAATCCAGATCAATGAAATTGCCAATCATATGGTTTTGCCCAGCTGGATATTGCTCATTTGCCGCTCTTCGATTCCGCCCGGTTTCTGGAAAGAAGCGCTTCTGCACGCCCATGCGTATTCGCCCCGCGAGGCTTCTGACAAAGGCATCATCGACGATCTGATCCCTGAAAACGGCGACATACTGGCAGCAGCAAAAGTTTACGCCAAAGATCTTTTCCGTCTGGGCATTCCCATGTACGCAGCGTCCAAACGATTCATGCGCCAGAAGGAAGTCGATGAGGTCCTGGCCGTTTTTGAAAAGGAACTTGTGGGATATCTTTTGAAGTAACACTTTTAAAAAGTTCATAGCAAGACGGCATGAAACCGGGACTGACAAGCTTTGGCGGAACAATTCATCAGTAAATGGGATTTCAATTTTTGCTATCGTATATGTTCCATGGAGCAGCATCTCATAAATTTCCGTTCTGCCCATGACAGCCTGGAAAAAACGTTGGTGTAAAATGATGAAAGAGGCGGAGTACGAAAAATTACAGGTTGGCGTCTATATTATTCAAAAAGGGTTGTTCAGTTATGTCGACGCAAATCTATCTTCTATCCTGGGGCATAAAACCCCTGAACAGCTGGTCGGGAAATCCATCTGGGAGATTATTCATCCGGAAGATCGAAGGCTGGTCAAACTCGAAATACCGGAAGATGAAACACAGCCGGTTTCGGATCGGCCCATCATCCGTGTTTTCAAGAACGATAAAACAATGCTCTGGGTGCACATGGGCGGCAGGACGTCAACCTATCAGGGCAGACCGGCCAATAAAGGCTATCTGATCGACATCACCCCATTTATCAAAGCCGAAAAATATCTCAAATATCATTTGATGAATTCCAAGAGCATTATCGAGCAGATTGAAGATGGTGTCAGTGAAGTGGATCTGCAGGGCAACGGAACTTTCGGCAATCTTGCCAACAGAAGAATGCTGGGAATTGATGATGAAGATGTTGAAGCCCTGGGTAAAAATTACAGATCTTATATGGATGACGAGACGGCTCAAAATGTCTTTCAGTCATTTAACGAAGTCTACCGAACGGGAATTCCGGGTAAGAATATTGTTTATGAAATTATCCGAAAGGATGGCACCCGCAGAACGGTCGAGGCTTCCGTTTCCCTGATTCGGGATGAAGAAGGGAATGTTACGGGGTTTCGGGCTGTAAACCGGGATATTACAGAGCGCCAGAAGGCGGAAAAAGAATTAGCTGAACACCGTGTCCAGCTGGAGGCCATCTTCAGGAGCGTCAAAGATGCGATCATTACATTGGATTCGGAGCAGAGGGTTATCCTGGCAAACCAGGAAATAGAGAATAGTTGCGGCATTGCCGTCCAGGAAATTACAGGCAAGATGTTTCCCCAGTCGTTAAGCACGTGCAATAAATCCTGCTATGAGGTGATCAGGCAAACTCTGGAAAAGAAGGAGACCATTAAAGAATATAAAATTGAGTGCAATCATTTGCGACGTCAGCAGCAACTCGTGAGTTTGACCAGTTCACCGCTCATGGATCAGGAAGGCAGATTTACAGGAGCCCTGCTGGTTATCAGGGATATCACGCTTCTGAGGGATCTCGAAAGGGAATTGCGGGAGCGACACAGTTTTCAAAGCATGATTGGTAAAAGCAAGCGGATGCAAGATATTTATTGCCTTCTGGATGACTTGTCCAATGTGGAAACTACGGTTTTGATTACCGGGGAGAGCGGGACGGGGAAGGAACTTGTCGCCAAGGCCCTTCATTACAATGGACAGCGGGCCTTCAATCCTTTTGTTACGGTGAATTGTTCTGCCTTGACGGAGAGTCTCCTGGAGAGCGAGCTCTTCGGTCACGTCAAGGGCGCCTTTACCGGGGCTATTCATGACAAGCAGGGGCGTTTTCAGGCAGCGGACCGGGGGACGATTCTCTTAGACGAGATCGGCGACATTTCACCCCTGATCCAATTGAAGCTTCTGCGTGTGATTCAGGAAAAGATTTTTGAGCGGGTTGGGGAATCGAAACCGCAGAAGGTGGATGTCCGGATTATCGCCAGCACCAATAAAGACCTGAAAGAAAAAGTGAGGAAAGGTGAGTTTCGCGAAGACCTGTATTACCGCCTCAAGGTTGTGGAAGTCACCATGCCTCCGCTTCGGGATCGACTGGAGGATTTGCCGCTTTTGGTTGATCATTTTTGCGACATGTTTAACAAACGCTTCAAAAAAGAGATCGATGGATTATCTAACGAAGTGCTCAATAAGTTCATGTCTTATTCCTGGCCTGGCAACATCAGGGAATTGGAGCATGTGATAGAGCATGCTTTCGTGCTTTGCCGTGGCCAGGTCATTACGCTTGAGCACATCCCGTCGGAAGTCAGGGATGGCGGCAGCTCGGAAAAGATGATGCGACAAAAAAGCAACGTGAAAGAAAAGGTCAGTGCTCAGGCAATATTGGCAGCATTAAGCGAAGCGAAAGGAAATAAATCCAAAGCTGCTCGTCTTCTTGGTATTAGCCGTCCCACCCTTTACCGCAAGAACAAATAAAAAAGTCATATCGTCTGGTCGGATTGAACATGTAATATATTACAAACTGTAATATTACAATGTGTAATATATTACATGTCGGTTTCTCCATGTTTTTCTTTCAATTTAATAACATACCAATATAACACATTATTATTTTATTTGTGCGCAATGTTCCTGTGGCACGATTCGTGTTGTTACGTTTTACACATTGTCCGGGAAACAGGCATCCATGCCGGACTGCATCATATATTAAGACGGGAGACGTAACTATTAATGAGCAATTTAATTGTCAACACGCGGGATCAACGGTTCGTTCTTTTTGAGCAGCTCGACGTCGAGAAACTGCTGCAATCGGAACGCTTTAAAGATTTCACCAAAGATGATCTGTTAATGATTCTGAACGAGGCCGAGAAACTGGCCGTTAACGTGATTGCCCCGACACTGAAGGAAGGCGACCAGGTCGGAGCCAGGTTCATAGACGGGAAAGTGACGGCTCCTGAATGCTTCCGTGAACCCTTCAAAAAGTATTGCGAGGGCGGCTGGATGAATCCCATGGATTCGCCCGACGTAGGCGGCCAGGGCATTCCCTATTCCGTGGGATTTTCGATACTGGAACTCTTCGGCGCTGCCAACTATGCCTTTTGCATGTATCCGGGCCTGACGCACGGCGCTGCCGGACTCATTCATTCCTTCGGAACCGAAGAGCAGAAGAACAAATACATGTATAAGCTCTATGAGGGTGTTTGGACGGGCACCATGTGTCTTACCGAACCCGGCGCAGGCAGCGATGTCGGTGCGCTCAAAACATCGGCCAGGAAATTGCCGGACGGAAAATATCTGATCACGGGAACCAAGTGCTTCATTTCCTCGGGCGATCACAATCTGACGCCCAACATCATTCACCCCGTTCTGGCGCGTATCGAAGGAGACCCTCCCGGAACCAAAGGCATCTCCATTTTCATCGTCCCCAAATACCGCGTCAATGATGACGGCTCCGTAGGCGAGGGAAATGACGTCAACACGGGTGGCATTGAGCACAAAATGGGCATTAAAGGATCGGCTACGGCCACTTTGAATTTCGGCGAAAACGGAAGCTGCATCGGCGAACTTTTGGGTGAAGAACGCGAAGGCATCAAGGTCATGTTCCAGATGATGAACGAAGCCAGACTGGGAACGGGCATGCAAGGCCTTGATCTCGGGTCGGCAGCCTTTGAACACGCTGTAGCCTATGCCAGGGAACGCGTCCAGGGCACCGCGATCTGGGAGGCGAGAAATCCGGATGCCAAACCCGTCACCATCATCAATCACCCTGATATCCGCAGAAGACTTCTCTGGATGAAAGCCCATGTGGAAGGCATGAGAAGCCTCTGCTCCTTCACCGCATTTGTTTTCGATATGTCCAAGATTGCAAAAACCGAAGAGGAAAGGGCAAAGTATGCGGGTTTGACCGACCTTCTGACGCCGATTATCAAGGCCTATTGTTCCGACAAGGGTGTGCTGATCTGCTCGATGGCGATGGACGTTTACGGCGGTTACGGCTACTGTTCAGAGTATCCTGTGGAGCAATATCTGCGCGATGCCAAGATCGCCCCCATTTATGAAGGCACCAACGGCATCCAGGCGCTCGATCTGGTGGGACGCAAGCTGGGACAGAAAAAAGGCGCGAACCTCATGAATATGGCCGGCATCATTCAGGCCAACATCGCCAAGCTGAAATCTCACAAGGAACTGGGCAAGTCCATAGCCATTCTGGAAGAAGCCGCGAATGCCTGTCTGGAGATGACGATGTTTTTTGCCCAGGTCGGAAAAGCGGGAGATTTCCTTCTCCCCGTTCTCAATGCCAGCAAATTCCTGGAAATCTTCGGCGACGTTTTGATGGGCCACTTCCTGCTCGACGCAGGCTCCATTGCTTACGATAAACTGCAAGCCATCTATGACGCCAAAGGCGCCGATTCTTCCGCAAAGCAAAAAGCGCTGCAGAGCCAAGACAAGGAAGCTGCTTTCTACAGCGGCAGGATTGCGTCGGCAAAATTCTTTGCCAATGACATTCTGACCACAGTCAAAGCCCGTTCAGAAGCGATCAAGATGGGGGATAAATCACCACTCGAAATGACGGAAGAGGCTTTTGCCTACTAAAAGATTAATACAATTTTAAGAATGAGCGAAAAGAGGTCGCAAAGAGAAACAACAAAAAAGGAGGATCTGAAAAATGAAGTATCTGAGAGCGTTTATTTGTTTGGTTGCTGCTGTTTTTGTCATTTCCTGGGCAGGAAGTAGTAAGGCGGAAGAAATTGTCGTCGGTTTTAGCGGGCCTTTGAGCGGACCCGCCGCCGAGTATGGTCAGGATTGCGTATTCGGCATCGATATGGCGGTTAAAGAAATCAATGCCGCGGGCGGCGTTACTGTCAAAGGTAAAAAATACACATTCAAACTGGAAAAGCTCGATGACCGGGTCGATCCAATTCTGGCGAAAAATAACGCGCTGCGTTTCGTCAATCAGCAAAAGGCCATTGCGGTTTTTAACCCTATTGCCACAACACTGGGCTCTATCATGGCGATCCCTCAGCAGGATTTTATTATCGCTGCCTACTCCAGTGTTCATATCATTAATGACAAGGGACACCCGATGGTCATCAATCCCGTGCCGAATTTCGTTAACTACGCCCAACAAATGGCCAACGCAGCCTGGGAGCGCGGCTATCGCAATGCCGGAATGGTCGTTACCCTGGGCCCATACGGCGACGGATGGCGCACGGTTTTCAAACATGCCTGGATCAACAAGGGCGGGCGTGTAGTTGCCGACTTTCCCGCCAACTATTATACAGAAACGGATTTCTCAACTCAGTTGACCGCAGCTTTGGCCAAAAAACCCGATTTTCTGCTTATCGGCGGTCCTTCGTCGACCACTGTTTTGGTCATCGAGCAGGCCAGGAACATGGGGTTCAAGGGAGGTTTTGTGCTGATTGACCAGGCCAAACCGGATTATGTTGCCAGAGTACTCAAAGACATGAAGATTCTTGAAGGAATGATCAGCACGTGTTCTATCGCGGATGTGCCTCTGCCGGCTATACCGGCTTTCAATAAAAAATTTGTTGAAGCTTATAAAAGAGACATCACGTCGGAATGCACGATCAACTACACGATGATGCACGTGATCGCCCGCGCCATTCAAGCATCGCAATCAATCGATGCCAGGGTTGTTCGTCGCAATATCGACAAAGCCCTGCCGGCCCTGGGCGATAAATACCCCTCTGAGTTTTACAATATTCAGGACAACGGCGTTATGAACAACGGTGTCACCATGCAATATGTTAAAGACGGGAAATTCTCCAAAGTTGACTGTATTCTTACATTCCCGCAAACCCGGGCAGACTTCAATAAATACAAGAAAATGAGCAAAATAAGTGATCCCTCTTTGGTTCGCTGGGTGCCGATAGCGCAATAATGCGCTCTATGAATGATCGGCATTGTGCTGATTGAGATCAGCGGATCAAGAAAACATCCCCGTTCTCCATAGCGGGAACGGGGATGCTGTTTCACTTTACACATTGTCAGAGCAACAAACATTCATAAGGTGGTTTAAAAATCATGGACCCTTGGGTTTGTTCAATTCGGCCGGAAAATTTTACTAAAGACGTGATTTTAGAAAAAAAGCCAGTTCTGTTGGTTTGCATGGCATATGACGATAGTTTTTCCAGGCAGTTTAAGGTTTTGCAGAATGTAGCACAAAAATATGAAAAAGAATTGAAAGTTGGCTTAGTAGCGCAGGACTCCATGGAAATATTTAAAAAGAGGTTACAGATCAGCGGAACCCCCACTTTTTTGCTGATGAGCGATGGGAAAGAAATAGGCCGCATATTGGGGGTCAGCAGTCAGGAAGCATTATTTCATTTCATTGATCAGCATCGGTCGGCTGAACAATCGGAAAGTTCGATGAAATAAACAAATAATGATTTTTTGATCATTTTGGATACTAAAAAACTATTTGAAGGGAAAAGAATACATATGAAATCTGAAGATGTAAAGAAGATAGCCATGATCGGCGCAGGCGATATGGGACATGGAATTGCCGCCTGCTGCCTGATGGGAGGCTACTCAGTCGTTTTACGCGATATCGACCAGAAGTTTGTCGACAAAGGCATGGCCGGCATCAAGGCGAGCTTTGATAAATTTAAGGACAAGGGCAAAATGACCCCGGAGGCATACACGGACTGCCTGTCCCGGCTCACTCCGATGGTGGATTTACAGACAGCGGTGAAAGATGCCGACTTTATTATTGAAGCTGTTCCGGAAAAACTCGAACTCAAAAAGAGCGTATTTGCCGATCTGGATAAATTTGCTCCCAAGCACGCGATTCTGGCTTCTAACACCTCCAATATCAGCATTACCGAGATTGCCTCCGCCACCAGCCGGCCGGATAAAGTCATCGGCTATCATTTTTTCAATCCGGCCATTCTGATGAAACTGGTCGAAGTGATTAAAGGCGGAAAATCCTCCGATGAATCCGTTGCCATCGGTTATGACATTGCCAAAAAGATTAAGAAGGTTCCGGTTATTGTCAAGAAAGACTCTCCGGGCTTTATTTATAACCGTGTCAATCAGACGGGGGGTGTTTTCCTTTCCAAAATTCTGGAAGCCGGTCATCCCACGCCGGAAGAATTCGACGCGGCTTTCAAAGCGGTCATGCCCATGACGCCCTTTGAACTGACCGACTATGTCGGCATTGACATCGCCGTTCATGGCCTCGAATATTTTGCCAAAGTGCTTTCTCCGGATTACCAGCCGTCGGATGCCCTGATGGCCTATCTGAAAGCAGGAACGCTCGGCAAAAAAACCGGCAAAGGTTTTTATGACTGGTCGCAGGGACGTCCCAAAATCGATCCGGCCAAAGCGACCCAAGAATACGATTTCAACCACATGATTGCTCTGCAGGTGAATGAGGCGACCAAGATTCTGGAGGAAGGCATTGCGGATGACCCCAAAGAGGTCGATCTGGCGATGGCCAATGGCGGCGGTTCTCCTTTCGGTCCTTTCGCGCTGGCTCAAAGCATCGGCTATCCGGTGCTTCTGGCAAAGCTCGAAGAGATTCACCAGAAGTTTCCCCTGGATATTTTTAAAGCCACAAAGACCATGAAGGCGGGAAATATTAAAGTCTGATTTTAACGGGAAACCAAAATATAAAAAACGATAATGTATGAAAGGAAATGGTCATGAGTAAAAGAGATGTAGTATTTGTGGAAGGGGTCAGAACAGCTTTCGGAACCCTGGGACGCACCCTGAAAACGTTTAGAGCGGAGGATCTGGGCGGCATTGCTCTGAAAGGCCTGCTCGATAAAACCAAAATTATTGAGAAGGGCGGTCATGTAGACTCCGTTTTTGCCGGATCGGCGATCGGCTGTATCTCCGCCATGAACCCGGCCCGCTGGATCTCTCAGGCTGCCGGTCTCCCCCTGAGCTCGTCGGCATCCTATGTCGAAATGCAGTGCGGTTCGGCCATTGATTCCATCAACCACGCGGCATGGAGAATCATTGCCGGCCAGGCCGATATCATGATCGCCGGCGGCATGGAGTCCTACAGCCAGGCATTCTGCAAATTCCCCCTGTCCACTGAACCCTACAAAATGATTCCGCCCATGCCGGTACAGCCCTCAATGGCCCCCTCCGCTGATCCGGCGACCGCAAACATGGGACTGACGGCGGAAGCCCTGCAGCAGATGTACAGCATCCCGCGCCAGGCCCAGGATGCATCCCGTCTGCGCCGCC